>NZ_JAKSYD010000105.1 GCF_022829605.1 Methylobacterium sp. E-065 | reverse complement strand
CGGTCCTCAAGCCGGACGTAGCTGAACAGGTTGGCCGATCCCTCTTCACGCCCGCGCATCGCTCAAACCCCGCCGATCTCCCCGACAGAGTGAATCATCTCACCAGACAAGCCGCCAGCGACTTTTGCAGCAGCCTGTTAGGGCGCTCTCCGCGGAAGCGGCTCCCGGTTCGGCGCAGAGCGTGTCACGACGAAGGCTCAGGGCCGGTCAATGCAGGGCGTGGCCGCGCGCGATCCGCTGCCGCGCTGCCAAGTGCCGGCCGATCTCGAGCAGCAGGGTCTCGGCCAGCGCCAGCATGGGCGCCTCCCCGAACTGCGAGAGCGCGCTGTGCAGGGACAGGCACAGGTCCGCGGCCCGGTTGAGGGCGTCGATCAGGGTTCCGTCGCGTTGCGCGAAGGCCGTGCCGGCGGATTTGCTGTCCGAGATCTCGACGATCACCCCCCGGCCCGTGGTCGGGCGGCCCTGCTCGTCCAGGTGGAAATGCCCGCGGGTGAACAGCCAGCGCAGCCGGCCGGTCGGCGAGCACACGCGGTACTCGGCCGTGTAGGAGCCGCCGGACTGAACACAGTCCAGGATCACCTGCGAGATATGCGCCTGATCGTCCGGATGGACCGCCTTCAGGATCTCCGCGAAGCTGACCCCGGCCCGCGACCGGGCGGGGCTGATGTTGAACAGCAGGGCACTCACCGGATCGGCACGTGCCGTGTCCTCGGGAATGTCCCACATCCAGAAGCCGACGCCGCCGGAGGCTTCAAGGGCTGCGGCGAGCGCGGCCTCGGATACGACGTCGTCCGCCGCTTGATCCATCTGAACCGTCCCTTGCCCGACCAGGCCGTCCCGCTTCCCGTCGCCCGTGCGCCCCCGCGACAATTCAACTGGAAATCGATGATCGGGCGCAGCCTGTCTACAGCAAGTGTATGCCTCGCCTGCATTCGGCCTGCGCGTGCGGCGCCAGGCTCGGCGGGCGGCACGCGGCGGCGGCGCGTTCCGATCCCGGCCCGCACCGCGGCAATCGACGGGCGACCTTTAGACGGCATAGTTTGGTACAGGCTCTGTCCTTCGCGCAGGACAGGACTGCGCGGCCCGGGTTCGCACGGGTCCCAGCCGCTGCCCTGCGCAGTCTGTGCCTGGCTGATCTCCGCAGCCGCTACTGAGACGTGGTCGTATTCTTAGTGTTGGCCGTGAGTTGGCGGAACTGGCGTGTGATTTTGGATATTCCGCAGAAAAATTAGGTGTAGGGAACCTGCAGATTTAACGCTATGTGAAGAGGTCCACGCCGACCGGAGACCAGGATGCGCCGTTTCGCGCTCAAATCCGCAGTACTGTTCCTGTTGGCGTCGATGGTCGTCCTCCCGGTCCATGCGAAGCCGAAGCAGGTCCGGCTGCCGATGCTGGAGGTGCCCGACGATCTCGGCCTCATCCTCAAGAAGCCGAATTTCGGAAGCCGCGCGACGCTGCTGCGGTCGCCGGTCGAATTGTCGGACGTGAAGGACCGGCATGTCCTGGAACGGGAGCAACGCCTCTGGAGCCGCCTCAACGGGTCCCTCTGCGTGGGCTGCGGCGGGGCGCCGGGCGCAATCTATAGCAGTGCCTCGGCCGTGCGCCGGGTGAACTACGTGGATCCGGTCGCCGTCCTGAACGCGAGGCCCGCCGCCGTGGCGCAGACAGCCCTGGCGAGCCGCGTCGCCGCCCCGGCGCGGTCCGCCCGCGTCCACCTCGCTCACCGGCGCCAGCACCGGTCGCGCCTCTACGCCTATTACAGCCGGCTGCGCTATGCCGTGCTGAAGTGGCGCCGGCACCCCCACCACCGCCGCCGGATCCGCGCCGTCCAGCACGTGCCGCTGTCGCCCGCGTAGGCGCCGGTCCGGCCCGCTTCAGGCCGCCCCCGGCCTGCGTCAGGCCGCCCGCAGGGCCTCGATCTCGGCGAGCGTGACCGCCGTGCGGGCCCGGAGCGTGCCGAGCATCGGCGCGACATCCGCCCCCGCCCGGCAGGCGGCCTCGACCGCCCGGCAGGTCTCGGCGAGACCGGCGAAGCCCACCATGCTGGCCGCCGACACCATCGCGTGGGCGTCGAGCATGAGCCGGTCACGGCTCGCCTCGGGCGCGGCGGTCCCGAACCGCTGGGTGAGTTCCTTCGCCAGCATCGCCAGCAGGTCGTTCATCCGCGCGCGGCCGACCATCTCGGTCATCTCGTTGAGGACCGCGTGGTCGATCGTGTCGGCGGGGCGCTCCGGCTCCGCGGGGGTGCCGGTCCAGCGGTCGATCACGGCGAGCAGGGTCTGGACCCGGAACGGCTTGCCGACATGATCGTCGAGGCCGGCGGCGCGCAATTCGGCCACCTGCTCCGGCAGGACGTTCGCGGTCATCGCCACGATCGGCAGCCGGCCCCGCGGGGCGCCCAGCGCCCGGATCCGCCGGGTCGCCGCAATCCCGTCCATCACGGGCATCTGCACGTCCATCAGCACGAGGTCGTAGGTCCGGGCCTGGACGGCGGCGACCGCGTCGACCCCGTCGCCCACCACGTCCACCGCGTACCCGGCCCGTTCGAGGATCGTCCGGGCGAGATCCTGGTTCAGCGGCACGTCCTCGGCCAGCAGCAGGCGCTTGCCGGTCGCGCGGACGGTCGCGGCAGAGGCCGCCGCGACGGGGGACGCCGGCATCGTCGCGGGCAAAGCGGCCTCGAACCAGAAGATCGAGCCACACCCCACCGCACTCGCGACGCCGATCGTTCCGCCCATCAGCTCCACGAGCGACTTCGAGATGGCGAGGCCCAGCCCGGTTCCGCCGTATTCGCGGCTGATCGAGCCGTCGACCTGCGAGAACCGCCGGAACAGGCGGTCGCACTTGTCCGCCGGGATGCCGATCCCGGTATCGTGGATCTCGAAGCGCAGGCTGTGCGGGCCGGTTAGGATCGTCAGGCCGATGCGTCCCGCCGAAGTGAACTTCACCGCGTTGGTGAGCAGGTTGAGCAGAACCTGACGCAGGCGGTCCTCGTCGCCCTCGACCCAGTCCGGCAGGTCCGACCCGCAGGTGACGGCGAGGGTGAGGCCCTTGCGCTCGGCCGAGGGGCGCACGATCGAGACCGCGTTGTCGATGAGCGCTTCGAGGGCGAACGGCCGGGGTACGATCTCGATCTGCCCGGCCTCGACCTTCGAGAAATCGAGCACGTCGTTGACCACCGTCAGCAGCGCCGCCCCCGCGGTGCGGATCCGATCGGCATGCCGGCGCGCCGCCGGCCCGAGATCGGTCTCGTCGAGGAGCAGGTCGGCATAGCCGATCACCCCGTTCAGCGGCGTGCGGATCTCGTGGCTCATCGCGGCCAGGAACTCGCTCTTGGCCGCGCTCGCGCGCTCGGCCTCCAGCCGCGCCGCGTCCGCCACGGCCTTCGCGGCGAGGAGGTCCGCCTCGGCGACCTTCCGGGCGGTTACGTCGAGGTTGAGGCCGATGACCCGCCGCGTCCGCCCGTCCGGTCCGGGGGCGGCGCGCCCGACGCCGTTGATCCAGCGCACGCCGCCCTCCGGATCCGGGACCCGGAACTCGATCGAGAACGTCTCGCCCGTCTCGGCGGCCGCCGCGGCAGCCTCCAGGGCGCGGGCGCCGTCCTCGCGGTCGATCAGCGTCAGCCAGGTCTGCGCGTCGAGTTCGTACTCCCGATCGGTCTCGATCCCATGCAAGCGCGCGCTCTCGGCAGACCATGTGATCCGGCCGCTGTCGAGGTCGAGGTGCCACGTGCCCGCCTTGGCGGCCTGTTGGGCGAGGCGCAGCAGGCCGCTCGCCTCCTCGACGGCGCACCGGGCCGTCACGATCTCGTCGATGTCGAGGGCGGTGCCGAGCATCCCGACCATCGCCTCGCCCTGCCAGATCGGCAGGACCACGACCTTGTGCCAGCGATAGGCGCCGTCGTGCCGCCGCATCCGCCCCTCGACCTCGTAGCCGGTCCGCTGCGCGCGCGCATTGCGCCACAGCTGCTCCATCCGCTCCGCATCCTCGGGATGGTTGCGGGCGAGGCGCGCGGCCCGGGACGGCCCGATCGGGCCGTAGTAATCCTCGAAGCGCCGGTTGACGTAGGTCGCCTCCCCGGTCTCGGTGCTGGCGATCCAGACGAGCTGCGGCAGCGCGTCCGCGAGCGCCCGGTAGCGCGCCTCGCTCAGGCGGAGCGCATCCTCGGCGGACTTGCGGCCGCTCACGTCCCGCAGGGTCGCGACGTAGCCGTCGGCCGCCCCGGTTGCCCGATCGTGGGTCAGGCTGAAGGAGATCTCCAGCCAGACCCACGTTCCGTTCCTGTGCCGGTAGCGCTGGCAGGTCAGGGCCTGCGCGGTGCGGCCGCCGGTGAGGTCATCGAGGACGGCGCGGTAGGCCGCCACGTCGTCGGGATGGACGAAGTCGAGGGGCTGCGTGCCGACCAGATCCTCAGGATCGTAGCCCAGGACGGCGCGCATGGCGGGCGAGACGTAGCGGCGGCAGGTGCTGAGGTCCGACCAGATCACGATGTCGGTGCTGTTCTCGGTGAGGAGCCGGTAGCGGCGCTCGCTCTCCTCCATCGCCTGCTCGGCGATCCGGTGCTGCGTCACGTCGGTGAAGGTCAGGACCGCGCCGCCATCGCCCAGGGCCGAGCGGCGCACCTCCAGGGTGATCCCGGTGGGCAGGCGCCAGTCGAACAGCGGCGGGAGCGCCCCCAGGTCGCGGCCGGCGAGCCCGAGCCGCAGACCGGATTCCGCCGCCGCGAAATCGCCCCGGGCGCGCTGGTAGGCGTGGATATCCGGGAAGGCGACGCCGACGCGCAGCACGTCGCCCGGCAGGTCGAGCAGGTCCGCGGCGCTGCGGTTGAACACGCGGACCCGCTGCGCGGCGTCGAGCACCACGAGGCCCTGGTCCATGCTGTCCAGCGTCCCGTGCAGGAGCCGGTCGGTCTCGTGGGCGCGCCGCTCGGACCGGACGAGGTCGCTCACGTCGAGGAGCATGCCGTGCAGGGCGACGAGCGCGCCGTCGGGCCCGCATTCCGGCACGCCCTGGATGATCGCGTCGAGGACGGTCCCGTCCGGACGCACGATGCGGGTTCGCACCTGATAGGGAACCGCCGGCCGGTCTCCGGACAGGATTCCCTCGACCCGCGCGATCACGGCAGCGCGGTCATCCGGATGATAGCTGGCGAAATGGTCCTCGAACGCGAGATCGCGGCTCTCTGGCACTCCGAGAAGGCGCGCGAGGCCGGCCGAGCGGGTGACGCGGCGCGTGCGCGGGTCCAGGCGCCACTGGCCGAATCCGGCGGCGGCGTCCCAGGGCTCCGGTCCGCGCGTGGCCTGTGGGCCGGCGGGGTCCGGTGGCGGCGCGTCTGTGTGCATCTGCGCGGGCGGATCCGTTCGACCGGCGCGAACCGCGCCCCGACGCACCGACGGTGCTGTTGGGCCGCAGCTTTCTCACCCGATAGTTGCGGATTCCTTGTCGGCTCCCTGCGGCATGGGCGCCAGACGATCAAGCCGCGGTCGGGCGCCGCCCCGGACCCGCGAACGGCGATCCGGATTCGGCCGTGGAACCATCCTGTCGGCCCGCGGCTTCCTGGGCGGTGCCTCGGGATATTCTGCTCCCGCGCTGGCGCCACAAAGGATGTCCGTCCCCTCCGGGGCGGCGAGAAAGGATGCTTCCGTGCGTCGTTCGATCATTACCGCCGCCCTGTTCGCCGTTCTGGGCAGCGCCGTCGCGGTGCCGGCCTCGGCCGCGCCGATCGCCCCCGGGGCCGTTGCCGCGCCCGCCGACATGGTCAGCACCGTTCAGATGGACCGGATGGAGCGCCACATGATGCGCCGTCGCATGGAGCATCGCATGGAGCACCGGATGATGCGCCATCGGATGGAGCGCCGCATGATGCGTCGCGAGATGCGCCACCGCATGATGCACCGGATGTAAAGTCCGACCCGCCGCGGGCCGGCTCGACGGCCTGTCCGCGGCGGCCACGATGGAGGCGGGACGTCGCTGCCTCCACGGTCAAGCCGGTCGAACCATTCCCGGCGCGGTGCGTTTCAGCCCACCAATTCGAGGATGGGGAGGATTAAAACGATGAAGGCGTTTCTGGCGGCGGCCGCGGTGAGCGTCGGCCTTCTGGGCGTGGTTGGCCCGGTCGCGGCGCAGCCCCGCCCCTACGGTGACGATGACGGCTACCGCGACCGTGGCTATCGCGACCGCGGCGATTATGACGGCCGGGACCGCGGCTACCGCGACCGGGACGATTATCGGGACCGGGACGATTACCGCGGCGGGCGTTCCGCCTACGGGTTCGACGAGCGCGAGTATCTGCGCTGCAACCCGGATGTCCGGCGTGCCATCGCCAACGGTCAAATGGAATCCGGCGCCGCGCATTGGCGCGTGTTCGGGCGCAAGGAAGGCCGGCGGCTGAGCTGCTGATCGAGCGCTGATCGCGCAGGCTCCGGACGGATCGCTCCCTGGACCGCGCGACGAATCCCTAAGGGTCTGGCTGGGAAGCCGCCCCCGATCGCGCAACGATCGGGGGCGGCTTCCGTTTGTCTACCCCTGGAGCGCGCGGATGACGCGCGGGCTTGCCCAGCGCCCGGCCCTGCCACCCTCGCTGGCGGGCGCCATTCCTCGTGGCGTTGGATCGACTGCGGCGATCCTCTCGACCCGGCAAGGACGAGTTCTTGTCGACGCGCGTGCGAGTATAGAAGCACACAACTGGAAGTGTGTTCAAGAATTCTTGACGTTGAATGCTCGGCGCTTCAGGATGACGTGCGCTGTGTGACGGCGTCGGGCCCGGATATCTTTCGCCGATAGGTTCCGCGTCCCGTGTCGTCTTCTCTGCCGGGGGTGATATGAGGCGGTTGCTGCTGTCCGGTCTTGTCGTCCTGTCTGCCGTGACCGGATCCCTGGCTCAAGGGACTGGTGCGCCGGTGAAGATCGGCATCGCCCTGGGACTCACGGGTTCCTACGCGGCCTTCGGTGCGCAGGTCCGGACCGGTGCCGCGCAGGCGATCGAGGACATCAACAAGGCCGGCGGGATCAAGGGGCGCCCGCTGGAGCCGGTGATCGGCGACGACGCGTCCGATCCGAAGCAGGGCGTCTCGGTGGCCAACAAGCTCGCCAGCGCGGGCGTGACGATGGTGGTCGGCTCGTTCAGCTCCGGCGTGTCGATCCCGGCCTCGGACGTCTACCTCGATGCCGGCATCGTCCAGGTCACCCCGGCCTCCACGAACGTGAAGTTCACCGAGCGCGGCCATTGGAACACCTTCCGCACCTGCGGCCGCGACGACCAGCAGGGCAAGGTGGCGGGCGCCTACCTCGCGGAGCGCTTCAAGGACAAGAAAATCGCCCTCGTCCACGACAAGTCGCCCTACGGGAAGGGCTTGGCCGAGGAGACGCAGACCGCGCTGAAGGCCAACGGCGTCAAACCCGTGCTGTACGAGGGCATCAACCCGGGCGAGAAGGACTATTCGGCGCTCGTCTCCAGGCTGAAATCTGCAGGTGTCGATGTCGTCTATTACGGCGGCTACCACATCGAAGCCGGCCTGATCGTGCGGCAGATGCGCGACCAGGGCCTCAACGCATTGCTGGCGGGTGGCGACGGCCTCGCCCCCAAGGAGTTCGTGCAGATCGCCGGCCCTGGCGCGGACGGGACGCTGATGACCTTCGCGCCGGATCCGCGCAAGAACCCCGGTGCCCAGGCCATCGTGGCGGCGTTCAACGCCCGGGGCATCGATCCCGACGCCTATACGCTCTACGGCTACGCGGCCGTGCAGGTTCTGGCGCGGGCCATGGCGGAGACCGGCTCCAGCGACGGCAAGACGCTCGCCGACTGGCTGCACCAGGGCAAGACGATCGAGACCGTTGTCGGCCCGATCGCCTACGACAAGAAGGGCGACATCACCCGGCCCGACTATGTCGTGTACGCGTGGAAGAAGGGTCCGGACGGCAAGATCGACTACGCCGGCAACGAGCTGACCCCGTAGAGGCCGGTCCCGCGGCGGCATGACAGGCTGGCGCGGGTCGGCTGCAGACGCGCCCGAACCCGGACGGCTGCCTTCAGCGGCCGGAAAAGTTAATCGGCTTCAGGTGTTTGAGGGAGCGTTCGGGTTTCCGGCGCGATCCCTTATGGTCCCCCCGCGGCACGCCGGGGAGCCCCATGTTCGACTTCAGCCAGCTCCGGTGCTTCGCGGCGGTCGCGGAGGAGTTGCACTTCGGGCGCGCGGCCGCCCGGCTGAACATGACGCAGCCGCCCCTCTCGCGGCAGATCCAGGTGCTGGAGCGCGTGCTCGACGTGCAGCTCCTGGAGCGCACCAGCCGCTCCGTCCGGCTGACGGCGGCCGGGCGCAGCTTCCTCCCCGAGGCCCAGCGCATCCTGTGGTTGGCCGAGAGCGCGACCCACGTGACCCGGCAGGTCGCGGCGGGGCGCGGCGGCATCCTGAAGCTCGGCTTCACGGCGGCCTCGGCCTACGATTTCCTGCCACGCCTCGTCATCGCGCTCCGGCGGGCGCTGCCGGACGTCACCCTGTCGCTGCGCGAGATGGTGAGTCAGGATCAGGTCGAGGCCCTGCGCGCCGGCAGCCTCGACGCTGCCCTGGTGCGCCCGCCCGTGACGCATCCAGACCTGCATTCCGTCCAGGCGCTCGCCGAACCCCTCGTGGTCGCGCTGCCCGCGGGCAATCCCCTAGTCCGGCGCGACCGCCTCGTGCCTGGTGACCTCGTCGGCGAGTCGATCATCGGTTACGCGCCGAACGAGGCCCGCTACTTCCACGATCTTACCCTCGGCCTGCTTGCCGGGGCGGGGAGCCAGCCCCGAATCGTCCAGCAACTCACGCAGATCCACGCGATCCTGGCCCTGGTCCGGGCCGCTTTGGGGATCGCCCTGGTCCCGGCCGCGGCCGAGCACCTGCGGTTCGAGGGCGTGGTGTTCCGCCCGCTCGCGCTGCCCGCGCCGCGGCCGGTCGAGCTGCACCTGGCATGGCGGCGCGGCGCGGACGATCCGCTGATCGCGCAACTGCGCGCGATCCTATCGGACCTGCCGTCCGGCTGAGGCACGCCGATCGATGCAGGACGCGCATCGGTCGATCCAGCCTTTGGCTTTGACCTCCCGGTCAAAGGCTGCGCGTGATGGCGTGGACGGCGCGCAGACGCCCGGAGCCGCAGGGAAGGACTCGCGATGGACAGCCTCACCAACCGCTTCAAGGCCGCCCTCCGGGAGGACCGCCAGCAGATCGGCCTGTGGTGCAGCCTCGCGAGCCCGATCTCGACCGAGATCGTCGCCGGGGCCGGGTTCGACTGGCTGCTGCTCGATATGGAGCACTCGGCCAACGACCTGCGGGACATCTACGTTCAGCTTCAGGCGATGATGGAGAACGCCACCCACCCGGTGGTGCGGGTGCCGAGCGACGACCCCATTACCATCAAGCGCATCCTGGATGCCGGCGCGCAGTCGCTGATGATCCCCAACATCGACGATGCCGCGCAGGCCGAGCGGGTGGTCGCGGCGACCCGCTATGCGCCCCGGGGTATCCGCGGCTTCTCGCAAGCGCCCCGCGCCGCCCGGTTCGGCCGCATCCCGGACTACCACAAACGCTGCGAGTCCGAGATCTACGTGATCGTGCAGGTGGAATCGCGCCGCGCGTTGGACAATCTGGACGCGATCGCCGCCGTCGAGGGCGTGGACGGCGTGTTCATCGGGCCCGGCGATCTCTCCACCAGCCTCGGCTTTCTCGGCCAGCAGGGCCATCCGGAGGTGGTCCGCACCATCGAGGACGCCGTCGCGCGGATCGTGAAGGCCGGCAAGCATGCCGGCATCCTCACGCCGAGCGAGGAACTGGCCAAGCGCTACATCGCGGCCGGCACCCGGTTCACCGCCGTGGGCTCGGATCTGGGCCTGCTCGCCCGCAACGCCGAGGCGCTGGCCGGGCGCTTCCGCTCCGCGACCTGAGGGGATTCCGATGCAGGCCGAGATCGAAGCCCCGACCCGTCCTCAAGGCGCTGGCGACGTGCCGCGCACGATCCGCCTCAGCGCGCACGACAACGTCGCGATCGTGGTCAACGCCTTCGGGCTGCCGGCCGGCACGGTGTTCCCGGACGGGCTGGAACTCGTCGAGTTCGTGCCGCAGGGCCACAAGGTGGCGCTCACCGACATCCCGGAGGGCGGCGAGGTCTGGCGCTACGGCGAGGTGGTGGGTATCGCCACGCAGGCCATCCCCCGGGGTGCCTGGGTCGAGGAATCCCGGGTCGCGACCCCGGTCGCCCCGGCCCTCGACGCTCTGGAGCACGCCACCCGCGTGCCGGCCCCCCTGCCCCCGCTGGAGGGCTACACCTTCGCGGGTTACCGCAACCCGGACGGGTCGGTCGGCACCAAGAACATCCTGGCGATCTCGATCAGCGTGCAATGCGTCGCCGGCACCCTCGACGTGGCGATCCGGCGGATCAAGCAGGAGCTGCTGCCGCGCTTCCCCAATGTCGACGACGTGGTCGGCCTGACCCATGCCTATGGCTGCGGCGTCGCCATCAACGCCCCCGAGGCGGTGGTGCCGATCCGGACGCTGCAGAGCCTCGCGCAGAACCCGAATTTCGGCGGCGAGGTCATGGTGGTCGGCCTCGGCTGCGAGAAGCTCGTCTCGGAGCGCCTGCTGCCGGATGGCGGCGCGGCCGGCGACGGGGTGGTGCGCCTGCAGGACGAGCGCCACCGCGGCTTCTCCGCCATGATCGACAGCATCCTGGCGATGGCCGAGGCACGCCTGGAGGTGCTGAACCGCAGGACCCGCGAGACCTGCCCGGCCTCGGACCTCGTGGTCGGCCTGCAATGCGGCGGCAGCGACGCCTTCTCGGGGGTGACCGCCAACCCGGCGCTCGGCTTCGCGGCCGATCTGCTGGTCCGCTGCGGCGCCACCGTGATGTTCTCGGAGGTGACCGAGGTACGCGACGCGATCCACCTCCTGACGCCCCGGGCCAAGACCCCCGAGATCGCCGAGGCCCTGATCCGCGAGATGGCGTGGTACGACGCCTATCTCGCCAAGGGCGAGGCCGACCGCCGCGCCAACCCCTCGCCGGGCAACAAGAAGGGCGGCCTCAACAACATCGTCGAGAAGGCCCTGGGCTCGGTCGCCAAATCCGGCACCAGCGCGATCTCCGGCGTGCTCGCACCGGGCGAGCGCGTGCGCGAAAAAGGCCTGATCTTCGCCGCGACCCCGGCGAGCGACTTCGTCTGCGGCACGCTGCAGCTCGCCTCCGGGATCACCCTGCAGGTCTTCTCCACCGGCCGCGGCACGCCCTACGGCCTCGCTCAGGCACCGGTGATCAAGGTCGCCACCCGCACGGAACTCGCCGAGCGCTGGTCCGATCTGATCGACCTCGATGCCGGCCGGATCGCCACCGGTGAGGCGACGATCGAGGAGGTCGGCTGGGAGCTGTTCCACCTGATCCTCGACGTGGCGAGCGGGCGCAAGCGCCCCTGGTCCGACCAGTGGGGCCTGTTCAACGACCTGACCCTGTTCAATCCCGCGCCGATCACCTGAGGCGCGTGGCCTTGGTCGCCGGGCATGCGCCCCGCGGCGTCGTCAGCTTGGCTGGTTTCTGGTAGGCAGCCGGCATTGCCATGCCGCGCCTGATTCCCTCCCTCCGGACCGTCCTGTTCCGCCTGCACTGGGCGCTCGGCCTCACGGCCGGGCTCGTCCTTGCGCTGATGGGCCTGACCGGGGCTCTGATGAGCTACGAGGAGGCGGTCACCGCCTTCGCCAACCGCGACCGGCTCACGGTGACCGCCGGTGACCGGTCGGCGCTCGCCCCCTCGGCCCTGGTGGCGCGAATCGAGGCCCAGGCCGGCCTGACGGTGAACATCCTCACCCTGGCGGACGACCCGGCGGCGAGCGTCCATGTCCGCTTCGCCCGGGATCCCGCGACCCGCGAGCGGCCGCCTGCGGTCTATGCCGACCCCTACGACGGCGCGGTGCTCGGTCCGGTGCGGCTGGAGGGGGCGTTCACCACGGTGCGGGACCTGCACCGCTGGCTGCTCCTGCCCGGCGGCTCCAAGGGTTGGGGCCGCACCATCACGGGCGCCTGCGTGCTGGCGCTCCTCGTCTTTCTGGGGACCGGCCTCTATCTGCGCTGGCCCCAAATCCATCGCTGGCGGATCTGGCTGAAGCCGAGCCTGTCCCGACCGGGCCGACCGCGCTGGTGGTCGCTGCACGCCGTGGTGGGGACATGGCTGATGCCGGTCTACCTCGTGATGGCGCTGACGGGGCTGACGTGGTCGTACCCATCCTTCAAGGATGCCGCCATGGGGCTTCTGGTGGGTGATCGGGAGACGGCGAAGCCGATGCGCGCCCCCGGCCGCAGGGCCGCCCCCGAGGCGCCGGCCGACGCATCCGGGCCGGCTTCCGTCGACCGCGCCTGGGCGGCGTTCCGGGCCGGCGAGGGGCGTGAGGCGGGCACCACTCTGCTGACCCTGCCGAGCCCCGACGCGAAGGCGATCCGGATCCGCTGGCTGCCGAAGGGTGTCGATGACCTGAGCGCCCGCAACGAGGCCCGCTACGATGCCGCCACCGGTCTGCTTCTGGCTACCGAGCGCGCCGCGGACCTGCCGCTGGGCCGGCGCCTCATGGACAACATCTTGGAGGTCCACCGCGGCCGCTTCTTCGGCGACCTGTTCGCCCTGCTGTTCTGCCTCGCGGCGCTGGCCCTGCCGGGCTTCGCGGCGACCGGGCTGACCCTCTACGTCCTGCGCCGCCGCGCGGCGGCGCGGCGGCGGCCGGAGGCTATGCGGGCGACCCTGCGCGAGGCCAATCCCTGAGTGCCGCCCTCGGCGGAGACCATCGAGCTCCGGGGGCGCGGGATCCCAAAGGGCTGAGCCCTTTGGCGGGTCGCCAGGGCAGAGCCCTGGCCCATCGGGCTCACAGCCGCGCGGTGATCGTCGCCAGCACCGAGAACGGCGCGCCGGGCTGGTTGTTGAATTGATCGAACGGCTGCTCGATGTAGCGCCGGTCGGTCAGGTTGCGCAGGTTGATCGAGAACCGGGCGTGGTCGTTGACGTCGTAGAACACCGCCGCGTCGAGCCGGGCATAGCCGCCGACCGAGAAGCTGTTGTTCAGGTCACCGGCGCGGCGTCCGACATAGGTGATTCCGGCGCCGACGTTCCAGCCGAGCAGGAAGCCCTCCTGGAACTGGTAGGTCGACCAGATGCTGCCGCTGAAGGCTGGCGCGCCGATCAGCCGATTGCCCACCGCGAAGGTGGTGTCCTTCGTGATCCGGGCGTCGAGGAAGCTGACTCCGCCAATTACCTTCCAGCCGGGCAGGATCTGGCCGGCAAGGTCGGCCTCGACGCCCTTGGAGCGCTGCTGCCCGGTGATCACCGAAAACTGGGCGTTGTTCGGGTCAGTGGCGGCAACGTTGTTGCGGGTGATGCGGAACGCCGCCATCGACAGTGTCAGGTCCGGGGTTAAGTCGAGCCGGCTGCCGACCTCATATTGTTCGCCCGTCTCAGGCGGTGGGGTGGTGACATTGAGGACGTTGGCGATCTGCGGCTTGAACGAGGTCGTGTAGCTCGCATAGAGCGTCAGCGGATCTACGGGCCGGTAGATGAGGCCGACCCGGGGTGATGTGCCGGATAGCTGCTGCTCGGGCGGTATCGTGCGCGAGGTCGGCGTGCGGTTGAAGTAGAACTGCGTGCCGGTGTCGTAGCGGATTCCGACGAGCAATTGCAGGCCGAGGCCGAGATCGATCTGATCCTGGACGTAGAGGCCGTTGAGCTCGTTCTTCTGCTTGAGATCACCCTGTAACTGCAGGCCGACGAGCGTGGCTCCGGGAACCGGTGTCAGGAAGTTCACCGACGGGAAGTTCGTGCTCTGCGTCGTGTAGGAATGCCGGTAGCCGTTGGTGTACTCGACGCCGGCGAGCATGGTGTGCCGCAGGCCCAGCAGATCGAACTTGGCCACGACCTCGCTCTGGCTGTCGACGGCGGCGTAGGTCGAGTAGCCCGCGGTCTCGCGCCGCGTCACCAGGGTCCTGGTATTGTTCAAGCCGGTGGCGCGGGTGGCCAGGAAGTCGAACCCACCCCACTGCACATTGAGCACCTCCCGCAGGGTGATGTTGGCGTTGAGATCGTGCTCGACCTTCAGCAGGCCGAAATTGGCGTAGCCGTTGTAGCGGGAGAACGGTTCGCCGTAGTAGCGCGCGATGTTGTCGAGCGGCACGCGGCCGTTCCGGGCGACGAGCCCCTCATCGTACTGCGTGTCGACCCGGGTGAACTCGCCGAGGAAGCTGACCCGCGTGTCCGGGCTCGGATTCCAGCTGAAGGCGGGGGCCACGAAGGTGCGGGAATTGTCCCGACCGTAGACGTTGCGGAAGGTCGGGTCCGACTGGCCGGCGAAGCTCAGGCGCCCGGCGAGCCCGTCCACGCCCTCGATCGCACTCGACACCGAGCCCTGCACCCGCCGGAAGCCGAAGCTGCCGCCCTGAACGTTGATGTCGCCGGAGGGCACGAGGGTCGGCTGCCGGGTCACGATGTTGATGAGGCCGCCCGGATCGCCGCGCCCGTACAGGACCGAGGCCGGTCCCTTCAGCACCTCGATCCGCTCGACATCCGCCAGATCGCGGGTGACCGAGGAGAAGGTGCCGGCCTGATTCAGGAGTACGCCGTCGATGGCGTAGGTCTGGGTCCGGAAACCGCGGATGATGAAGGTGTCGCTTCGGCCCTGGATCGTGCCACCGGGCTGGACGCTGCTGACGTTCTGCAACGCGTCGCTCAGGCGGATGTCCTGCTGGTCGACCAGCAAGTCCCGCGGCACCACCTGCACCGATTGCGGCGTGTCGCGCAGGGGCGTGTCGGTGCGGGTCGCGGTGGCCGAGCGGGTGGCCCGGTAGCCGATCACCGGGCCGCCGGCTCGCTCCACCGCGGGTCCGTTGCCGGTGACGCTCAGTTCCGAAAGTGCGATTTCGTCGGCTGAGCTATTGATCTCCGCCCGAACCGCAGTCGCTGAAACCGCGAGCCATGATGTCGTGAGGGCGGTTCCGAGGAAAAGACTGTTCTTCTGGATGCCCGCAATGCTGTGAAAGATGTCAGCGCCGACCCGGACCATAGTTTAGAATCGCTCTCAAGAAGATCCGTGCCGCCACGGCATGGTGATCCTTGAGGGAAACGGCTGTCCTTTTTCAATGATGGCCCGCGGAGCGATGCGTCGAATCGGCCGGAACTTTCCGGACGTGGCCGGGCAGTCACATTATCACATTGGAACAATTTAATTTTTCGGCGTCGAACTGCAGGAAAATTCAGGCTGCAGAGGCAAGACGCTCGAAACGTGTAGACTGGCCCTTGGCCCTCGCGTCCTGCAACGCGAGGGCAGATCGTTCGCGCAGGCGGCGACGCGCACCACCCGCGCGGGTCGCATCAACCCTGCGTGGCCGGCTTCAGGGCGCCGGTGCGCTCGTGGAAGTCCGGACCGTTGGTGGTCCGCGCCACGTGCCCGGCCCGGATCAGGTAGTCGCCGAAATGCTCGCCCGGCTGCCGGCCCTTCGCGTAGTCGGCAAACAGCGGGTCGAGGGTGCCGCGGATCTCGGAGGCCGCCACGTCCTCCTTGTAGAGCTTGCTGAGCCGCGAACCGTCATGGGCGGCGCCGAGATAGAGATGGTAGCGCTCGGGACCACGGCCCACGAGGCCGATCTCGGAGATGAACGGCCGGGCGCAGCCGTTCGGGCAACCGGTGGAGCGGATCGTGATCTCCTCCTCGGCCAGCCCGTGGGACGCGAGGCTCTCCTCCAGCTCGGTCATCAGATCCGGCAGGTAGCGCTCGCTCTCGGCGAGCGCCAAGCCGCAGGTCGGCAGAGCCACACAGGCCATCGAGTTGCGCCGGAGCGCGCTCGCGCCCCGCGTCAGCCCGTATTCGTCGACCAGGGCGTCGATCTCGGCCCGCTTCTCGGCCGGGACGTTGGCGATGATCACGTTCTGGTTGCCGGTGAGGCGGAAATCACCCTGATGCACCTCGGCGATGCGCCGCAGCCCCGTGAGGAATTGCGGCCCGTCCTCGATGTCCTTGATCCGGCCCGAGGGCACGTACAGGGTGAGATGGAAGCGCCCGTCATCGCCCGCGACCCAGCCGTAGCGGTCGCCGTTATTGGTGAACGTGTAGGGCTTCGGCGCGCCGAGTTTCTTGCCGATCCGCTTCTCCACCTCGGCCCGGAAGGCGTCGAGGCCGTAGCGCTCGATCGTGTACTTGAGCCGGGCGTTCTTGCGGTTCTTGCGGTTGCCCCAGTCGCGCTGGACGGTCATCACCGCCTCGGCGACCGTGATGGCATCCTCGGGGGCGACGAAGCCCATCACGTCGGCGGTGCGCGGGAAGGTGTCGGGCTCGCCGTGGGTCATGCCCATGCCGCCGCCGACCGTCACGTTCCAGCCGGTGACCGTGTTCTTCTTGTCGAGGATCGCGATGAAGCCGAGATCGTGGGCGAAGATGTCGACCTCGTTGGAGGGCGGCACCGCGATCACGGTCTTGAACTTCCGCGGCAGGTAGGTCCGGCCGTAGACCGGCTCGACCTCGGCCTCGTCCTCACCGCCGACCACGCGCTCGCCGTCGAGCCAGATCTCGCGCCACGCGCTGGTCTTCGGCAGCAGCGAATCGGAGATGTCCTTGGCGAGCTGGTAGGCGGCCTTGTGGGCCCCGACCTGGGCCGGGTTGGTCGCCGCCATGACGTTGCGGTTGACGTCGCCGCAGGCCGCGATCGTGTCGAGAAGTGCCGCGTCGATGGCCGCCATCGTGCGCTTCAGGTTCGCCTTGATCACGCCGTGATACTGGAAGGTCTGGCGCGTCGTCGCCCGCAGGGCGCTGCCTGCATAGGTCACGGCGATGTGGTCCAGCGCCAGCCACTGCTTCGGGGTGATGACGCCGCCGGCGATGCGCAGGCGGATCATGAAGCTGTAGGCCTTGTCGAGCTTCTTCTTGGTCCGCTCGGGGCGCAGGTCGCGGTCGTCCTGCATGTACATCCCGTGGAACTTCACGAGCTGCCCGTCATCCTCCGAGATCGCCCCGGTGGCGTGCTTCAGGAGCCCGTCCGCGAGGGTGCCGCGGAGATAGCCGCTGGCGATCTTGATGTGCTCGTTGGCGGCGAGCTGGGCCGCGCGGGCGGCCTCGGCGTCGGTGATCGGCCGCTCGGTGGGCGGGGTCTCGTAGACGCGCTTGGCCGGGGCGGAGGCCGAGCTGGCGACCGGGGTCTCGGCGGCGTCGCGGGGGCTGTGGTCGTCCATGGGATGAATCCGTCTGTCTAGAACGCGTCTCCCTCCCCGTAAGGAGGGTACCGGGCGAAGCGCTTGGCGGTTCACGGTGGCGCGGGATTCGTGACAATCCCCCTCTCCCCTGTGGGAAAGGGATGGAGTGAGGGATGCACCCTCCCCGGACAGACCTGATCCCTCACCCTGTCCCTCTCCCGCACGGGAGAGGGGACCCGCGCCTCGTCCTGCTCCGCTGCACTCGATCCTGCGGCCTCGGAAGGCCGGTCCGTTAGTAAACGTCCTGCTGGTAGCGGTGGCTGCGCTCCAAAGCCGCGACCTGCGCCTCCGCATCGGCTGCGCTTAGATTCTTGACTGTCTCGTAGGCCTTGACCACCGCGGCGCGCACGTCCTTGGCCATGTTCTTGGCATCGCCGCAGACGTAGAAATGGGCGCCGCCGTCCAGCCAGGAGACCAGGTCCTTGGCGTTCTGGACGATCCGATCCTGCACGTAGATCTTTTCCGGCTGGTCCCGCGAGAAGGCCACGTCGATCTTGGTGAGCGACCGGTCCTCCAGGGCGTCTTGCCATTCGAGCTGGTACAGGAAGTCGTGCAGGAAGTGCCGGTCGCCGAAGAACAGCCAGGACCGTCCTGGCGCCTCGATCGCCCGGCGCTCCTGCACGAAGGCGCGGAACGGCGCGACGCCGGTGCCGGGGCCGACCATGATGATGTCGGTGGCCGGGTCCTGCGGCAGGCGAAAATGCCGGTTCGGCTTCAGCCGCACCCGCAGCTTCGCCCCGTCGCGGATCCGGTCGGCCACGTGGACCGAGGCGACGCCGGAGCGGGCGCGGCCGTGGGTCTCGTAGCGCACCGCCACGATGGCGAGGTGGACCTCGTCGCCCACCTCCTTGCGCGAGGAGGCGATGGAATAGGCCCGCGGCGGCAGCGGCCGGGTGATCGCGTTCACGTGCTCGGGCGTGAGCTTGGCGGGATAGGTCGTCAGCAGGTCGATCAGGTGCCGGCCCTCGATCCAGGCCTTGGCCTCGCCACTGTCGATCAGCTTCTGCGCGTCCGTATGGCCGGTGGCCTTCACGAAGCGCTCGATCGTGGCAGCCGAGAGCGTGGTGATGTCCCGCTCGGCGAGCAGCGCCTTGCGTAGGGCCTCGTCCCCCGAGAGGCCGGCGGCGTTCAGGATCTCGTCCACGAGCTGCGGATCGTTCTCGGGGAAGAGCTCCAGCGAATCGCCCGGCTCGTAGGCTGGGGCCCCGTCCTCGAAGGCGAGCGCGAGGTGGATCGTCTCCTTGTCGGAGCGCGAGGAGTTGAGGTTCACGTGCTCAACGACCTCGACCGCCAGGGGCTCGCGGCTCGGCTCGGCCTCGTCATCCTCGCCCGGCGCGGCGCGGGCGAAATCCACCGCCACGACGTTGTCGGAGGTGTCCGCCGGGGCCAGCGCCTTCAGCGTGCTCTTGATCCAGTCGGCGGCGGGTTTCTCGAAGTCGAGGTCGAGGTCGGCGCGCTCGGCGACGCGCTTGCCGCCCAGAGCCTCGAAGCGCGCGTCGAGCGCCTTCCCGATGGCGCAGAACTCCACGTAGGAGGTGTCGCCGAGCGCCAGAACCGCGAACTCGACGCCGTCGAGGCGCGGGGCACCCTCCCCCATCAGCTCGCCATAGGCCCGCACGGCCCGGGCCGGCGGCTCGCCCTCGCCCCAGGTGGCCGCGATGGCGATGAGCTTGCCGGCCTTGGGCAGGGTCGCGAGGTCGAGGTCGGCGAAATCCACCACCTTCGGCTTGAAGCCCTGCTTGCGCGCGAGCTTGGCGATCGTGCCGGCCAGCGTCTCGGAATTCCCCGATTCGCTGGCGTAGATCACCGTCAGCGGCGCGGCGGCCTTGGGCGGCGCGGCCGGGACGGCGGCGGGATGGCCGCCCGCGGCGTCGAGCCCGGCGAGGAACCCGGCCAGCCACGCGCGCTGCGTGGGGCTCGCGGCGCCGAGCACCGCATCGAGACTGGCGCGCTCGCCATCCCCGAACGGGGCGGTGCGCGGAAGGAGATTCTGGCGGGACATTACCGGACCATGTCGGGGCCAACGCGGCCCGTGTCAATCGAGAGACGTTCTTTTTACAGAACGTACGGAGATTAGGAGATCACGTTCGCTGCGGTGCGGGAGAAGAGAAAATCATTCTCCTACAACCGCGAGCACGGGGCCGGTCCCGGGCAGGTGCCGCCCGTTCTTCGGTGGCGCCGGCAGGGGTAGGGCCGTGGTGGATTTCACCTTCTCCATGGCGAACCGGGAGGTGACGTTCTTGAGTGGCAGCACCGCGATCAGGTGCTTGTAGAAGCTGTCATACGCCTGCATGTCGGCGACCACGACGCGCAACATGTAATCCACGTCACCGGCCATCCGGTAGAACTCGAGCACCTCCGGCATCGCCGAGACGGTTGCGGCGAAGCGCTGCAGCCAGTCCTGCGAATGGTCCGCGGTCTCGATCGAGACGAAGACCGTCAGGCCGAGGCCGAGCTTCACCGGATCGAGCACCGCCACCCGCCGGTCGATCACCCCGTCGGCCTCCAGCTTCTGGATGCGCTTCCAGCACGGGGTCTGGGACAGGCCAACGCGCTCGCCGATCGCCGCGATGGACAGCGTCGCGTCCGTCTGCAGCAGGGCAAGAATCTTGAGGTCGATCGCGTCCAAGACTGTCTCCGTCGGATCCGTCCACGCGGCGCTGCCCGCGTTGGGTACAAGGTCTCTCAGGGGCCGTTAAGAAGATTTTTTCACCCGAGCGCCTTTGGGACTTAGGAAGGGCTGTGTGCAACCGCACGCCAGAGCCCGCCCTTAGGTCCCGCAAGCACGTCGAAGCGCCTTGACTTCGTTCGGTATAGCGAACATCTCGTCGGTTCGACAACAGGGTGCCGTCACGTGCCCGCCGTTTCCTCCACACGAACCCCGGGACATGCCGCGATGACCCGTCCGGACCGACAGATGGCCGAAGCCCTTGGGGCGCGGCTGTCCGGGCTCGACCTCCCAGGCCGGCTCCACCTGATCGCCGCCGAGATCCCTGGCCGCCTCGTCTTCACCACGAGCCTCGGCGTCGAGGATCAGGCGCTGACCCACGCGCTGGCCATGGCCAAGCTCGCCAACGGGCGCGTCGAGATCGTGACCCTCGATACCGGCCGCCTGTTCGCCGAGACCTACGACACCTGGGCCGAGACCGAATCGGCCTATGGGATCCGCATTGCCGCCTACGCCCCGGAGCGCGCGGCCGCGGAGGATTTCGTGCGGGACGAGGGGATCAACGGCTTCCGGCGTTCGGTCGCCGCCCGGCAGGCCTGCTGCGGCTTCCGCAAGGTCGAGCCGCTGGGCCGGGCGCTTGACGGCGCGAGTGGCTGGCTCACCGGCCTGCGGGCCGGCCAGTCGGCCAACCGCGCCGAGACGCCGCTCGCGGAGTTCGATGCCGCGCGCGGCCTGATCAAGCTGAACCCCCTGGCCGACTGGTCGCGGGCGCAGATCGACAGCTTCGTGCGCGACAACTTCGTGCCCTACAACGTCCTGCACGATCGCGGCTTCCCGTCGATCGGCTGCGCCCCCTGCACCCGCGCCGTGAAGCTCGGCGAGCCGGAGCGGGCCGGCCGCTGGTGGTGGGAACAGGAAGACAAGAAGGAATGTGGCCTGCATATCGGACGCCCCTTGGCGTCGGTGCAGCCGGGCCAGGAGGCCGCCGCGTTCGAGACCATCCAGACCGAGACCCATCGCCAGCCGGAGTTCGCCCGATGAGCGCCGCCCTCGCCGCCGCCGTGCAGCCGAGCGCCCCCACGCCCGCACAGACCGCCGATCGCCTCAGCCACCTCAAGCGGCTGGAGGCCGAGGCCATCCACATCTTCCGGGAGACGGTCGCCGAGACCGAGAACCCGGTGATGCTCTACTCGATCGGCAAGGATTCCTCCGTCCTGCTGCACCTCGCCCTCAAGGCGTTCGCGCCCGGGCGGCTGCCGTTCCCGCTGCTGCACGTCGACACCACGTGGAAGTTCCGCGAGATGATCGCGTTCCGCGATGCCCGCGCGAAGGAACTCGGCCTCGATCTCCTGATCCACACCAACCCGGACGGGCTCGCCCGTGGTGTCGGCCCGGTGAGCCACGGCTCCGAGGTCCACACCGACGTGATGAAGACCCAGGCGCTCCGGCAGGCGCTCGATCAGTACAAGTTCGATGCGGCCTTCGGCGGCGCGCGTCGTGACGAGGAGGCGAGCCGCGCCAAGGAGCGGATCATCTCGTTGCGCACCGCGCAGCACCGCTGGGACCCGAAGCGTCAGCGTGCCGAGCCCTGGCACCTCTACAATCTCAAGAAGAAGCGCGGCGAGTCCCTGCGGGTCTTCCCGCTGTCGAACTGGACCGAGCTCGACATCTGGCTCTACATCGAGCAGGAAAACATTCCGATCGTGCCGCTCTACTTCGCCAAGGAGCGGCCGGTGGTGGAGCGCGACGGCCAGCTCATCATGGTGGACGACGACCGGCTGCCGCTGGAGCCGGGCGAGACCCCGCAGCAGCGCCTTGTCCGCTTCCGCACGCTCGGCTGCTACCCGCTGACCGGTGCGGTCGAGAGCGATGCCGCCTCGCTGCCCGAGATCATCGGCGAGACGCTGGCGGCCCGCACCTCGGAGCGCCAGGGCCGGGTGATCGACAAGGACGGAGCCGGCGCCATGGAGCGCAAGAAGCAGGAGGGGTACTTCTGATGACCGTGCACCAGGCTCCCACGGCGTTTGCCGACCGCGTCGCCGGCTACGCGGCCTTCCTCACCGCCCACCGCAACAAGGCGGTGCTGCGCTTCATCGCCTGCGGCTCGGTGGATGACGGCAAGTCGACCCTGATCGGGCGGCTCCTGCACGACACCAAGCAGATCTTCGACGACCAGATCTCTGCGCTCCAGCGCGATTCGCGCAAGCATGGGACGCAGGGCGCCGAGGTGGATCTGGCGCTGCTGGTGGACGGCCTCCAAGCCGAGCGCGAGCAGGGCATCACCATCGACGTCGCCTACCGGTTCTTCTCCACCGACAAGCGCTCGTTCATCGTGGCCGATACCCCCGGCCACGAGCAGTACACCCGCAACATGGCCACCGGCGCCTCGACGGCCGATGTGGCGGTGATCCTGGTGGATGCCCGCCAGGGCCTGACCCGCCAGACGCGGCGCCACGCGCTGCTGGTGTCGAATCTCGGGATCCGCCGGGTGGTGCTAGCGGTGAACAAGATGGACCTCGCCGGCTGGGCGCAGGGCACGTTCGACGGCCTCGTGGCGGGTTTTTCGGACTTTGCCCGGGGTCTGAACTTCTCCGAGGTCAAGGCGATCCCGCTCTCGGCCAAGAACGGCGACAACGTCGTGGATCCGGGCATTGCGGCGCCCTGGTACACGGGCGGCACGCTGCTGAACTACCTGGAGACCGTGCCGGTCCACGCGGAGGCGCTCAACGCGCCGTTCCGGATGGCGGTGCAGTGGGTCAACCGGCCGAATTCCGAGTTCCGGGGCTATAGCGGCCGGATCGCCAGCGGCCGGGTCCGCCCGGGCGATGCGGTGACGATCCAGCCCTCCGGCCGAACCTCCACGGTGGCGCGGATCTACACCGCCGACGGCGACCTGCCCGAGGCCGGCGAGGACGAATCGGTCACCCTGGTGCTGGCCGATCAGATCGACGTCTCGCGCGGTCAGGTGATCGTGGCCTCCGACGCGCCGATGCGGGTCACCGAGACCTTGGACGCCCGCCTGTTCTGGGCGGCCGAGACCGATCTCAGTCCGGGTGCCAGCCTGTTCGCCAAGATCGGCACCGCCACGGTCACCGCGACGGTGGAGCGGATCGTCTCGCGCATCGATCCGGAGACCGGCAAGCCCGGCCCGGCCGAGCGGCTGTCGGCCAACGACATCGCGGACGTGAGCCTGCGCCTCGACCGGCCAGTGGCGGTGGATGCGTATGCAGAGAACCGCGAGACCGGCAGCCTGATCCTGATCGACCGCGAGACCACCGACACGGCGGCGCTCGGGCTGGTGCTGGCGCCGAAGTCAGAGACGGCCAAACCGGTATCTGCGTCCAAGGAAGCGGAAACCCCCGGTTTCCTGAGCCGCCTCGGCCGCCTGTTCGGACGCTGAAGTCCTGGTTTCAAAAGGTCTGAGACCTTTTGCGGGTGCAGGGCGGAGCCTTACTGGCGGGCTTCGCCCGATGGTCGGGCTTCGCCCGATCTGTCAGGGCTCTGCCCTGACGACCCGCCAAAGGGCTGAAGCCCTTTGGAAACCTGCTGTCACGCGGCCTGTGAAGCGGTGTTGAGCCCCCAAGCCTGCGCCAGCAACGCGTAGGAATCGTGCCGCGCCGCTTGGTCCGGAATCGCCGAGACGATCATCAGCTCGTCGGCCTGCGTCCGCGCGATCATGTCGGCGAGATGCGCCCGCAGAGTCTCGGGGCCGCCGACGTGCAGACGGTCGCGGCCGCGTTCGATCTGCCTCCGCTCGGCATCGGAATACGGATAGGCCAGCGCCTCGGCGAGGCTCGGCAGCGGCCGGTACTCGCCCCGCTCCCGACGCAGGGTCGCCAGGCGTGCACTGGCGGCCAGCCGCTCGGCCTCAGCGTCCGTGGGCGCGCAGATCGCCGCGACGGCCAGGATCGCGTGGGGCGTCGCGCCGAGCCGCGTCGGGCGGAACCCGCGGCGGTAGTCTAGCATCGGCGCCTCGGCCGGCATCCCGGAGAAGTGCTGCGCGAAGCCGAACCCGCAGCCGATCTCGCCCGCGAGCCGGGCGCTGTAATCGGACGAGCCCAGCAGGAAGATCGGCGGCAGCGGAACACCGGCCGGGCTCGCCGTAATCCGTCCGAACGGATGCCCCTCCGGGAAGCCGCCGTCCCAGAACAGCAATTCCTGCAGGCGGTCGAGGAAATCGTCACCCCCGCCCTCCCCCGGCGCCTCGCGGCGGCGCAAAGCCCGCGCGGTGACGCCGTCCGTGCCGGGCGCGCGCCCCAGGCCGAGATCGATCCGGCCGGGGAACAGCGCTTCCAGCACCCGGAAGCGCTCGGCCACCATCAGCGGCGCGTGGTTCGGCAGCATGATCCCGCCCGAGCCGACCCGGAGGTTGCGGGTCGCGGCGGCGATCTGGCCGATCATGATCTCGGGGGCCGGGCTGGCCACGTTGGGCAGCGCATGATGCTCGGCCAGCCAGTAGCGCCGGTAGCCGAGGCCATCGACGTGGCGGGCCAGCGCCAGGGTGTCATGCAGCGCCTGCGCCGGGGTGGATTCGGCGCTGACGAAGGAGAGATCGAGGACGGAGAGCGGGGTCATACCGGGAGAGATGGGGGCCAGGGCCGGCCGGTGCGAGGGCATGAGGGGCCGCTCGATCACACGGGTCACGGCGCCGGCTCGTCGTCCGCCCGGGCAGCCTGAAACAGCGCCTCGAAGTTGCGGCTGCCATAGAACACGTTGGTGATCGTCACCGACTCGGTTTCGACCCGATATGCGATGATGGCGGATCTCTCGAACGGCACGGTTCTCAGGCCGGGCTCCAGATCGCCGCGCGGACGCCCGCCATGGGGTGCATCGCCGATCCGATGGCAGCGCGCGATGATTCGCCGGATGAAGCCCTCGGCGACGCTTTGATCCTGGCTTGCGTGGAGCACGACGTGGAAGATGCCAGCGAGGTCCGCCTCTGCCTCGCCCTGGAACACGACGGGCAGCCTACGCACGCCGACGTTCGTCGCGTGTCTGAGCGAACAGGGCTTCCATGCGCGCTTCGACTTCCTCAAGGCTCAGCGGAGGCCGCGGATCGTCGAGGGAGCGCCGGATGCGGGCGCGGATAAGATCGAGCTGCTCGGCATTCTCGCGGCGCTGGCGTTGCAGCGCGTGCACGGCCTCGTCGAGCAGCGCGTCCACCGACGTGTACTCGCCGGCCTCGACGCTCTCGCGCACGGCGCGGAGCGTGTCCGGCGCCAGGGTGACGTTGATGGTCTCGCCCATCGGCAGGGCCTCCCGTTCCGTCCCGACCCGCAGGATCTTAGCAGACATCGCGGTTCCGCGCTCCACTGCGGCGTCCGCGCTTGCCGGCTCAGCGTCGCGGGCCTACGGTTCGCCGCGCCGCAAAACAGGCGGCGCCTGACCTCGACAATCCGGAGCATCGCACGCCATGGCTCTCCTCGCCGACGTCCTTTCGCGGGTGAAGCCGTCCGCGACGATCGTGATGACCCAGAAGGCCCGGGACCTGAAGGCGTCCGGCGTCGACGTCATCAGCCTGTCGGTGGGCGAGCCGGATTTCGACACGCCCGAGCACATCAAGCAGGCCGCGATCGAGGCCATCCACCGCAACGAGACCCGCTACCCGCCGGTCTCCGGCATCGCGCCCCTGCGCGAGGCGATCGTGCGCAAGTTCAAGCGTGAGAACGGGCTCGACTACAAGGTCTCGCAGACCATCGTGGGCACCGGCGGCAAGCAGGTGCTGTACAACGCCTTCCTAGCCACCCTGAACCCCGGCGACGAGGTGGTGATTCCCCGCCCCTACTGGGTGTCCTACCCGGAGATGGTCGGCCTGTGCGGCGGCACGCCGGTCTTCGCCGACACCGACATGGACCACGGCTTCAAGCTCCAGCCGGAGGAACTCGACCGGGTGCTGACCCCGAAGACCAAGTGGATCGTCCTCAACTCCCCCTCGAACCCGTCCGGGGCCGCCTATTCCCGCGCCGAGATGAAGGCGCTCACCGATGTGCTGCTCCGCTACCCGGACGTGCACATCCTGACCGACGACATCTACGAGCACCTGACCTACGGCGATTTCGAGTTCGTCACTCCGGCCCAGGTCGAGCCACAGCTGATTGAGCGGACGCTGACCATGAACGGCGTCTCGAAGGGCTACGCCATGACCGGCTGGCGGATCGGCTACGCGGCCGGGCCAGAGAAGCTGATCAAGGCGATGGACTTCGTCCAGGGCCAGCAGACCTCCGGCGCCAGCACGATCGCGCAGTGGGCCGCGGTCGCTGCCCTCGACGGGCCGCAGGATCATCTGGCGAAGTTCCGCGCGGCCTTCCAGGGCCGGCGCGACCTCGTGGTGTCGATGCTCAACCAGACCAATGGGTTGACCTGCCCGACGCCCGAGGGCGCGTTCTACGTCTACCCGTCCTGCGCGGCGCTGATCGGCAAGACGACCGAGTCCGGCAAGACCATCGAGACCGACGAGGATTTCGTCACGGAACTGCTCCAGGCCGAGGGCGTGGCCGCGGTGCACGGCTCGGCCTTCGGTCTCGGGCCGAACCTGCGGATCTCCTACGCCACCTCCAACGCGGTGCTGGAGGAGGCGTGCCGGCGTATCCAGCGGTTCTGTGGGTCGCTGCGGTAGGAGCTTCGGAGCGACCGACCTGAGAGCGACCGGCTGCTTACGGCAGTGGGTCGATCTTGGGATTGAGGAGGGGCACGCGGGCGGCCGTGAAATCCGCGGTGTTTCGCGTGACCAGTGTGAGACCGGAGACCAGGGCCGTCGCAGCGATCAGAAGATCGGGCTGCGGGAAGGTGTGCCCGCTCCGCCGGCCGTCATCGACGAGAAACCGCCAGCGTACCATCAACCTCTTCATCGACGGGCAGGGTGCGGCCGGTGAACATCGGCCGGAGTTGACGCGTCAGCCAATCGATCAACTCCGCCCGACGCGGCCCATCTCCGAGCCGCTCGATGCCGTATCGAAGCTCCGCGAAGGTCACGATGCTGACGTACAGCGCCTCGATCGGTTGAGCGGCGGCGAAGGCGACAACCCTCTGCTCCGGCCGCGGACGGCGAAGCTCGGACAGGACATTGGTGTCGAGCAGCCAGCTTTTCACAAATCGGCGTCATGGACGGACATCGTGACCGGTTCGGGTGCGAGGTCGACGTCGCGGTACGGGGAGGCCTGCAGGGCGTCGATCAGCTTCTGTCCCGACGCGGTTCCCGTAAGTCGGCGGAACTCCTCCGCCGAGATCACCACCACGGCTTCCTGATCCCCAACCGTCACATGTTGCGGTCCATCGCTCTGGACACGACGGATAAGCTCGCCGAAGCGGGCCTTTGCGTCCTTCTAGGGCCAGGACCCAGGTTGCCCGGCGGCGAGCGCGGCGGGATTGCTCATGCATGGAACGATACCGGCGCTGAACGGGGTCGTAAAGGAGCGTCCCGGCCTTGGCTGAGCTCATGCAGCTCGCCTAGTGTCGGGCAGTTCGTCGGATCGGAATAACCCCCATGCCCACCATCGCGGTGATCGCCCCCGGCGCCATGGGCAGCGCCATCGGGGCTCGGTTGTCCGAGCACGGCGCCCGGGTGCTGACCTCCCTCGACGGGCGCGGGTCTGCGAGCCACGCTCGAGCCGAGGCTGCCGGCATGATCCACGCCGCGGATGCCGATCTCGCCGCCGCGGACCTCCTGCTCTCGATCGTACCGCCCGCCGACGCGGAGGCCATGGCCCGCCGGCTCGCTCCCGCCCTCGCGGCGGCCCCACGCAAGCCGGTCTATATCGACGCCAATGCCGTCAGCCCGGAAACGGTCGGCCGCATTGCGGAGATCATCGCCGGTACGGGCGCGCCGTTCCTCGACGGGGCGATTCTGGGCCTGCCGCCGAAGCCCGGCAGCCAAGGGCCGCGCGTCTACGTCTCGGGCGCGGACACGGGCCCCGCGCAGATCCTGCGCGACCTCGGCCTCGACCTGCGCGTCTGCGCCGGCGGGATCGACGCCGCCTCCAGCCTGAAGATGAGCTATGCCGGCCTCAACAAGGGTCTCACGGCGCTGGCCGCCATCATGATCCTGGCCGCCGAGCGCGCCGGCGCCGGCGAGGCGCTGCTGGCCGAACTCGCCGAGAACGAGCCGGCGCTCCTCGCCCGGTTCGCCAAGGGCCTGCCCGGCATGGCGCCGAAGGCGTATCGCTGGGCACCCGAGATGGCGGAAATCGCCGATTTCCTGGGCCCGGACGCGGCCGGCCGGCAGGTCTTCGATGGCTATGCCGCGCTGTACCGGCACCTCGCCGCGGAGGCGGGTGGGTCCGACATCGCCGCGCTGATACGCTTCGCCGCGGCGGCGCAGGCGCGCTGATCGCCGCGGGGGCCGCCGAAACGGTCCCGCCTCTGTTGCCGGCTCGGCTGTCACCCTCTACACGGGCTCTCCCCAGCGGCCGATGCGCCTGAAGGTTTCGCGAGCCCGCTCGGGCCTGCATGGCGGCGGGGTCGGCAGTGACGGAGCGGTCCGGACCAGTTCTCTGGGCCGTTTCTGTGAGGCTCAGTGGGCCGAGTCGCTGCAGGAGTGTCGGGTGCGCGGGGAACAGGAACCGCGGATCCGGCGCAAGGCCCACATAGATTTCTCCCCTCGCCCGGCCCCTTGAGGAAGCGCGCTGCCCCGTTCCGGGACAGGTTTCGGTCCGGCGATTGCAGCTTCGTTCACGCTCCGCGGCGATGATGAATCGGGGCCGGGATCCGGTCCGGCGTAACCGCGTTCTCTCGGGCCTGACGACCATGCGAGCCCTGCTCACCAGCGGCATCAAGGCGATCCTGGCGGTCGCCGCCCTCTCGACGGCGGCGCACTGGACCCTGCGCGTCCAGCGCGAATCCACGGCGGCCCCGGTGCCGGTCGCCAGCCTTGCCGATCCGGTCGCCACGGGCTCCATCGAGCCACGCCCGATCGAGCGTCAAGCTGAGCGCTCTGTCGCGGCGGCCAGCATGCCGGCAGGCGCGACGCAGCCCGCGCCGCGTCCGGCTGTGGCATCGGGGCTCGACCAGTCGCATCTCGCGGCGCTGATCGCGGGGGCCGCGCCGGCCAAGCCGAAGGTCGCGAAGGCGACGACCCGGACCGCCTCCGCCGAGAAGGCCCCGGCGGTCGAGAAGGTCGCGGCCAAGCGGTGAGGCGCCGCCGGCCCGCATGACCGTGCCGGCTGCATGGTCCCCCTGCGCGGCGACGGATACCGAACCAAGGTCGAGGGTGGCACAAATACCGGCCTCCACCGGGATTTGGCAGGCATGAACACGCAGGTCGCGACGTCCGTCACCGATGACATCGCGCCCGCGCAGGCCGCTGCCGAGATGGCCCTGGCCGGCCGCCGACGGCTTGTCGGCATCGCCCTCATGTGCGGGGCCGTCGCGTTCTTCGCGAGCCTCGACGCAAGCGCCAAGACCCTGGCGCGGGCCGGGGTCGACCCGCTGGTCACCACCTTCATGCGCTACGCGGCGAGCGTCGCGATGATCTCGCTGTTCGTCAACCCGGTGCGTACCCCGGGCGTGGTGAAGAGCCGGCGGCTGACGCTCCAGATCGTCCGCTCGCTGCTGCTGTTCGCTTCGACGGCCCTGAACTTCCTGGCGTTGCGCTACCTGCAGATGGCCGAGACGATCTCGATCCAGTTCGCCGCGCCGCTCACTGTGGCGCTGCTCGCCGGACCGCTGCTCGGCGAGTGGTCCTCCCGGGCGCGGATGGCGGCGATCGGCGTCGGCTTCCTGGGCGTGCTGGTGATCGTGCGGCCGGGAATCGGCGGGATGCACCCGGCCGCCCTGCTCTGCCTGGCCAACGTCGTGGTCTACGCCTTCTACGCGATCATCACGCGCAAGCTCGCGGCCTACGATTCCACCGCGACGACCATGTTCTACACCGGGCTCGCGGGCCTCGCGCTGATGGCGCCGCTCCTGCCGTGGATCTGGACGAGCCCGGCGAGCCTGACCCACTGGGCATTGCTGATCGGCGTCGCGCTGTTCGGAACGCTCGGCCATTGGCTCCTGGTGATGGCCCATGCCCGCGCGCCGGCCAACGTGCTGGCGCCGTTCATCTACACCCAGCTGCTCTGGTCGGTGACGCTGGGCTTCCTGCTGTTCGGCGACGTGCCGAGCCGCTGGACCGTGGCGGGCGCCATGATCGTGGTCGGCTCAGGATTATACCTCCTGGCGCAGGAGACGATCCGCCGGGACGGGCGGCCGGCCGCCTGAGGCGACCGGCCGGATCGAATCAGCGGCCGCGGCGCTCCTGACGCTCCATCCGCTCCTCGCGGCGCTCTTCCCGGGCGCGGCGGGCCGGATCGGGATCGGTGCCGAGCACTCCGCCGACCGTGCCGGTGGCCGCGCCGACGGCACCGCCGACAATGCCGCCGACCGGGCCGGCCGCAGCCGAGCCGTCCTCGACGCCGCGCTGGGCGCCGCGGGCCGTGCCCTGGGCCTGTGCGGCCCCCGCGAAGGCGAGGGGTGCGAGGGCGAGGGTCGCGATCAGAAGCTTCTTCATAGGTTCATCTCCCGGATCTGGGTCTGGGTCGGCTCCGCGCCGCCTCGGCGAGCGGAGGGTGTGCCTATCAACGGTTCAGGCGCCGAATGGTCCCATCCTGTTTCACGGGCGCGTGATCGGCGCTGCCGCTGGCCTCGCGCCGGAGCGGCTGATAGAGATCGCCGCATGCACGCTTCGCGCGCCCTGCGCGGCCCCGGCCGCCCGATTCGAATTACCGGCCCGGCCTCCGCCTGAGGGCCCGCTTCGGCGTGGCCGCGGGGAGGTCCGGGGTCCTCCTGCCGCCTGATCCGATTCCGCCGGCCTGCCGCCGGCCCGACCGCCGATGCGAGATCCGATGACCACCCCCGAGACCGCGCCCGCCCGCGACTATTCCAAGACCCTGTTCCTGCCGCAGACCGAATTCCCGATGCGCGCCGGCCTGCCGGTCCGCGAACCGCTCCTCATCGAGCGCTGGAAGCGGATCGACCTCTACGGGACGCTGCGCGCCCGCGGCCAGGGCCGGCCGAAATTCGTGCTCCATGACGGCCCGCCCTACGCCAACGGCAACATCCACATCGGCACGGCCCTCAACAAGATCCTGAAGGACGTGGTGGTCCGCTCCCAGGCCGCCCTCGGCTTCGACGCCAACTACGTCCCCGGCTGGGACTGCCACGGCCTGCCGATCGAGTGGAAGATCGAGGAGCAGTACCGCGCCAAGGGCCGCAACAAGGACGACGTGCCGGTGATCGAGTTCCGGCAGGAATGCCGGACCTTCGCGGCGCACTGGCTCGACGTGCAGCGGGAAGAGTTCAAGCGGCTCGGCGTCACCGGCGACTGGGACCATCCCTATGCCACCATGGCCTACCCGGCCGAGGCCGTGATCGCCGACGAGCTGATGAAGTTCTCGATGAGCGGCCAGCTCTATCGCGGCTCGAAGCCGGTGATGTGGTCGGTGGTCGAGAAGACCGCGCTCGCCGAGGCTGAGGTCGAGTACGAGGAGCACGTCAGCGACACGATTTTCTGTGCGTTTCCGATCCGCTCCGGCGCACAGGGTGACCTCGGCGCGGCGCGCGTCGTGATCTGGACGACCACCCCCTGGACGATCCCCGGGAACCGCGCCGTCGCCTACTCCAAAAAGATCGCCTACGGCCTGTACCGGGTCACGCAGGCGCCGGCCGACAATTGGGCGGTGCCCGGCCAGAGCTACGTGCTGGCCGACAGCCTGGCCGCCACCGTGTTCAAGGCCGCTCGGGTCGAAGCGTTCGAGCGCGTCGGCGACGTGAGCCCGTCGACACTCGCCGGCCTGACCCTGGACCATCCCCTGGCGAAGCTCGGCTACGGCTTCGCCGTGCCGATGCTCGACGGCGACCACGTCACCGACGAATCCGGCACCGGCTTCGTCCATACGGCGCCGAGCCATGGCCGCGAGGATTTCGAACTCTGGATGGCGAGCGGCCGGCTCCTGCACGAGCGCGGCATCGACACGACCATCCCCTACACGGTGGACGCGGACGGCGTGCTCACCGAGGCGGCCCCGGGCTTCACCGGCACCCGCGTGCTCACCGCCAAGGGCGAGAAGGGCGACGCCAACAAGGCGGTCATCGCCGCGCTGACGGAGGCCGGTGCGCTCGTCGCCCGCGGGGTGCTGCGCCACCAGTACCCGCATTCCTGGCGGTCCAAGAAGCCGGTGATCTTCCGCAATACCCCGCAATGGTTCATCGCCATGGACCGGCCGGTGGATTCGCTCGGCAACCGATCCCTGCGCGAGGTGGCCCTCCAGGGCATCGACGACACCCAGTGGGTGCCGACGCAGGGCAAGAACCGGATCACCGGCATGGTCGGCAACCGCCCCGACTGGGTGGTCTCGCGCCAGCGCGCCTGGGGCGTGCCGATCACCGTGTTCGTCCACCGGGAGACGGCCGAGATCTTGAAGGATGACCGGGTCAATTCCCGCATCCGCGAGGCCTTCGCCAAAGAGGGTGCCGACGCGTGGTTCCGGGACGACGCCGCGCAGCGCTTCCTGGCGCCCGAGCACGACCCGGCCGCCTACGAGAAGGTGACCGACGTCCTCGACGTCTGGTTCGATTCGGGTTCGACCCACGCCTTCGTGCTGGACGATCCGGAGGCTTTTCCGGGCCTCGCCGGGGTCACGCGCGTTCGCGATGGCGGGCTGGACCGAGTGATGTACCTGGAAGGCTCCGACCAGCATCGCGGCTGGTTCCAATCCTCGCTGCTCGAATCCTCGGGCACGCGGGGCCGGGCGCCCTACGACATCGTCCTGACCCACGGCTTCGTGCTCGACGGCAAGGGCCTGAAGATGTCGAAGTCGAAGGGCAACGTCGTCGCGCCGCAGAGCATCATCAAGGATTCGGGCGCCGACATCCTGCGCCTGTGGGTCGCGGCGTCCGACTATACCGACGATCTGCGCATCGGCCCGGAGATCATCAAGACGTTTGCCGAGACCTACCGCAAGCTCAGGAATTCTTTGCGCTGGATGCTCGGTTCGCTCGCCCACCGGGTCGAGGGCGACGACGTCGAGTTCCAAGAAATGCCGGAGCTTGAGCGGTTGATCCTGCACCGGCTGGCCGAGCTCGACGGCGAGATCCGCGAGGCCTACGCGACCTTCGACACCAAGCGGGTGGTGGCGCTGCTCAACGGCTTCATGACCGGCGACCTGTCGTCGTTCTACTTCGACGTGCGCAAGGACGCGCTGTATTGCGATCCGATCTCCTCGGTTCGTCGCCGGGCCGCACTCCAGGTGATCGACGCGGCGTTCCGGCGGGTGACGGTCTGGCTCGCCCCGGTGCTGGCCTTCACGGCCGAGGAGGCTTGGCTCGACCGCTACCCGTCCGAGGACGGCTCGGTGCATCTTCAGACCCTGCCGGAGACTCCGGCGGACTGGCTCGACGCCCCCCTCGCGGAGCGCTGGCACAAGATCCGGCGGGTGCGGCGGGTGGTCACTGGAGCGCTGGAGATCGAGCGCGCGGCCAAGCGGATCGGCGCGAGCCTGGAGGCGGCCCCGACGGTCTACGTGGCGGATCCGGACCTGCTGGCGGCGCTCGAGGGCTGCGACTTCGCCGATACCTGCATCACCTCCGCCATCACCGTGGTGGCGGGCGAGGGCCCGGCCGAGGCCTTCCGGCTCGACGAGGTCCGCGGCGTGGCGGTGGTGCCGAGCCCGGCCGAGGGCCGCAAATGCGCCCGCTCCTGGCGGGTCAGCCCGGATGTGGGCGGCGATCCGGATTTCCCGGACGTAACCCCCCGCGACGCAAAGGCCCTGCGCGAGTGGGACACGGCGCATCCGGAGGCGAGCGCGGCGTGAGGGCGATTGACGCCTCCTTCGCCGCAGCATCCCCCTCTCCCTGCGCGCGGGGAGAGGGGCTTTCCGCCGTCGGCCGTGCGGTTGCCGCATGACCCCCTTCCGCGCCGGCCTTCTGGCCCTCCTCCTCACCCTGATCCTCGACCAAGCCTCCAAGCTCGGCCTGTATTTCGGCACCGACCTCGTGCTCACGCAGCCCTGGCGGTTCGGGCCCTTCGCCGACTTCGTCGTGGTCTGGAACCGAGGGGTGTCCTATGGCCTGTTCCAGCAGGAGGGCGGCCTCGGCCGCTGGATCCTCGTCATCCTGTCGCTCGCCGCGGCGCTCGGCCTCGGGATCTGGATGCGGCGGGCCACGTCGCGGCTGCTCGGCGTTGCCCTGGGCCTCATCGTCGGCGGTGCGCTGGGCAACGCCATCGATCGCGCCGCCTACGGGGCGGTGTTCGATTTCGTCCACCTGCATGCCGGCGGCTGGTCCTGGTACGTGTTCAACGTCGCCGACGCGGCGATCGTGGCCGGCGTCATTGGGTTGATCCTCGACAGCCTGTTCCCGGCCGGGCGGCACCAGCGGGATCCGGCCCCGAGCGATCCGGCCCCACGCCTGTGATGCGCGCAACACATCGGTCCGGTCACATCTCCGCCCTGGCGCGATGTGGCCAAGGCGCCATACGATCGCCGGAAACCGGCCTCAGGCCGGGTCCCGTCGGATCAGGCCGCGTTTCGGCCATCCCCGAGCCGGACTCCCCGGCCGGAACCCGTGAGGCAGCATGACCGGGCATCGCAGGCTTCGACTCCTCCTCCCCGCCGCGTTCGCCCTGGCGCCGCTGCTCTCCGTCGGCGCCCAGGCGCAGGAGCGCGGCGAGTTCATGCGCGATGCGCTGTCGGGCATCGGCCTTCTGGAGAAGCGCCAGGATCCGATCGACTACCACGAGCGCCCGCCGCTGGTGATGCCGCCCAAGCTCGACGGCAAGGCCCTGCCCCAGCCCCGGGCCCGCTCCACCAGCACCGCCTGGCCGAAGGATCCCGAGATCGCCGAGCGCGAGCGCGCCGCCAAGGAGCGCCGCAACCCCAAGGGCGTCCAGGCCCAGGGCCGCTACGACGACAACAACGCCACCCTCTCGGTGGACGAGATGCGCAACGGCCGCCGGGCCGGCGCGAACCTGGCCACCGAGGCCGAGCGCAAGCCCGGCGACAACAACCGCGACGACAGCCTGGTCAGCCCGTTCGACCTGCTCAAGGGCAAGAGCGCCAACGCGGAGCCCTCCGACGTCGAGCCAAACCGGGACGTGCTGACCGATCCGCCCACCGGATACCGGCAATCGCCAAAGAAGCTGGCGCGCCCGCCCTCCAGCGACCCGATCAACAACGCCAGCCGCGAGCGCGAGGAGGCCGACCCCCAGGCTTACCTCCGTCAGCGGGCGCAGCAGTAGCGGAGTCGCTGTGTCGCCGTTGCAACGGCGACTCGACGTGGCAACATGTGATGTTCGTCCCGGTGCGGTTCTTGCCCGCCGGAGACCAGGACGGTTCCGATCCGCACGCGCATCCAGAGATGCGGCGCGCCGGGCGGGGCCGGCAGAAGGAAAGCGGAATGCACCTGTTCAGGACGGCGACGCCCCCCCTCTTCCCGCTGCGTCCGGGCTCGGCCTTCGGCGCCAGCGCCGGCCGGGGCGATGCCGCGCCGTTCGGGCGGTCCGAGGCGGGTGGCCCCGAAGTGACGGCGTTCACCCTCGACAACGGCCTCGACGTGGTGGTGGTGCCCGACCATCGCGCCCCCGTCGCCACCCACATGATCTGGTACCGCAACGGTTCGGCGGATGATCCGCTCGGCCAGTCGGGCATCGCCCACTTCCTTGAGCACCTGATGTTCAAGGGCACCGAGAAGCACCCGGTCGGCGCCTTCTCGAAGGCTGTGTCGGGCCTCGGCGGCCAGGAGAACGCCTTCACCAGCTACGATTACACCGCCTATTTCCAGCGGGTCGCCCGGGACCATCTCGGCACCATGATGGCGTTCGAGGCAGACCGCATGAGCGGCCTCGTCCTCGACGATGCCGTCGTGGCTCCCGAGCGCGACGTGGTGCTGGAGGAGCGCCGGATGCGGGTCGAGACCGACCCCTCCGCCCAGCTCTCCGAGGCGATGGCGGCCGGCCTGTTCGTGCACCATCCCTACGGCACCCCGATCATCGGCTGGATGCACGAGATCGAGGGGCTGAACCGCGAGCACGCGCTGGCCTATTACAAGCGCTTCTACACCCCCGAGAACGCCATCCTGGTGGTCGCCGGCGACGTGACCCCGGACGAGGTCCGCCGGCTGGCCGAGACCACCTATGGCCGCGTGACGCCGCAGGGCACCCGGCCCGAGCGTATTCGGGCCCGGGAGCCGGAGCCGAAGGCGCTGCGCCGCGTCGCGGTCGCCGACCCGAAGGTCGAGCAGCCGACCCTGCAGCGGCTCTACCTGACCCCCTCCTGCATCACCGCCCGCGACGGCGGCTGCCATGACCTCGAACTGCTCGCCGAGGTGCTGGGCGGCGGCTCGACCTCCTATCTCTACCGCAAGTTGGTCATGGAGACCGGCCTCGCGGTGAATGCCGGCGCCTGGTACATGGGCTCGGCGATCGACGACACCCGCTTCTCCGTCTACGCGGTGCCCGCCGAGGGCGTGCCCCTGGAGAAGCTGGAGGAGGCCGTCGACAAGGTGCTGCGCCGCGCCCCTGCCGAGGCTCTGGATCCCGAGGCGATCGAGCGGGCCAAGACCCGGCTCGTGGCCGAGACGGTCTACTCCTCCGACAGCCAGTCCTCGCTCGCCCGCATCTACGGCTCGGCTCTGGCGATCGGCGAGACCATCGAGGAGGTCCGCCGCTGGCCGACCGATATCGAGGCGGTGTCGCAGGACCGCCTGAAGAGCGCCGCCGAGCGCTGGCTGACGCCGGCCCGCTCGGTCACCGGCTACCTGACCAAGGCGCAGGATCCCGACGCCCCCGTGGCGATGGCCGCCGAGTAGTGTTTTCGGGACGCGTCCCGGCGGGTGGTTTTCCAAGCCCCGTCGAGACCGCATCAGCCCGGATGCGCTGAGCTGCTCCGCCGCCCGTGAAGCGATAAAAAAGAGGTTCTCATGAGCTTGACCGAGACCCTGGTCGAGACCGTAACCCCGACCAACTCGCCGACCACGGCGCTGCCGGTGGTGACCGCCCCCGGCATCGAGGCGTGGCACGTCGAATCCCCCGTCGTGCCGCTGATCGCCCTGGCCTTCACCTTCGAGGGCGGCGCCGCCCAGGACCCGGCCGGCAAGTCCGGCTGTGCGCAGATGCTGGCGCGGCTCCTCGACGAGGGCGCCGGCGATCTGACCTCCGACCAGTTCCAGGAGCGGCTGGCCGCCCGGGCGATCGAGCTGTCGTTCCATGCCGGGCCGGACGCGGTCGGCGGTTCGCTGAAGATGCTGGTCAAGCACGCCGACGAGGCGATCGGCCTCCTCGCCCTGGCGCTGGCCAAGCCCCGCCTCGACCCGGACGCGATCGAGCGCGTGCGGGCCCAGATCATCGCCGGCCTGCGCTATCAGCAGAACGATCCGGGGGTGCTGGCCTCCCGCCGCTTCTTCAAGGAGGCGTTTGCCGGCCATCCCTATGCCCGCCCCTCCTCCGGGACGGTCGAGAGCGTCACGGCGATCACCCGCGACGACCTGCTGGCGATGCATGCCCGCATCATCGGGCGCGGCCGGGTGAAGGTCGCGGCGGTCGGCGCGATTGGCGCCCAGCAACTCGCCGACGGTCTGAACCGGTCCTTCGGGGCCCTGCCGGAGGCCGGCGAACTGAAGGCGGTGCCGCGCACCGAAGTGCAGGATCTCGGCCGCCGCATCGTGGTCGATCTCGACGTCCCGCAATCGGTGATCCGGTTCGGCATGGCCGGCGTGCCCTGGCGCGACCCGGACTTCATCCCGGCCTACGTGCTGAACCATATTCTCGGCGGCGGCGCCTTCACGTCGCGCCTGTTCCAAGAGGTGCGCGAGAAGCGCGGGCTGGCCTACTCGGTCGGCACTTCGCTGGTCAGCCACCGCTCGGCCGCGATGACCTGGGGCTACACCGCCACCAAGAACGAGCGCGTCGGCGAAGCACTGTCGGTGATCGGCGACGAGATCGGCCGCCTGATCACGGATGGCCCGGACGACGACGAGTTGCAGAAGGCCAAGGACTACCTCACCGGCTCCTACGCGCTCGGCTTCGACACCTCGACCAAGATCGCGCACCAATTGGTGCAGATCGCCTTCGAGGAACTGGGCATGGATTACATCGCCCGGCGCAACGCCATGGTGTCGGCCGTGACCCAGGCGGATATCCGGCGGGCCGCCGCCCGCACCTTCGCGGATGGCAAGATGCTGGTGGTGGCCGCGGGGCGGCCGGTCGGGCTCTGAGGGCTGGGCCGCTTTTCTCGGGCGGTGATCGGTGCATACTGAAGGCATGACCGACCTCTTGGATCGGGCGATGGAAACCGCCCGCGCGCTGTCGCCCGAGATGCAGGATGAGATTGCTCGCCTTGTGCTGGCCTATGCGGGCCGGGACGAGGCGGTGATCGAACTTACGGCTGATGAAGTCGCCGATCTCGTCGAGGCGCAGGCCGAGAGGATGCGCGGCGACTTCGCGACGGCGGCCGAAGTCGAGGCCGTCCTGTCCAAGTATCGCCTTTGAAGCTGCTTTTTCAGCGGCGCGCCTTGCAGCAGATCGACCGCGCCCTGAGCCACATCGCGACGCAGTCCCCGCAAGGCGCGGCTAACGTTGAAGCCCGGCTGACAGCGCTCATCGCAGTCGTGCGGGATCATCCTTACGTGGGCGCGCGGACGTCGCTGCCCGGCGTGCGGCGTCTCTTCCTCACGCCCTATCCCTACCACATCGACCATTTCGTCCGCGACGATGAGATCGTGGTGCAGCGGTTTCGCCACGCGGCCCGCAAACCGTTGTCGAGCGGATAGGCCATGATGACGGGCGGACAACTCCATTACGCCTTGAGACGCGCTCAGTGAGCGCAGCTTGATACCTGCCGAACAACTCCCTGGATGGCCAGCCCTCGCAACCCGGGCCCCAATCCCCACCTGAGCCGGATCGGCCCCAGACCCCCGGATCCCCATGCAGCTCACCGGCATCCACCACCTCACCGCGGTGACCGCCCGCGCGGCGGACAACGTCGCGTTTTACACGGGCACGCTGGGCCTGCGCCTCGTCAAGAAGACCGTGAACCAGGACGACGTCTCGGCCTACCACCTGTTCTACGCGAACGGGCTGGCGAGCCCCGGGACCGACATCACCTTCTTCGACTGGCCGGCGCCCCGGGAGCGGCGGGGCTCGAACAGCATCTCCCGGACGCATCTGCGCGTGCCCGGCGAAGGCGCGGTGGCGTGGTGGCACGCACGCCTGCGCGAGGCCGGGATCGTGGAGGCCGAGCCTGTCGTGCGCGACGGGCGGCTCACCCTGGATTTCGAGGATCCGGAGGGCCAGCGCCTCGCCCTCGTCGATGACGGCGGGACCGGACCGGAGCATCCCTGGACCGGTTCGCCGGTGCCGGCCGCCTATCAGATCCGCGGCCTCGGCCCGATCCGCCTCGCGGTGCCGGATCTCGGGCGCACCGCCGCCGTGCTCACCGAGGTGCTGGGCATGCGCCGGGATCGGGCGTTCCAGACCGAGGACGGACCGGTCGAGGTCTACGCCATGGGCCCTGGCGGCCCGGCCGCCGAGATCCAGCTCCTGGCCGATCCGTCCGCGCCGGCGCGGCAGGGCGCGGGGGCGGTGCATCACGTCGCCTTCCGCATCCCGGATGCGGAATACGACGCCTGGGCCGACCGGCTTCGGGCTGCCCGGGTGCCGACCAGCGGGCCGGTCGATCGCTACTATTTCCGCAGCCTCTACTTCCGCGAGCCCAACGGCATCCTCTTCGAGATCGCCACCGACGGGCCGGGCTTCACCGCCGACGAGCCGCTGGAGACTCTGGGCGAACGTCTCGCCCTGCCGCCGTTTCTGGAGCCGCGCCGGGCCGAGATCGAGGCGGGCCTGAAGCCGCTACGCCCCGGCACCGTCTCCTGAGCGCCACCCGCCCCGGCAACCCTCCCATGTCCGGGGCGCGGCTGCAGCCATGCGGCGAAGAGGCTAAATATTCGAACGATTCCAGGCCGTTCACTTCTTTGGCGGGTGTGATCCTGGCGCGCCTTGACGGGCGTGCTGCAACTGCGAAAGAAGCAGCACGCGTATGTTTGACATCCGGATCCCGGCGGACCGCCGCATGGATCCGCCCCCGTCCCGTGGGAGGGCGGGGATCTGCCGAACCGAGCATCAGAGGATTCGAGGACTGATCCGTCGATGAGCAAGTTCTACGAGGAGCGCGTCCTATCGGTCCACCACTGGACCGACAACCTGTTCTCGTTCCGCACGACCCGCGATCCGGCGTTCCGCTTCCGCAACGGCGAGTTCACGATGATCGGCCTTGAGGTCGAGGGGCGCCCGCTCCTGCGCGCCTATTCGGTCGTCTCGGCCAATTACGAGGAGGAACTGGAGTTCTTCTCGATCAAGGTTCAGGACGGGCCGCTGACCTCGAAGCTCCAGCATCTCAAGGTCGGCGATCCGATCATCGTCGGCAAGAAGCCCACCGGCACGCTGGTGCTCGACAACCTGCTGCCCGGCCGGCACCTCTACCTGCTCGGCACCGGCACGGGTTTGGCGCCGTTCCTGTCGATCATCAAGGATCCGGAGACCTACGACCGGTTCGAGAAGGTCGTGCTGGTCCATGGCTGTCGTCAGGTGCAGGAACTCGCCTACGGCGAGACCATCACGGAGACGCTGCCGAAGCACGAATTCCTGGGCGAGATGATCTCGAACCAGCTGGTCTACTACCCGACCGTGACCCGCGAGCCGTTCCGCAACCGCGGCCGGATCACCGACCTGATGGTCTCGGGCAAGCTCTTCTCCGACATTGGCCTGCCGGAGATGGCGATCGAGAACGACCGCTTCATGCTCTGCGGCAGCCCCGACATGATCCGCGACACCCGGGAGCTTCTGACCTCCCGCGGTTACGAGGAGGGCAACCACGGCGAGGCGGCCCACTACGTGATCGAGAAGGCCTTCGTCGAGAAGTAGTTCTTTCCGGATTTGGCTTCGGCCCGGGGCGGTTCATCGCGCCGGGCTTTTTTGTGGGGCGCAGCGAACCCGGCGGCGGGGCGCGCGAGCCCGCATCGTCTTATTGCGGCGCCGGCATCCCGTCGGCGAACGGCCCACCTCCGGCGCTGAACAGCTTCCTCAGGAAGCCCGGCGCGATGGCCGAGAGCGGGTTCACGCTCACATCCGGCGAGGCCAGCTTGCCCGAGACGCGGAAATTGACCGCGAACAGCCCCTCGTTGTGGCCGCCGCCCAGCAGCGGCCCGAGCAGGGGCAGTTGCGAGGCGACGTTGTTCAGCCCGTAGAGCGGCACGAAGGTGCCGTCGATCAGGGTGCGCTCGCGGCCCGTGTCGAGCCAGCCCGACAGGGTGAAGCCCATGGCGGCGTTCGAGATCGCCGCGTCGCTGAAATCGACCCGGGTGCCCGTGCGGACGAAATTGGCGCGCATCCGGTCGAAGGTGACGTCCCCGGCTCCCCGGCCCGGGGCGACCCGGCGGCCGCGGGCGGAATCGGTGTCGGCCGTCTCCGGCCCCTGCGCGATGATGCTCGACAAAGCGGGCTCGTTGCGCAGGACGAAGTCGCGGATCTGCACGACCCCCGCCTGCGGGCCGTCATTGAGGCCGATCCCGGCATTGAGCCGCCCGCCATGCATCCGCCGGTAGACATCGACGAAGCGCAGGGTCGCGCCGGCATCGGCGGTATCCACCGCCAGCGTCGGCACGCCGCGCTCGCCCCGGGTGACGGAGGCGGCGAAGGGCGCCGCGCGGAAGCGCCCGGAAATCGTGGCCGCGCGCAGGGTCTTGCCGTGCAGCGACAGCCGCAGGTTGGCGCCGGTCAGCGCCTCGTCGTTGAAGCCCGTGACGATCGGCACCTGGATGTCGGCGTCGATATCCTTCGGGTTCGTGTCCTTGCCGCCCTTGCCGTCCGGCCCGCCCAAAGACTTCAGGAACGGCCGCGCATCCACCACCGCGCCCCGGACCACGACCTTGTAGCCGTTGCCGGACCGGTCGAGCCCGACCCGCAGATCGTCCCCGGGCGAGAGCTTGACGTTCGTCAGCTCCGCCCGCTCCAGGCCGCCCTCGGGGGTAATCGTGACGGTGCCGCGGGCGGAGGCCGGGGCGGCGTCGAAGGCGAAGTCGCGCAGTTCGAGGCCCTGGCTGCCATCCACCAGGGTGAAGGTCAGCCGTCCCGGCTTGCCGACGGACTTCGTGAATCCCGGGAGCAGCCCGTCGATCCCGACCTTGGCGAGATCGGCCTCGACCTTGATCGGCGGCTTGCCGGTTCCGGGCCGGCCGATCGGCACCACCGCACGGACCGGGATCGTGCCGGTGAGCTGCGGCGCGGTCGGCAGGCCCTTCCGGCCCCGCACCGCGTCGTCGAGGGCGAGGTTGATGACCGCCTCGCCCGGCTGTCCCACCTTCGGCTGGCGCATGTCCACCGAGATCGGGGCGCCCGCGACCCGGCCGTCGCCCTTCAGCGCGAAGGCGCCGCGGTCGTACGACAGGGAGAACTTGCCCGCCTCCAGCCGGTCCTTGCCCATCACCTTGTCGACCGAGAGGTCGGCCAGCGTGCCGGTCAGGGTCACCGGCAGGTCGGGCAGATCGGGGATGTGCTTGAGATTGAGGGGGAAATCGACCCGCAGATCGGCGCTGCCCTTGATCGTGGCGGGGTCGAGATCAACGCTCATCAGGCTCTTGAACAGCTTGGCCTGCAGCACGGAGGCCATGCCATCCGCCCCGCCGGAGAGCCGCATGCCGATCTGCGCCACCACCCGGTCCGGGGTGAGCTGGGGGATGACGAAGCTGCCGTCCGAGACCGCGAGGCCGCGGCCGTCCGGTCCGCGGATTTCGGCAGTCACGTTACGCACCGTGGTCGAGCGCCCGGTGATGGTCCCGAAGGCGTTGCCCCTGGTCACGGGGGGCGCGTCGGCGGTGACGTCGAGGGCCGCGTCAGAGACGTGGAAGTCGATATGGACGGAGTCGTCCGGGGCCGGATCGCCCCGGGTCGCGGCGGCCAGCACGGTCCCGGACATCGTTACCCGGATGTCGACCGCCTCGACGCGGCCGCGCCGCAGCTGGTCCACGAGATAGGTCCGGGCCGGGGGTGCGATGTGCTCCGGCCAGAGGCGCAGGCCCGTGCGGACGTCGCCGTCATGGGCGATGATGTGGAGGTTGAGGCCGCCATCGTCGGCCGTGGTGCCGATCGTCCCGGTGATCGTCCCGCTCATCCCCGGGGCGGACAGGTTCAGCCCGTCGATGGCGATGCCGCCGTCCCGGCCGGAGAGCTTCACGTCCAGGGCGTCGATCTTCACCGGCGCGTCCTGCGGCGTCGCCCCGCGCAAGATGGCGTCCCGCCCTGCGAGCGTCGCCGTCCAGTCCGTCGCCGCATCCGCCGGGCTGCCCTTCCAGGCGCCGGTCAGGTGTACGGCGTTGCCGGCCCCGCGATAGTCCAGGCCGCTCAGCGCCATGACGCGGCCGGCCTCGTCCCAGTCTAGATTCGCGTCGAGGCTCTCGACCGTGACGGGGTTGAAGTCCTTCTCCTCGATCAGGAAGGTGCCGTCGCCGGTATGGACCCGGGCGGTCATCGCCTGGATGCGCCCGGCCGCCAGTTTCACGTCGGCCCGGGCCGAGACCTTGAGATCAGTGGTCAGGGGCAGGCCCGACTGGCCCGAGAGCAGCAGCAGATCGGTCACCGGCAGATCGTCGAGGGTGATGATGCCCGAGCGCTCCTGCCCCTCCCCGCCGTCGCGCAGGGAACCGCCGAACCGCCACTCGCCGTGCGGCCCGTCGAGCCGCAATTCGAAAGTGCGCGATCCGTTCGCCGGATCGCGCCCGAACAACCCGTTGACCCGGGCGAAGACCGCACGCTCGCGGCCGTCCTCGTCGATCAGGCGCAGGCGTGCGTCGGTGATCCGAGCCCGGTCGAGGGCGCCCACCACGCCGCTCGGATCGAGCACGATGCCGAAGATCGACGCGATGCCCGCCGAAAGCGGCGAGACGCTGCCGCGCACCGCATCCACGCTCGGCGGCGTGTGCGGCTGGATGTCGACCGGGTGGTTGGCCTCCGAGGCGGCGAACGCGATGGAGCCGTCGCGATGCAGCAGCGCGGTGGTCTGCGTCTCGCGGAACTCGATGGAGCGCGGCTGGAGGTTGAGTCGCAGCAGCCCCCAGAGGTCGAGGCTGACGAGCGCCAGGGGCGCGCGGACCACGAGGTCGCCTTGCGGATTGCGGATGTCGAGCCCGGAGAAGCGCAGGCTCAGCGCATTCTCGCGGTCGAGTTCGAGGCTGCTGCCGCGGATGCCGATGCTCCAGCCGGGGCCGATCCGCTCGGCCACGGCGGCGGCGACGCGACGCGACAGGCCGTCGATCTGCAGCGGCCCGTTCGACAGGCGCAGGGCCACGAGGCCGATCCCGGCGCCGAGGACCAGCACCAGGGCGAGCGCGCTCACGAGGCAGGCGCCTCCCACGCGCCGTGCCCTCCCCCGGGGGTTGCCTGCCGACGTCGTCTCGTCCGCCATCGGGACCCTTGTTCCGGGGACTCTGCCCGCGGAGCCCGCAGGCTTCGCGGCCGGTGGATCGAAGCGCGCCTGCGCTTTACAGCGGCCGCGACTCCGGTTTTGGCTCAGATGTGCGCGGCGCGATTGCATGTTGCCGGGCACGAGATCGGTTGCACATCATCATTCGGCCGAAAGGAAGGCACGATGCCGCTGTCAGAGGGCGATCCGGCCCCGGATTTCGACCTGCCCGCCTCTGCGGGAGGCCGCATTGCGCTGTCTGCGCTCAAGGGTCACAAAGTCGTGCTCTACTTCTACCCGAAGGACGACACGAGCGGCTGCACCCTGGAGGCGCAGGACTTCAACCGCCTGCTGCCGGATCTCGCGGCGGCCGACGCCAAGGTCGTTGGCCTCTCGCCGGACCCGGTGAAGAGCCACGACAAGTTCTGCGGCAAGTACGGCCTCGCCTTTCCGCTCGCCTCCGACGAGGACAAGGGCGTGCTCGAATCCTACGGCGTCTGGGTCGAGAAGAGCATGTACGGGCGCACCTACATGGGCGTCGAGCGCACCACCGTGCTGGTCGACCGTGAAGGCCGGATCGCAAAGGTCTGGCCGAAGGTGAAGGTGCCGGGCCACGCCGAGGCGGTGCTGGAAGCCGCCCGGGCGCTTCCCTGAGGAAAGTTTCGGCAGACCGATATTGGTCTCGACGGATCCTTAACCTTACCCCGTCTTGAATGACGGCTCTCGCGGGGCCGTCCCGATGCATCGTCTGAAGATTTCTTCACCCTCCACCTCGCGCCGGGCCGCGCCGTGGCTCGCCGGGGGGCTCGCGCTCGCGCTGCTCTGGGCGTTGGGCGCGACCTACCTGATCGTCTTCCACGATGAGGTGCTGGCCGGTTTCGTGGCCCGGCAGGCGGCGATGCGCGACGCCTACGAGGCGCAGCTTGCCGACCTGCGCGACCGCCTCGACCGCGGCGGTCGCGACCGGGCCGGCACCGAGGCCGGGCTGGCAGACCGCGTCACGGCGGCGCTGGAGCGGCAGGCCGAGCTGGAGCGGCGTGCAGCCGCCCTGGCCGGCCTGGCGCGGCAGACGCCCCCTGACCCGATCGTCACCGGCGCGCTGCCCCCACGCCCCGGCGCGGGCCTCGCACCAATCGACGATGAGCCGAGCCTGCGCTCCGATGATGGGGCCAGGCCCGCCCGCGCCCTGCCGCGCCGGAGCGCCCTCGAGGTCGAGACCGGGCTGATCCGGCTGGAGGCCCGTCTCGAGGGCCTGCAGGCGGCTCAAGGCGAGCGCCTCGTCGGCCTGGCCGCGCGGGCCGGCGAGGAGGTCCGGCGGCTGCGCGGCCTGATCCGCCGGACCGGCCTCGATCCCGGGCGCTTTGACGCGCCGTCCGCCGGGGTTGGCGGCCCGCTGGTCCCCCTCGACAGCCGCGTCCTGGACGGCGCCGGCTTCGAGGCCGGCCTCGCATTCGCCCGCCGGGCTCTTGCGGAAAGCGAGCACCTGCGCCGGAAAGCCGCCGGGCTGCCGCTCGGTCGGCCGATCCGGGGCGAGGCGATCGTGTCGAGCCCGTTCGGGACCCGTCTCGACCCGTTCACCCGCGGCCTCGCGCTCCACACGGGGCTCGATCTCAAGGCCGAATACGGCGAGCCCGCCCGGGCGACCGCCGCCGGTCGGGTGATCGCCGCCGAGGCCGCGGGCGGCTATGGCAACATGGTGGAGATCGATCACGGGAACGGCCTGACCACCCGGTTCGGCCATCTCGCGCGCATCGCGGTTTGTCCCGGGCAGCACGTCGCCGCGGGCGACATGATCGGTTCCGTCGGTTCGACCGGGCGCTCCACCGGAGCGCACCTGCACTACGAGACCCGCATCGACGGCGTGCCGGTCGACCCGCAGCGCTTCCTGAATGCCGGCGCGACGCGCCTGAGCGCGCAACTCGGCGCCGACTGAGGCCGTCGCGGCGGTACCCGGCCCGTGCTAGTCTCCGAGTCGCGATCGGAGGCCGTCATGGCATTGGCTGTGAAGCGCGACGCACGCATGAGCGTCGCCGAATACAGGCGCTGGGTGGAGCCCCGCCCGGACGAGGAGCGCTGGGAACTGCTCGACGGCGAGCCCGTGCTGATGGCGCCGCCGAGCGCCCGGCACCAGCGCATCGTCACAAACCTTATCAGGCGGCTCGATTCGTCGGCCGAAGCGCGTGGTTGCGGCGCCTATCCGGGCTTGGCGATCCTCAGCGACGCGATGGACGATTACGCGCCCTACCCGGATGTCGTGGTCCAGTGCGGGCCGATGCCGCCCACCGGCTTCGTCGACGATCCCCTCGTGATCGTCGAGGTGCTGTCGCCGGGCACCATGACCAACGACCGCGGGCGCAAGCTCGCCTTCTACGCCACCGTGCCCAGCCTTCAGACCCTGCTGATCGTCTACCAAGACGAGATCCGGATCGAGGTCTGGCGCCGCGATGCCGGCTGGATCATGCGGCCGGTCGGAGCGGACGCGGTCGTAGACCTGCCGGAACTGGGCGGTCCCCTACCGGTGGCCGACATCTACGACCGCGTGACCTTTTGAACTGGCGCTGGTGCGCGCCGGCACCGTGGCGTTGCCGGAGCTTGATGACGCCGTGCTGGTGCCCGACATCTATCATGGGCTCACATCCTGAGCCGCATCCGATCTCAACGGCCGGCTTCCCCGGCCCGGCAGAGCACCAAGGCACCGACTTGCCCCATTTCGAAGACTTCTACGCGGCCAAGCTGCGCGGCTCCCTCGGGGTGACGGACGCGGATTCGGTGCTCGACCTGCGCGGCGCCAACCGCGCGCGCGCCGAGGCCTCGCTTAAGGACATGCTGGAGCGCAGCCGCTTCGCCAAGGGCAAGACCGTGGCGATCCGGCTCGATCCGCCCCCGGAGGGCGGTGGCGAAACCCTGTTCCAGCCGGCGGGTCGTCTGCTCCTGGACGCGAAGCGCCGCGGCCTGATCGAGCGGCTGCAGACCCTGCCGTCGCAGGATGGGCTCGGCTTCTACGTGGCGCTGTCCGGCCGGGCCGAACGGACGCCGATGTAGATCGGCGCCGGGTCCTGCGCTGGCAACGGATCGTGCGCGCGCCGCCGGACGTTGACCGGTCCAGCATCGGACGCCCGACCCACCGCACCCAGATCCCGGCATGAGCACCCTCCCCGGCGGCCGCAACACGATCGAGCGCATCGCCCGCCTGGGCTACGGTGCCCGCGGCGTGGTCTACCTCGTGGTCGGCGGCTTGGCCCTGTTGGCGGCGCTCGGCCAGGGTGGACGGGCCGGCGACAGCAAGGATGCCCTGCGCGCCGTGCTGGCCGGGCCCTTCGGAGCGGCCGTTGTCGGCCTGATCGCGCTGGGGCTCGCTGGCTTCGCGCTCTGGCGCCTCGTCGAGGCCGTCACGGATGCCGACCGGCGAGGAACCGGACTCAAGGGGCTGGGGGTGCGCGGCGCGCATCTGATCAGCGCCGCGCTCTATGTTGGCCTCGCCGCCAGCGCCGCATCGCTGAGCCTCGGGCTCGGCCTGAGCGGCGGCGACGGCATGCACGATGGCACCGCGTGGCTGCTCGCCAAGCCCTTCGGCCGCTGGCTCGTGGCGCTCGCCGGCCTCGCGGTGGTCGGCGGCGGCTTCGGCTTCCTGGGGAAGGCGTGGCGCGGGGACGTCACGGACCGGCTCGCCCTCGATGCCCAGGCCCGCGCGCGCTGGGCCGGTCCGATCGGCCGATTCGGCTACGCGGCGCGGGGCTTGGCCTTCCTGATCATCGGCGGGTTCCTCGTCGCGGCGGCGTGGCACCAGCGCTCGTCCGACGCCAAGGGGCTGGCCGAGGCCTTCGCGCTGCTGCGCGCCCAGCCCTACGGTTCGGTCCTGCTCGGGCTGGTGGCTGCGGGCCACGCCGCCTTCGGGGCGTTCGGGCTGATCCAGGCCCGCTACCGGCACATCGAGGCCCCGGACATCGACCGGGTCGACGACGCGGCGGGCGCTGCGGCCCGGGCCCTGACCTGACGCGGGTCCGGACGGCCCGTCGCGTTGACAGGACAGGTCCCGCGGCGGATACCCCGCGGCACCCCATCCGGCCCCCGATGCAGCAGCGCCACTACAAGACCGCGGTGATGGTGGCCCACGACCTCGCGGCGACCGCCGCCGCCGTGGTGCTCACCTTCCTGTTCCGATTCCAGGGTGGGATGCTGGACGAGCGCCTGCACGCCCTGCCCCTGCTGCTGCCGCCGTTCCTGGCCTTTGCGGGCCTCGTCTACGCGCGCTTCCGGCTCTACCGGACCAAGTGGCGCTTCGCCTCGCTGCAGGATCTCGCCGGCATCGTCCGGGCGGCGAGCGTGCTGGCGCTCGCCCTGCTGGTGATCGACTGGGTCCTGGTCTCGGCCGATCTCTACGGGTTCTACTTCTTCGGCAAGATTGCGATCCTGCTCTACTGGGTGCTGCAGATCTTCTTCCTCGGCGGCGCACGCCTCGCCTTCCGCTATCTCAAGGATACCCGCTCCCGGCAGTCGAGCGCCCGGGCCGCCACCGTGCCGACTCTGCTCCTCGGGCGCGGGGCCGATATCGACGTGCTGATCCGGGCGATCGAAGCGGGTTCGGTCAAGAAGCTCGCGCCCCGGGGCATCCTCTCGCCGCGGGCGGACGAGCGCGGCCAGTTCATGCGCGGCGTGGCCGTGCTCGGCGGCTTCCCGGATCTTGAGCGGGTGGTGGCCGACCTCGCGGCACGGGGCGAGCCGGTGCGGCGCCTCGTGGCGACGCCGAGCGCCCTCGTGCCGGAGGCTTCGCCCGACGACCTGATCGCCCGTGCCCGCCGGCTCGGCCTGCCGCTCGCTCGCGTTGCAGGCCTCGGCGAGGGCGCGCAGGGTCCGGAACTGGCGCCGCTGGAGATCGAGGACCTGCTCCTGCGCCCGACCGTGCCCATCGACCGGGCGCGGCTGGAGGCGTTTCTCACCGGCCGCCGGGTGGTGGTGACGGGGGGCGGCGGCTCGATCGGCTCCGAGATCTGCCTGCGCGCCGTGGCGTTCGGGGCCGCCGCCGTGCTGGTGCTCGACGCCTCCGAGCCGGCACTGCACAGCATCCTCACGCATCCGGCGATCCTCGCCGCCGAGGCCACGGTGACGGGGGTTCTCGCCGACATCCGCGACCGGGAGCGGACGCATCAGGTCATCGCGGAGTTCCGGCCGGATTACGTGCTCCACGCCGCTGCCCTGAAGCAGGTGCCCTACCTGGAGCGGGACTGGCAGGAGGGCATCAAGACCAACGTGTTCGGCTCGATCAACGTCGCCGAGGCCGCGGTGGCGGCCCGCGCCCGGGCGCTGGTGATGATCTCCACCGACAAGGCGATCGAGCCGGTCTCGCAACTCGGCGTCACCAAGCGCTTCGCCGAGATGGTCGCTCAGGCGCTGGACGCCGAGCAATCCGCTCAGCCCGGTCACCCGACCCGTCTGATCGCCGTGCGGTTCGGCAACGTCCTGGGCTCGGCCGGCTCGGTGGTGCCGGTGTTCAAGGCGCAGATCGCCCGGGGCGGGCCGGTGACGGTCACCGATCCCGACATGGTTCGCTACTTCATGACCGTGCGGGAGGCCTGCGACCTCGTCCTGACGGCGGCCTCCCACGCCGACGGCGAGGCCCGCACCGCGCCGGATTCGGAGCGCGCCGCGGTCTACGTGCTCAAGATGGGCCAGCCGGTGCGGATCGCCGACCTCGCCGACCGGATGATCCGGCTGGCCGGCTTCGAGCCCGGGGAAGAGATCGAGATCGCGTTTACCGGTGCGCGGCCCGGCGAGCGGCTCAACGAGATCCTGTTCGCCCGGGATGAGCCCCGCGTGGCGCTTGCGGGGATCGACGGCGTGATGGCGGCGCGACCCATCTTCGCCGACCGGGCGCGGCTCGACGGTTGGGTAGCAGAGCTGCGCGCCGCCGTGGCGGCCGGCGACCGGGCCGCCGCAGAGGCCGTGTTCGAGGCGGCGGTGCCGCATTTCCGCGAGCGCCACGCCCAGCGGCTGGAGCGAAGCGCGGCGTAAGCCGCAGCGGGCAAAACCCGGGTTTCGAAAGGGATCATCCCTTTCGTGGGTCCAGGGCAAAGCCCTAGGTTCGTCGGGCTCTGCCCGACACCCGCCAAAGGGATGATCCCTTTGGAATCCCGGATTTGACGCTTCGTATCTTCAGCCGCCGGCTTGCGCGAGCCGCGCCAGCCCGTCCCGGGTCGATCCCGCTGGGCGCCAGCCGAGCGCCGCGAGGCCGTCGGCACGGGCCACCAGCCCCTCGGCGATGCGGGCGAATTGCGCGTCGCGTCCGGTCATCCGGCAGGCCAGCTTGAGGAGGCCGGCCGGCACCGGGACGAGCCCTGGGCCGCGCCCCAGGCCCACGCGGAGCGCCGCGATCATCTCGGGCAGGCTGAGCGGATCCGGATCGGCCGCGATCAGCGCCGCCCGCACGGGGCCTGGCGCTCGCAGGACTGTGTCCACGGCCTCCGACAGGCTCTCCAGGGAGATCAGCGAGCGCCGGGCCGCGAGGCCGCCGAGCGGCAGCGGGTACGGGCTGCGGGCGAGCCGCAGGAGCGCGGCCATGTTGCCCTTCACGCCGGCGCCGTAGACCAGGACCGGGCGCAGGGCGACCCAGTCGAGCCCGGTCTCGGCCAGGGCCCGCTCGGCCTCCAGCTTGGAGCGGCCGTAGGCATCGGTCGGCACCGCGGGATCGCCCTCCCCGACCGAACCCGACGCGCTCGGGCCCACCTGCGCGCGGATCGAGGACAGAAACACGAACCGGCGCACCTTTGCGCGCGCGGCCGCCTCGGCGAGCTTGCGCGTCGCCTCCGTGTTGAGCGTGCGGTAATCGTCCTCGGGCGCGCCCGACATGGCATGGGCGAGGCCTGCCGAATGCACCACCGCGTCGACGCCGGCCAGCGCCGCCGCCATGTTGATCGGGCGGGTCAGGTCGCCCACCACCGCGCTCGCGGCGCCCTCCGGCAGGGCGGTGGGCCGGCGCAGCAGCACCCGCACCCGATAGCCGCGGGCCGTGAGGTCGGCGAGCAGGTGGCGGCCGATGAAGCCGGTCGCCCCGGTGAGCGCGATCAGTCCAGTCACGGGTGGGCGGCACCTTCGGCGGGGGCCGGCGCCGGGGCGCGGGCGAAGCGGCGGAGCAGGCCGGCGACCAGGGCCGACCCGACTGCCAGCGCCGCGAGGGTGACCGGCCAGGACGGCCAAAACAAGGTCGCGGCGGCCAGCGCCGCCAGCGCGAGATTGACCGCGAAGACCCGCCCGACCACGCCCGGAACCGTGAGCCCGTTCACGGTCGCCCGCTGGTAGAAATGGCCCCGATGCGCCTCCCAGATCCGTTCCCTCCGGCCGGCCCGTGCGGCGAGCGTCAGGCTGGCATCGGCGAGATAGGTGAGCGGCAGCAGCAGCGCGGCGGCGAGTCCCCCCGCCGTGGCGAGATGCCAGAGCAGCCACGCGGTGACGAGTCCGATCGGCAGCGCGCCGACATCCCCCAGGAAGAGCCTTGCGGCCGGCCGGTTGAACGGCGCGAAGCCCAGCACCGCGCCGAGCAGGCAGGACGCCACCAGCGTGGGCAGCGGCGGCAGGAGCCCGGCGAGGCCGAACAGCAGCAGGGCGCCGGAGACCGGGACGATCTCCGCCACGATCATCCAGTCGAGCCCGTCCATGAAGTTCGTCAGATTCACGAACCACAGGCCCGCGACGAGGGCGAGGGCGCGTTCGAGCCCAAGGGGGAGGCCGGGCAGCAGCCGTCCGTCCAGGTGCCAGACCAGCAGGCCGATTGCCACGGCCTGCGCGACGAGCCGAAGGCCGGCCGGCAGCGGGCGCACGTCGTCCACGGCCCCGAGGAGTGCCAGGGCGAGCGCGCAGCCGGCGAGCCAGATCCAGTCCGGCCGGCCGCCGATCTCCGGCGCCGCGATGAGCAGGCCCGAGATCGTCACCAGCGCCGTCACCACGGCGATGCCGCCCCCCTGCGGCGTCGGTACCGTGTGGCTGGAGCGGGCGTTCGGCCGCGCCAGGGCGTAGCGCTGCAGCAGCGGGAACAGCCGCAGGATGAGCCCCGCCGAGAGGGCGGCGGCCAGCGGTACGGCGAGGAGGAGAAGCGTGGGCAGGGCGGACGGCATGGTGCCGTCCTACGCGATCCGAGGCGCCATCGTGAGGGGCCGGTGGCTCACGCCGCCCGCACCGTGGCGAGGAACCGACCGACCTCGGCGGTGAGGTGCTCGGACTGGCGGGACATGTCGGAGGCCGCGCCCAGCACTTGGGCGGCGGCCGCGCCGGTCTCCTCGGCCGCCTGGGCAAGGCTCGCGATGGTGCCGGTGACCGCGCCGGTGCCCACCGCCGCCTCGGCGACGTTGCGCACAATCTCCTGGGTTGCCGCGCCCTGCTGCTCCACGGCGGCGGCGATCGAGGCCGCCACGCCGTCGATCTCGCGGATGCGCCGCCTGATCCCGTCGATCGAGTTCGCGGCCTGCCCGGTGGAGGCCTGAATCCGGGTGATCTGACCGGTGATCTCCTCAGTCGCCCGCGCCGTCTGGCTGGCCAGTTCCTTGACCTCGGTGGCGACCACCGCGAAGCCGCGCCCCGCCTCGCCCGCGCGGGCCGCCTCGATGGTGGCGTTGAGGGCCAGAAGGTTGGTCTGGGCCGCGATGGTCGAGATCAGGCCGACTACGTCGCCAACCTTCGCGGCGGCGGCGCTCAGGTCCTGCACCAGGGCGACCGTGTCGGCCGCCTCGGCGACGGCGATCCGCGCCAGTTCCGCCGAGCCGCTGACCTGCCGGCCGATCTCCTGGACCGACGAGCCCAGCTCCTCGGCCGCCGCCGCAACGGTGTTGACGTTGGCGGCGGCCTCGTTGGCAGCCGACGCGACCGTGCCGGACTGACCGGCCGAGTCCGCCGCGCTTCCGGTCAGGGACCGGGCGGTCGCCTCCAGCTCGGTGGCGGCCGCCGATACGCCGCCGACGATGCCGCCGACCGCCTGCTCGAAGGCGTCGGCCATGGCCCGGGTCGCGGCCCGGCGCTGCGTTTCGGCATCCGCGCGGGCCAGCGCGGTCTCGGCCTCGAGGGCGCGGCTCCGGACCAGATTGTCACGGAACACCACCACGGAACCGGCCAGCGCGCCGATCTCGTCCCGGCGGCCCTGGCCCGGGATCTCGGCCGCGATGTCGCCGGCGGCGAGGCGTTGCGTCGCCGCGGAGATCGCCCGCAGCGGCCGGCTGACGCCGCGCAGCACCATCACGAGGGCGCCCAGGGCGACGATCAACGCGAGGCCGGCGAGGGCCAGAATGTCCCGGTTGGCGGCCGCGTAGGTCTCCGCGATCCGCGTGCCGCTCGCCTGCGAGCCGGCGGCGTTCAGGTCGACCAGCCGGTCCCACTCCGAGAGCACGGCGTTGATGCCGGCCGACATCGTGGTGTTGTAGATCCGCTGCCCGCCGGCGATGTCGCCCGTGGTGGCCTTGTCCAGGGCCTGCTTCTGCAGCGCGTTGTAGGCTTCGAGGTTCCGGCGCAGCGCCGCGTAGCTCTCGCGCTCGGCCTGCGTGAGCGGCTCGGCCTCGTAGCGGCCGAACTGCGCCGCCAGCTGCTCGCCGCGCTTGGCGATGAGGGTCGAGACCTCTGCCCGCAGCTCCGGCGTGTCGGCCGTGATGAGCCGGCCACCATTGACCCGCTGGCGCATGATGAGGACGCCCATCCGGCCCAGCGCATCAGTCGCCGGCACGCGCACGTCGCGGAGTTCCGCCGCCGTGGCGTTGACGCTGTGCAGCTCCGCCAGGGAGAGACCGCTCGTCGCGGCGATCAGGAGTATCAGGGCGGCAAGGCAGGCCCCGAGTTTGGCCGCGATCGAAATACCGGTGCGCATGTGATGTCGCCTTCGGTCCCGGGGGGCAGGACCGAAGGCGGTATGGCGGCGAAACAGTTAAACTTGTTTGAGATTCCTAAGCGATCGATTCAACCTGTGCGTACAGCCCCTCAGTAGACCTGGGCCTCCTCGCGCGGCCTGTCGGACGGGCCGTCCCGGCGATCCAGGCTCTTCTCCACCACCTTGGCCAGCCCGACCATGATCTGGTCGATGGCGTAGTCCTTCGGCGTGTAGACGGCGCGCACGCCCATGTTCTTGAGGACGAGTTCGTCCTCCGCCGAGATGATGCCGCCGACCACGACGGGGATATGGTCGAGGCCCGCCTCCCGCATCTTGGCCCGGACCTCGCGCACCAGCGGCACGTGTGAGCCGGACAGGATCGACAGGCCGACCACGTGGGCGCCCGTCTCCTTCGCCTTGGCGACGATCTCGGTCGGGGTCTGGCGGATGCCGTCGTAGGTCACGTCGAAGCCGACGTCGCGGGCGCGCAGCGCGATCTGCTCGGCGCCGTTGGAATGGCCGTCGAGGCCCGGCTTGCCGACCACGATCTTGGGCGTCTCGCCCAGCCGCTCGCCGAGATCGGCGATCAGCAGCTTGGCCTCCTCGGCGGCCCCGGCCGAGACCGTCTCGAGGGTCACGCCGGTGGGCGCCCGGTACTCGCCGAACACCGCGCGCAGGCGCTCGCCCCACTCGCCGGTGGTGATTCCGGCCTTCGCGGCTTCGATCGAGGGCGGCATGATGTTGGCGCCCGAGCGGGCCGCCTGCTCCAGGGCGTCGAGGGCTTGGCCCACGGCCTGCTCGTCGCGGCGGCTGCGCCATTCGCGGATGCGGGTCTGCGCCTCCATCTCGACCGTCTCGGAGACCGAGAAGATGGCGCCCTCCCCGGCGGTGAGCGGCGAGGGCTCGCCCTGCTGCCACTTGTTCACGCCGACGACGATCTGGTCGCCGGCCTCGATCGCCGAGATCCGCCTTGCGTTCGACTCCACCAGCGCGCGCTTGAGCGCCCCGGTCTCCACGGCCGCGACCGCACCGCCGATGCCGCCGATCCGCTCCAATTCGGCCCGGGTCTCGACCTTCAGCGCCTCGACCTTGGCCTCGATCACGTGGCTGCCGTCGAAGATGTCGTCGTATTCGAGGAGGTCGGTCTCGAAGGCCAGGATCTGCTGCATGCGCATCGACCATTGCTGGTCCCAGGGTCGCGGCAGGCCGAGCGCCTCGTTCCAGGCCGGCAACTGCACGGCACGGGCGCGGGCGCGCTTGGACAGCGTGACAGCCAGCATCTCGATCAGGATGCGGTGGACGTTATTTTCCGGTTGCTGCTCGGTGAGCCCCAAGGAGTTCACCTGCACGCCATACCGAAAAATCCGCTTCTTCGGGTCGTCGATGCCGTAGCGCTCCTGGGCGATCTCGTCCCAGAGTTCCGAGAACGCCCGCATCTTGCAGATCTCGGTGACGAACCGCAGCCCGGCATTCACGAAGAACGAGATCCGGCCGAAGACGTCGGAAAAGCTCGCGGCGTCGAACTCGGGATCATCCCGCACCGTGTCGAGCACCGCGATCGCGATGGCCAGCGCGTAGGACAGCTCCTGGACCGGCGTCGCCCCCGCCTCCTGCAGGTGGTAGGAGCAGACGTTCATCGGGTTCCACTTCGGCACGTTCTTGGTCGTGAACAGGATCACGTCCTTGGTGAGCCGGAGCGAGGGCGCGGGCGGGAACACGTAGGTGCCGCGCGACAGGTATTCCTTGATGATGTCGTTCTGGGTCGTGCCCTGGAGGGCGGCGAGCGGCGCGCCCTGCTCCTCGGCCACCGCCAGATAGAGCGCCAGCAGCCACGGGGCCGTGGCGTTGATGGTCATCGAGGTGTTCATCTGGGCGAGCGGGATGTCCTGGAACAGGGTCCGCATGTCGCCGAGATGCGCGATCGAGACGCCGACCTTGCCGACCTCGCCGCGCGACAATTCGTGGTCCGGGTCGTAGCCGGTCTGGGTCGGCAGGTCGAAGGCCACCGACAGGCCGGTCTGGCCCTTGGCGAGGTTGCCCCGATAGAGCGCGTTCGACTCCGCCGCGTTGGAATGTCCCGCATAGGTGCGGATGATCCACGGCTTGTCGCGGCTGGACTTGTCGCTCCGGGTTTCCGCGGCGCTCGCGCCCATCCTGGCCTCCATGTGATCTTTGTATCCGCGCTCGGGGCGCAGCGTTGCCGCCACCGTAGCGAAGGCTTGGCCACGCGTCATCCGGGACGGAAGTGCAAGAGGCCCCTGCGCGCGGCCGCAGGGCTTTAAAAAACTTGTTCGCCGGAACAGCGCGATTTGAGGGGGCGCGGTCTACGCGACCAGCCTCGCGCAGGTCGTTCACTGGTATAAAGTCCACCTGAGAGGCGCGGTAGCGCCGTGCAAGGTCTCGGGTCCGGTGGCGGCCCCGCGCGCGCGGAATAATACTTGGTCTCCCCGAAAGCCGAATTTGAATACGTGGGCGCCGTCCCTGTGTGGGCTGCCTTTTCACGTCGAAAACCTCCGGGTTTCGACTTTCGACCCACTTGGAGGCCTTTCGCATCGCCGCTATAGCGCGAGGGAGAACCGCGGCCGTGAGCAACACGCGGGACGAGAGGAGAGCGAGATGGCGGCGAGCGCTGCGTTGAGTCCGACGACCGGTGAGGTCAAAGATCTCTACGAGATGGGTGAGATCCCGCCGCTCGGTCACGTGCCGGCCAAGATGTATGCCTGGGCGATCCGGCGCGAGCGCCACGGACCCCCGGAACAGTCCCACCAGCTCGAAGTGCTGCCGGTCTGGGAGATCGGCGACGACGAGGTGCTGGTCTACGTCATGGCGGCGGGCGTCAACTACAACGGCGTCTGGGCCGGCCTCGGCGAGCCGATCTCGCCGTTCGACGTCCACAAGGGCGAGTACCACATCGCGGGCTCCGACGCCTCCGGCATCGTCTGGAAGGTCGGCTCCAAGGTGAAGCGCTGGAAGGTCGGCGACGAGGTCATTGTCCACTGCAACCGCGACGACGGCGACGACGAGGAGTGCAACGGCGGCGACCCGATGTTCTCGCCCTCGCAGCGCATCTGGGGCTACGAGACCGGCGACGGCTCCTTCGCCCAGTTCTGCCGGGTGCAGTCCCGCCAGCTCATGGTCCGGCCCAAGCACCTCACCTGGGAGGAGGCGGCCTGCTACACGCTCACCCTCGCCACCGCCTACCGCATGCTGTTCGGCCACGCGCCGCACACGGTGAAGCCGGGCCAGAACGTGCTGATCTGGGGCGCCTCCGGGGGCCTGGGCGTGTTCGGCGTGCAGCTCTGCGCGGCCTCGGGCGCCAACGCGATCGCGGTGATCTCGGACGAGTCGAAGCGCGACTACGTGATGAGTCTCGGCGCCAAGGGCGTGATCAACCGCAAGGATTTCGACTGCTGGGGCCAGCTGCCGAAGGTGAACTCGCCTGAGTTCCACGCCTGGACCAAGGAAGCCCGCAAGTTCGGCAAGGCGATCTGGGACATCACCGGCAAGCAGGATGTCGACATCGTGTTCGAGCATCCCGGCGAGGCGACCTTCCCGGTCTCGGCGCTGGTGGTGAAGCGCGGCGGCATGGTGGTGTTCTGCGCCGGCACGACCGGCTTCAACATCACCTTCGACGCCCGCTACGTCTGGATGCGCCAGAAGCGCATCCAGGGCTCCCACTTCGCCCACCTCAAGCAGGCCTCCTCGGCGAACCAGTTCGTGCTGGACCGGCGGATCGACCCCTGCATGAGCGAGGTCTTCCCGTGGGACAAGATCCCCCACGCCCACACCAAGATGTGGAAGAACCAGCACCCGCCGGGCAACATGGCCTGCCTGGTCAACGCGCCCCGCGCCGGTCTGCGGACCGTCGAGGACGTGATCGAGGCCGGGCCGCTCAAGCGGTAAGGCCCACTAAAAGGCCCCCTTCGAAGCCCCCTCCCCGGCCCCGCCGCCCTCGCGCGGGGCCGGCCCGATCGGTTAAGCTCGACCATCCCCCGCCGAATCGGTGACCGGTTCGGTGTGGCGGAATGCGCGGATGCGGGCCTGAGAGATCCTGACGGACCCGGCCCGATCCGAACCGGGGGTTTGGGATTTGACGGGCGCCGACGAGACTTACGTGTACGACGAGGCCACCGGCGAGTGGCTCCCACCCGGTCGGGCGGCCGCGGCGCCGGCTCGGGCCGAGGTCCGCGATGCGGCCGGCAACGTCCTCGCCGACGGCGATTCGGTCACGCTCATCAAGGACCTGAAGGTCAAGGGCGCGAACCAGACCCTCAAGCAGGGCACGGTCATCCGGTCGATCCGCCTCACGGACGATCCCGCGGAGATCGACTGCCGCCACGACACCATCAAGGGCTTGGTCCTGCGCACGGAGTTCGTGCGCAAGCGCTGATCCCTGCTGGGCGCACTGCCCTACGTGCTGGCCAGGGCCGTGTTGACCAGGGCCCCGTCCTGGACCCGCGAACGGTCGCGACCCTTCGAAACCACGACGGGATCGATCCGCGCAGCGGAAAACCCAGTGCTCCGGTCGAGCGGTCCCTCAGACCCTCAGGTCGACGCTCAGGCCCTGGCCGGGGGGCGCCGGCGGCGCCGCGCTCTGGGCGCCCTCCGCCACGAGGCCGGCCACGGCCTTGTCGGCCGCGAGCTGCTGCCGGGCGATTGCCACGCCGATCTGCTGGTTCTGGGCTGCGCCCAGCATCTGGACGGCGGATGCGACGGAAACGGGATCCATGCCGTGGAGGCTAGACCGCTCGCCTGAATCCGGCGTTACGCCGATCCACGGCTTTCGATCGATCCGCCTCAGTCGTCGAGGAAGCCGCGCTGGCGCGCCCGGTAGCCGCCGATCAGCGTCACGCAGATGAAGGACACGCCCGCCAGCATCGTGCCGAACACGGCGATCGGCCACCAGTGGCCCTGGAAGCGCTCGGCCAGCACGGTGCCGACGATCGGCGTCAGGCCGCCGGCCAGCGCGCCGCAGAACTGGTAGGCAATGGAGATCGCCGTATAGCGCACCCGGGTCGGGAAGGCGCCCGCGAGGTAGCCCGCGATCACCGCGTAGAAGGTCGCGCTGCCGACCACGTTCAGCGCGAGGCCCACCACGATCAGCGGCACCGATTTGGTCTCGACCAGCCAGAACAGCGGATAGGGCGCCAGCATCGCCCAGATCAGCGTGCCCTGCAGGAACAGGCGCTCGTTGCGGATGAGTTCGGCGATCCGGGCGCCCACCGGGGTCATGATCAACTGCACCACGGCGGCGATCAGCAGGGCGTCGAGGATCGTCGCCCGGGCGATGCCGAGATACTGTGTGGTGAAGGCGATCATGAAGGTGTTGAACAGGTAGACCGAGGCGATCGCGAAGGTGTTGGCGCCGGCGGCCAGCAGCACCGGCTTGAGGCAGGTCGTCAGCACCTCGCGCACGGGGGCCGGCGGTGGGCCACCGGCGGCCCGGGCCTTCTCGAAGGCCGGCGATTCCGCGACGCCGAGGCGAATTGCGAGCCCGACCGCGAGCAGCAGGATGCTGACGAGGAACGGCACCCGCCAGCCCCAGGCCAGGAAACTCTCCTTGTCGAGCAGGCCCGCGAGCCGGAAGGCCAGCAGCGACAGGATCTGCCCGGCGGGGCTGCCGAGCTGCGCGAAGGAGGCGAAGAAGGTGTTGCGCCCGGCCGGCGCGTGCTCGGCGGCCATCAGCACCGCCCCGCCCCACTCGCCACCGACCGCGAGCCCCTGGATCAGCCGCAGCACGACCAGCATCACCGGCGCCCACAGGCCGACCGACGCGTAGGTCGGCAGCAGGCCGATCCCCGAGGTGGCGATGCCCATCATCACCAGCGTCGCCACGAGCGCCCGCTTGCGCCCGAACCGGTCGCCCAGATGCCCGAAGATCAGGCCGCCCAGCGGCCGCGCCAGGAAGCCCACCGCGAAGGTGCCGAAGGCCGAGAGCGTCGCGATGTAGGGCGACTCCGCCGTGAAGAAGAGCGGCCCGAACACCAGGGCCGCCGCCGTGCCGTAGATGAAGAAGTCGTACCACTCGATCGTGGTGCCCACGAACGCCGCCAGCGCCGCCCGGGCGGACTGGTTCGTTCCGGATCCGGCGGCCGGGGCGGCGGTGGTGACGGCCATCGATCCTCGCGCAGCATTATGAATTCAGACGACGCCCTGCATGCGCCAGTCGGGCGGGCGACCGCAACGTCTGCGCGCGACAGGTCGGGTTTTTCATCCGGACCCGTGCACGCCGCCTCAGAAACTCGGCGGCGTGCAGGCGCTCACCACCTCGCAGGGGATCGGGCCCACGCAGCGGAAGCGGTGCGGCCGCCGGCTGTCGAAGCTGTAGGCGTCGCCGGGGCCGAGGATCCGACGCTCGGCATCCACCGTGACCTCCAGCCGGCCGGAGAGCACGATGCCGCCCTCCTCGCCCTCGTGGGAGAGCGGCACCCGTCCGGTATCGGCGCCGGGCTCGTAGCGCTCCTTGAGGAGCTGGAGCTTGCGCCCGAACAGGCTGTCGCCGACCTGACGGTACGAGATCGCCCCCTTTGCGGCCCGACGGCCGATCTCGGTCAGCTCCTCGGCGGCGAAGAACGCCTTGCGCTCGGGCTCCGGCTCCAGCGCGAAGAATTCGGCCATGCCGATCGGCACCCCGTCGAGGATCCGCTTCAGGGCGCCCACCGAGGGGTTCACCCGGTTGGCCTCGATCAACGAGATCGCGGAATTCGTCACCCCGGCCCGCCTGGCGAGCGTCCGCTGCGACAGGCCGTGGCGGGCGCGCACGAAGCGCAGGCGCGCGCCGACATCGATGCTCATCCGGCCGGGCCCCGTTTCAGGTGTTGCGGATTCCGAAACGGTGCCACCCGCGGCCCCGTTCCTGCAAGGGGTTGGCGGCGACCAGAAAAGGACTTGTTGCCCGATCGGCGAAGGTGTCCCCTGGTCCCGTTGCCTGATCCGCGCCGCCTGCCCCGGAGAGCCGCCCCATGACCGACCATCCGCTCCGCAACACGCCCGCGATGGACGCCTTCTGGATGCCGTTCACGGCCAACCGCCAGTTCAAGGCGGCGCCGCGCCTGCTCGTCTCCGCGGAAGGCATGCACTACACCGCCGATGACGGCCGCAAGATCCTCGACGGCTCTGCGGGCCTGTGGTGCGTCAACGCCGGGCATGGCCGGCGGGGCATCGCGTCGGCCGTGGAGCGCCAGCTCGCGACGCTCGACTTCGCCCCGACCTTCCAGATGGGCCATCCCATCGCGTTCGAGTTCGCCGAGCGGCTGGCGGAGATCGCACCGGGCGGCCCGGACAAGCGCCTCGACCGGGTGTTCTTCACCAATTCCGGCTCGGAATCGGTCGACACCGCCCTCAAGATCGCGCTCGCCTATCAGCGGGCGATCGGCCAGGGCACCCGCACCCGGCTTGTCGGCCGCGAGCGCGGCTATCACGGCGTCGGCTTCGGCGGCCTGTCGGTTGGCGGCATCGTGTCGAACCGGCGCGTCTTCCCGCAGCTCAACGGCACCGACCACCTGCGCCACACCCACGACCCGGCCCGCAACGCCTTCGTGAAGGGCCAGCCCGAGCACGGGGCAGAGCTCGCCGAGGATCTGGAGCGGCTGGTGGCCCTCCACGGGGCCGAGACCATCGCGGCCTGCATCGTCGAGCCGGTGGCGGGCTCGACCGGCGTGCTGGTGCCGCCGAAGGGCTACCTGGAGCGCCTGCGCGAGATCTGCACCAAGCACGGCATCCTGCTGATCTTCGACGAGGTCATTTCCGGGTTTGGCCGCCTGGGCGCGCCGTTTGCGACCGATTTCTTCGGCGTCGTCCCCGACCTGGTGACCAGCGCCAAGGGGCTGACCAACGGCACGGTGCCGATGGGCGCGGTGTTCGCGAGCCGGGCGGTGCACGACGGGCTGATGAACGGCCCGGACGGGATCGAGCTGTTCCACGGCTACACCTATTCCGGGCACCCGATCGCCTGCGCGGCCGGGATCGCGACGCTGGACATCTACCGGGAGGAGGGTCTGCTCACCCGCGTCGCCGACATCGCCGACGATTGGGCCGCGGCGATCCACGACCTGCGCGGGCGCAAGGGTGTCATCGACATCCGCACCATCGGCCTCGTCGCCGGCGTCGAGCTGGCGCCGCGTCCCGACGCGCCGGGCAAGCGCGCCTACGATGTGTTCGTGGAGTGCTTCGAGCGCGGCCTGCTCACCCGGGTGACCGGCGACATCATCGCGCTGTCGCCGCCGCTGATCATCGAGCGCAGCCAGATCGAAGAGATCGTCGACATCCTTGGCGCGGCCATCGACCGGGTCGCCTGACGGCTTTTGACCCTGGTTTCCAAAGGGCCTCAGCCCTTTGGTGGGTTTTAAGGGCAAAGCCCTGACGGATTCCAGAGCGTCGCCCTGCACCTGCGAAAGGTCTCGACCCAGCCCTTTCACGGTGTTTGCGGATGGATCGGGATACCAGCGAAGCGCGCTCTCCTCCCCCTTGCGGGGAGGAGTTTGGGGATCGCAGATCCCGCGTGGGGGTGGTGCAGGAGGCCCCGGAACGCTCGATCCTGAACCACCCCCACCCCTGACCCCTCCCCGCACGGGAGAGGGGAAAAGGCGGGTCTTCTTCAATATGTTAAAGCCACGAATTGCGATCCTTTCAACCAGCCCAAACACCTTGAAAGGGCTGGGTCCCGACCTTTCGAAACCACGCCCTGAGCCCGCCGCATAGGTGCCTGCCCTGCACGGTGGGGTTGTTGCGACACCACCCGTGCCCATCTGCCCCGGACCCGGATTTTCGCCGGGCGCGAGGTTTTCCATGTCGAACACCGCCCTGATCGTTGGCGCCAGCGGGATCGTCGGCAGCGCCACTGCGGCGCTGCTCCATCAGGAGGGCTGGCGGGTCGCAGGCCTCGCGCGCAACCCCGTGGCCCAGGCGGGCGTCGAACCGGTGGCGGGCGACCTGCAGGATCCGGCCTCGCTGGAGCGAGCCCTGGCCGAACTCGCACCGACCCACGTGTTTCTCGCGACCTGGCAGAGGCGCCCGACCGAGGCGGAGATGATCCGCGTCAACCGGGCCATGATCGAGAACGTCCTCGATGCGCTGCGCCCGAAGAAGAGCGTCCGCCACGTCGCCCTGGTGACCGGGCTGAAGCACTATCTCGGCCCGTTCGAGGCCTACGGCAAAGGCACCCTGCCGCAGACGCCGTTCCGCGAGGACCAGGGTCGCCTGGACATCGAGAATTTCTACTACGCGCAGGAGGATGCGGTGTTCGCGGCCAGCGCGCGCGACGGCTTCGCCTGGAGCGTCCACCGCCCGCACACGATCATCGGCAAGGCGGTGGGCAACGCCATGAACATGGGCACGACGCTCGCCTGCTACGCCACCCTGTGCCGGGAGCTGGGCCGCCCGTTCATCTTCCCGGGCTCGGCCGTGCAGTGGAACGGCCTCACCGACATGACCGACGCACGGCTGCTCGCCCGCCAGCTGCTCTGGGCCTCCACCGAGCCCAAGGCCGCCAACGAGGCGTTCAACGTCGTCGACGGCGATGTCTTCCGCTGGAGCTGGATGTGGGGCCGGATCGCGGCGTGGTTCGGGATCGAGGCGGTGCCGTTCGACGGCACGCACCGGCCCCTGGAACCCCGGATGGCGCAGGACGGCCCGGCCTGGGCCGAAATCGCGCAGCGCTACGGACTGGCCGAGCCGAGCCTGGAGAAGCTGGCCTCGCCGTGGCACACGGATGCCGATCTCGGCCGGCCGATCGAGGTCGTGACCGACATGAGCAAGAGCCGCCGCCTCGGCTTCACGGCGTATCAGCCGACCGACGACGCATTTTACGACCTGTTCGCCCAACTCCGCGCGGACCGGCTGATCCCCTGAGGCACCGCGCGCGGGATATCGCGCATCGGAGCCTTCCGAGCGCCGGCCCGTCAACGTCACCCGGCCTTGCGCTCCGTCCCGCACCACTCGGCCACGAACAGCGCCATGGTGGTCGTGATTCGTTTCACCGAGGCGAGGCTCACGCGCTCGTCGAAGCCGTGGATGTTCTGGGACGTCGGTCCGTAGCACAAAGCCGGCACCCGGTCGTAGAGGGCGTGAACCCGGGTATCGAGGTAGCCCGCCGTCATGAAGCTCTGAAGCGGTGACCCGATCGCCCGCTCGTGGGCGCGGCCGAGCACCGCCTCGGCCTCGGAGCCCTCTTCCAGCACGTAGCCCTCGGCGAAGAAGCCGTTGAACACCACTCGTGGCGGGCTGTTGGCGAGGAACGGGTCGGTGCGGGAGAAGGACGCGACCGCAGCCTCGATCTCGGCGGCGGCCTGCGCGGCGGTCACGCCCGGATAGAGCGCAACGCGGCAGTGGATCCGGCACCAGGCCGGAACCGAGGAGGCCCAGTCGCCGCCCTCGATCTTGCCGATGTTGAGGTTGATCGGGTGCTCCTCGGCCTCGAAATGCGGGTGCGACGCCTTCTCGGCGTTCCAGCGGGCCTCGACGGCGCGCAGCGCCCCGATCACCCGATAGGTCGCGTCGATCGCGTTGGCGCCCGCCCCCATCTCGCGGACATGGACCGGCACGCCCCGCACCTCCACGGTGAACCAGAGTACGCCGGTATTGGCGCGCACCAGCTTCTCGTCCTCCGGCTCGGGGATCAGCACCGCGTCGGCCCGGTAGCCGCGCAGATGGGTCATCAGGGCACCATTGCCGGTGGATTCCTCCTCGACCACCGACTGGACCGTCACGGAGGCCGCCGGCTGCAGGCCGAGGCGGGCGAGCGCGTCGAGGGCGAACAGGTTGGCGGCGTGCCCGGCCTTCATGTCGCCGGCCCCGCGGCCATACATCCAGTCGCCTTGGATCACCGGATCGAACGGCCGATGGCTCCAGAGGTCGAGGGGCCCCGGCGGCACCACGTCGACATGGGCCTGGAGGATCAGGGAGCGACCCGTCTCGGTGCTCGGCCGGTGGTGGCAGACCACGATCGGCGCGTCCGAATGGAGCGCGTCGTCGATCTTCGAGCCGCCCGGATGGGCCGCGATGGCGTCCCGGTCCATGGCGAAGCGCTCGGTGGCGTAGCCGCGGGCGCGGAACTGCTCGAACACGTAATCCTGGCAGGCATGCTCTTCGCCCCGCAGGGAGGCGAACCGGACCAGCGCCTGCGTGTGGGCGACCTGATCGGCAAACCCCTCCGCCACGGAGGCTTCGATCTCGGCGGCGAGGGCGGGGTCGAGGGCCATGGGAACTCCGAACCGGTTTCAGAGCGCTCGCCGCCGAAGGGGACGCCGGTTCGGCGCAGGAGAGCGCGGCCAAGCAAACACCGAGAGCTGATCGCAACGCGATCGGCTCTCGGCCGGAGGAGGCGCCCGGGCCCGGGCCGCTGTCAACCGGCCGGTTGGCAACAGCACGGTTCGTGCCGGACCGCCCGAACCTGGATCAAGGCGGCGCCGGACCGGCACTCAGCGAAGCGTGACTGCGCAGGGTTGGAGCCTGCCGGAACCTTGGCGTTGCCAAAGGCTTAGCGTGTCGGCAAACCGTCTCGGTTTTCCGGTCGGAGTCTCGCATGCGTATCGGTCTGGTCTCGGTCCTGTCCGGCCTGCTCCTATGGGCCACCGTCCCGGCTTCGGCCTCCGCGGACGTGCTGATCAACGTCGACAAGAGCGCCCAACGCATGGCGGTCACGGTCGACGGGCAGCCCCGCTATTCCTGGCCCGTCTCCACCGGTGTCGAGAGCCACGACACGCCCTCGGGATCCTATCGTCCCTTCCGGATGGAGCGCACCCACTTCTCGAAGGAGTGGGACGACGCACCCATGCCGTTCGCGATGTTCTTCACCAACCAGGGCCACGCGATCCACGGCACCAACCATGTCCGCAACCTCGGGCGGGCTGCGTCGCATGGCTGCGTGCGCCTGTCGGTGCGCAACGCCGCGACCCTGTTCAACTTGGTCAAGGCCGAGGGCATGGGCCGGACCCGGGTGGTGATCGACGGGATGGATGCTCCGGTGGCGGAAGGCCGGTCGCGCGGCACGCGCGTCGCCCGGAACCGGAACCCCTACGGAACGGACGATCTGCTGGTGGATGGCGACCAGATGGGCCGCCGCTCGCTACCGGCCTATTACCGCCCCGTCGCCCCGCCCGCCTACGCCCCGGCGGCGGGCTACGGTTACCCCGCCCAGGCCGACGACGACAGTTGGTAGGCCGAGCACCGCCCGACTGATCGGCGCGACCCCGAGCCTCTAGGCCCGCCCGCGCCGCGAGATCAACGGCGGTCACTTCGAGATCTTTCGACTGGCCGGTGACCGCGACTGGACCGTGGGCGACATCGCGGCCGTCACGGTCGTGGGCTCTCTGGTGGTGCGCTTCCTCGAACGCGACGGGTGCGTCCGCCACCCGAACCTCGACCGGTTGAGCGACCGAACGGAGGCACGTCCCTCCGTCCGAGGCTCCGTGCCCTTGCGCAGACGATCAGCGGCCGCGTCGTCTGGACCTGAAGGCCGGGTTCCGGTTCCCTGCCCCATTGCCGCCGGGGCGATCCAGGCTTAGCTCCCCGGCGGCCCCAGAGCCCGCGCGGCGCCTGCCGCGACCTGAGACGGATGGAGACACCCCCGAGATGCCTTTCGCTTTCTGCCGGTCCCTTCCCCTCGCCGCCCTGGCGCTCGCCGCGGCCACCGTGCCGGGCTACGCCCTGGATGTGACGCGCACGGCCGACATCGCCGCGCCGCCGGCCAAGGTCTGGCAGACGATCGGTGAGTTTTGCGGCATCGGTGACTGGCACCCGGCCATCGAGAAATGCGCCCTGTCCGATCAGGACGGCATGAAGGTCCGCACGCTGAGCCTGAAGGGCGGCGGCACCATCAAGGAGGAGCAGGTCTCCCGGGATGACAAGGTGATGAGCTACACCTACACGATCCTGGAGAGCCCGCTGCCGGTCGCCGACTACAAGTCGACCCTCTCGGTCGCCCCCGAGGGCTCCGGCTCGAAGGTGACGTGGACCGGGACGTTCAACGCCAAGGGCGCCCCCGACACGGTCGCGGTCGACGCGATCCAGGGCATCTACGATTCCGGCCTGAAGGCGCTCGCCGACAAGGCGAAGTAGGCGCTCACGATTCGGCGCGCGCTGTTGAACCGAACCGGTCACAGCGCGTGCCAACCCACTCCGATGACAGCAGAATCCCATAGTTCCGGTGCCCGACGTCCCGCGTCGCGCGCCAGCATGGCGTGTCGCGGCGGCGATTGACCCACTGCCAAGCTCGGCCCAAAACCCTGGCGGCGCTGCCCCCGCGCCCCAACAGGATGATCGCCGTGCCCGCGCCCCGTCTCCCGATGCGCCTTAGCCTCGTCGCCCTTGCCGTCGCGGCGCTGGCGGCCTGCCAGCAGCGTACCACCCCGGCGGTCATGGAACCCTCGCCCGTCATCCCGGCCCCCATGGCCCTGCCGACCGGCAGTGGCTGCGGTCCCGAGATCGCGCGCACCAAGGCGATCGTCGATAGCGACGTGGCCACCGGCAACCTCAACAAGCCCGTGGGCGACCACTTCAACGCCGACCTCGCGCAGGCCGCTGCCGCGTGCTCGGCCGGCAAGGCGGGCGAAGCGTTGCATCTCCTGGCCGCCGCCAAGAGCCGGTACGGCTACCGCTGAGCGGACGCCGTGGCAGCGCCGGCCTCCGGCGCGATTCCCGGGACTGCGCGGAGCTGTGCGGCTAGGATATCCGCCAGCAGGCGGACTCGTGCGGTTCCGGCCCGCTCGGGTTGGATCAGCAGGCTGAGCGGCACCGACGGCACGGTGTAGTCCGGCAGGACCGTTTCCAGCCGGCCATCGGCGAGGCAATCCGCGACCAGCCAGTGGTGCGCGGGGGCAATCCCCCGCCCCGCCAGCATCGCCGCCCGCGCGGCAAGCCCGTGATCGACCCGCAGGCGGCCGGCGAAGGGCACCGTGTGCCGCGCCGCGTCCGGTCCTTCGAGGACGAGGGTGCCGCTCCCGGCCACGTTCGTCATGCGGATCCCCTCGTGGTCGGAAAGCTCCTGCGGTGACTGCGGCCGGCCGCGCGCCATCAGGTAGGCGGGAGCGGCGACGAGCCGGCGTTCGGACTGGCCGAGGGCGCGCAGCTTCAACGCGCTGTCGGCCAGGGGCCCCAGGCGGATCGCGAGGTCCATCCCCTCGCGAACCAGATCGATGCGTTCGTCGGTGAGGCTCAGATCCACCGCGATCTCGGGATAGCGATCCTGGAACGCGAACACGATGGCGCCGACGTGCAGGACGCCCAGCGCCGCCGTGCACGACAGGCGGACGATGCCGGACGGCGCCTGCGCCCGGCTGTGCGCCTCGGCCCCAGCCTGCTCGACGAGGCGCAGGATGCGCAGGCTATCGGAATAATAGGCCGCCCCCTCCGCCGTCAGCGCAAGGCGCCGCGTGGTCCGGGTGATCAGGGCCACGCCCAGGGCGTCCTCGAGTTCGCGCAGATGCCGGGTGATGGTCGATTGCCCGACCCCGAATTCCCGCGCCACCGCCGACAGGCTGCCGCGCTCGGCCACCCGGACGAAGCTGCGCATCCGCTCCAGCGTGACGTCGGATTGATCCATTCTGCGGCATAATCCTATTCAGGCGCGTCACGTACCGGAACGGTCGACCGCCGGATAGCAAGGGAGCCCCGGTTCGACACGGATCCCGCACCATGAACATCCTGATCGTCTTCGCGCATCCGGAACGGCGCTCCCTCTGCGGCGCGCTCCGCGACGTGGCCGTGGCTTCCCTGGAGGAGCGGGGCCATGCCGTCGCGGTCTCGGACCTCCACGCCATGGGCTGGAAGGCTACCGTGGACCAGGCCGATTTTCCCGGCCTCGCGCCGGGGGCACGCCTTCAGGTCGCCGCCGCCTCGGGGGAGGCCTTCGGGGCAGGCGCGCTCACCGCCGATGTGGTTGCCGAGCAGGAGAAGCTTCTCTGGGCCGACCAGCTGATCCTGCTGTTCCCGCTCTGGTGGTTCGGCCTGCCGGCGATCCTGAAGGGCTGGGTCGACCGGGTCTACGCCTACGGCTTCGCGTATGGCGTCGGCGAGCACAGCGACCGGCGCTGGGGCGACCGCTACGGCGAGGGCCGCCTCGCGGGCAAGCGCGCCATGCTGATCGTGACCGCCGGCGGCTGGGAGGAGCATTACGCCGAGCGCGGGATCAACGGGCCGATCGACGACCTGCTGTTCCCGATCCAGCACGGCATCCTGTACTATCCGGGCTACGCCGTGCTGCCGCCCTTCGTGGTCTACCAGGCCGATCGCCTCGACGCGGGCGGGTTCGCGACCGTCGCGGAGCGCCTGCGGGAGCGCATGGCCACCCTCACGACGACGCCCCCGGTCCCGTTCCGGCAGCAGAACGGCGGCGATTACCGGATCCCGAGCATGCAACTCCGCTCGGGATTGGAGGCCCCCGGCGCGACCGGGTTCGCCCTCCACCGGGCCGGCGATTGAACGAGCCTGGACCCGGTGTTCAGATCACGAACAGCAGGTTCAGCCCGGCCCTCCGGAACCCTTCCTCGGCGATCTTCAGATCGAGCCCGTAGGACGCGATGTCGTCCGCCACCGGGTCGAGCCGCGGGGCCCGGTGCTGGTGCAGGTGTTTGATGTAGCTGTGGCAGGTCGAGCAGGTCTCGACCTGGACATCCTTCGAGACCTCGTCGAGCCCGTAATAGCTGATGTTCTCGCCGTCACCGCAGGCGGTGCAGCGAATCCGGACGTGGTTCCAGTAGGTGCCGCAGAGCGAGCAGCTCAGATACCGGGCCTTGTCGGCCGGGGTCCAGGCGACGACGACGCTCGCTGCCGGCGCGCCGCCGCAGCACGGGCAGACGCCGTCGGCCACCGGCTTCAGGATCTTGGGATCGAGGGCGGCCGCCTGCTCGGCGAGGCGGACCTGCAGGGCCGCGGAGACCAACACGCACTCGGCGATCCGGTCGACCGGCAGCGCACCCTCGAAGACCTGCAGGGCCAGATCGAGGCGATCCTCCCGGGATGCGGCGCGCAGGCTCTCTCGGGCCGCGGCGGAAGCCTCAGGTGCGGTCGTGAGATCCAGGGCGTCGAGCAGCGCCAGCAGGCACGCGTCGAAGCCCGGATCAGCCTCCAGACCGTGCCGCGACAGGGGCGGCATCCCGTGCTCGCTCCGCAGCGCCAGATCGGCGCCGTCCGGCGGCGGTGGGAGCGCCACCTTGGCCTGGATCGCCGCCTGGGCGCGGGCGACCTCTGCCACGAACCGGAGATAGGCCTCCAGCGGGTGCCCGGGGGCCGCCTCGTCCAGGCGTGCCGCACGGTCGGCGAACAGGGTCGTGGGATCGGGCAGGCGGACGAACGGGACCGAGCCGGAAATCCCGATCTTGTCGGGATCGGGCTTCAGCTCGTTGAAGTCCCGGCGGCGCGGTTTTGGCGCCTCCGCTTGTGTCGGGGTCTTGTCCGCGGATTTACGCTTGAAGAAATTGGCCACGCCTCAGGACCCGCGCTTGTCCACCGAGCCGTGGCGGGCCTTGCCGCCGGCGATCTGCCGGAACCACTTGCGGTGATGCCGGTAGGCCCAGCCGCCCGTGACCGTCCCGCGGACCATCGCCCGGCCGGTGCCACGCACCCAGATGCCGGCATAGATGTGGACCACGATGATCGCGATGGCGATCACGGCCGCGAGCGAGTGGGCGAGCAGCGCCCAACGCTGGGTCTCGATGGAGGTCAGGCCGCCGAAATAGGTGTTCCAGATCACCAAGCCGGTGACGAACATCACGCCGATCAGCGCGGTCTGGCCCCAGAACACGCCCTTCTGGCCGGCATTGTACTTGCCGAGTTCGGGCAGCCGGTCCTCGCGGTTGGTGACCACGTCGCCGATCTTCATCGACCACGCGACATCGTCCTTGTTGGGGATGTTGAGCTTCCAGAAGCGCACGAACAGGAAGAAGAAGCTCACCGCCAGCGCCACGCCGAACCACGGGTGGATCGCCCGGGTCGCCTGCCCGCCGCCGAACAGGCCGGTCAGCGAGAACAGGTAGGGCGTGAACATCGCCAGCCCCGAGAGGGTCAGGACGGTGAACAGGATCGCGGTGATCCAGTGGTTCACCCGCTGCACACCCGTATAGCGCGGGACGTACAGCACCTCCGGCGCCGTGGACTTGGCGTGATGCAGGGGACGGGTCTCGCCGTCCCGGATATCGTTCTGGGTCGTCATCGGCCTTCTCGCGCCTGACGGGCCGGCTCCGCATGCGGGCGGGGGCGGCTCTGAAATCGAAGATAGGGCCTGTCGGCTCCATCGTCGCCGGTTTTACGGCCCCTGCGTTGAAAGGAGGGACCGCGGGTCCCCCTCTCCCGTGCGGGGAGGCCTGCTTTCGCAGAAAGCCGGGTGAGGGCCACGACCGATCCGGAAAAACCTGATCCCTCACCCCAACCCTCTCCCGCACGGGAGAGGGGGCGCGTCGCGTCTCCCGGGCCACGTCAGCAGCCCGGGAGACCGCTCAGTGCGGCCGAAGCTCGTCGCCGCCGGTGTCCCGGCGCTTGGCCTCGTCGTACTCGACCGCCTCTTCCTCTTCCTCGGGCACGACCTCGTTGGGGCCGGCCGTCACGTAGTGGAAGAAGCCCGCCACGGCGGCAAAGCCCATCGCGGCGAGACCGAACACCTTGGCGCCGCCCTTCCAGAAGGCCACCAGCGGCGAGATCTTCGGGTCGTTCGGCAGGCCGGCGTAGAGGCTCGGCTGATCGGCATGGTGCAGCACGTACATGACGTGCGTGCCGCCGACGCCGGCCGGGTCGTAGAGGCCGGCATGCGCGAAGCCGCGTGACTTCAGGTCGACGACCCGGGTCTCGGCCTGCTCGATCATCGCCTGCTTGGTGCCGAACATGATCGAGCCGGTCGGGCAGGCCTTGGCGCAGGCCGGAGCCTGACCCACCGCCACCCGGTCCGAACACAGGGTGCACTTGTACGCCTTGTGGTCGGTCTGGCTGATGCGCGGGATGTTGAACGGGCACCCCTTCACGCAATAGCCGCAGCCGATGCAGTTCTCCTCGATGAAGTCGACGATGCCGTTGGAGTACTGCACGATCGCGCCCGGCGACGGGCACGCCTTGAGGCAGCCCGGCTCGGAACAATGCATGCAGCCGTCCTTGCGGATCAGCCATTCGAGGTTGTTGGTCTCCGGGTTCTCGTACTCGGTGAACCGCATCAGGGTCCACGACTTGGGCGTGAGGTCGTGGGGGTTCTGGTAGCTGCCGGTGTTCACACCGATATCGTCGCGCAGGTCGTTCCACTCTTCGCAGGCCGATTGGCAGGCCTTGCAGCCGATGCACTTCGACACGTCGATGAGCTTGGCGACCTCCACCTGACGGCGGATCTCCGGCGGCGTCTCCGTGGAGGCGGAGCGCTGGCGGATGTCGAGGGAGCTGTAGTCGGCCATGATTCAGCTCCCCTTACGCGACCGCATCCGACGGGGGCGTGGTCGGCTCGATATTCACGAGCCAGGCCTTGAACTCCGGCGTCTCGGTGTTGGCATCGCCCACGACCGGCGTCAGCGAGTTCGGATGCCATCCTTTCTTGGTGTGGCCCATGAAGCCCCAGTGCTGCGGGATACCGACGACGTGGACGGGCTTGCCGTCGCAGATCAGCGGCTTGATCCGCTTGGTCACCATGGCCTTGGCCTTGAGCGAGCCGCGCTTCGACCAGACGCGGACCCAGCCGCCCCGGGCGATGCCCTTCTCCTTGGCGAGCTCCTCCGAGATCTCCACGAAGGCCTCCGGCTGAAGGATCGCGTTGATCCGGGCGTGCTTGGTCCAGCCGTGGAAGTGCTCGGTCAGCCGGTAGCTCGTCGCCGCGTAGGGGAACTCCTCCGCGGTACCGAGATCGGCCAAGTCGTCCTTGAAGATCCGGGACGCGGGCGCGCCCTTGATCTTCGGGAACGGGATGTTGGCCATCGGTGATTCGAACGGCTCGTAATGGGTCGGGAACGGCCCATCGCGCATCAGGCCCCGGGTCCACAGGCGGGCGACGCCCTCCTGGTTCAGGATGAACGGCCCGACACCCTTATCGGGGGCGACGGTGACGCCGTAATCCGGCACGTCGAAGCCGATCCACTGCTTGCCGTTCCACTCGATGAGCTTCTTCTTCTCCGACCACGGACGACCCTCGGGGTCGCACGAGGCGCGGTTGTAGAGCACGCGGCGGTTGGCCGGCCACGCGAAAGCCCAGTTCGGGGCGATGCCGCGGTCGCCGGGATCGGTATTGTCCCGGCGGGCCATGGTGTTGCCCTTCTCGGTGTAGCAGCCCGAGTAGATCCAGCAGCCGCAGGCGGTGGTGCCGTCATCCTTGAGCTGGGCGAAGCCGTCGACCTGCTTGCCCGCCGGGATGATGGTCCCGTTGAGATCCGGCGTCGGCGCCACCGTGTAGCCGTTGAGCTCGCGGGCGAGCTCCGTCGGCGTCGGCGACTCGGCAATCGCGTAGTCCCACTTCAGGTTGACGATCGCATCCGGGAACGCGCCGCCATCCCTCTTGTAGGCCGCCTTCATGCGGAGGAAGATCTCCGACATGATCTCGATGTCCGAGCGGCACTCGCCCGGCGGCTCCTGCGCCTGCCAGTGCCATTGCAGCCAGCGGCTGGAGTTCGAGAGCGAGCCTTCCTCCTCCACGAACAGGGTGGTCGGCAGCTCGAACACCTCGGTCTGGATCTGGGTCGGATCGACGTCGTTGTACTCGCCGTGGTTCTCCCAGAACCGCGCCGTCTCGGTCTTGAGCGGATCCATCACCACGATGAACTTCATCTTGGAGAAGGCTTCCGTCATCTTGGCGCGATTCGGGAACGACAGCAGGGGGTTGAAGCCCTGGATGACGTAGCCGGTCATCTTGCCCTGCTTGGCGAGTTCGAACCCGCGCAGCACGTCGTAGGTCGGCACATCGAGCTTGGGCAGGTAATCGTACGCCCAGTCGTTGTCCTTGGTGGCGTAATCGCCCCACATCGCCTTCTGGAACGAGACGAAGAACTTGTTGTAGTTCTGCCAGTAGCTCGTCTGTCCCGGACGCAGCGGCTTGAACTGCCGCTTGGCGACGTAGCTCGCGTAGGTCGGCTCCTTCTCCACCGGGATGTTGAGATAGCCCGGGATGAGGTTCGACATCAGCCCGATATCGGTCAGCCCCTGGATGTTGGAGTGACCGCGCAGGGCCTGCATGCCGCCGCCGAGCATGCCGATGTTGCCGAGCAGCGTCTGCACGATGCACATCGAGCGGATGTTCTGCGAGCCCTTGGAGTGGTGCGTCCAGCCGAGCGCGTAGAGCGACGCCATGGTGCGCTCCGGCGAAGACGTCGTCGCCATCAGCTCGCAGACCTTCAGGAAGGTCTCCTTGGGCGAGCCGCAGATCCGCTCGACCATCTCGGGCGTGTAGATCGCGATGTGCTTCTTCAGGAGCTGCATGACGCAGCGCGGATGCTGCATCGTCTCGTCGACCACGGCGTAGCCATCGGGACCGATCTCGTAGTCCCAGGTGGTCTTGTCGTAGTCGCGCTTGTCCGCGTCGTAGCCCGCGAACAGCCCTTCGCTGAAGTCGTAGCCCTCGCGGACCACGTACCCGGCGTTGGTGTAGGCGGACACGTAGCGGTGCTGCACCTTGTCGTTGTCGAGCAGGTACTTGGCCACGCCCGACAGGAAGGCGATGTCGGTCCCCTGCCGGATCGGGCAGTAGAGATCGGCCACCGACGCGGTGCGGGTGAAGCGCGGATCGACGACGATCAGCTTGGCATTGTTATGGGCTTTCGCCTCGACGACCCACTTGAAGCCGCAGGGGTGAGCTTCGGCGGCATTGCCGCCCATCACGGTAATCACGTCCGCGTGCTTGATGTCCATCCAGAGGTTGGTCATCGCACCGCGTCCGAAGGAGGGCGCCAAACTGGCGACCGACGGACCGTGTCAAACTCGGGCCTGATTATCGAAGACGAGGGCCCCCATGCTTCGGACTGTCTTGTAGGTCAGCCACGCCGTCTCGTTGGTGGTGGCCGAGGCGCCGAGGAAGCCCATCGTGGTCCAGCGGTTGACCGTGAGGTCGCCGTTCTTGGCCACGAAATTCTTGTCGCGATCCGCCTTCAGGAGCTCCGCGATCCGGTCGAGGGCGAAGTCCCAGGAGACCCGCTTGAACTCCGACGTGCCCGGGGCGCGATGGAGCGGGTACTTGGTGCGGGTCTCGGCATGCACGAAGTCGAGCAACGCTGAGCCCTTCGGGCAGAGCGTGCCGCGGTTGACCGGATGATCCGGGTCCCCCTCGATATGCATCACCGAGGAGCGCGCGTTCTTCGAACGGTCACCCAGGCTGTACAGGATGACGCCGCACGCCACCGAGCAGTACGGGCAGGTGTTGCGGGTCTCGCGCATCTGCGCGAGCTTGAAGGGCCGCACAGCGGCGGCCATGGCGGGCTCGAGTCCGCCGAATCCGAGTGCGCCCAGCGAGCCGCCCGCGAGACCGGCACCGGCCCCCTTGAGCAGGCCACGCCTTGAGACCTGGACCGTCATCTCCGCTCCATAAAGCGACTTGGTATAATTCCAGGGTGTCCCAAAAAAGCGTGCACGAGGCAAGTGCGGTTGCGTGACACAGACGTGACACGGCTCGAGCTGTGTTGCGGGCGACGCAGTACGTTCGCCCGTGCCGTTATCATCCTCTTAGGAAATGCCCTTTTTTACTTGCTCGGGACAGAGGGATTCGTGCCGGACGGGCTCGCCGTCCGGTGATCGAGGGGCGCCTGCGGCTCCGTGGCCGCGGTGCCGCCGGGATCCGCCTTGGGGACCGGACGGTCGGCGTTTTCCTTGATCGACTGGCCGCCGGGATTCGGCGCGTCCTTGGCGGCGGATTCCTCGCGGGGAACGGGGGCTTGGCTCCAGCCGTCCTGAGCGCTCCGCGACTTGTCGCCCATGGCGTCCACGCCCTTGATCTCACCGGGCTTCGTTTGGGCGAGACAGGGAGACCCGGCGAGGGCCGCGCCGAGGAACACCAACGTCGTCAGGGAGATCGGGCGGGACACGAGGAGGCTCCGGGCAGCTTGGTTGTCTCAAGGGCGGGGAACGTATCCCCCGGGGTGCCAGTTCCGGCCTGCGACAGCCCCTGCACAAACGCCGCGCCCATCCCCTACCCAGGGGCGGGCCTGTCCCGCATGGGAGGCAGTGACGGGTCCTTAACCAAGCTTTGCCAGTCTGTTGCGGAGCCGCCGTGGGGATGTCCGATCATGTCGAAGCCGCATCCCGAGCGTCCGGCTCCGCTGGAGGCCACGGCCGACGTGCCGCCCCTGGCCCCCGGAATCCGCCGCCATCTCGGCCGGACACTGCGTTCGCAATACGCCGATTCCCTCGCGGCGCCGGTGAGTCAGCGCCTGGAAGCGCTCATCGCGCAACTGGTGAAGCCGAAGGATTGACGGAGACGCGACCGATCACGGTCCGATTCCTGTCGGGTGGGCTTCGCGGCCGCCTCCCGCATCCCGACAGGATCCCGCAATTCGGTGTGCGCCATCGCACATCAGATCGTTCTTTCTGCGAAACTGCCTGAGACGCTCTGATTCTTCCCCGCATCCTGCGAGCGGGAGAAGATCCATGCGTTCCGCTCCCGTAGCACGCTGCGGATGCTTGCCTTCTCGCCAATTCCATCGATCTTGCGCTGGCCGACGGGCCCGGCAAGACAGTGCCCGCGGCTTGACATCGTTCGATAAAAAGAACGATTTCGCCTGTTCCCGGGGGGTTGTTCCCCTGTGGCGCGATGCGGCTGGCCGGGGATCGGACGAGATGACGAACGTTGTGGGTCGAGGGCACGCCGTCCGGGCGATCGGGCTATCCCTGCTGGCCGGCGCCGGCCTCTGGGCAGGCGTGGTGCAGGCCTCCGCCGAAACGGCCCTCCTGAACGTTTCCTACGATCCGACCCGGGAACTCTACCGGGAGATCAACGCCGTCTTCGCCGAGGACTGGAAGGCCAAGACCGGCGAGGCGATCACGGTCCGGGCGTCCCACGGCGGCTCGGGCGCGCAGGCGCGCACGGTGATCGACGGGGTCGACGCCGACGTCGTGACGCTCGGCATCCCCTCCGACATCGACGCCATCGCCAAGCTCACCCACAAGATCCCGGACGATTGGCGCAGCAAGCTGCCCAACACCGCCACGCCCTACACGTCGACGGTGGTGTTCCTCGTCCGCAAGGGCAACCCGAAGGGCGTCAAGGACTGGGCCGACCTCGTGAAGCCCGACGTCAAGGTGATCACCCCGAACCCGAAGACTTCGGCAGGCGGGCGCTGGAACTTCCTGGCGGCCTGGGGCTACGCCTTCAATCAGGACAAGGATGCCGCCAAGGCCGACGCCTTCGTGGGTCAGGTCTACAAGAACGTGCCGGTGCTCGACACCGGCGCCCGCGGCTCGACCGTGACCTTCGCGCAGCGCGGTCTCGGCGACGTGCTGCCGACCTGGGAAAACGAGGCCTATCTGGTCCTTCAGGAATTCGGCGCCGACAAGTTCGACATCGTCTCGCCGCCGACCTCGATCTACGCCGAGCCGCCGGTGGCCCTCGTGGCCACCAATGCCGAGCGTAAGGGCACGACGAAGGCCGCGCAGGCCTATCTCGACTTCCTCTACACCGACCGGGCCCAGGCGATCTTCGCCAAGCACCATTACCGGCCGATCAAGCGGGAGGCGGCGGCACCGGCCGACCTCGCGCAGCTGCCCGAGATCAAGCTGTTCAAGATCGAGGATCTGCAGGGCTCCTGGGACGAGATCCAGAAGCGGAACTTCGACGCCGGCGGCCTGTTCGACCGCTTGAGCCGCGCCGGCCGCTGAGGCTCCAGGATCATGGTCGAGACACCCCGTCCAAGGCGGACCTTCCGTCGACCGAGCGTGATTCCGGGCTTCGGGATCAGCTTCGGCTACACGCTGACCTGTCTCGGCCTGATCGTGCTGCTGCCGCTGGCCGGTCTGGTGGTGAAGGCCTCGGGGCTCGGTCTGTCCGGCATCTGGGATGTCGCCACCGATCCGCGGGTGGCGAGCGCCCTGCGGATCAGCTTCGGCGTCTCGGCCATCGCGGCGCTGGTGGCCTCCACGTTCGGCTTCCTCGTGGCCTGGGTGCTGACCCGCTACCGGTTCCCGGGGCGTAAGCTGGTCGACGCGGCCGTCGATCTGCCCTTCGCGTTGCCGACCGCGGTGGCCGGGATCGCGCTGGCCTCGCTCTACGCCCCGGACGGGCTGGTGGGTGCGCCGCTCGCCCGGCTCGGCATCCAGGTGGCCTACACGCCGATCGGCATCTTCATCGCCATGGTGTTCATCGGCCTGCCTTTCGCGGTGCGGACCGTGCAGCCGCTGATCGCCGAGATCGACAAGGAGATCGAGGAGGCCTCCGCCACCCTCGGGGCCACGCGGATCGCGACGCTGACCAAGGTCGTCCTTCCGCCGCTGATCCCGGCGGTGCTGACCGGCTTCGCCCTGGCCTTCGCCCGGGGGGTCGGCGAGTACGGCTCGATCATCTTCATCGCCGGCAACCTGCCCTACGTGTCGGAGATCGCGCCGTTGCTGATCGTGATCAAGCTGTCCGAGTTCGACTACGGCGGCGCGGCTGCGATCGCGACGATCATGCTCGGGATCTCGTTCCTGACGCTGCTCGCCATCAATCTCATCCAGGCCTGGTCACGGCGGCGGTTCGGCTATGTCTGAGATTTTCTCCCCGATCTCCGTGCCGGCCGCCAAGCCCGCCCAGGCCGCATCCGAGGGCGCCGCCACCCGCGGGGTGCTGATCGGGATCTCGGTCACCTTCCTGGCGCTGTTCCTGGTGTTGCCGCTGTTCGCGGTGTTCACCCAGGCCTTCTCGAAGGGGATCGGCGCCTTCCTGGATGCGTTCCGGGAGCCCGATGCCTGGAGCGCGATCCGACTGACGCTGACCGTGGCGGTGATCGCGGTGCCGTTCAACGTGGTGTTCGGGCTGGCGGCCTCCTGGGCGATCGCCAAGTTCGAGTTCCCCGGCAAGGCGCTGCTGATCACCCTGATCGACCTGCCGTTCTCGGTCTCGCCGGTGGTCTCCGGCATGATCTACGTGCTGCTGTTCGGGTCCCAGGGCCTGTTCGGCTCCTGGCTCATCGACCACGGGATCCAGATCCTGTTCGCGCTGCCCGGCATCGTGCTGGCGACGGTGTTCGTGACCTTCCCGTTCGTCGCCCGTGAGCTGATCCCGCTGATGCAGGAGCAGGGCACCGCCGAGGAGGAGGCGGCGCTGACGCTCGGCGCCTCGGGCCTCCACGTGTTCCGCACGGTGACGCTGCCCAATATCCGCTGGGGCCTGCTCTACAGCGTGCTCCTCTGCAATGCCCGGGCGATGGGCGAATTCGGAGCGGTGTCGGTGGTGTCGGGCCACATCCGCGGCCTGACCAACACCATCCCACTCCACGTGGAGATCCTCTACAATGAGTACAACTTCGTCGCCTCATTCGCCGTCGCTTCGCTCCTTGCCGTCCTTGCCCTCATCACCCTCGTCCTCAAATCCTTCCTCGAATGGCGCTTCGCCGGTGAACTCGCGCACGGCCGGGCACACTGACAGCCCCTTGGATCGCCCCTCCACGACGATCCGGGTCGAGAGCGTCTCGAAGACCTTCGACACGGCGGCGGTCCTGCACGACCTGTCCCTCGACGTGCGGGCGGGCGAGCTGATCGGCCTGCTGGGGCCCTCGGGCTCGGGCAAGACGACGCTGCTGCGGATCATCGCCGGGCTCGACGCGCCGGATCGCGGCCGGATCCTGTTCGGGGACGACGACGCGACCGGCCTCGCCGTGCAGGAGCGGGCGGTGGGCTTCGTGTTCCAGCACTACGCCCTGTTCAAGCACATGAGCGTGGCCGACAACATCGCCTACGGGCTGAACGCGCGCCGCCGCGCGGACCGTCCGGCCAAGGCCGAGATCAAGCGCCGGGTTGGCGACCTGCTCGACCTGATCCGCCTCTCGGGGTTCGGCGACCGCTACCCGTCGCAGCTCTCGGGCGGCCAGCGCCAGCGCGTCGCGCTCGCCCGGGCGCTCGCGGTCGAGCCGCGGGTGCTGCTGCTGGACGAGCCCTTCGGGGCGCTGGACGCCCAGGTGCGAAAAGACCTACGCCGCTGGCTGCGCGAGATCCACGACCGCACCGGCCAGACCACGATCTTCGTGACCCACGACCAGGACGAGGCGCTGGAGCTGTCCGACCGGGTGGCGGTGCTCGATCGCGGCCGCCTGGAGCAGGTCGGCACCCCCGACGAGGTGCAGGAGCACCCGGCCTCCGCCACGGTGATGAAGTTTCTGGGTGATTCCGTCGAGGTCGAGGCGATCGCCGAGGGCGGCCGGGTGCTGGTGCGCGGCCGGGAGACGCCCGTGGTAGCCCCGGCCGGCATCATCGGCCCGGTGAAGCTCTACGTCCGCCCCTGGCAGCTGCAGCTCGCCGAGGCCGAATCCGCGCACCTGTCCGGCACGGTGCGCAGCTCGTACCGGACGCAAGGGCGCCAGCGGATCGAGGTGGTGGATGCGGAGGGCCGCGTGCTCGCCGTGGAGGATTTCGATGGCGTCCGCCACCCGGCCGGGCACCCGGTGGGCCTGCGGATCAACGGGGGGCACGTGTTCGGGTGAGGCTCGCCAGCGCCAGCGCAGCATCCTAGGCTCCCGCTTATGACCGCACCGAGTCGCGAACCCGCCCCCGATGTCCTCGCCGCCATCGGCCAGACACCGCTGATCCGCCTGCGCCGGGCCTCCGAGGAGACCGGCTGCGCCATCTACGGCAAGGCCGAGTTCCTCAATCCCGGCCTGTCGGTGAAGGACCGTGCGGCGCTGTCCATCGTGCGGGACGCCGAGGCGAAGGGCCTGATCCGGCCGGGCGGCACCATCGTGGAGGGCACCGCCGGCAATACCGGCATCGGTCTCGCCCTGGTGGCCTCGGTGCGGGGCTACCGGACGCTGATCGTCATCCCGGTCACCCAATCCGAAGAGAAGAAGCAGACCCTGCGGCTCGCCGGCGTGCGCCTCGTCGAGGTGCCGGCGGTGCCGTTCGCCAACCCGAACAACTACGTCCATGTCGCCCGGCGGCTCGCCGAAAAGCTCGCCGCCACGGAGCCGGCGGGCGCCTTCTTCGCCGACCAGTTCGACAACGTCGCCAACCGGCAGGCGCACGTCGAGGGCACCGGCCCCGAGATCTGGGCGCAGACCGGCGGCCGGGTCGACGGCTTCGTCTGCTCGGCCGGGACCGGCGGCACGCTGGCCGGCACCGCGGAGGCGTTGCGGGCCCGCAACCCGCAGATCAAGATCGCGCTCTCGGATCCGGAGGGCTCGGCCCTCTACGCGCACTACACGACCGGCACCCTGAAGGCCGAGGGCTCCTCGATCACCGAGGGGATCGGCCAGGGCCGGATCACCAAGAACCTCGATGGCTTCACCCCGGACCATGCCTTCCGCATCCCGGACCGCGAGGCCCTCGACCTCGTCTTCGGCTTGATGCGAGAGGAGGGGCTGTCGCTCGGCGGCTCGTCGGGGATCAACGTCGCCGGCGCGATCCGGCTGGCCCGGGAACTCGGGCCCGGCCACACCATCGTGACGATCCTGTGCGACGGGGCGGCGCGCTACGCCTCGAAGTTGTTCAACCCGGCCTTCCTTGCCGAGCGCAACCTGCCGGTACCGGGCTGGCTCGACGCCCCGCAGGATCCGCTACCCGACTGGCACGCCTGAGACTCAAGGCCTCATCCGTATTTTTCTCACAAAAGCTGAGGCGGCGATTGAACGGAACGGAATGTCGCAGCGTTTGAACGGTCACGCTCGCACCAGACGCGACCGTTCGGAGTTCTCGCCAGATGTCCCTTGTTACCATCCTCCTCATCATCCTGATCATCCTGGCCTTCGGCGGCGGCGGCTTCCTCGGCGGCGGCGCCTATCGCGGTCCGGGCTTCGGCCTCGGTGGCATCCTGCTGATCGTCCTGATCGTCCTGCTGGCCACCGGCCGGCTTTAAGCCGCGGCGTCGTTCCCGGCCGCCTCGTGGCCGGGAACGACCTCCGATCCAGGTTTCGAAAGGTCGAGACCTTTTGTGGGTCCAGGGCAGAGCCCAAGTCGTTCTCCAAGTCGCTCTCTCCGAGCCCTGCCCTGAGCACCCGCGACCCCTAGCGGCAGACGATCCTCACCACCGCCGGCGCGAATGCCCCGGGCCCACCGTCCGAGGGCGTCTTCGCTTCGGCGATGCCCTGGCCGGCGAGGAAGGCGGTGATCGCCCCGGCCGGTACCAGCGGCAGCCGCGCGGGAGGCACGATCCCGGCGACCCGGCGAGGCGCGGCCGGGTAACGGGCGATCAGCCCGACGAGCCGTCCGGACCGGTCGAGCACCGGCGCACCGGCCGCGCCCGGCTGAAGGGCCGCGACGACATCGCCCGCGACGGCGCTTCCGGGGGCGGCCACGATTCCGTCCGGGCTCGGCGCGAGGGCGATCAGGTTATCCTCGGCGCCGACCGGTTCCGTCCGTGCCACAGGCCGGATCGGCGCGGGTGCCCCGGGCGCATCGAGCAGCGCGAGGCCGGAGGGGTCGGCGGCGAGCTTGCGGGCCGGCGCCGCGCCGATGCGGGGCGCGGCACAGCCCTCCAGCATTGCGGAGGCCGTGAGCACCCGGCCCGGCGCCACCGTGAGGCCGGCGCCCGCCACGGCAGGATCCTGCGCCACGATCGCGCCGGTCTCGGGGCGGGCCGGGGCCGATGGAATCGCGGCGACAGGGGCAGGCGCGGCGGCTTCCGGGAACGGCACGAAGGCATTCGCCACCGCGATCACCAGCCGATCGACCTCCGGCGCCAGGGCTTTGTCGTAGCCGAACAGGAAGCCGCGCACGCCCGCCGGCCCGGCGGCGTAGCGGATATAGGACAGGCCGGCCCCGGTCTCGGCGGTCACCACCACGACGTCGGGCCGCTTCAACTTGTAGGTCACCTTGCGGCTCGGCAGCGGCGCGGTCGCCTTCTCGAACAGGGTGTCGAGGGTCTCGGCCTCCGGCGGATAGGCGCGGGTCTCCAGGGTGACGCGCCCGTCCGGGCTCTGCCAGCGCGTGCCGGAGGCCAGGGCGGTGCGCTTCGACAGCAGGCGCTCCGGCACCCCCATCACCGCAGAGCTGCCGGGATCCGGGGCGATCCGGAAGCGCGCCGCATTCCGGGCCGCCGCCCCCGCCCCCAGCAGGGCCGCCCGGCCGCGCGGATCGAGGGGATCGGCGCTCTGGGTGCGGGCGCGATAGGCGTTGAGCGCCTCGAAGGTCCGGCGCCCGAACGCGCCCGACACCACGGCGTTGAAGCCGCCGGTCCAGACGAGGGCGTCCTGGATCGCCTTCCGTTCCGGCTCGGGCAGCGCCTCGAACGCCGCCTTCGCGCCCTCGAAGGCGGGATCGGCCGGCGCCGCGCGGGACGGCCGCGGCTGGTCCTGCGCGGCGGCGGGTCCGGTGGCGAGCAGAAGTGCCAGCAGAGCCGCAGCTTGCCGGCGGCCTGCCCCCGGCAAACGACCCCACCGCGACGCACCCGAAGCCATGACCGCCCTCCCCGATCGGAATCACCCGGATCCTGGCAGAGGCGTCCGGGGCGGACCAGATCGAATCCGTGGGGTTACGGCACCAGACCGCGGTGCGCCCGCCGCCGGGATGCGCTACAGGGCGGATGTCCGGCCCGCGGCGGCAGCCGGACAGCCCGATCGGCCCTCCGGCCACGCGATGCCGCCACGGTTCGACGCGGAGCCCGGCATGACCGATGCGAGCAACACCTTCAAGAAGGCGCCCAAGCGCAAGCCCGCCAAGGGCAAGAGCGTCAGCGTCTCCCCCGAAATGCGGCAGGCCTATGCCGACCTGATCCGCGAGCGCGCGGAGAAGCAGGAGGTCTACGGCCGCCACCTGCCGCAGGACGAATCGCGGCGGCGTTGAGCGCTGCAAATCGGGGACTTGGAGCCGGTTCGACCTGGAACCCGGGTTTCCAAAGGGCTTGCCCTTTGGCGGGTTCTTAGGGCGGGGCCCTGAGATCTTGACCAGGGCTCCGCCCCGGACCCGCGAAAGGTCTCGACCTTTCGAAACCGGGACTTGGGCCCGGCGCGGGATGCAGGCTCCGGCCCTATCCGAAGCCGTAGAGCCGGCGCGGATTGTCGACGAAGACCTGCCTGCGCCGGTCCTCGTCCGGCACCCAGTCGGCCATCAGGTCGAGGAGCGTCGTGGTCCGCGGCGGCCCATCCCAGGCCGCGACGTGCGGCCAGTCCGAGCCCCAGAGGCAGCGTTCCGGGGCGGCCTCATTGAGGGCGCGGGCGAAGGGGATCGTGTCGGCGTAGGGCGGCCCGGTGACGGAATCGCGGAAGGCGCCCGAGAGCTTCACCCAGTTCCCGTCGGCGACGAGGCCGAGCAGCGCCCGGAAGCCCGGATGGTCCACGCCGGCCGAGGTCGGCATGTGCCCCATATGGTCGAAGACCAGCGGCACCGGCAGCCGGGACAGGCGACCGGCGATCGGCGGCAGGTCCCGGGCATCGAGCAGGAACTGGAGATGCCAACCCATCTCCCGGGCAAGCGCCCCGTAGGACTCGACCGCGTCGAGACCGACCCCGCCGCCGAACAGCACGTTCAGCCGCAGGCCGACCACGCCGGCTTCCTTCAGGGCGGCGAGGTCCGCGTCGGGCAGGCCGAGCGGGATCACCGCGATGCCGCGCAGGCGCTGCCGGTTGGCGCGCAGGGTCTCGACCATCAGCCGGTTGTCGGTGCCGTGGACGCTGACCTGCACCAGCACGCCGTTGGCCATGCCGGTCCCGTCGAGCATCGCGAGATAGGCCTCTGCCGGGGCCGCCGGAGGCGTGTAGCTGCGGTCCGGCACCAGCGGATAGGCGGGCGGCAGGCCGATGACGTGGGCGTGGGTGTCGACCGCGCCCGCCGGCACGGCGTAGCGGGTCGGACCGCCCGGATGCGGGTCCGGGGCTGGGCAGTCTCGGATCTCGGGCATGATCAGCTATCCGCGTGCAGGACCTTGCCGCGCGTCTCGGGCAGCGCGAAGGCCGCCACGAAGAACACCCCGTAGGCGACCGCCGCGAAGATCGCGATCGCCGAGGCGAGGCCGACGCGCTCGGAGATATAACCCACGAGCGCCGGGAACAGGGCGCCGATGCCCCGGCCGAAATTGTAGCAGAACCCCTGCCCCGAGCCGCGCAGGCGGGTTGGGTACAGTTCGGTCAGGAAGGCGCCCATGCCGGAGAAATAGCCCGAGGCGAAGAAACCCAGCGGGAAGCCCAGCACCCAGAGCACGCCGTTCGAGAGCGGGATCTGCGTGTAGGCCACCACCACCGCGATGGCGCCGAGCGAGAAGATCAGGAACAGCGGCCGCCGGCCCAGGCGGTCGGCGAGCCACGCGCCGACCAGATAGCCGGCGAACGAGCCGATGATCAGCGCCGAGAGGTAGCCGGTGGAGGAGACGATCGACAGGTGGCGCTCGGTGGTGAGGAAGCGCGGCACCCAGGTGGTGATGGCGTAATAGCCGCCCTGGCAGCCCGCCGCCGCCAGGGAGGCGAGCAGAGTCGTCTTCAGGATCGGGCCGGAAAAGATCTCCCAGATCTGCGGCCGGTCGCCGGCGGCCGCCGCCCGGGCCCGGGTCTCGGCGGCGACCTTCGGCTCCTCGACATAGCGGCGCAGGTAGAAGATCAGCAGAGCCGGCAGGGCGCCGACCGCGAACATCCAGCGCCACGCGGTCTCGGGCGGCAGGAGCGAGAACAGCACCGCCTGCGACAGCACCGCGAGCCCCCAGCCGATCGCCCAGCCCGATTGCACCGAGCCGACCGCCCGACCGCGATACTCGGCTCGGATCGTCTCGCCGATCAGCACAGCGCCGGCCGCCCACTCGCCGCCGAAGCCGAGGCCGAGGATCGCCCGGGCGATGAGCAACTGCTCGAAATTCTGCACGAAGGCGCAGAGCAGCGAGAACACCGAGAACCACAGGATCGTGATCTGGAGGGTGAGAACACGGCCGATCCGGTCTGCGACGAAGCCCGCGAGCCAGCCGCCGAGCGCCGAGGCCAGCAGCGTCACCGTGGCGGCGAGCCCGGCCGTGCCGGAATCCACGTGCCACAGGCTCATGATCGTTCCGATCACCAGCGGGTAGATCATGAAATCCATGCCGTCGAGGCACCAGCCGGCGGCGCACGCCCAGAAGGTGTGCCGCTCCAGCGGCGTCATCGAGCGGTAAAAAGCGGTGAGGCTGGCGTCGTGGATCTCGACCGCCTCGACGCGTCCATCGCCCTGCCCGGTGGCCGTACTCATACACCCTCCCCTGCCGTCCGATACCAGTATCGGCGTGCCAGGCGGCGCTGTCCAACGCCACGGGGGTCCCTGGCAAGAAAAAAGGCCGCCCGAAGGCGGCCTTTCCTGACATGTGCGCTGTCGCCGTGTGGCTCAGTAGCAACGCTCGACCAGCACCCGACGGTAGCCGTAGGGGGTCCAGCGCACCCGCGGGACCGTGTAGCAGCCGCCGCCGTAGCCGTAGTCGCCGCCGCCATACCCGTAGCCGACCGGGGCGTAGCCGCCGCCGTAGCCGTAACCCGGGTAGCCGTAGCCACCGTAGCCGCCGTAGAGGCCGCCGGCCGCCAGGCCGAGGCCGACGCCGAGACCCAGCCCGCCAAGGCCGTAGCCGTAGCCGCCGCGATAGCCATAGCCGCGACCGTAGAAGCCACGGCCGTAGCCGCCGCCGTATCCGCCGCGATAGCCGAACCCGCCGCCGCGGAACCCGGCGCCCCGGAAGCCGCCGCCGAACCCGCCGCCGCGGAAGCCGCCGAAGCCGCCCCCGTGGAAGCCGCCGCCGAACCCGCCGCCATGGAACCCGCCGCCGCCGAAGCCGCGCGCATCCGCGCTGGCAGGAGCGAGCGCCAGAGCGCCCGCCGCCAGCAGGGTTGAGCAGAGCACTGCACCCTTCATCACGTCATCTCCGTCGAAAACCGCCCTCTAGCCGTAGAAACGTCGGACTGTACGAAACAGTTCAGGTGAAGACCGCGACCTGCCGCCGCTGTTCGGCAGGCGCCGCGCCGCTGGGTCGGCAAGCTCCGGGACGGCTTCGGACTCGAAAATCGCCGCTTTCAGGGGCGACAGGCGCCGCTATCGCTTCTCCGAGCAGCATGGAACGCGTCATGACGCTACGCCCGGCTCACGCCCTGTTGATCGCGCTCGTCGCGCTGACCCTGCCGCCGCGCGCCCTGGCCGCGCCCACGGCCTCCGAGCCCTGCCGGGCGGTGGAGACCCAGGGCGAGACCTTCACGGTCTGCACGATCGACCTGCGGCGGCAGCGGCTGAGGCTGTTCTGGCTGCAAACGGACGGGCGGCCCTACGGATCGCTCGGGACCCTCGCCGAGGCGCAGGGGCGGCACCTCGACTTCGCGATGAATGCCGGCATGTACGACAAGGATCAGGCGCCGGTGGGCCTCTACGTCGAGGGCGGGCGCGAGATGAAGCACGTCTCCACCGCGGACGGGCCGGGCAACTTCCACCTCAAGCCGAACGGCGTGTTCTGGGTGAAGGGCGATCGGGCGGGGGTGCTCGATACGCCCCACTACCTCCGGGCGAAGATCCGTCCGGACTATGCGACGCAATCCGGGCCCATGCTGGTGATCGACGGCCAGATCCACCCGAAGATCTCCGCCGACGGGCCGAGCCAGAAGATCCGCAACGGCGTCGGCATGGCCGAGGACGGGCACGTGGCGATCTTCGCGATCTCCGAGCGCCCGGTGACCTTCGGGGCCTTCGCGCGGCTGTTCAAGGACGACCTCGGCTGCCGCAACGCCCTGTTCCTCGACGGCTCGGTGTCGAGCCTCCACGCGCCCAATCTCGGCCGCACCGACATCAGCCGGCCGCTCGGGCCGCTGATCGGGGCGGCACCGCGGTAGGACCGGATCCGATCGACGCGACCGGGTGAAGGGCGGCTTCGGGTCTAAAACAGCCGGTCTGCTTCTGGATGAGATATGCACTGAACCGCTCGTCCGGCGTGGATCGGATGCGGCGGAGGCACCCAAACTCGCAATGTCCGGACACGAAGCTTCACGAGCTCGGGAGCAAACCCATGCGTTGGTAGCTTTCGATCAACGTGTCGAACACGTCTACATCCGAACGGCTGCGAGCGATCATCTGCGCCCCGGCGACGGCAGCATAAATGGCACGGGCCCTTAACTCACCTTCGGCTGGCGCGGCGCGTTTGGCGGCGACCAAATGTTCGCATAGCCATGCGGTGTTCACGTCGGCGAACGTTTGCACCTCCTTCAACACCGGCTCGGGCAATTCGTCATGTTCCGTCGCCATGAAGCTGCTCAGGCACATGCGATTGTCGCGCTCCAGGGATAGCCGGAAGATGCTCGGGTATCGCTGCAACGCTTCGGTTGGGCTTCGGGCATTCGTTGAGATGGCTTCGAGATCGCGGGCGATGTCTTCCCAGTAGCGCCGTGCAACCGCCTCGCCGAGGAGAGCCTTGGTGGCGAAGTGGTAGTTGATGCTGGCCGCCTTGATGCCGACGGTCGCCGCAAGGTCGCGGAAGTTGAGGCCGCCGTAGCCATAAGCCATCGCCGCCTCCCGTGCGGCTACGAGGATGGCCTCTCTCACATTCCCCTTCGACGTCGCTGCCATGTCCAACCTCCACCTGTCATATGGCAGACAGGGGTTGACGGCACAAGATACGGGCTCTAGCTTGCTACCTGTCATCTGACAGACAGGCTGAGTATCCCGAAAGCGAGCAGACGATGTCCGACAAGCTCAAGCTCTTCACCTCCCCCTCGGCGTTCCCGAACCCGCAGCGCCTGCGGATTTTCATGCACGAGAAGGGCATCGCCGACCGCTTCGACGAGACGATCTACGACATGTCGCCAGTGGGCGAGCAGCGGGGTTGGAGACACCTGAAGATGAACGCCTGGGGCGAGACGCCGACCCTTGCGCTCGCCGATGGTTCTTACCTCAGCGAGACCTCCGCCATCGCCCGCTACCTCGACGACGCGTTCGAGGGCCGCAAGATCATGGGGGCGACGGCGCATGAGCGCGGTCTCGATCAGATGTGGGACAGCCGGGTGTGGGTGCACATCCTCTACCCTATCGTCACTGCCTTCCACGTCCTGCACCAGGGATTGGGCCCGAAGCTCGAACTGACCAGCAACCCGGCTTGGGGCGAGCATTCACGTAAGGTGGCGCTGGCGCATGCTGGTCTCGTAGACCGGCACCTCGCGGATGGCCGCGACTGGCTGCTGGGTGGCGAGCAGCCGACGTTCTCCGACATCACGTTGGCGACGGCGATTGCGTTTTCCAAGTTCCCCGTCAACGCCACCCCGCTCGATGAGCGGTTCGAACATCTCGATGCCTTCTGGCGGCGCTGGCAGGCTCGACCGGCCTTCATCGCCGCGTATGCCGACCGTAGCAGCGGCGTGCCGGAGATCGACAATCGCACATGAGCGTTCGGCGGTCGGGCTTGGCAATAGCCCGACCGCAAGGCTGCTTGAAGCGGCGTTCTGCGATGGCTGCTTTGGAGGTGCGACAGCGAAGGTCCCCACCACTGGCTTGGATCGGACGTTGAATGACGGCTTGGGGTGAATTTCTGCGTGTCTACCTTTGACCGGCAAACGCGTGAAGCTGGACAGCGCTGTTTTTAGGATCCCCAGGCCCCCGGGTGCTCTCGGAAACGATCGGCTCGCGTTCCTCACCGGCAAAACAAACCATGATCCGTCGACGGTCGCCGCCTGATGCGCGTGCACGATTATCGCGCAATCAGTGCCCGGGCTCGGACTCGCTGGCTGCCAATGCACGGCCGATGGCGAACAGCAGGACATCCGTGGCGGCGCGTACATCCGCGGGGACGTCCGCCGTCAGGATGCGCTTCAGTTCCATGGCGTGATCGGCTGCCCGTTCCAGCAGATCGGCGTCCGCCGCCGAGCCGCTCGTGACGACGTAGCGCTCGCCGTCGCTACGCAGCTCGGTGATGTCGATGATAATCCCGCGTGAGCGCACCGGCTGACCCGTTGCATTCTGGTAGGTTCGTCCACGGCTCAGCAGCCAGCGCACGTGGCCGTCGGCATCAACGACGCGATACTCGGCCAGCATCAGGCCGCCGGCCTGCACCGCTGCTTGGACATGCTCGATCAGCCAAGCGTGGTCGGCTGGATGGACAGCCGCGATTGTCTCCAGACCACTGATTTCCTGTTCGGCCAGCGACGCGTCTCCAGTCAGAAGCCGAGCCGCACCAGCGTCGTACACCATCGTGCCACGCACGATGTCCCAGTCCCAACTGCCGACGACGCAGGAGGCGTCCAGTGCGGCGTGCAGCCGGTCGAGCGGCTCGCTGAAACTGTCGATCGCGTTGACCCAGGTCGTTGACCGCTGTCCCATTGGCCCGCCGCCGTAATCCAGATCAGTATAGTTTGCCCGAGTTTGCGCCGCCGTCACCAGACAAGAATGAAAAAAAATTCACGCGCAGGTTGAAAAGCATCTGCGTTATGAAGGGGCGATGCAGGTTCGCCATCATCGCCAAGCGAGATGCGTCACGTCCTGATCGAAAGCCAAGCATGCATGACGACCCCAAACCGTCGATGGCCGTCCATCGGACTGCGTCGTCCGCCCGGACGCTGGGACGCGTTGCGGACGCGCTCGGCGTGCCGGTGTCGAGCTTTGGCGAAGTGGCTGCCGACGTGGCTGCCGATCTGGGGCCAACGCATGATCCGTCTGCTCCGGAAGAGGCGGCAGTATTGGCGACAGTCCGATCTTATCTCAAGCGCGTGAGCCCCGCAGCGCGCGATCGGTTCGTGGCGGCGGTTCAGACGATGGTCAAGCTTCCTTCCGCCTGAGCAGCAAGGCGAAGAAAACTCTCCCGAAGGTGAGCCGGTCCCCCGAGATGAACGCGTCGTCTCAAGGTGTGGGAGCCGCGTCACCGCTGGCCGAACGCCGTGTCCGTGAACAGGTCCTTGTACTCCCGGGGCTGCGAGCGCCAGTACTGCTTGGGGGCCCGCACCCGGGCGCCGAGTTCGGCCGCCGCGTGCCAGGGCCAGCGCGGATCGTACAGCATGGCGCGGGCGAGCGAGATCGCGTCCGCCCGTCCCTCCTGCAGGATCGTCTCGGCTTGTTGGGCTTCGGTGATCAGCCCGACCGCGATGGTGGTGAGCCCGGTCTCGGCCTTGATCCGCTCGGCATAGGGCACCTGATAGCCCGGTCCGAGCTTGATCGCCTGCTTGGGCGAGACGCCCCCCGTGGAGACGTGGAGCGCCGGCGAACCTGCCCGCTTGAGCGCCTTGGCCAGCTCCACGGTCTCGTCGATGTCCCAGCCATCCTCGACCCAGTCGGTGGCCGAGACGCGCAGCCAGACGGGGCTCCCCGCGGGGACGACGTCGCGCACCGCGTCGTAGATCTCCAGCGGGAAGCGCATCCGGTTTTCCAGGCTGCCGCCGTACTGGTCGGTGCGCTTGTTGGCGATCGGCGACAGGAACTGGTGCAGCAGGTAGCCGTGGGCGCCGTGCAGCTCCACGGCCTCGATGCCCAGCCGTACGGCGCGTTTGGCGGTGGCCACGAACTGGTCGCGGACCCGCTTCAGGTCGCTGGCGTCCAGGGCATGGGGCGGGACCTCGCCCTCCCCATGCGCCACCGCCGAGGGCGCCTCGGTGCGCCAGCCATAGGCGTGTTCCGGCGGGATCTGCTGGCCGCCGTCCCAGGGCGCCGCGCTCGACGCCTTGCGGCCGGCATGGGCGATCTGGATGCAGACCGGGATCGGCGCGTATTCGCGGATCGCATCGAGCACGCGGCCGAGCGCCCGCTCGCAGCCGTCGCTGTAGAGGCCGAGATCCCAGGCGGTGATCCGTGCCTCCGGCGAGACCGCGGTGGCTTCCAGGGTCAGCAGGCCGGCCCCCGACATGGCGAGCTGCCCCAGATGCATCATGTGCCAGTCGGTGGCCTCGCCGTCCCGGGCCGAATACTGGCACATCGGCGCGATCAGGATGCGGTTCTCGAGCGTGAGTGCATCGAGCGTCAGCGGTTCGAACAGACGAACGGTCATCGGCAGCTCCTGGTGGAGCGGTTACTCTGGCTCAGGATCGGCGCGGGAGCCAGTGCGGTGCGACACAACACATCTGTGGACGGTCGTGGCTGGAACTTGCGAATGTAGCCGACCGTTTTCCGACCTGTCGCCGCATTGCGGCCACCGACGCGAACCGCCTGAGGGGGCGAGATCGCTTGAGGTCCTGACGATGCTCACGAGACTTGCTGCCCCGCTCCTTCTGGCTACCGGCTTCGCCGCCCTCTCCGCGCCGTCGCAGGCCCAGCCCGCCGCCTTCGGCGGCCCGAAAATGCTGATCTACGGCAATTACTGCGGGCCGGGTAACAACGCCCCGCTGCCGCCGATCGACGCCCTCGACGCAGCCTGCGCCCGCCACGACGCCTGCACGCCGAATGGCGGCCTGCCCACGCCGGCCTGCAATTTGCGCCTGCAACAGGATGCGGCGCTGATCGCCCGCGACCCGCGCCAGCCCGAGAAGCTCCGCTCGATGGCCGGCCTGATCGCGGCGACCGCGACCCTGATCCCGTCCGAGCGAGGCCCGCAGCGGATGCCGGCCTCGCTCGCCGCCCGGTCGGGCCCGGATGCTTATGCGTCGACCCTCTCCGGCCCGGCGCCGGATGCCGGCCTCCCGCCGGACGATGGCTCGGACGACGCCGATTCCGAGTGAGCGGAGCCCGCGTCCCCGGCCTCAGGCCCGGGCGCGCGGTTCCAACACGTGGGACAGGAAGAAGCGCACCATCGCGCGGCTTGCATCCGGTCCCCGCGGTTCCGTGTAGGACCCGGCGGGGCTGCCCCCGGACCAGGCATGGCCGGCCCCGTGCAACAGCCACTGCTCTTGGACGGCGCGGTCGTTCGCGTCGCTGCGGACCGTGCGGGTGTAGGCCATGCCCCCGGGGCTCGTCTCCCGCGTCACCGTCTTGGTGAGCCCCGGAGCGGCGCCGGCCTGGGCCATCACCTGATCGCCATTGGCGGCATGCACGGTGCGGTCGCCGTCGCCGTGGAACACGATGGTGGGCACCGGCTGACGGTTGGTCGCTGCGGGCCCGGCCTGCCCCTTCATCGCCGTAAGCGCACTCGGCAGGTCGCGGGCGGCCCCGCAGGCCAGCCCGGAATGGATCCCGACGGCGGCGAACAAGTCCGGGTAGGTCGCCCCCAGGATCGCCGCCGCGGCACCGCCGGCCGAGAGCCCGGCCGCATAGACCCGGGTCGGGTCCGCCGAGAACTCCGCCATCACCGCACGGGCGATGCCGGCGATGAGTTCCGGCTCCCCGCCCTCGCGGACCTGATCGCCGGCGGCGTACCAGTTCCAGCACCGCTGCATATGTGCCGACTGCGCCTGAGCCGGATAGGCAACCAGGAAGGTCTGCTCCTCGGCCAGCGCGTTCATCTGCGTGCCCGCGGCGAAATCGTCCGGATCCTGGGTGCAGCCATGCAGCATCACCACCAAGGGCAGGGCCTGACCGGTGTAGCCGCTCGGCACGTAGACCTTGTAGCGCCGGCTGCCGGCGGCGCTCGTGAACACCCGCTCCTCGAACCGCGCGCCGGGCGGGACCGCAACCGGTGACCGGCCGCGGGATGTCGGGCGTCCCTCACGCAGCGTGCGCATCATCGCCGACAGATCGAGCTCCGGCTCCGCCGCCCTGCCCCGATCCGGCCGGGGGGCCGTCCAGGCGCCGCCGGGGGCTTCGGGCGCCTCCATGTCGACGATCGTCTCATCGCCGCCGGCCGGATGGAGGGGCTGCCCCGGCTGACCATAGGTCCGCGCCCATTTGGTGAAGGCCGCCTTCTGCGCGCGCTGAAGCCGCGCCATCCGCTCGGCGAGGCGGTCGGTGCCGGGGCCGCCGTTCAGGGTGGGGTCGAATTTCGGCAGGTCGAGTTTGGACAGGTCGATTTTGGGAAAGCGGAACATGAGGCCGATCCTTCGAAAGGGGGACGGACAGGGCCGGACGGTTCACCCGCCTCTGCGACCGGCTGTGTGGGACGTCAGACGATCCGGTCGGCCAGGGCGGCCTTCACGGCAGGGCTCGCCTGGAAGGTGCCGAGTACCTCCACAGAGGCGATGGCGGCGCGGGCGAGTTCCGGTGTGACATCGCCCGCGATGGTGGCGAGGCCCAGGACCTGGATGTGCAGCGGGCGCCCGGCATCTCGAGCCGCTTCGAGATCGGCCCGCCCGTAATGCGCGATCCCGAGGCGGAGCTGGCGCCGGGCCACGGATTGGCGGACCGCATCGTCGTGGCGGTCGAGCTGGTTGCGCACGGCGGTGCGGATGAAGTCGGCCCGGTTGGCGTAGAAGCCGTCCCGGACCATCAGGTCGACGCGGCCCAGATCGACGAAGCCGAGATTGACCGTGATCTTCTCGCTGTCCGGCACCTTCGGCCGGGGCTCGGGTCCCGTGTTGTTCATCGCCTCGCCATCTCCAGGACATCCGGTTGGATGGTCTAGAGATGGTCGCGGGCTGGCGAACCGCAAGGAGCGCCTTCCGGAAATGTCAGGGTTTCGAAACGGCGAGCCCTTTCGCGCTTGCAGGGTGGAGCCCCGACACCCCCCAAAGGGCACGCCGTTTGGGAACCCTAGTTTTCGCCGATCCCTCGGTCCTTCAGGCTCTCGCCGATCTCGTCGAGGGCCGTGGCGTCGTCGATCGTGGCGGGCATCGTCCACGGTTCGTGGTCGGCGATGCGCTTCATCGTGGCGCGCAGGATCTTGCCTGACCGGGTTTTCGGCAGCCGCGGCACGGTGAGGGCCAGCTTGAAGGCGGCCACCGGGCCGATCTCGTCGCGGACCTTGGCGACCAGTTCCCGCTCGATTGCGTCGGTCGACCGGTCGACGCCGGCCTTCAGCACCACGAAGCCGCAGGGCACTTCGCCCTTGAGCGAATCGCGGATGCCGATCACCGCGCATTCGGCCACGTCCGGATGGCCGGCCAGCACCGCTTCCATGCCGCCGGTCGAGAGCCGGTGGCCGGCGACGTTGATGATGTCGTCGGTCCGCCCGAGGACCGTGATGTAGCCGTCCGCGTCGATCACGCCGGCATCCGAGGTGTCGTAATAGCCCGGGAAGGTGGCGAGGTAGCTCGACCGCATGCGCGCGTCCGAGCCCCAGAGGGTCGGCAGGCAGCCGGGCGGCAGGGGCAGGCGGATCGCGATGGTGCCCATCGTGTCGGCCGGGACGGTCTTGCCGCCCTCGTCCAGAACCTCGACCCGGTAGCCCGGCATCGGCACGCAGGTGCTGCCGTGCTTCACCGGCAGCAGGCCGAGCCCCATCGGATTGCCGGCGATCGGCCAGCCGGTCTCGGTCTGCCACCAATGGTCGACCACCGGCCGGTTCAGCACCCGCTCGGCCCAGGCGACCGAGTCCGGATCCGCGCGCTCGCCGGCCAGGAACAGGCTGCGGAACGCGGACAGGTCGTAATCGGCGATCCGGGCGCCCTTGGAATCCTCCTTCTTGATCGCCCGTAACGCCGTCGGCGCCGTGAACAGGCACACGACGCCGTACTCGGCGACCACCCGCCAGAAGGCGCCGGCATCGGGGGTGCCCACGGGCTTGCCCTCGTACAGCACCGTCGTGCAGCCGTGCAGGAGCGGCGCATAGACGATGTAGGAATGACCGACGACCCAGCCGATGTCGGAGGCGCAGAAATAGGTCTCGCCGGGCTGCAACCCGTAGAGATTGGGCATCGACCACGCGAGGGCGACCAGATAGCCGCCCGTGTCACGCACCACGCCCTTGGGCTTGCCCGTCGTTCCGGAGGTGTAGAGGATGTAGAGCGGGTCGGTGGCGGCAACTGGCACGCAGGCCGCCCGCTGCCCCGCCGCCTCGGCGTCCGCTACGGCCTCGGCCCAGTCGCGGTCCCGCCCCGGCACAAGCGTCGCGGAGCCTTGCGGGCGCTGGAGGATCAGGCAGGCCTCGGGCTTGTGGCGCGAGGCGTCGATCGCCGCGTCGAGGAGCGGCTTGTAGACGACCACCCGGTTCGGCTCGATCCCGCACGAGGCCGCCAGTATCACCTTCGGCGCCGCATCCTCGATCCGCACCGCCAGCTCGTTCGCCGCGAACCCGCCGAACACCACCGAGTGGACCGCGCCGAGTCGGGCGCACGCCAGCATGCCGAACAAAGCCTCGGGCACCATCGGCATGTACAGGATCACCCGGTCGCCCTTGCCGACGCCGAGCCCGGCCAGGATAGCGGCCAGCGTCGACACTTCATCGCGCAACGCCCGATAGGTGATGCTGCGCTTCGTGCCGGTGACGGGGGAATCGTAGCGGATCGCCACCTGCTCGGCCCGAGCTCCGTCGGCGTGGCGGTCCACCGCGTTGTGGCAGGCGTTGAGTGACCCGTCCGGGAACCAGCGGCCGTAGGGGCCGGATTCCGGCGCAAAGGCTTGGGCGGGCGTCTGCGCCCAGTCGATCGCCTGGGCCGCATCGAGCCAGAACGCCTCCGGGTCGCGGAGCGCCGCTTCGTAGATCTCGGGATAGCGGCCCGGAAGGCTGGCATTCGTCATCGGTCGGCGTTCCCCCGCGGTCCGCTCTCCGGCGGCGGCAGCAGAGTAGCGCATTCTCGTGCAGGCGCGCGACGGGGCCGCGCCCGTGAGAAACCAGCGTATGCCAAGCCGCCGAGTGGCTCTGCCTGGACCAAACGAGAACCGCCGCACCGGGGCGCCCGATGCGGCGGCGACTGTCGTGCCGGGTCTATGAACTGTGAAGACGAATCAGCGGCTCAGTGCAGGGTGTCGCCGGCCCCCCGCAGCCGGTTGATCTCGTCCTTAAGGAGGAGTTTCCGTCGCTTCAGTTCGGCGATGTGGAGGTCGTTCGCCGAAGGTCTGTGGATCGCTTCGTGAATCTCGCGCTCGAGGGCTTCGTGCTTCCGGGCGAGTTGGCTCAGATGCGTCTGCAGCGACATGAGTCGAATCTCCTGTCATCGTTTCGACACGCCAAGACTGACACAGGATGCCGCACCTGTTGAAGCGTTTTCTCCGGCTAAGCTTGGTGAAGGCTTTCCGGCATGGCTTGTCCCAGGGAAGGGCGTGACGCATGCTCTCATCGGGTGATGAGCGATCCTTTGGCCCGCAGGTGACGATGGCGGATGAGTCGGGTGAGAGCGCGCAGTCGGAACTCGAGGCCGAACTGGCCCGGTTGCGCGAGGAGCACCGGGATCTCGACAGCGCCATCGAGGCGCTGGAGCGGAGCGTCGCCGGTGATCAGCTGCAGATCCAACGCCTGAAGAAGCGCAAGCTGACCCTGCGCGACCGGATCTACCACATCGAGGACGCGATTACGCCGGACATCATCGCCTGATGCCAGTGGACGCCGTCCGGCGCAGCCTTGCCGCAGGGTCGCCGCGCCTGTAAGCGCCCTCTTTTGCCGGGATCAACGATGGTGTCGCCTCCGGTTGCGATCATCATGGGCAGCCAGTCCGACTGGGCGACCATGCGGCACGCCGCCGAGACGCTCGACGCGCTCGCCGTGCCCTACGACGCGCGCATCGTGTCGGCCCACCGCACCCCGGATCGGCTCGTGGCCTTCGCCAAGGGCGCGGTCGCGGCCGGTCTCAAGGTCGTGATCGCGGGGGCGGGCGGCGCCGCGCACCTGCCCGGCATGGCGGCGGCGATGACCCGCCTGCCGGTCTTCGGCGTGCCGGTGGAATCGAAGGCGCTTTCCGGCCAAGACAGCCTGCTGTCGATCGTGCAGATGCCGGCCGGAATTCCCGTGGGGACCCTGGCGATCGGCCGGGCCGGGGCGGTCAACGCGGCGTTGCTGGCCGCATCGGTGCTGGCGCTCTCCGACCCGGGTCTGGCGGAGCGTCTCGAAGCGTGGCGCGCGGCCCAGACCGCCTCGGTGGCCGAGCGGCCGGAGACGGAAGCGTAATCGTGACGGACGAGTTTTTCGCGTGACGGACAAGACCCTCGGCCCCGGCTCCACGCTCGGCATCGTCGGTGGTGGGCAACTCGGGCGCATGATCGCGCTCGCGGCGGCAAATTATGGGCTCAAGGTGCACGTCTACGCCCCCGACCGCGACAGCCCCGCCTTCGATGTCGCCGCCCGCACCACCTGCGCAGCCTACGACGATCCGCAAGCGCTGGCGGATTTCGCGCGCAGCGTCGATGTCGTCACCTACGAGTTCGAAAACATCCCGCACGCCACCGCCGACATCCTGGCCCGGCACGCCCCCCTGCACCCGAACGCGCGGGCGCTGTCCACCACGCAGGACCGCCTATCGGAAAAAGAATTCATCAACGGGCTCGGCATCCCGACCGCGCCGTTCCAGGCCGTCGACACGCCCGACGATCTCGACCGGGCGATCGCCACGATCGGCCTGCCTGCCGTGCTCAAGACCCGCCGATTCGGCTATGACGGCAAGGGTCAGCGCATCCTGCGCGAGCGATCCGAAGGTGACCGCAACGCCCTGTTCGCCGAGTTCGGCGGCGCGCCGCTGATCCTCGAGGGCTTCGTGCCGTTCGAGCGCGAAGTCTCGGTGGTGGGCGCCCGCGCGCACGACGGCAGCTTCGCGGCCTTCGACCTGTGCGAGAACGAGCACCGCGACCACATCCTGGCCCTGACCCGGGTGCCGGCCCCCGGCCTGACGCCCGAGACCGGCCGCGCCGCGCTCGATATCGCCAAGCGCATCGCCGACGCGCTCGATTATGTCGGTGTGCTCGCCGTCGAGATGTTCCTGGTGCGGGAGGACGGCGTCGAGCGCCTCGTGGTCAACGAGATCGCGCCGCGGGTCCATAATTCCGGCCACTGGACCATCGAGGGCGCGCGGACCTCGCAATTCGCCCAGCATGTCCGGGCGGTCTGCGGCTGGCCGCTCGGCGATCCGGCGCGGACCGGCGGCCTGCCGGTGGAGATGCGCAACCTGATCGGCGCCCAGGCCGACGACTGGCATGCGCTGCTGGCCGAGCCCGGCGCTCACCTGCACCTCTACGGCAAGGGCGAGGCCCGGCCCGGCCGGAAGATGGGGCACGTCACCCGCCTGGGATCCGAACCGGTCGGCTGAGGCCTCAAAGGCACACCCCTGCCGCTGCGTGCCGGCCTGAGCGCCTGCCGCGGGGCCGGCGCGCGCGCGGGCCATACCTTCGCCACATCCCGCCGCTTCCACCACGACGTGGTCGGTGCCGAAGGCTGCCGGTCGATTCCCCCACGCCTGGATGGGCGACGGGGCGGATCACGCAGGTGTGCTTCTTAAGCCGGCCTTCACCGTAATGCGCGACGGTCCCCCGGAGCGGGTGGACCCGGCGCGCGGCGCGGGTTTGAGAACGGCGAGGGGCGGGGCGGGCGCGCAGGATGCGGGTCGCGCCTCGGGGAGAGTGGGGCGATGATCGTACGCAACGGGCTGGCACGGAAGACGGCACTGATCGGCGCGGCCCTGGTTTCGGCCGCGGCGCTCGCGGGCTGCGAGACCGTCGGGAGCGCCGCTGGCCCGCGCCAATACGCGGTGCTGGAGTCGGACACCACGGGCGCCACAACGGTCAACATCGCGTCGCTCTCCGAGGTGATCCAGCGCAACCCGAATGACGCTGCGGCCTACACGACCCGCGGCGCCGCCTATGCCCGCGCCGGCCAGTTCAACGACGCCATCGCGGATTTCACCAAGGCGATCCAGCTCGATCCGAACTCGGCTTCCGCCTACAACAACCGGGCGCTGGCCAGCCGCCAGGTCGGCCGCGACGGTCCCGCACTGCAGGACTTCACGAAGGCAATCGGCATCGATCCGAATTACGGCCCGGCCTATATTGGTCGCGCCAATGTCGAGCGCGCCCAGGGCAACGTCGATCAGGCGCTGAACGACCTCAACGTCGCGATCCGGCTGATGCCCGAATCGGCCGAGGCCTACCACGCCCGCGGCCTCGTGCGGCAGAAGCAGGGTCAGGAGAGCCAGGCGATCGCCGATTTCGACGCCGCCATCGACCGCAACCCCTTCGTGGCCGCGCCCTACGCGGCCCGCGGCCAGAGCCTGATCGCCACCAACCAGTACGGCAAGGCGATCGAGGACTACAACGCGGCGCTCAACGTGAACAACAAGGACGCCACCTCCTGGGCGTATCGTGGCCTGGCCTACGAGAAGCAGGGCCAGCGCAAGGAGGCGATGGAGAACTACCAGCGCGCCGCGACCATCGACCCGAACAATTCCGTCGCCCGCACCGGACTCGGCCGGGTGCAGGGCGGGGTCGGCTCGCTGTTCAACTGACCGCGCGACGGCCTGAACACGGTTTCACTAGGTCGAGACCTTTTGCGGGTGCAGGGCAGAGCCCTGCAGGCGGATCTCCGCCCCCCGGAAGGGGAGCTGAGATCCGTTCGTCGAGTTTCACCCCGACACCCCACCAAAGGGCACGCCCTTTGGAAACCCTTTGTCCGCCCGGGTTACGCCGCCAGCAGGCCGTTCTCGTCCTGCGTGATCCGGCGCAGGTGGTGGGCGGTGTCGCCGAGCTGGTACTCGATCATGGCGAGCCGCTTGAAATGATGGGCGCCGATGTATTCGAGCGTCATGCCGATGCCGCCGTGGAGCTGCACCGCCTCCTGGCCGACATAGCGGCAGGCCTTGTTGATCTGGACCTTCACGGCTGACAGCGCTGCGTCCCGCGCTCTGGCGTCGGGCGTGTGCACCATCATGGCGGCGTAGAGCGCCATCGAGCGCGCCTGCTCCAGCTGGATCAGCATGTCCACGGCCCGGTGCTGCAGGGCCTGGAACGAGCCGACGCTGACGCCGAACTGCTTGCGGGTCTTGAGATACTCCACGGTGAGCCTGTGGAGCGCCTCCATGGAACCCACCGCCTCGGCGGCGAGCGCCGCGATGCCGTGCTCCACCACCCGCTCCAAAAGCGGCAGACCGCCCTCCGGATCGCCTAGCGTCGCGTCGGCCGGCAGCGTCACGTCCGAGAAGGAGACCTCGGCGGCCCGGCCACCATCCTGGGTCGGATAGGCCTCGATGGCGACGCCAGCCGCATCGGCCGGGACCAGGAACAGGCCGATCCCGTGCGGATCGCGCCGTTCGCCCGAGACGCGGGCGGAGACCACCATCAGTCCGGCCGCATCGGCATTCGGCACGATGCTCTTGCCCCCGCTCAGCACGAAACCCTCACCGCTGCGCCGGGCCGTGGTGGCCACATCGGCGAGGTCATAGCGGGACTGGCGCTCGGTATGGGCGAGGGTCAACCGCAGGTCCCCGGTGACGAGGCCGGGAACGAGGCGTTCCTTCTGCGCCGCGCTGCCGCCGAGCCGCAGGGCGGTCGAGCCGAGCACGAGGCTCGCCAGCAGCGGCTCGACCACGAGGTTGCGGCCGACCGCTTCCATGACCAGCATGGTCTCGACCGGGCCGCCGCCGAGCCCGCCCTCTTCCTCCGCGAACGGCAGGCCGGTGACGCCGAGTTCGGAAAACGCCGCCCAGCCCTCCGCGGGGAAGCCCAGCGGCGCCTTCAGCCGCGCCTGCCGGCTTTCCAGGGACGGGTAGAGATCGGCGGCGAGACGCTCGATCGAGTCGCGCAGGAGTGACTGGTCTTCGTTGAGATCAAAATCCATGGTGGCGTTCCTCTGCCCTCCTCCCCGCAAGGGGGAGGGGAAATCGCTCACAACCCCAAGATACCCTTGGCGATGACGTTGTGCTGGATCTCGTTCGAGCCGCCATAGATCGAGACCTTGCGGTTGTTGAAGTAGCTCGGCGCCGCCGCATCGACCCAGTCGAAGCCGCCGGGCAGGTTGTTGGCCCCCGCCCCGCGTGACGGCGCTGCCAGCGCGAACGGGCCGGCGAGTTCCACGAGCAATTCGGTCGCTGCCTGCTGGAGCTGCGAGCCGCGGATCTTGAGGAGCGATGAGGCCGGATCCGGCTCGACCGAATCCGCCCTGCCCTGCTTGGCCGCCACCCGCATCTGAGTGATTTCCAGGGCCTTCAGCTCGATCTCGACCTCCGCGACCCGGATCCGGAAGGCGGGATCGTCCCACATCGTGCCGGACCCGGCCGGCATCTCGCGAGCCAGCCGCTTGATCCGGGCGATCCGCTCCTTGGTCAGCCCGATCCGGGCGATGCCGGTGCGCTCGTTGGCGAGCAGGAATTTCGCGTAATCCCAGCCCTTGTTCTCCTCGCCCACGAGATTCTCGACCGGCACCCGGACGGAATCGAAGAAAACTTCGTTGACCTCGTGCCGGCCCTCCAGGGTGAGGATCGGCCGCACGGTGATGCCGGGCGTCTTCATGTCGATCAGCAGGAAGGAGATGCCCCGCTGCTTCTTGGCCTCGAAATCGGTGCGGACGAGGCAGAAGATCCAGTCGGCGTGCTGGCCGAGCGTGGTCCAAGTTTTCTGGCCGTCGACGACGTAATGGTCGCCGTCGCGCACCGCCTTGGTCTTGAGCGAGGCGAGATCGGATCCGGCGCCGGGCTCGGAAAACCCCTGGCACCACCAATCGTCGAGGTTGGCGGCGCGGGGGAGAAAGCGTTCCTTCTGGTCCTGCCGGCCGAAGGTCGCCAGCACCGGGCCGAACATGTAGCAGTTGAACTGCTGCGGCAGCGGCACCGCCGCCTGGAACAGCTCCTCCGTGTAGATGTAGCGGTGAATCGAGGTCCAATCCCGGCCGCCCCATTCCTGCGACCAGTGTGGCACCGCCCAGCCCTTGGCGTTGAGGATCCGCTGGCTGGTGACGTAATCTTCCTTCGAGAGGCTGCGCCCCTCCGAGACCTTCTTTCGGATTTCGGCCGGAATCTCCGTCCGGCAGAAGGTCTGGACCTCATCGCGGAACGCGATTTCTTCGTCGGTGAAGCGCAGGTCCATCGGCTCAGCTCCGGGCGATCTCGAACAGGCCGGCGCAGCCCTGGCCGCCGGCGACGCACATCGTCACCACGGCGTAGCGCGCGCCGCGGCGGCGGCCCTCCAGCAGGGCGTGGCCCACGAGCCGCGCGCCCGACATGCCGAACGGGTGGCCGACCGCGATGGCGCCGCCGTTGACGTTGACCTTGTCCGGGTCGATCCCGAGCCGGTCGCGGCAATAGACCGACTGGGACGCGAAGGCCTCGTTCAGCTCCCACAGGTCGATATCGGCCACTGTGAGACCCTGCCGCTCCAGCAACCGTGGCACGGCGAAGACCGGGCCGATGCCCATCTCGTCCGGCCCGCAGCCCGCAGACGCGAAGCCCCGGAAGACTCCGAGCGGTTCGAGGCCCCGCCGTGCCGCCTCTCCGGCCGACATCAGCACGCTGGCTGCGGCCCCGTCCGAGAGCTGGCTGGCATTGCCCGCCGTGATGAAGGCGCCCTCCCCGCGCACGGGTTTGAGCTTGGCGAGACCCTCCAGATTCGTGTCGGGCCGGTTGCCCTCGTCCTTGGAGAGCCGCGTCTCGACCTCCCGGGTTTCGCCGCTGGCCTTGTCGGTCACCGCCATGACCGCGCTCATCGGGACGATCTCGTCGTCGAACAGCCCGCGTTCCTGCGCCGCCGCAGTGCGGCGCTGGCTCTCCAGGGCGAAGAGATCCTGCGCCTCGCGGGAGATCTGATAGCGCTCCGCCACGATGTCGGCGGTCTCGATCATCGGCATGTAGATCGCCGGCAGATGGGCCTCCAGCCACGCGTTGCGGGTCAGCTCCCGCTGGACCTTCGGCTGGACGAGGCTGATCGACTCGACGCCACCCGCCACCGCCACCGGCACGCCGTCGAGGATGATTCTTCGGGCGGCGCTGGCGATCGCCTCCAGGCCCGAGGCGCAGAAGCGCGAGACGGTGACGCCGGCCGAATCCACCGGGATCCCCGCCACCAGGGCGGCATGCCGGGCGACGTTGCCACCCGTGGCGTTCTCCGGATAGCCGCAGCCGAGCACCACCTCCTCGACCGCCTCGGGCTCCAGCCGCGCCCGGTTGAGGGCGCCGCGGATCGCATGGGCCGCGAGGTCGGCACCGCGGGTGAGGTTCAGGGCGCCGCGATGCGCCTTGCCGATCGGCGTGCGGGCGGTCGCGACGATCACCGCGTCGGTCATGCCGGACTCCTCCGGGGTTTCCAAAGGGCGTCAGGCTCTTTGGTGGGGTGTTGGGGCAACGCCCTGACGGCTGCGGCCTCGGCCGCCAGCAGGGCGCTGCCCTGCACCCGCCAAAGGTCGCGGACCTTTGGAAACTGGACCGATGCCCGTGCGGGCCGGCACGGACTCATGCTGGGGCTTTCCAGTCGACGAAGCGGCCGCCCTCGGCGGCGAGGCGCTTCAGGAGGGGCGCCGGCTCCTGGCTGTCGTCGCCGGTCTCGACCGCGAAGCGCGACAGCGCCTCCGCGACCGTCCGCAGCCCGACCGTGTCGGCCCAATGCATCGGCCCACCGCGCCAGGCCGGCCAGTTGTAGCCGTTGATCCAAATCGTATCGATGTCGCCCGGCCGGGCCGCGATGCCCTCTTCCAGGATCCGCGCGCCTTCGTTGACCATCGGGTACATCAGCCGCGCCACGATCTCGTCGGGCGTGAAACTGCGGCGCGCGATGCCGTGCTCGTCAGCCACGCGCGTGATCAGCGCGTCGACCTCCGGATCGCGGGTGCCGGTGCGGGCGCCGTCCGGGTAGAGATAGAAACCGCGGCCGGTCTTCTGGCCGAAGCGGCCCTGCTCGGCGAGCGAATCCGCCACCGGCGCCCGGCCGCCGAAATCCTTGCGCGAGCGCCAGCCGATATCGAGCCCCGCGAGGTCGCTCATGGCGAAGGGTCCCATCCGGAAGCCGAAACCGGTCACCGCCGCATCGACCGCGTGCGGCAGCGCCCCTTCGAGCAGCAGGCGTTCGCCGGCGCGGCTGCGGCGCTCCAGCATGCGGTTTCCGACGAAGCCGAAGCAGACCCCCACCGTCACCGGCAGCTTGTTGAGGCGTTTGCCCAGGTCCACGGCGGTGGCCAGCACGTCCGGTGCGGTCTTGTCGGCGCGGACCACCTCCACGAGGCGCATGACGTTGGCCGGGCTGAAGAAATGCAGGCCGAGCACGTCCTGCGGCCGGCTTGTGACCGCCGCAATGGCGTTCACGTCGAGGTAGGAGGTGTTGGTGGCCAGGATCGCGCCAGGCTTGGCGATGGTATCGAGCTTCGAAAAGATCGCGCGTTTGACGCCCATATCCTCGAAGGCCGCCTCGATGACGATCTCGAAGTGGCTCGCGTTCTCCAGGCCGATCGCCCCGGTGATCCGGCCGATCCGCGCGTCGCGCTCGGCCTCGGTGATCGAACCGCGCTTGGCGGAGCCGGCATAGAGGCCCTTCACCCGGTCGAGGCCGCGGGTCAGGGCGCCCTCCTCCGTCTCGATCACCGTCACGGGGATCCCGGCATTGGCGAAGCACATCGCGATGCCGCCGCCCATCGTGCCGGCGCCAATGACGGCGGCCGCCTGGATGGGGCGCCGCGGGGTGTCCTTCGGCAGGCCGGGCACCCGCGCCGCCTCGCGCTCGGCGAAGAAGGCGTGGCGCAGGGCCTTGGAGCGCGGATCCTCCACCAGGGTGCGGAACTCGGCCCGCTCGGTCGCCACGGCGGCATCGAAATCCTGTTCCAGGCCAGCCCGCACGGCGCGGATCAGGGCGTGGACGTTGGTGGCGTCGGGGTCGCGCTTCACCGCCTCGGCGGCCCCCGCCTCGAACGTTTCGCGCGCCTCCGGAGTCAGCGCGTCGGACCGGTCGCGCACCCGCGGCAGGGCGCCGGAATCGGCGAGTTCGAGGGCGCGGGTCCGGGCCGCCGCCACGAGGTCGCCCAGCACCACGGCATCGACGATCCCGAGCGCCGCCGCCCGCTCGGCGGAGACCGGCTCGCCGGTCAGCATCATCGCGAAGGCGGCGTCGGGCCCGATCAGGCGCGGCAGGCGCTGCGTGCCCCCCGCCCCCGGGATGATCCCGAGCTTGATCTCCGGCAGGCCGAGCTTGGCGGACGGCGCTGCCACGCGGCCGTGGCAGGCCATGGCCAGTTCCAGGCCGCCACCCAAAGCCGCGCCGCCGATGGCCGCCACCACGGGCTTCGGGCTGGCATCGAGCCGGTCCAGCACATCCGGCAGGCTCGGCGGTTGCTGGGGCTTGCCGAACTCGGTGATGTCGGCGCCGCCCACGAACACCTTGCCGTCGGCGGCCAGCACGATCGCCCGGACCGACGCGTCCGCGATGGCCTGCGCCAAAGCCCCGTCGAGGGCCGCCCGCAGCGCGGCGCCGAGCGCGTTGACCGGCGGGTTGGCGAGCGTGAGCACGGCCACGCCGCCCGCGACCTCCTGACGAACCACCCCGGACTCCCTGTTGTTCTGCAATGCAGAATGAGTGTCTGCAATTAGTAGGGATGTTGATCGGCGACGCTGCCATCGTCAAGAACGGATCGCGGTGACCGGCAGAGCAAGGCGGCATGTTCTGCAGTGCAGAAGGCTGCTGGCCTGGAGGTTTGACCGGCGGCCCGGGGGCGTGGCATCAAAACGGCCCGGGCGGGACTCGGCTGCGGTCGGTGACCGATGGCCGGGCCGCCGGAGGCTGGGGGAGAATCGCGGTGGGCAGCATCGAGCGGGGCGCGCGGCGCGGAAGCGCCGCTGCGGCGCAGGTTCAGGCCGCGGGGAGCCGGCGGTGAGCGACGGCCCCGAACAGGTTTCCGCCGGCCGTCTGCCCGAGGCCCTGCGCGGCCGGCTCGCCCTGCCGGTGATCTGCGCGCCGATGTTCATCGTCTCCGGGCCGGAGCTGGTGATCGCCCAGTGCCTCGCCGGCGTGGTCGGCGCGTTTCCGGCGCTCAACGCGCGCCCGGCCGAACTGCTGGACGAGTGGCTGACGCGGATCACCCGCACCCTCGCGGAGGCCCGTGCCGCCGATCCGTCGAAAAGGATCGCGCCGTTTGCGGTGAACCAGATCGTCCACGCCTCGAACGACCGGCTGGCGCAGGATGTCGAGGCCTGCGTCCGGCACCGGGTGCCGATCATCATCACGTCCCTGCGGGCGCCCGACGCGGTGATCCGCCCGGTCCACGCCTATGGCGGCGTGGTGTTCCACGACGTCACAACCGTGCGCCACGCCGAGAAGGCGCTGGAGGCCGGCGTCGACGGGTTGATTCTGGTCTGTGCCGGCGCGGGCGGGCATGCGGGGACGATGAGCCCCTTCGCCCTGGTCGGCGAGATCCGGCGGTTCTACGACGGGCCGCTGATCCTGTCGGGCGCGATCACCTCGGGCGCGTCGATCCTGGCCGCCCAGGCGATGGGCGCCGACCTCGCCTATATGGGCACCCGGTTCATCGCCACCCGGGAGGCGAACGCGGCCCCGGCCTACAAGGACATGATCGCCGGCAGCGCGGCCTCCGACATCCTGTACACCCCCTACTTCACCGGCGTGCCGGGCAATTACCTGACACCGAGCATCCGCGCCGCCGGGCTCGATCCCGACGCGCTGCCGGTGCGCGACAAGACCGCGATGGATTTCGGCAGCAGCAGCGTGAAGGCGTGGCGGGATGTCTGGGGCGCCGGCCAGGGCGTCGGCACCATCGCGGATGCGCCGGCCACCGCCGATCTGGTGACGCGGCTGGCCCGGGAATACGCGGCGGCGCGGGCGCGGATGGCCGGGCTGTCGGCGGATTATGTCGGGGAGGCTGCGCCGTGAGCGTCAGGGCGCACCGGACCATCGCGGGGCAGGCGGCACTTGTCTCCCCCTTGCGGTTTCACACTGCGTCCGCCGCGCTGACGATGACGGCTGTTTCCCCCTCG
>NZ_JAKSYD010000099.1 GCF_022829605.1 Methylobacterium sp. E-065 | reverse complement strand
CGACCTTCAGGCGGCGATCAAACGCTACATCGCCGAGCACAACCGGCGCGCCAGACCTTTCGTCTGGACCAAACCCGCCACCGACATCCTAGCCGCCGTCAGCCGATCCCCTGAACCATCCGTCTGAGTCAGTGCACTAGGTACAAGAGGGGTGGAGGCGGGTGTAACCGCAACGTCCGCTCTGAAGTGTCTGTCGCTCGGAAGCGGACCGGCTGGAAACCACCCTGAGCAGCCATTCGCCTTGCAACCCAACTTAGCCGCTCGGACCGCCGTCGACGCTTTTCCGTAGCGGCCGTTCGGTTCAGTCCGACCGGCTAGGAATGATTTGCAAGAGTGTTCGCCATAGGGACAGCAGCTTCAACTGACGCACCTTCTAGTTCGGTTATCGTGAGCATTCGGCCGTCCGGACCCGTGATCGTCAGCTCAATCCACTCTCGCTGCTGAAGGTCCCGGTACTTACGCACCGCCCACTCCGGGGAAGGACAGTTGTAGGTGACATTGCCGCGCTTTGCGACGCCACGAACGATGTAGAGGGGGCGCCGTTCCATCACACGTCGATCCCGGCGGCACCGAGGATGGTGCGTTGCTTCAAGATGCTGACACGGTAGGTCCGGATTGCGCTTTCAAACTCCAAAACAGCCGGGTCGCCTACCTCACGCATCAAGGCCGTGGCGTCGGACAGGACCGCGATGACGCACTCGTCCAACAAGATGCTGAAGGCGATCCTGTTCTGGAGGACCAGGGCCCTGGCGTCAGAGGGTGGGGTCGGCTCTCCCATGCGGCAGTAACAACTGGAAGCGTTTATGGTTCGACAAAATCGGAGATACCGCCAGGATCTAGCCGGCGGTGCCCACTTTAAGTCCTTGGCAGCGACGCAAAAGGGCGTTGCGCGCTGACTGCTTCGATACGTTTGCCGCTCGGAAGCAGACCGACTGCAAACTACCACGAAAGCCGATCGCGCCGCCGGCCGAACTATGATTGAAGCAGACCCTTTGAGCATTAGCTTGACGGGGAGAACGGCTTGCGGTAATTCGGACCCTGCAAAATTCTAGAAGGCCCCGGCGGACACCCGCGCGGGGCCTTCGTCGTTTCAGGGCCTGACCCCGTTTTAGATGGTGCGGCTGCCCTCAAGCAGCGGTCGAAGCTGCAGTCCCGGCCCAAACCTTCCCCATCCGCTCCTAAAGCGGCCCATTTCTTGGTAGGCTGCTCCCATGACGGATCCGCGGCCGTGACCGAACGCGACATCGTCGAGCGCCTGCACGGCCTCTGCCTCCTGGCGGACCGGCTGCGCGCCCCGAGTCACCGCCACACCCAAGAAGACTACGTCGCCGATCGCGACGAGATCCGCGACCATGCCCGACGCTTCTACCGAGACCTGACCGGCAATTGGCCGGGCCACGAAGCCGGCGCTGCTGGGCCGGAGCGTCGTGTGCGACCGCCGGTTCCGACCGCCGTCCTACGTCATCGCGAGCGCGTTCGGACGGCAGCAAGAACAGTCTGATCGACGGCAGCGGGCCGGGCTCTGCTGAGGGGCGCTGATGTCCGGCCCGCTGGCTTTGCGAAAACTGCCTTCGCAGCTTCGCTTGGCAGATAGATATTGCCACAAATCTATGTTCCGCGCTTTTGTATTTAGAATATCCGCCGCGACAATTGATCACCCCGCCCTGCACCGGCGGGGTTTTTCTTTGGAGCGCTTATGACCGCCTCTCAACGTGCTGCGCTCCTCGACCTGTGCGCCGCCATCCAACGCTGCGACTGCGCCCCGGTCGATATCCGGTTCCGCGCCCAGAGCCTGCAGTTTCGCCTGGCATTCGACGCCTCGTTCTTTCGCTCGATCTTCCGCTGAGGCTGACCGGATGTTGTTTCAGGACGCCCCTCCGCTGCGCGTTGGCGTATCGGCGGATGCCAGAGCGCGCTCTGCGGCCGAAGGCAACGACGAAGCCAAGCCCACCGCCGCCGAGAAGCGTCGCTCCGGCCGCACGCATCGCATGATCATGAGCCTGCCGTCTGATGGCGCGGTGGTCATCGTGCATTCGCCCTCCTGTGTCGGGATTTTCCGCGACACGATCGCGACGATGCGTGGTCCAGAGGTTGCGGCGTGCACGCGCATCGTCGCCGCCCCGAGCATCGCCGATGAGCGGGCGATCACCCGACGCCTCAGCCTTCCAGTCTTCCGCGACCACTTCGTCGACGAGCAGCGCGAGCATGCTCGTGCGGTGATGCAGGCGTGGCGGCTCTGATGCCTCGGCTCATCGCGCGTCTAGCCCTGCTGGTGGGCCTGCGCCGTGCCGACCCCGCTCCGATCCGCTCCTGGCGCGATCCGGTCCCAGCACTCTGCTCCGGCCGCCCGATCCACGCCGGCCGCGCCCTGTCCACTGGCGAAGCCCCCTGACATGGACGGCCTCATCCTCGACGTCGCCACGCCCGAGCGCATCGCGCCGTTCGTGCCGCCGGTCTGTCTGTCGCCACTGACCGTGCAGGTCCTGGCGATCGCGCTGGTGATCGCACTCTGCGCTGCACTGTTCCCGGCCAAGGGCGCACGTCGCTGAGATGGACGACCCGATCATGAGCCTCGCGCCCATCCCGTTCATCGCGGTGGCGCTGGTGCTGCTGATCGCGATCGCCGGCCTCGACGCCCATCACCCATCCCGCTCGGCCGAGACGTCGTTCCGCGACGTCCTGCTGATCGCCGCCCTGCACTTTGCGCTCGCCGCCTGCGTCCTAGTCGCCGCGCTCACCCTGGGGGATGCCGCATGAAGACGGTCTTCGCCCTGATCCTGGTGTGTGCTGCCTCGACCACGCAGCCCGATTGCCAGCGCGACACCGCCCTCGATGTGATCACCGTGAAGACGCCGTCGGTCTTCGCCTGCATGATGGCGGGGCAGGCGAACGTGGCCCGCGACCGTCTGTTGGGCGATGGGCGATATGCGAAGGTAATCTGCGGATCGCGGCCATGAGTGCGCGCCGCCGCCTCGCCTGGTCGAACGAGCTTTCGCGGCTCAAGGCTGATCGCGCGGCCCGCTCGCAGGTCCGGGAGGAGCGCCTCAAGGTGACTCGGTCCTCGACGGTCGCCCTGTCCGCATGGCGCGGGGTGTCCGGTCGTCGCTACGTCGTCGGCGTCTGGACGCTGGACAAGGCCATCGGGGCCGATGCGCCCGGCGCCGTGTTCCTGGCGGTCCGCCGCGGTGAGGACGGCATCGCCCGCATCGTCGGCGCCGGACACCGAGGCCAGATGTGGGAAGCCTTGCAGTGGGCTCGGTACGACCGCGCCACCGAGCTGCACCTCTATCATCTCGCAGATTTCGACTTCGAGCGGGACGCCATCGTCGAGGACCTGATCGGTGACGACGCGCTCTGACCCGCCGGCCCACCTCGACCTCTGGTCGCTGGTCGCGATCTACGCCGCCGCGGCGACGATCGTCGTCGAGGCGAATTACCAGCTGCCGATGGCCCTGCTCGCCGAGTGGGGCCGGATCCTGCGGGACGCGTGATGTTCCGCGCCTGGTACCGCCGTTTCGCATTGGGTGTCGCCCGGGCCTTTGCCGCCTAGGGCCCGGGCGCCTGCAAGCCTATGGAGCGCTGCCCGTCAGTTCGGACGGATCGTCACCTCGTAGGCGGACTGCACATTTACGAACATCGTCTCGCCTGACGATCCCCGCGATTGAACGCTGCTGTTCACCCGCACATTCACCAACCTGCACTCGGCTTTGAAAGCTTGCTTCAGGTTTTCGCAATCTTGAGCCGCCGCCTGGTACAGGTAGGCGCGCGCAACGGCGATCTGTTTGACCTGCTCCTCGGTACCCGCGCCGGGTGCTACCGGGATGTTAATGGCCATCGTGCTATCCACGCGTAGCGGGTAGGCCCGACTAGGCGACGCGGCATCAGAGGTCGAGGCGGACCGCCCCTGTTCGGATTGGGCCAATACGGCCGGCGATGGGATCAGTGCGGTGAAAGCGGCTGCGACGAGGGCTTTGCGAAAGGGGAACATCGGCTACTCCTGGAGCAACGCGACAGTGCCTCACCGCCAATAAAGCGCAGCGAAGCAGGTCCGTAAATTTTTAGGCTTCGCGTAGGTCCTCGCCTAAACGTTGGTCCAGCTGACCCAATCGGCTGAACTGTTCCGATCGGCTACTTTGGGCCGCACCCGATGCAGATGCCTTTGGCGATCTTGTCCTGATTGAGCTCGTTCTGCGAGCGACGAGCGGGGTTCTGACGCGAGGTCGGACTGGCGTCACGGCTCGGAGGCTTGGTTGCCCCGACAGCAGTCGTATCGCGGATAAGCGTTACCTCGGCCCCCGTCGTCTGGGCATGCGCCGCGGTTCCACCAAGCAGAATGATAGCAAACGCTGTTGTACGCATGAACGTCATGGTGTTCTCCGATCAGGAGACCAACGGCTGACGTTGGCTTCCCGGCCTGCGGCGTCTTCACCAGCGCTGCCCTTGTCCGCGCAGCTTGCTCCCGATCTTCGACGGCCCGGTCCTCGACCCGGTCATGGGTTCCTCGCCGATTGGCGAAGCCTACGCCGAGCTCGGGCTGCCGTACCTCGGCATCGAGGCTGATCCACGCCACTTCGACACCGCCTGTCGGCGGCTCGAAGCGGTGGCTGAACGCGGTCCGCAGGCCTGCAGACGCCCTCGAAAACCGGCCGCTGCCTGATAATTCAAGAATTATCAGGCAGCGGCCAAATCCATCCTGAAAAGCGCAGAAAAAACAGGGGCTTGCGAGTGGCTGCAAGTAGCGCTCGCGCCCGCCGCGCGCTCCGTAGGAATGCGGTCCAGACGGCCCAGCGCGAAGAGGTTCGGGCTCGGGCAGTCGGCTACATCCGGGTCTCCACCGAGGAGCAGGCGCAGTTGGGCTTCGGCCTCGACGCGCAGGAGGATGCGATCCGAAAGTACGCGGACGCGGTCGGCCTGGAACTGATCGCAGTCCACGCCGACCCCGGCGTGTCGGGTACCACCCGCCCGGCAGACCGTCCCGGCTTTGCGAAGGTGCTGGAGCTCGCCGCCGACGAGCGGTTCTCCGTGCTCCTCGTCAAACGCTTCGACCGCCTTGCCCGCTCTCTGGCGCTGGCGGTGGGCACCTCGGGCGAGCTCGACGCTCAGCACGGGGTGAGCATCCGCAGCATCTCGGAAGGGATGGACACGGGTTCGGCCGCCGGCCGGCTCATCTTCGGCGTGCTCTCCGCCCTCGCGGAGCAAGAGCGCGACACCATCACGGAGCGCACCAAGGGCGGCCGCATGCAGAAGGCCGGCCAGGGTGGCTACAGCTGCGGGCGCATCCCCTACGGCTACCTGTCGGACGGCAAGGGCGGTCTCCTCGTGGACGAAGGGCCCGCCGCGGTCATCCGCCGGATCTTCGCCGAAAACGGCGCCGGCCGGACGGTCCGCGCGATCGCCGACGGCCTCAACGCCGACGGCATCCCGTCGCCCCGCGGCCGTCGCTGGTCCGGCGGCGGCGTCAGCTACGTGCTGAACAACCAAACCTACTTCGGGCGCACGGAGGTGGTGTTCATCACCGGCGGCGTCGTCACCCACGTCAACCGCCCGGGCAGCCATGCCCGCATCGTCCGGTAGATCCATGCACTGCGCCACCTGTCCCGCCGATCGTCGCGCGGCCTGCATGAGCGAGGGCTGCTACGCCAGGCTCGCCGAACTGCGCTCCGCCACGATCTCCGGCCCCATGGACTTCGATCCGCGGCGTCCGCTTCGCCTTGAGCCCGGGCAGGTGGTGGTCCACCAGGCGCCGGGCGCGGACGACATGGAGCGCCAGCTCGACCGCCTTGAGGTTCGGCACGGCGACATCCTCGTGCTGCGCACCACGCAGAAGCTGCAGTCGGCGACGGCCAAGAAGTGGCAGGACGACCTGATCCGAATGTGCGCGGCCGCCGGC
>NZ_JAKSYD010000076.1 GCF_022829605.1 Methylobacterium sp. E-065 | reverse complement strand
CCGCGCTGGGCCAGCACCGCCGGGATGGTGCGCAGCATGATCGCGATGTCCCGGCGCAGGCTCCAGCGGCTGGCATAGTCCAGATCCAGCGCCACCCGCTCGGCGTAGCTCGTGTCCGAGCGGCCCGACACCTGCCACAGCCCGGTCACGCCAGGGGGCACGGCAAAGCAGGTCTGGAACGCGCGGCCGTAGCGGGCGACCTCGGCCGGCACGATCGGGCGCGGCCCGACCAGGCTCATCTCGCCGCGTAGCACGTTCCGGAGCTGGGGCAGCTCGTCGAGAGAGGTCTTGCGCAGCACCGGCCCGATCGCGGTGATGCGCGGGACGTTGCTGAGCTTCTGCGTGGGTGCCCATCCGCCCCGGGTCCGCGGGTCGGAGCCCAGATGGGCGGCCAGCACCGCCTGGCGTTGGTTGAACATTGCGGGGAACTTAGCGCATCTGAAGGGGCGGATATGGCGGCCAAGGGCCGTAGAGGTGA
>NZ_JAKSYD010000075.1 GCF_022829605.1 Methylobacterium sp. E-065 | reverse complement strand
GGCGCGGTCGATGATGGGGAAGCGCATGGGCCGGGAGCGGCCCGCCATGGCGCCGAGCCGCGGGACGGCGGCGAGCAGCGCCCGCGTATAGGGCTCGGTGGGCTCGGAAAAGATCCGCGCGGTTTGGCCGGCGTCGACGGCTTGGCCTTTGTACATCACCCCCGTCCCGTCAGCGATCTCGCGCACGACGCCCATGTCGTGGGCGATGAACAAGACCGACATCCCCTCCTGATCCTGGAGACTCTTGATGAGGTCGAGGATCTGAGCCTGGATGCTCACGTCGAAGGCGGTGGTCGGCTCGTCGGCGATCAGCAGCTTGGGCCGGCAGGCCAGCGCCATGGCGATCATCACCCGCTGGCGCATGCCGCCGGAGAAGCGGTGCGGGTATTCGTGCAGCCGCGCGCGGGCCGCCGGGATCCGCACCGTGTCGAG
>NZ_JAKSYD010000074.1 GCF_022829605.1 Methylobacterium sp. E-065 | reverse complement strand
ATCGACAGCATCGAGCGCTCGCGCCTGCCCGACTTCGTCGGCGTCGTGCGCCTCGATCAGGCCTGGGGTTCGGCCCAGCTCTCGGCCGCCACCCACGAGCTGAACGTCGGCAATCTCTCGACCGCCGCCAGCACCGGTACTGGCGCTATCGTCGCCCCGGCGCATACCCGCAACGTTCAAGGGTTCGCGGTGCAGGGCGGTCTGAAGATCAACGCGCCGTTCATCGCCCCGGGCGACGCCCTGTACCTGCAGGGTGCCTACGGCGAAGGCGCGCAGCTCTACACCGGCTACTCCTCCTACACCGGCTCGTACACGCAGAGCACCACGACCATCCAGGGCCAGAAGTTCGCCCAGTACTTCGCTGACGCGACGGTCAACCCGTTCACCGGCCAGCTGCAGACCTCGACCAGCTTCACGGCGGTCGCGTCGTACCTCCACTACTGGTCGCCGGAGTGGCGCTCGGCCTTCTTCGGTTCCTACGGCGAGCAGAGCTTCGGCCAGGGCGCACGCCTCGCCCAGGGCGCGATCTACAACCTCACCAGCACGCTGGCCGGCAGCAACCCGTTCGGCGCCAACGCCGTCGGCACGCCCGGCACCCGGTTCTACAACCTGAGCCAGGCGCTGCGCGACACCTACCAGTTCGTGGCAGGTGGCAGCATCATCTGGTCGCCGGTCAAGGATCTCGATATCGGCGTGGAGGCGTTCTACACCCAGATCGGCCTGAAGAACGGCCGGGCGATCGATCTCGACAAGAGCCCGACCGCCTACGCCAACGTCGCCGGCATCAACAACGGTACCTTCGCGGTCCGTACCGCCACGCAGGACTCGGTCTCGCAGGTCCGGTTCCGCGTCCAGCGCGACTTCTGATCCCAGGCGCCGGGGCTTCTGCCCCGGCCGCTTGCCTCATCCATCACAGCGCAAGGCTCGGCTTCGGCCGGGCCTTTTTTGTTGCGCCGGGTGGTTCGACGATCCCGCGCGTACCGTAGGTAAGGCCGAGCGCATCCGCGCCGCCTTGAGGCCCAATGGCGCCGTACGCGGGACCGGGCCAGCGCGGCGCAAATTCCCGCCGATGCTGAACCGGAGCGTTGCGACCCGGATTTTCCGTGTTTGCGCGGGCCGGATCAGCGCGGGGCAGCATCCTTGACGATACCTGTCGGACTCCTCGCCCGGGCCGCTTTGGCAGCCCGGTGGCGTTTGCCCCTCGGCGCAAGGTGAGCCGAGCCGCGGCTCCAAGGGGTGGCCGCGCAGGCGCGCGATGCGAGCATCCCTGACGCAAAGCGCGGTCGCGCCGCGATCCGGTCGAGAATCAGAATCGCTAGGCACTCCGCGTGGGATCCGCGGTGGCGACGTCATTTACAAATCGGTTGTGCGCAGAGGTGGGCGTTGCCCGCCTAGGGTGCAGATCAGCGCCGCCGCGACCGTGCCGTCGCGGTTCGGGCGCGCCGTAGACCGCGACAAAACAATGGCCACCTGAATTGCACTTCTGCTGCTCAAAACAAGATAGATAAAATAATACGTCGTTGGTAATTATCGAAAAATCATAAATCAGAAAACTGACTCGCTTAAATGTAAGTCTTAGTTTTGTGGCAAGCATACAACGCTTTCCGCCAACACTATTGTTTAGCGTCGATCAAAGTTGCGGATGCGACGTCGTTTGCACAATGTGCTCACGCATCGGTGCATCTCGACCTCGGGGTCCCGAACGGCTTTGCCATCAACAGGCGAGTTGTGCAAAAATAAGCTATTAGCGCAGAAATAGACTGCGTGGATGGCGATATCGGGTCTCGAATCCTTGGAGATATATATGAAGCTCTTGAAGAGCTCGTTGCTCGGTTCTTCCGCCGCGTTCGCGGCAGTGGGCGCCGCGCACGCAGCCGATCTGCCGGTCAAGAAGGCCGTGCCGATCGAGTACGTCCGCGTCTGCACCGCCTACGGTGCCGGCTTCTTCTACATCCCCGGCACCGACACCTGCCTGCGCATCTCGGGCCGCGCCCGGTTCGAGGGCGGGTACATGCCCAGCAACTCGCGCGGGACCGGTAATGGCGACACGTCGGGATACCAGGGCCGGATGCGCATCAACCTCGATGCCCGCACCCAGACCGCCTACGGCACGCTCCGCGCCTTCACCCGCCTCGATGCCGGCGCACGCACCGGCTATTCCGGCGTCGGCCAGTCCGGCACGCAGCAGCGGATCGGCCAGGCCTATCCCGGCCTCGGCAACGACAGCTTCGGCCGCGACTCGCAGTACGTGAACGTCGACAAGGCGTTCATCCAGTTCGCTGGCCTGACCGCCGGTCGCGCTTCCTCGTTCTTCGACTTCTACGCGCACGATTTCGAGTTCGCCGGTGCTTCCGCGGGGTCGGATGTCGCTTCTACGAACCTGCTGGCCTACACGGCTACGTTTGGTAATGGCCTGTCGGCGACGCTCTCGGTCGAAGACCCGATCTACCGCCGTACCCCGATCTTCTCGCCCTACAGTGTCGGCGTCGCCACGAATGGCGGGATCGGCGGTGTGGCGGTCCTGGCGGTCACCAACCAGCCGACGCCGGTCTTCATCACCTACAACACCCGCGGCCTCCCGACCGGCTACGGCTACGTCGACACCATCCAGCGTACGCGCCTGCCCGACTTCGTCGGTGCGCTGCGCCTCGACCAGGCCTGGGGTTCGGCCCAGCTCACCGCCGCGACCCATGAACTCAACGTCGGCAACGAGAGTCAGGCGTCCGGTCAGCCGATCGCGCCGATCGAGCATGCCCGGAACACCCAGGGCTGGGCCGTTCAGGGTGGCCTGAAGGTCAACGCACCGTTCATCGCTCCGGGCGACGCCCTGTACCTGCAGGGTGCCTATGGCGAGGGCGCTCAGCTCTACACCGGTTACTCGTCATTCACCGGCTCGTACACGCAGACCACTGCGACCCTTCAGGGCCAGAAGTTCAACCAGTTCTTCGCCGACGCGACGATCAACCCGTTCACCGGGCAGCTGCAGACATCGCAGAGCTTCACGGTGGTCGGGTCCTATCTGCACTACTGGACCCCGGAATGGCGTTCGGCCGTGTTCTCCAGCTACGGCGAGCAGAGCTTCTCGCAGAGCGCCCGCGCCGCCCAGGGCGTGGCCTCGTCCCTGGCCAATATCGGTGGCAACCTCGTGGTCGGCGCCCCTGGTACGCGGTTCTACTACCTGAGCGAGGCGCTGCGGAACACCTACCAGATCGTCGCCGGTGCGAGCCTGATCTGGTCGCCCGTCAAGGACCTCGATATCGGCGTCGAGGGCTACTACACGCAGATCGGCGTCAAGAACGGTCGGGTGATCGACAAGGACGAGAGTCCGACGGCCTACAGCAACGTCGCCGGGATCAACGCCGGAACGTTTGTGCCGCGGACGGTCACCCAGGACTCTGTCTCCTCGGTTCGCCTGCGCGTCCAACGCGACTTCTGATCCAAGAGCCCGGCGCCGGGATTTCGGTCCCGACGCCGGCCCCGTGCAGCATGACTTTCAGGCCTGGCCATGCCGGGCCTTTTTTATGACGGTGCTGGGCATGGCCGCCCGCTGCGCGCGCCTCCGCGGTGCCGGCATGGACTGCGATTCGGGGATGCCGAGTCGCGCGATCGCTGCTTTTCAACGCGGCGAGCGAATCACAGCCAAGTTTCAGGGCTTTTAGCCGGTCGCGCCGATCGACAGGCGGCGCGCAGCACGGTGCGAACGTGGTCAGGGGAGCGACCCGCTCCCTGAAGCGACCGTGTGATCCGCAAAAATCACAACATTTATCCGCCGATCTGCTCCGGCTAATAATTTTCACTGCCGACAAGAGAAGCAAAATACACAAAAGTTCGCACCATCTCATTTAAGCTATACATAAGTTGAAGATAATCTATGTTTTGTTGCACCTAAGCAACAGATAAGCCCAAGATAAAATTGAAATATGATTCGCCGTTGCCGATAATTTTGCCGGGCATCAGGATGATCGAAGAGATAAAATCTGCGATCTGATCGTAGAAATTATCATCTATCATAAAACAAGGCAGGAGAATACTGCCAAAAATTCAATTGGCTTGGAAATCGGCCGTCGTGGAATTTTAAGCTCTGGGGAATTCAATGACATCATTCAAGCATATCCTGCTCGGATCCGCCGCGGCCTTCGCGATGACGGGTGCCGCGCAGGCGGCTGACCTGCCGGTCAAGAAGGCCGCGCCGATCGAGTACGTCCGCGTCTGCACCGCCTACGGGGCCGGCTTCTTCTACATTCCCGGGACCGACACCTGCCTGCGCATCTCGGGCCGCGCCCGGTTCGAGGGGGCCTACCAGACCGCGTCCAGCCGGCAGCCGGGCGCCAGCGGCGACACGTCGGGGTATCGCGGCCTGCTGCGCATCAATCTCGATGCGCGCACCCAGACCGCCTACGGCGCGCTCCGCGCCTTCGCGCGGCTCGATGCCGCCTCCCGTACCGGCGTGGTCCACTCCGGGACCATGCTGCGCATCGGCCAGGCCTACGGCGCCACCGGCGTCGACGAGGCGGGCCGCGTGCAGCAATACGTGAACGTCGACAAGGCGTTTATCCAGTTCGCCGGGCTGACCGCCGGCCGCGCGTCGTCGTTCTTCGATTTCTACGCCCACGACTTCGAGTATTACGGCGCAACCTCGGGATCCGATAATTCGTCCACCAACCTGCTCGCCTACACGGCGACCTTCGGAGACGGCCTTTCGGCGACGCTCTCGGTCGAAGACCCGGTCTACACCCGCTCGCCGGTCTTCGCGCCGCTCTCCGGGCCGCCGGTGAGCCCCGTGTTCGTGGCCTACGCCAACAATCTGCCGACGCGCTATGGCAACGTCGATCCGATCCAGCGCTCAAGGCTGCCTGACTTCGTCGCTGCCCTGCGGGTCGATCAGGCCTGGGGCTCCGCGCAGCTCTCCGCCGCCACGCACGAGATCAATGTCGGCAACCTGTCGACCGCGACCGCGGCCGGCACGGGCGGCGTGCTCACCGGCATCCCGCACACCCGTTCGGTCCAGGGCTGGGGCGTCCAGGGCGGCGTGAAGATCAACCTGCCCGCGATCGCTTCCGGCGACACCCTCTATCTGCAGGGTGCCTACGCCAACGGTGCCCAGAGCTACACCGGGTACTGCATGATCGCGGGTTGCTACAGGCAATCCAACACGGGCTTCGACACGCAGAAGTTCGAGCAGTACTTCGCGGACGCGTCGATCAACCCGTTCACCGGCCAGCTCCAGACCTCGACCAGTTTCTCGGCGGTCGCGTCGTTCCTGCACTACTGGTCGCCCGAGTGGCGCTCAGCCGTCTTCGCCTCTTACGGCGAGCAGGATTTCTCCGCCGGTGCCCGCTTGGCCCAGGGAGCCCTGTACGGCCTCGCGAGTGCGAACGGCACGGGCGGCTTCGGCGTGAACGCCGTCGGCGTCCCGGGCACCCGGTTCTACCAGCTCAGCCAAGCCCTGCGCGATACCTACCAGGTCGCGGCCGGCGCGAGCCTCATCTGGTGGCCGATCTCGATATCGGCGTCGAGGCCTTCTACACCCAGATGGGCGTCAAGAACGGTCGGGTGATCGACTCCGACAAGAGCCCGACGGCCTATGCCAACGTGGCCGGCATCAACAACGGTACCTTCGCGGTTCGGACCGCCACGCAGGATTCGATGACCCACGTCCGGTTCCGCGTCCAGCGCGACTTCTGATCCCCTGCGTCGGCGGGGGAACTCCCGTCGACGCCAACACCAATCAGGCCCGGCTCTGCGCCGGGCCTTTCTTCGTGGGCACGGGCCTCGCCGGGGTGAGCGTCCGCGCGCCGCGAAGGACCCGGCGGCCTGTATCGCCCTCGTGGTGCGTGCGTTTTTAATCCCCACCCGCGGAACAGGTCGGGCTCTTTGTTCCCGGCAGCGCGTTGCCGCCCTCCGCCCGCACTGATACGCCGAATGTCACTTTATTTCCGCCGGCTGTGCGGGTCGTGACGTGACGCGACGGTTATCGGCCGGCGCGAAATCATGCGCGGAGGCCGTGAATTGCCGACGCGTTGAGAGGCATCCGGGGGGACGTCCATGACCAGCACCGCCTCGCCAAGGCCGATCCCGTCAGCGGTCGAGACACGGGTCGAGGAGAGGCGCCCGGCCCGGTTCTGGCCGGATCGCTGGTGGCGCCTCGTCGACACCAAGATCGGCATCATACCGCTGCCGGTCTACGTCATCCTGGCGGCGCTGATCGTGATCCTCGTCCAGGAGGGCGAGATCAAGCCGGATGGGCCGACCATGATCGCCGTGCTGGTGATGGGCGGCTTCACCTGCGCGGAGATCGGCAAGCGCATCCCGATCCTCCGGAATATCGGTGCGGGCGCGATCTTCGCGACCTTCATCCCCTCGGCGCTGGTCTACTACGCGCTCGTCCCACCGCAGATGGTGAAGGCGATCACCGACTTCACCAAGTTCACCAACTTCCTCTACATCTACATCGCCACGATCATCGTCGGCTCGATCCTCGGCATGGACCGGGAGGTCCTGATCAAGGGCTTCCTCAAGATCTTCGCGCCGCTGGCGACCGGTTCGGTGGCGGCGGCCATCGTGGGTACGCTGGTCGGCACGCTGCTCGGCCTCGGCCCCTACAAGACCTTCTTCTTCATCGTGGTGCCGATCATGGCCGGGGGCGTCGGCGAGGGAGCGATCCCGCTGTCGATCGGCTACGCGGCGATCCTCGGCCAGCAGCAGGGCGTGATCTTCGCCCAGGTCCTGCCGCCGGTGATGCTGGGCTCGCTCACCGCGATCATCTTCGCGGGCACCCTGAACTCGGTGGGCAAGCGCTATCCCCACCTCACCGGCGAGGGCCGGCTCCAGCCGGACTCGGACGGCCTCAAGTCCAGCGACGCCCAGGCCAAGTCCGAGGCGGCGCGGGGCCAGATCGATCCCGCCACGATCGGCGCCGCGGGGCTGACCGCCATCACGCTCTACCTGCTCGGCGTCATGGCCCACCACCTGGTCGGCCTGCCGGCGCCGGTGGCGATGCTGTTCCTGGCGGTGTTCGCCAAGCTTGCCAGCGCTGTGTCGCCCCATCTCCAGGCCGGCGGCTTCGTGGTCTACAAGTTCGTGCAGGTCTCGATGACCTATCCGCTGCTCTTCGCCATCGGCGTGGCGCTCACCCCCTGGCACGAGCTGATGGCCGCGTTCACGCTGGTGAACCTGATCACCATCGTGTCGACCGTGGCGACGCTGATGACCACCGGCTTCTTCGTCGGGCGCTGGCTCGGGATGTACCCGATCGAGACCGCCATCGTGAACGCCTGCCACAGCGGCCAGGGCGGCACCGGCGATGTCGCGATCCTCACGGCGGCGAACCGGATGGCGCTGATGCCCTTCGCGCAGATCGCGACCCGCATCGGCGGCGCGCTCACCGTGACGGGCACGATCATCGCGATGAAGTGGATCGGGGTCTGACCGACCCCGCAGGACGCGTAGACGATCTAATCCCGCTGCTGGCCGATCCGGAGGATCCCCGCCTGCCGCGCACCGTTTTCGGCGCCTACACGGCTGAAAAGTTCGAACAGGATTTTCTTGTCTTCAATGACGGGCGACCGCTCGACGCGAGCGTAAGCGAGCGTAAGGACACCGGTCAGGCGCAGCCCCCCCCGCAACGAGCGGATTTGCACTTCTTACTCTAAAGTCGAACCCTCACAGTTTAAAGCGCTTTTCCCTCCCCCTCACAGGGAGGGGTCAGGGGTGGGGGTGGCTCAGGATGAGGCGCAATGGTGCCTCCTGCGACACCCCCACCTCCAACTCCTCCCCGCAAGGGGGAGGAGAGGGCCTCTCGGCCAGCGAAGCGTGAATGTCGTACCGTCTGCGGGGGGAGGCGCGCGAAACGAACGGCCCGGCACACGCAGCGGCCCATCGCCCCCTGTCCGGAACCCCGCCGGGGGCGTAGAACTCCGCCCATGCCCGCTCGACAGGCCGTCTTCACCATCACCCGCGGTGTCCCGTTCCTGCCGACGTTGGCCGAGGCGCTGCTCTCCGGCCAACTCGTCGGGCCGGTGGCGAGCGATCCGCTGGCGCTGGCTGCCGTCACCCTCTACCTGCCGACCCGCCGCGCCACCCGGGCGCTGTCAGCCATCCTGGCCGAACGACTCGGCCGCGATGCCCCCGGGCAGGCTACGCTGCTGCCCCGGATGATCCCGCTCGGCGAGGCCGACGAGGCGGAACTCGACCTCGCCGCCGAGCCGCTGCTGGAGGCGAACGCCGACCCGCTCAGCGCGCCGATGGCCCCGCTGGAGCGCCGGCTGATCCTCGCTCGCCTTGTCCAGGCCTGGGCCAGGACGGTGGATCGCACCCTGCTGCCGCTGGACGCCGAGGTGCCGTTCCTCGTCCCGTCCTCCCCGGCCGACGCCATTGGTCTCGCGGGCGACCTCGAACGGCTGATGGACGCGCTCACCGTCGAGGGCCTGCCCTGGTCGGAGATCGGCGCCGCCGTGGAGGCCGAGTATTCCCGCTACTTCGGCCTGACCCTCGACTTCGTGCAGATCGCCGCCGAGAACTGGCCGAAGCTGCTCGCCGAGCGGGGTCTCGCCGATCCCGTCGCGCGTGCCCGCGGCCTTATCCTGGCGGAAGAGCGGCGCCTGTCGCGCGGCGTCACGCAGGATCCGGTGATCGTGGCCGGGTCGCTGGGCTCTGTCCCCGCCACCGCCCGCCTGATCGCCGCCGTGGCGAAGCTGCCCCGGGGTGCCGTGGTGCTGCCCGGTCTCGACCTCGACCTCGACGCGGCCGGCTGGGACGGTATCGACACCGGCGAGGGGTTTACGCGGATCATCGCCCACGGCCACCCGCAGGCGGTGCCGCACCGGCTGCTCGGGCCGGACAATCTCAACCTCGCCCGCAGCGAGATCGTCGCCCTCGGCGAACCCGATCCCGGGCAGGTGGCCCGGGCCGCCCTGCTGTCGCAGGCGCTGCGGCCGGCCGACACCACCGACGCCTGGGCGGCGCTCGATCCGTCCGAGCGCGACACCAACGCCCGCCTCGGCCTCGACGGGCTGGCGCTGGTCGAGGCCGCCGACGAGCGGGAAGAGGCGCTGATCGCCGCCGTGGCGTTACGCGAGGCCCTCCAGACGCCCGGTGCCACCGCGGCCCTGGTCACGCCGGACCGGGGCCTCGCCGGCCGGGTGGCGGTGGAACTGCTGCGCTGGGGCATCGTGGCGGAGGATTCGGCGGGCCTGGCGCTGGCCGGAAGCCCGGCCGGACGCCTGGCGCGGCTAGCCGCCGAACTCGCCGCCGACCTCGCCCGCAAGCAGGCGGACGCGATCCCGGCCCGACTGATCGCGCTGCTCTCGCATCCCATGGTTCAGCTCGGCCTGCCGCGCGCCGACGTGGTCCGGGGCGCGGCGGCCCTGGAGATCGGCCTGCTGCGTGGCCCGGTCCCGGCGCCGGGTTTCTCGGGGTTGCGCAATGCGCTCGCGGCGGAGCGCGCCGGGCCACCGGAGCACCGGCCCCGGGCCAAGCGACGCCTCAAGGACATCGACTGGGACCTCGCCGCCGACCTGCTCGATCGGCTCGACCACGTGTTCGAGGATTTCCCGGGGCCGGACGGCGCGGGGGATTGCGATCTGGTGACCACGGCCGCCCGCCACCGGGAGGCGTGCGACCGTCTGGTGTCCGGGCCGGAGGATGCCCCGCAGACGGAGTCGGATGGCTCCCTGTCCTGCCTCGACGCCCTGTTCGACGACCTGGAACTGGCCGAGCCCGGCCTGATGCCTGGCCGGTTCGACGATTACGCGACCTTCTTCACGTCGCTTGCCCGGGAGCGGGTGGTCGCCTGTTCGGGCGAGGCGCCGCATCCGCGGCTGCGCATCCTCGGCCTGCTGGAGGCGCGCCTGCTCTCGGTGGACCGCGTGGTGCTCGGCGGCCTCGACGAGGGTGTCTGGCCGGTGCGCACCCTGACCGACGCGTTCCTCAACCGGCCGATGCGCGAGCGGGTCGGCCTCAACCCGCCCGAGCGGCGGATCGGCCAGATGGCGCACGACTTCGTGCAGGCTTTGGGCTGCCGGGATGCGGTGATCACGCGGGCGCTGAAGCGCGAAGGCGCGCCGACCGTGCCGTCGCGACTGATCCAGCGTCTGCGCGCGCTGGCCGGGGATACGAACTGGGACGCGGTGCTCGTGGCGGGCCGCCGTCTCGCCGGCCTCGCCGCCCGGCTCGACGCAGCGCCGGTGCAGCCGAGGTTGAAGCGGCCCGCGCCGAAGCCGGATCCGGCCCTGTTCCCGCGTTCGCTCAGCGTCACCGAGATCGAAACGCTGGTGCGCGACCCCTACAGCATCTTCGCCCGCCACGTCCTCGGGCTCGATCCCCTGGACCCGCTGGCGGCGGCGCCGGGCGTCGCCACCCGCGGCTCCCTGGTCCACGAGGTCTTCGCCGAGTTCGCCCGCCGCCATCCGCGGGACCTGCCCCGGGATGCCACGGAGCGGCTGTTCGATCTCGCGTTGAACGCCTTCGCGGAGATTGAGGCGGAGTATCCGAACCTCTACGCCGAGTGGTGGCCGCGCTACCAGCGTATGGCCGGCGCCTATCTGGACTGGGAGGCGCAGCGCCGGCCCGGCCTGACCCAGATCCATCCGGAGGTGTCGGGCCGCTGGGTGATCCCGATGGGTCGCGAGAGCTTCACGCTGCGCGCCCGGGCCGACCGGATCGAGCTGCGCCCGGACGGCAGCGCCTGCATCGTTGACTACAAGACCGGCGCCCCGCCCTCGGCGAAGATGATCTTTTCGGGGTTCTCGCCGCAGCTGACCCTGGAGGCGGCGATGCTGATGCACGGCGCCTTCGCGGATCTGCCGAAGGTCAAGACGCCGCCCGACCTGCTCTACATCCACGCCTCGGGTGGCCGGAAACCCTTCCTTCCGTTGCCGGTCAAGCCGCCGCGCGGCGAGGCGCGCGACGTCGCCGCGATCGTCACCGAGCATGCCGAGCGGCTGCGGGACCTGATCGCGCGGTTCATGACCGGGGACGCGGCCTACACGGCCCGGCCCTATCCGCAATACGCGAGCAAGTACGGGTCCTACGACCATCTCGCCCGGGTGCTGGAATGGTCGCTCGCCGGGGATGAGAGCGGGGAATGAGCCGCCGTTCCCCCGAATCGCGGTAGGATCAGGGTCGGCCCGGGTTGCGGTTGCGGGAAGGCTGGCCCGGCGCTGCTCCTGGCCACCCGATGCACGCCGGAGCGGTTCGATGACCGAGGTGAACCCCCTGACCGATCCCACCGCCCGGGCGCGATCCTCCGGCTCAGGCGGTGCGCCGCAGGGCGGGATCGGGGCCCTCGTTCCGGAGCTGTATGTGACGGATCTCGATGCGAGCCTGCGTTTCTGGTGCGGGTTGCTCGGCTTCGCGATCGCCTACGATCGCCCGGCCGCGCGCTTCGCCTTCCTGACGCGCGGCGCCGCGCAGATCATGCTGTGCCAACGCAACGGCAGCTGGGAAACCGCCGCGCTGGACTATCCGCTTGGCCGAGGCATGAATCTGCAGACGATGATCGAGCCGCTGGATCCGGTCCTCGCTGCGCTCGAAGCGGCAGACTGGCCGCTGTTCGAGGCGCCGCGCGCAGCGTGGTATAGAGTCGGAGACGCGGAACACGGCCAGCGGGAATGCCTCGTGCAGGATCCCGACGGGTATCTCGTCCGCCTCGCGGAGAATCTTGGCACTCGCGCATCGGCACGGGGATGAGGCGTTCACGCCGCGGGTCCGGCCGGCACTCACGACCTTCTTCCCTGTCGCTCTGAGCTACACGGATCCGAGGCACCCCGCTGATGACGGAGCGCGACAGGCCCCCTCTCCCGCACGGGAGAGGGGGCCCGTGTCTCATTCTGCCGAAGGTCGAGCCCGCTGAGACATCAAACCTGTGTCGCCCTGACCCTTCTCAGGCGCGGTGAGCGCGTGTCGGCCGGCGATGCGTGAACGACCATGGTCCGCTCGAGCGACGGAACCGTCACCCCCTCAAAAGAACGCCTGCAACCCCGTCTGCGCCCGGCCCAGGATCAGCGCGTGGACGTCGTGCGTGCCCTCGTAGGTGTTAACCGTTTCGAGGTTCTGGGCGTGGCGCATCACGTGGTACTCACCCATGATGCCGTTGCCGCCGTGCATGTCGCGGGCCGTGCGGGCGATATCGAGCGCCTTGCCGCAATTGTTGCGCTTGACCAGTGAGATCATCTCCGGGGCCATCCTGCCCTCGTCCATCAGCCGCCCGACCCGGAGCGAGGCCTGGAGGCCGAGTGCGATCTCGGTCTGCATGTCGGCGAGCTTCTTCTGGACCAACTGCGTCTGCGCCAGGGGCCGGCCGAACTGCTTGCGCTCCAGCGTGTAGCTACGCGCCCGGTGCCAGCAATCCTCGGCGGCGCCCATCGCGCCCCAGGAGATGCCGTAGCGCGCCCGGTTGAGGCAGCCGAACGGCCCCTTCAGCCCGGAGACGTTGGGCAGCAGCGCGTCTTCGCCGACCTCGACCCCCTCCATGACGATCTCGCCGGTGGTGGAGGCGCGCAGGGAGAGCTTGCCCTTGAGGGTCGGGGTGGAGAGGCCCTTCATGCCCTTTTCCAGGACGAAGCCGCGGATCGCGCCCTCATGGGCCTCGGACTTGGCCCAGACCACGAACACGTCCGCGAAGGGCGCGTTCGAGATCCACATCTTGGCGCCCGAGATCCGGTAGCCGCCGTCGATCTTCTCCGCCTTGGTCTTCATGCCGGCCGGATCCGATCCGGCATCGGGCTCGGTCAAGCCGAAGCAGCCGATCCATTCGCCCGAGGCGAGCTTCGGCAGGAATTTCCGGCGCTGCGCCTCCGAGCCGTAGGCGTGGATCGGGTACATCACGAGGGAGGATTGCACGCTCATCATCGAGCGGTAGCCGGAATCCACCGCCTCGACCGCCCGCGCCACGAGGCCGTAGGCCACGTAGGAGGCACCCGCACAGCCGTATTCCTCCGGCAGGGTGACGCCCAGCAGGCCGAGTTCACCCATCTTCCGGAACAGGCCCGGATCGGTCTTCTCGGTGGCGTAGGCCTCGACGATCCCGGGCAGGAGCTGTTCCTGCGCGAAGCTCTGGGCGACGTCGCGGATCGCCCGCTCATCCTCGGTGAGCTGGTCCTCCAGCAGGAAGGGATCGTCCCAGACGAAGGCCGCCGAGGCCGGGGCCGAGGGGGAGGCGCTGCCCGGGGGGCGCATCGGAGCGTTCATGGGGATCCTCGCCTGCAGGGTTGCGTGGAGCCTCGCGGGCTCGCGCTTGGCGACACAGTAGACCCGCACCGGCCGTCGTCCAACGCGCGCGGTGACGCCGGGGCGCCGCCGTCACGCCCGGCCGAGGAGCATCAGCCAGGCCAGGGTCGTGAGCGGCGCCAGCAGGGTGGACACCAGCACGGAGGCCGCCACCATTCCGGTCTCGGTCCGGTAGCGGGCCGCCAGCAGGTAGGCGTTGATCCCAACCGGCATGGCGGCGAACAGCGTGGCGACCCCGGCATAGGCCGGCGGCATGTTGAAGACGTGGAAGGCCAGCACCCACACCGCCAGCGGGTGCAGGATGTTCTTCAGCAGCGCGATCACCAGCGCCCCCTTGAGATCGAACAGAACCCGGTAGCGCTTCAATCCGGCGCCGAGCGCCACCAGCGCGCAGGTCGAGGCGGTGCCCGCGAAGGCATCGATCAGGGATCGGACCATCCCGGCGGGGGTGACACCCAGGCTCTTCATGGCCATGCCGACGAGGAGCGCCACGAAGATCGGATTCTTCAGCAGCACCAGGGCGAGGCCCCGGATCCGCGCCAGGATCGGCAGGCCGGAATCGGACTCGATCAGGAACGTCGCGCTGCCCATCATCAGCGGCAAATGGACGGCGAGCAGCATGAACAGCGGGAACGCGCCGTCCTCGCCGTAGGCCTGGAGGATCATCGGCACGCCGACGAACACGGTGTTCGATTGGCTGGCCGCGAAGCCGTGCAGGATCGCGCCCCGCCGCTCGATCCCGGCCCGCCGCCGGGCGATCAGCGTGCCGACGAACCACGACAGGCCGGCCCCGCCGAAATACGAGACCCAGTAGGACCACGCCACGGTGCCGCTCATGCCCGGCTTCGTCAGCGTCGCGATGATCAGCGCCGGCACGGCGACCGCGAAGACGTATTCCGACAGGCCATCGCTGACCTTGTCGGAGAGCAGTCCCGCGAGCGCCGCGATCCAGCCGATCAGGACGATCCCGAAGATCGGGGCGATGATGGCGAGGGCGTTCACGGATGCGGGCGGCGCGTTGAGGGGCTGGACTTCGGCCCATAGCACGCGTTCACCGGCTTGCGCGTCGGCGCCTGATGCATGCGCGGGTGTGCGGCCTACTTGCCGTCCAGCACCTTCAGGGGGTTCGTGCGCTGGGTCGCCGGCGGCTCCTTGGTGAGGTTGGCGCCGCCTTCCCGCTGCGCCTTCACGTCCCGCGGTGACCCGGGGCCGCCGACGGCCGCGCCGCCGTCGTTGCTCTGGGTCGGGACCGTACCGGAGGCGAGTTCCAGGCAGGTCACCATCTCGACGTAGGAGGGATAGCCGCCTGCCTTGAACTGGTTCTGGCACTGCCGCTTGGCCGCCGGGGTGTAGTTGCCCCAGTTCCGCGCGGCCTCCTTCTTGGCCTCCCGCTCCGAGCGAAGGCAGCCGTCGTAATTGGCCTGATCGCTGATCGACGTGTTGGCGACCTGCGCCGAACGGCAGGTTTGCTCGACATCGAGATCCGGAACAGCGTCGGCTTGGGCAGGTCCGGCGATGACCCCGAGCAGGAGGGCGGCAAGGGCGGAGGACGTCGGCTTCATGGTGGTCGTGACTCGCGAGAGAGGGAGGCCCGCGGAAGGCTACCCGTTCAGAACGCGCCAATCTGCCTTTCGGCACCCGCCAGCGGCAACGGCGCCGCGCGGATGTCCGTGTCTGATCGTCCGACGCACCGGAAGCTGGCGGTACTGTCCCATCTGGACCGATGCCGGCCGGCGGAGATGCCGGATGCATCGCTAATCAATCTAGCTTGTAATGTAGATATCAGTCAATCGAGATCAATTATTGAGCGATGCGATGGCATGATCTTAAAGACATCGTTCGATAGAATATGAGCTTTCATGTTGCAAAAAACTGGAACGCAGGCCGGTATGGCCCTATGGCATCACGTGAATGTCAGGGGAGCGAACATGATGAGGGTCAATACGATCAAGGGGCGGCTGATTGTTCTGCTGACCCTGCTCGGAACCCTCCTGCTGGCTTCCGTCGTGATCGGTCAGCTGGCCCTGTCCAGCAGCAACGACAGTCTCCGGTCGGCGTACGAGGATCGCGTGGTGCCGCTCAGCCAGTTTCTGGGCATCCGTGAGGCCTACGACCGGATCGTCGACGCTTCGCGTGAGGCGCGGGAACAGGCCGCTAAACCCCAAGAGGCCGCGGGCCGCATCGAGGCGGGCTTGGCCAACCTCAACCAGCAATGGGCCGCTTATCTCGCAACCAAGCTCACGCCGGAGGAGAAGCGGCGGGCTGCCGCCATGCAGGCGCAGATCGATCGGAACGCGGTGATCGTTGCCGGAATCCTGGAGCGGCTTCGCGCAGGGAACCTCGACGGCTACAGTGCGGCACATCTCGGCCTCAACCAGATGATGGCGCCGACCGTCGCGGCCCTGTCGAAGCTGACGGACCTGCAACTCCGGGCGGCGCGCGCCGGGTACGAGGAGGCGCGGGAGGCGGCGTCTCGGGCCAGACTGATCCTGATCGCCTTCCTGGCGGCGGCGGCCCTTGCCCTCCTGTTCGGCCTGCACACCGTGCTGATCCGGGTGATCCGTCCCCTCGATCACACCACTGCCCTGATGGGCCGGCTGGCGGCCGGTGATTTGACCGCGACCGTCACCGGAGGACAGCGGCGGGATGAGGTCGGCGCGATGATCCGGTCCGTGCAGATCTTCAAGGATGCGATGCTGGCCAAACAGGCGGCCGACGAAGCCGCCGCCGTCGAGACCGAAGCCAAGACGCGTCGGGCCGCTTTGCTCGATCAGATCACCACGCGCTTCGAGGATACGATTTCGGCTTTGACCCGGAGCTTGGCGGAGGCCGCCGGCGACATGGAGGTCACTGCCCGGACCATGGCGGGCGTGGCGGATCAAGCCACGCAGCAGGCCGTGACGGTGGCGGGCGCGGCCGAGCAAACCTCCGGCAACATGCAGACCGTGGCATCCGCGACCGAGGAGATGGCCGCCTCCGTGCAGGAGATCGTCGAGCAGGTGACCCGCTCGGCGCAGATCGCCGAGCGGGCGGTCGAGGGCGCGACGCGCAGCGGTGCCACGGTCCGCCGACTGGCCTCCACGGCTGGCCGCATCGCCACCTTCGTGGACGTGATCGCCAACATCGCCAGCCAGACCAACCTGCTGGCGCTGAACGCGACGATCGAGGCGGCGCGGGCGGGCGACGCCGGGCGGGGCTTCGCGGTGGTCGCCGGCGAGGTCAAGGAACTGGCCGAGCAGACCGCGAAGGCCACTGGTGAGATCGGTGAGCGGATCGGTGAGATCCAGAGCGCCACCGACGAGGCGGTCGTTGAGATCGAGGCGATCAGCCGGATCATCGGCGAGATGTCGAGCTACGCGACCGCTGTCGCCGCAGCGATGGATGAGCAGGGCGCGGCGACCCGGGCGATCACCCGCAACGTGCAGGAGGCGTCCCGCGGCACCGAGGACGTGACCCGGAACATCGCGGGTGTCCGCGAGGGGGCGAGCCGGACCGGCGAGGCCGCCGCCCAGGTTCTGAGCGCCGCGCAGGGCCTGTCGCGGCATTCCGAAAGTCTGACGCAGGAGGTCAGCACCTTCCTCGGCAGCGTGAAGGCTGCCTGAGCGAGCGGGACGGGAGGGATCTGCCAGATCCTGCGCTCCTGGGATGTTCGGCGAATCAGAGGCGACTTACCGGGGTCATCCTGGCGCACCCCTGTCCCGGGCAGATGGAGCGTGGGCGGAATGTGACCTGGGATCCAGCGTGAGACGGCGCGAAGCGTCGATATTCGGTGCCGCTGCGCTGCGCTTTGGGTGCTGGGTCCCGGATCGCCTTCCACTGCGATCCAGGCGTCCGGGAAAGCGGCGCGCTTTGTGAGGCCGATGTCCCGGAACGCTTGGCCTCAAACACTGGGACGGCGCTGCCATCCACTCCGTCTCCGGCTCAAGAAGTGTTGCGTCCAGGCTGATCAGAGACCCGTGTGACCCGCGCGCAGCGCCTGATCCAGATCCGCGTACAGGTCGTCGGTATCCTCGATGCCGGTGGACAGGCGCAGCAGGTCCGTCGGGCAGGGGCTGCCCGGACCCTCGACCGAGGCGCGATGCTCGATCAGGCTCTCGACGCCTCCGAGCGAGGTGGCGCGCTTCCACAGCCGCACGCGCGCCGCCGCCGCGATGGCGCCGGCCTCGCCGCCCGCGATCCGGATCGACAGCATGAAGCCGAACCCGTCCCGCATCTGGCGGCGGGCGACCGCATGCCCGGGATCGTCGGCCAAGCCCGGGTAGAGGACGTGGGTCACCTGCGGGTGCCCGCGCAGGCGCTCGGCCAGCCGCAGGGCGCCGGCGGACTGCGCCGCCGCCCGCAGGTGCAGGGTGCGCAGCGAGCGCATCAGCAGGTAGGCCTCGAACGGCCCGAGGATGCCGCCGCTGCCGGCGCGGATCCCGCGAATCCGCGCCCAGAACGCGTCGTCCCGCGCAGCCGCCAGCACGCCCGCCACCACGTCGGAATGACCGTTGAGGATCTTGGTGGCCGAATGCATCACGATGTCGGCGCCGAGTTCGAGCGGGCGCGTGTGCACCGGCGAGGCCGCGGTGGAATCGACCGCCAGTCGGGCGCCGGCCGCATGGGCGATCTCGGCGGCGGCGGCGATGTCGGTGACCGTCCAGAGCGGGTTGCCGGGCGTCTCGATCCAGACGAGCTTGGTCTGTCCCGGCTGGACCGCGCCGCGAAGCGCTTCGGTATCGTCCGTGTCCACGAAGGTCAGGCTCAGCCCGCGCCGGGGCGCCTCCTCGCGCAGCCAACGCTTGAGCGCCCAGTACATGACGGTGCCGGCGACCACATGATCGCCCGGTTCGAGGGCGCCGAACACCGCGGTCGCCGCCGCCATTCCGGAACCGAACAGCAGGGTGCCGGCTTCGGCCGCCTCCAGCATCGCCAGGACGGATTCGGCCTCGCGCACCGTGGCGTTGTCGGGACGGGCGTAGCAGTAGCCCGAGCTGTAGCCGTTGTCGGGGTCGCGGATGAAAGTCGTTGCGACGTGGAGCGGCATCACCACGGCCCGGGTCTCGGGCTCGATCCGGCCCATCGCCTGGGCGGCGAGGCTCTTTCGCGCGAAAGCCGGCGTTCCGTCGGGCTGTGTATCCGTCGGTGCCTGCGGCGCGTAAGGCTGTGTCATCTGGAGATTCTCGGCGGATGGAGTGGGGCGCGTGCCACGGGCCGCCGCCTTCGACAAGCCGCACGCCCCGGAGACCCACACGATGACAGCCGCCGCCACACAGGTCCCCGAAGGCTCCGCCCTGCCGCGCTGGCTCAGGCTCGCGGCGGCGATCCTGCCGATCGCGGTGACCGCGGCGATCGGCTCGGTCTCGACCCAGGCCGAGATCCCCGGCTGGTACGCGAGCCTGAACAAGCCGGTGTTCAACCCGCCGGACTGGGTTTTCCCGGTGGCCTGGACGATCCTGTACACGATGATCGCGATCGCGCTCTGGCGGCTGCTCGGCGCGATGCCGCGCACCGGGCCGAGCCGCAAGGGCTGGTGGCTGGCGCTCGCGGCCTTCCTGGTCCAGATCGCGCTCAACGCCGCGTGGACGCCGGTCTTCTTCTCCGCCCACGCGATCGGCGCCGGGCTGATCGTGGTTGCGATGCTGCTGGTGATGGTGCTCTGGACCATCCGGCTGACGTGGCGGTTCGACCGGCTCGCGGCCTGGCTCCTCGTGCCCTACGCCGTCTGGGTCGCCTTCGCGACGCTGCTCAACGCCGCGATCCTGCGGATGAATTGAGCGATGCCTGCGCGCCTGATCAGTGCAGCCCCTTGGTCAGCGCTACGATTGCGCCGACGACCACGATGGTCTGAAAGCCGATCGCGGACAGTACCCATTTCAGGATCTCGTACCGCGTGTCGGCGATCTCGGTTCTGAACTCAGACCTGACGACGGCAATCTCCGCCTTCAGATCGGACCGGACCAGAGCCATTTCGGTGCTGAGATCGGATCGAACGAGGGCAATCTCAGCGGTCAGATCGGACCGGACATGAGCGGTCTCCGCTTTCAGATCGGATCGGATCAAAGCGGTTTCGGCACTGAGATCGGACCGGATCAAAGCGGTCTCAGCGCTGAGATCGGACTTCGTCACGAGGGTCGTCAGGTCGCCCTCGCGCGCATCGCGAATCACACCCGTGACCGCGTCGGCCTGGACGTCGGAAAACCCGGCCGCCTGCAGCTTCCGTGCGATCGCCAGAGTATCGAGCGAGACGAGGCTCATGGAATCGAGCATAGCACGCGCGACTCTGCTTGGCAGGTGCTTTGCCGCCGAGCCGCGATGCTGTCAGGCTTCGCCGCTTGGGTTTTCCTCACCGGCCGGCCGGCCGTCGTCGCGGGCGCGGTGGAGCAGGAAGATCGCGAACACCATCGTGAGGATCAGCCCCGCCAGCACACCCAGCTCGATCATCGAGGCCTGGAACAGCGCCTGTTTTTCGGGGGACCAATCCTTGGCGTGCATGATCTCCGACGATTGGAGGGTGATGACCAGAACCCGCCGGATCGAGGCGATCAGCCCGACGATCAGGAACGGCTCGCAGGTCAGCGTGCCCGACTGCATCGAGACGCGCACCGTATGCAGGATCTCGATCAGCATCAGCAGGAACAGCAGCCGGTCGACCACCTCCAGGATCTGCTGTGCGCCGCCGAGCGCGCGCAGGGCTTCCCAGGTCAGGCCGGCGGCGTCGATCAGCGCCACCAGGGCCGTGAGCGCCAACAAGAGCCCGAGCGCCGCGTAAATCGCATGTTCGGTGTGCATGAAGATCGCGCTGGCGACGCGCGTCAGGCGACCTTGGTCTTCGGAATGGTCTGACATCGTTCCCCCTGGAAGATGCCGACAACATAAGCTTCTGGCGCGCGCGTCCAGTGCGTGAGTGTCGGACGGATCAATCGTGATCGATCACGGCCTCGGGCCGCCGTTCCGGGTGGTCGGTGTTCAGTGGAAGAACGGCAGCGCGTGCGGCGCGAGATAGCCGAAGCCGAGGAGCGCCGCACCGGCCAGCCCCAGGAAGCCGCCGGCGAAGACCAGGATCGCGATCCCGGTGATCACCTCCGCGGAGGCCAGCACGATACCGATCTGGAACGCCGCGGAGGCGAGCTCGTAATGGTGATAGCGCAGCAAGGCGAGATCGCGCCGGCCTTCGGAGGCCTTGGCCTTCTCGGACAGTTCCTTGCGACCCTCGCCGGTCGACGGCTCGGAATCCCAGCGTGCCAAGGTCTTGGCCCATTCGGCGCGCTTGGCCGCGATGGCGTCCTGGTTCGGACCGGGTGGCACGAGCGCCAGCGCCTCGTCGGCGGTCTTGAGCACCGTCGAGCGGATCGTGCGGGCCTGGAAATAGGCCCATTGATTGGCGGCCTCGACATTGGACCCGATCGAGTCCGTCTGCGATGCCTTGCCCAGGGTCTCGCTGAAGGCGAGGAACAAAGCCAGGATCGAGATCAGCAGCGCGACACGCTTGTTCGAACCCTCGACCGCCCCATGACCACCCGACATCGCTACCCCGTTCCGTGTTCGATTCGCCGGCGGGAGTCACAGCGCATCGCGGCGCGGTGCGCAATGCGGATCGCCTATTCCGCGGCGATCCGCGGCGGCGCGGGACGCCCGTCATTGGCCGGATGCGCCGGATCGAACGCCATTGCATCCTCCGGATCGTCCCGCTCGCCCACGAAGCGGCCGAACAGCCGCTTCAGCAAGCGCGAGAGATCGTCCATCAGCACGAAGATCGCCGGCACGAAGACCAACGACAGCACCGTGGAGACGATCAGCCCGCCGATCACCGCCACCGCCATGGGCGCGCGGAACTCGCCGCCGATCCCGTAGGCCAGCGCGGAGGGCACCATCCCGGCCGCCATGGCGATCGTGGTCATCACGATCGGCCGGGCGCGCTTGCGGCCGGCGTCCACGATCGCCTCGTTGCGATCGACTCCGGCGCGGATCTGCTCCACGGCGAAATCCACCAGCATGATGGCGTTCTTGGTGACCACGCCCATCAGCATCAGGATGCCGATCACCACCGGCATCGAGATCGGCATGTGGCAGATCAGCAGCGCCAGGATCGCGCCGCCGATGGAGAGCGGCAGCGAGAACAGGATGGTCAGCGGCTGCAGGAAGTTGCCGAACAGCAGGATCAGCACGCCGAACACCATCATCAGCCCGGCGCCCATGGCCAGCGCGAAGCCCTCGAAGACCTCGCCCATCACCTCGGCGTCGCCGGTCTGGCTGATCGTCACCCCGGGGGGCAGGTTCTTCGCAGCGGGGAGATTCATCACTTGGCTGATCAGCTCGGCCAGCGCGTCCGTGCCCTGCATGTCGCCTTCGAGGGCGACACGCACCGCGCGGTCGTAGCGGTCGATGCCGGTCGGCCCCTGGCCGAGGCTGATATCGGCAACGGTGGCGAGCGGCACGGCGGCCCCGCCCTTCACCGGAACCTTCAGCGTCTCGAACTCAGAGAGCCGGCCGCGCAGGCTCTCGGGGAGCTGCACGCGGATGGGGATCTGCCGGTCGGTGGCGTTGAACTTGGCGAGGTTCATGCCGATGTCGCCGATCGTGCCGACCCGCACGGTCTCGGCGATCGTGTCGGTGGAGACGCCCAGATCGGCCGCCACCGCCGGCTTCGGCCGGATCCGGACCTCGGTGCGATCGAGCGGCGCCGTCGACATGACGTTGACGAGGTGCGGGATCTGCGCCGCCTCGCGCTGGAGCCGCGCGGCGACATCGGCGACGACCGCCTTGTCGGGGCCCGCGATGATCAACGCCAGATCGCGCTGCCCATTCTCACGCAGCGCCCAGAAGCGGAGATCCGGTTCCTCACGCAGGATCGCGGCGATCTCGGCATCGACCTGCTTCTGCGTGCGGTGGCGGGTGTTCTTCGGCGTGAGGTTGATGGTCAGCGTCGCGAGCCGCACCTCCTTCTTGCCGGGCAATTGCCGGCCGCCATCCACGAACACGCTCTTCACCTCGGGCAGCGCCCGGATCTTCTGCTCGATCGCGTCGCTCAGCCTCACCGTATCGGGGAGCCGGGCGCCGGGCGGCAGTTCGAGGACGAACAGCGTGCGTGCCTGATCCTCGGCCGGCAGGAAGCCCGCGGGCAGGAGACCCGTGGAGGCGATGGACGCGGCGAAGCACGCGATGCCGAGCACCAGCGTGATGAACTTGTGCCGCACCGACCACGCCACGAGGCGCGTGTAGCCGCGCATCACGACCCCGTCCCGCTCGTGGTCCGGCCCGTGGTCGCGCAGGAAGTAGGCGGCCAGCAGCGGCGTGATCAGCCGCGCGACCAGCAGCGACATGAACACCGCCGCCGCGATGGTCAGGCCGAACTGCTTGAAATACTGCCCGGCGATGCCGCCCATGAACGACACGGGCGAGAAGATCGCCATGATGGTCGCCGTGATCGCGATGACCGCGAGCCCGATCTCGTCGGCGGCTTCCAGGGCGGCGCGATAGGGCGATTTCCCCATCCGCATGTGGCGGACGATGTTCTCGATCTCGACGATCGCGTCGTCCACCAGGATGCCGGTGACCAGGGTGATCGCCAGGAGGCTGACCGCATTCAGCGAGAAGCCCAGCGCGCTCATCACCCAGAAGGTCGGCAGGACCGAGAGCGGCAGCGCAACCGCGGCGATCAGCGTCGCGCGCCAGTCGCGCAGGAACAGCAGCACCACCACGACCGCGAGGATGGAGCCCTCGATCAGGCCCATCATGGCCGAGTGGTAATTGCCGATCGTGTTGACGACGCTGGTGTCGATCAGGTCGAAGCGCACGTCGGGATTGGCCGCATGCAGCGCCGCGATCTTCTTGGCCACACCCTCCGCGACAACGGCGTCGCTGGCACCGCTCGCCCGGGAAATCGCGAAGGCCACCACCGGCTCGCCGTTGAAGCGTGCGAAGGTGCGGGGCTCCTCGGCGGTGTCCGACAGGGTCGCGAGCTCATCGAGGCGGACCTTGCGGTTACCCGGCACCACGATGGAGGTCTTGGCCAGCGTGTCGAGGCTCCCCGAGGCGGCGAGCGCGCGGATCGACTGCTCCTGGCCGCCGACCTCGGCCCGGCCGCCGGCCATGTCGGCCGAGGTCAAGCGGAGCTGCCGGTTCACATCGGCTGCGGTGATGCCCAGCGCCAGCAGCCGGTCGGGCTTCAGGGTGACGCGGATCTCGCGGGCGACGCCGCCGAGGCGCTCGACGCCGCCTACGCCCTTCACGCTCTGCAAGCCCCGGGCGACCACGTCGTCCACGAACCACGACAGGTCCTCCGGCGTCATGGCGGGCGCGGAGGCGCCGTAGACCATGATCGGCAGGCCGGCGATCTCGACGCGCGAGACGATCGGCTCGTCGATGGTCCGCGGCAGGTTCTGGCGGATCTTGGCGATGGCGTCCTTGACGTCGTTGGTCGCGCGATCCTGGTTCACCTCCAGCCGGAACTCGATCGTGGTGGTGGAGATGCCCTCCGTGATCGTCGACAGGATGTGCTTGACGCCCTTCACGCCCGCGATCGAGTCCTCGACCCACTTGGTGACCTGGGTCTGAAGCTCGGCCGGCGCGGCGCCCGATTGGGTGATCGTCACCGAGACGATCGGGATGTCGATGTTCGGGAACCGGGTGATCGGCAGGGCGCGGAAGCTCACCAGCCCGAGGATCATCAGGACGAGGAACAGCACCACCGAGGGCAGCGGCTTGCGGATCGCCCAGGCGGAGACGTTGAGGCGCATGGATCGGTCCTACCGCGGGTCCGCGTCGGCCATCGGGGCGGCCATGGGGGTATTGCTCGGCGACGGAACGGCGCGCACCCGGTCGCCGTCGCGCAGGAAGCTGCCGGCGCGGGCCACCACGCTCTCGCCCGCGGCGACGCCCGAGCGGAGTTCCGTGAACCCATCCGCCGACAGGCCCGGGGCGACCGTCCGCGCTTCGACGCGGCCGTCCTTCACCACCAGCACGCTGGCCCGGCCGTCAGCTGCGTAAAGCAGGCTGGAAACCGGGACCGCGATACCCGTGCGGCGCGCCACCTCGACGCTGCCGCGGGCAAACGCACCGATGCGCAGGGCCGGATCGTCGCCGAGGCGGATGCGGACCTTGCCGAGGCGGGTCGCGCGGTCGACCTCCGGGTAGACGCGGCGCACCTTGCCCTGGAGATGCCGGCCATCATCCAGATCGAGGCTCGCCGGGTTGCCGACCTGGATTCGCGCCAGCGAGGTTTCAGGCACCTCGCCCTCCAGTTCGATCTCGCCGCGGGCAATCAGCCGGAACAGGGGCTCGCCGACTGCCGTGGCGGTGGCGCCGATCCGGGCGGTGCGACGGTTGACGACCCCGGCCTCCGGGGCCCGGATATCGGCGCGGGCACGCCGCAGAGCGATCTCGGAGCCGGCGGCCCGGGCGGTGGCGAGGTCGGCCTGGGCCGATTGCACCCCACCCTTTGCGGCGGCGAGGCGGCCCTCCGCCCCCTGCGCCGCCGAGACGCGCTGCTCCAGCACGGCCGCGGTGGCGTTGCCGGTCTTGGCGAGCGACTGAGCGCGTTCCAAGGCCTGCTTGGCCTCGACATTGGCGGCCTCCGCCTGGACGATCTGGCTCTGAGCCTGGACGATCGCCGCCTGGGCCCGGGCGATCGCCGCCGCGTTCGAGGCTTCCTGGGTGGCGAGCATCTCCAGGGACAGCCGGGCGAGCACCTGGCCCTTGGTGACGCGGTCGCCCTCCTCGACGAGCAACTCGGTGATGCGCAGCCCTTCGACCTCAGGGGAGACCAGGATCTCGTCCCGGGGCACCAGCGTGCCGGTGACGATGGCCCGCTCGACGATCTCGCGGCTCTCGGCCGGAACGACGGTGACCGCGGGGGCAATGGCGGCGGCATCGGGAACGGCGGCGCTCTCGACGGCCAAAGCCGGTGCCGAGGCGAGAACCGCGAGCCCGCACAGAAGGCCGAGGCGATACGCACGCCAACGGAAAGATGTCACGACGGGGGCCTCACGGTCGGCGCTCGATTGGTTACGCCACTCCCTCGCTGAGTAGGTCGGCGATTTCATGGCGCAGGGTCTTCGACGCAGGCGAGTATAGCGCCTGCTCAAGAGGCCGTCGCCGGACCACGCGCCGCATGAGGTGGGGCGACGAGACCTAGCGCTTTTCCAACGGATTGCCTGCAACCCGCCGCGAACCGCGGCGTTGTCTCAACAATGGTTCTCTCGTCGCCGGAGAAGGTTCGATGAGCATCTTTCAGATCAAGCAGACGAAGAGCGGCGCGGTGCTCTGGACCGACGCTGCCAACGACGAGCAGACAGCCCTCGACGCCATGGCGCGTGAGGCCGGATACCGGGATTTCTCTGCGGTTCCGGACACGATCCGGGCCGACGGGATCGAGGCGTCCAAGCTGGACCTGATCTCGTAAGATCCGGCACCGAGTCCCGTCGCGCCGAACAGGCGTCTGCCGATCCGGCAGGCGCCTTTTTCATGCGCGCTCGAACGAAGCAGCCAGCGCATTGATTGCTGCGGCACAGTCGGCCACAGCGGTCGAAGCGTGCAATCGGCCGATCGCCGTCGGATCGAGGGCGAGCCCCGCCCGGATCAGATCCGGCCATGCCGAGGCCGGCGGCCAGCCCTCGTGCACGATGGCGGCGCCGAGCCGGGCGAGGGCGGCAGCCTTTTCGGTCTGCTCGCCGTAGGCCCGCATCTCCGGCAGGCAGAGGAACCGTCGGGCATGGGCCGCCGCCAGGGCCACGACGCCGTCGCCGCCGCCGCCGATCAGCAGGTCCGCTCGGGCGATCCAGCGTTCGACGTCCGAGACCCAGCCGTGCAGGTGCAGGTTGGCGGGGGTCGGGCCGGTGCCCGAGACCGGTCCGAGGACGTGCCAGAATCGGTCGGGCACGGACCGCGCTGCCGCGGCGAGGGCGGACAGGTCGCCCCCCGCGCCACCGCGCCCGAACACCACCACGATGTCGCGGCTCGCCGCGGGGGCGGCCTGGGCCGATCCGCCGAGGAAACCTGCGTAGTCCGTCTTGGCGCGGACCCAGTCTGGAACACCCGCGCCGTCCAGCGCCGCGGGAAACGGTGCGAGCAGCCGGTTCGCACTCCGAAACGCTTCCAGATGTGGCTGGTCGGTCCGGGTTCCGGCGAGCCGCACCACCAGCGTCGGGACCGAGAGCAGGCGCGCAAACAACGCGACCTCCACCGAGACATCGACCACGAGGAGTGCCGGGTCGGTTCGCGCCGCCCACTCGGCGATCCGCGCCATGCGGGTCCGGAGCCCGGGATGGTTCAGGGGTGCGTAATGGAATGCCTCCGGCCGTTCGGCCGCGCCGTCCCGGCCCTCGAAGGTTGCGGCGCCGAGCGGCCGGTCGTCGGGCAGGTCGAGGCTGTCGAGCCCGGCGGTGTCGAAGCCGGCGAGGGTGCCGAGGATCGTGCAGGGCCGGGGCAGGGCGGCGGCCACGGCCCGCGCCCGCTGGAGATGGCCGGCGCCCTGATGGTGGACGTACCAGCCGATGCCGCGGGTCACGCGGCGTCCTTCAGCGACAGGGCCAGGCTGTCGAGGTCGGCGAGCGCCCGGTCGAGGGGGCATTCCCGCGCCGGCGGACTGCGTGATTCGAGGATCCGGTCGGCCCGCTCGACGAAGGCGATGTCGTTGGGGCATTCGCCGATCGCCGCGAGATCGTCGGCGTCGAGGCCGAGCCGCGCGCAGGCGGCGGCGCGGGTCGGAGGCTGGAGGTGGAAGGCCCGGCGCAGGGCCGCCCGGCGCAGGATCAGCGCCTGCCAGTGGGCGGCCTCCGGCAGCAGATAGGCCTCGCCGGCGAGAACGCGGGCGCGGCGGGCCATCTCGGTGGCCATCCCGCCAGAAACCCGGCCCTGGTGCCGGGCCGAGACCAGCACGCGTACATCCGGAGAGTGGCGCAGGCGGGCACCGTGGGCGCGCAGCAGCCCGACAAGCGCGTTGTCCTCGCCGCAGGGGAGCGGCGGCAGACCGCCGACCGCGCGGTAGAGCGCCACGGGAACGGCGAGGCTGGCGCCGGTATGGTCGCCGTGGCGCGGGGCGGGGTCGTAGGGCGGCGGATCGAGCAGATCCTCCAGGCGCCGGACCCCGGACCAGTAACGCTCGATCCGGGCGTGGAGATCGGCAAGCCGGGGATCCGCATCGCCGTCTTCGTCGATCACGAGGCGGCCGCCGACGACGTCCGCGTGTTCGAGCGCCCGCAGGTTCGCCGCAACCCAGTTGGCCGGCAGGCGGGCATCCGCGTCGGTGGTGAGCAGAACCCCGTCCCGGACGCCATCGTGTGTGAGCCAGTCCGCGCCCGTCTCGAGCGCCATGCGGCGCGCGGTGCCGACATGGGCGTCCGCCCCGGAGAGAACCGCCTCGATCAGCCGGATCTCCAGCGCCGTCCAGGCGCCCGAGGTCTGCCCGGCCCGGAGAGCCGCGATTGTCCCATCCGTGCAGTTGTTGGCCAGGACGACGACGCGCAGTCGCGTCGCCAGCCCGGTCTGACCGTCGAGCGACGCGAGCAGGAGCGGCAGGCGCTCCGCCTCGTTCCGCGCCGGGATGCAGACGACGCAGCGGGAGAGATCGGGCCGGCCGCTCATCTCAGCCTCGCCCGCCCGCGACGCGCAGGGTCGGCCGGGCCCGCTCGGCGCAGCGCGCCATGACGGCCTCGTAGGCTTCGAGATAGCGCGCGGTCATGGCGGTGGCGTCGTAGAGCGCCTCGGCCCGGTCCCGGCAGGCGCGCCGCGACAGGCGGGCGGCCTCCCGGATCGCCACGGAGAGATCCTGCGCGTCGTCCGGATCGGCCAGGCGGCCGCATTGCGCATCGAGGATGTCGGGCATCGCGCCCCGGCGGAAGGCGGCCACCGGCGTGCCGCAGGCCAGGGCCTCCGCCACCACGAGGCCGAACGGCTCCTCCCAGCGCGGCGACACGATCGCCACCCGGGCCCGGCCGAGATGATGGGCGAGATCCCGGTGGGAGAGATGGCCGAGATGCGTCAGGTCCGGCCCGAGCCGCGGCGCGATCTCGGCGTCCCAATAGGCCGGGTTGAGTTTCGGCCCGGCGAAGACCAGCGGCAGGCTGGCCGCCCGCGCGGCGTCGATGGCGAGGTGCAGCCCCTTCTCGGGCACGATCCGGCCGGACCAGAAGGCGTAGGGCGGCGCGTCGGCCGCCGCGTTGAACGCAAAGTTCGAGAGATCGACGCCGTTATCGACCACCTGCGCGTCGGGGACGAGCGTTGCCCATTCCTGCGCCAGGGACGGCGAGACCGCCAGGAACGCCATGTCGGGATCGGCCTGGACGATGCCGCGCACCAAGGCCTCGAAGGGGGGCGTGTGCAGCACCGTGAGCCAGGGCAGACCGAGCCGGGCGCTCTCCTGCAGGGGCAGGGCGTGCAGGGCGTTGTTGTGCACGAGGTCGAACCCGCCGGCCGCGACCATGTCCATCATCCGCCGGTAGGCATCGTGCTCGGCGCGGTCGATCGCCTCCTCGCGCTCGGGGTCCAGCAGCGCGTCCCCGGTGGGGTCGCAGAGCATCACCGGGTCGAGCGCCGGGTCCGAACCGCGGCTGGCGAACAGGGTCACATCGTGTCCGAGCCGCTTCAGCGCGACGGTCAGCAGGTGCGTGTGCATCTCCAGACCGCCGGCATAAGGCTGGCCGATCGGGTATTTGAGATGTGCGAGGACAGCAATCTTCACGCGCGCACCAACTCTGATAGGGTAGGGATATCTACCGATCACCACGAACTGGAAGGACTAATTTCCGCTTCGCGGCTGCGGCTATCATGTCGCAGGTTTCTTCAGCAAGCGTTGCATCGACGGGCCGAGGCGACGACGGGGGCGACGCTGCCAGCCTTCCTAAGCGCGGCGGCCTGAACCAAAGATGATCAAGCCGATGTGATACCGGTTCATCCGGACCATTCGTCCGACGCGGGCGTGAGCCGCCATCGCGGCGATTCCGGCGGCCGGGTCTGCAGCGTTGGGGAGGGGCGAGCGATGTATCTTCCGTTCGGGCTGAGCGTGTTCGCGGTCGGTGCCGCGGCTCTGGTGATCCTGACCCTTGCGGCCGGGGTGAAGATCGTGCCGCAGGGCTACGTCTTCACGGTGGAGCGATTCGGGCGCTACGCCCGCACCCTCGGGGCCGGCCTCGCGCTGATCATCCCGTTCGTCGAGCGCGTCGGCCGCCGGGTCAACGTGATGGAGCAGGTGATCGACGTGCCGAGCCAGCAGGCCTTCACGCGCGACAATGCCGGGGTGACGATCGACGCGGTGGTCTTCTACCAAGTGCTCGACGCGGCCCGCGCCTCCTACGAGGTCTCGAATCTCGACCTCGCGGCCACGACCCTGACCATGACCAACATCCGCACGGTGGTCGGCGGCATGGATCTCGATCAACTCCTCGCCCACCGCGACGAGATCAATGAACGCCTGCTCCGGGTGATGGATGCCGCCGCCGCGCCCTGGGGCGTGAAGATCAACCGGATCGAGATCAAGGACATCCTGCTCCCGCCCGACCTCGCGGGGGCGATGGCCCGCCAGATGAAGGCCGAGCGCGAGAAGCGTGCCTCGATCCTGGAGGCCGAGGGCCAGCGCGCCGCCGAGATCCTTCGGGCAGAGGGGCGCAAGCAATCGGCGATCCTCGAATCGGAGGGCCGCAAGGAGGCCGCGTTCCGCGACGCCGAGGCACGCGAGCGCTCCGCCGAGGCCGAGGCGCAGGCGACCGGGCTGGTCAGCCGCGCCATCGCCGAGGGCGACATCGCGGCGGCGAACTTTCTGGTGGCCGAGAAGTATGTCGACGCGGTGCGGGCGCTCGCCACCGCGCCGAACCAGCGGGTCGTGGTGGTGCCGATCGAGGCGGCGGCTTTGGCCGGCACGCTCGGTGGCATCGGCGAGCTCACCCGCGCGGTGTTCGGCGAGGGGACGCCACCACGCCGGGCGGCGACCCCGCCCGACGTCGCGCTGCGGAGCTGAGCCATGGCCGATCCGCTGGCGGTCGTCGCGGCGCTCGGGCCGGCCTGGAGCTGGGTGATCGCCGGTCTGGTGCTGGCGGGCGCCGAGATCCTGGTGCCCGGCGTGTTCCTGATCTGGCTCGGGCTGGCAGCCGTGGCGACCGGACTCGCGACCGTGGTGATCCCCGTCCCCTGGCAGGGCCAGACGCTGCTGTTCTCGGCCCTGGCCGTCGCCCTGGTCGCGCTGGCCACCCACCTGCACCGCCGGGCCGGACCCCACGATGCGGTTCTGAACCGCGCCGACCGCGGCCTGATCGGGCGCGAGGGCGTGCTCGCCGAACCGATCGTGCAGGGGGCGGGGCGCATCCGCTTCGACGACACGCTGTGGCGGATCGAAGGGCCGGATCTGCCGGTCGGCCGGCGCGTTCGGGTGGTGGGGCTGTCGGGGACGGTGTTGCGGGTGGAGGCGGTTTGAGGGGCGCTGGGCGCTGCTGGCGGGGACTGCTTCGGACCCAATCGGCTGCTCGGAACAGTGTCAGCGCCTGCCCGAAGCGGCCGCTCGTCACCCCTTCGTCAACATCAGGTCGGGGGGTGTAACCGCTACGGTGGACGATCACATGGTCCGCTGACGCTGAGGCAGCATACTAATCTGTGTTGGTGATCCAGGCTGGAAAATCCAGCTTGGTGCCATCATGGCGAAGGTTGTTCCGGGCTGTCGCCCGCCCTGAAGAAAGAGCTGACCGTCCATGTCCGCTGATGCCGATCAAAAGGCCGTGTCCGTGGACAAGGCGAGGTTCGGTATCACCGGCCTCGACGACGTGATCGGGGGTGGCCTCGCGCGGAACCGCCTTTACCTGCTGGAGGGCAACCCCGGCACTGGCAAGACCACGATCGCTTTGGGGTTTCTGCTGGAGGGTGCCCGTCGGGGCGAGCGCGGCCTGTACATCAGCCTGTCGGAGACGACCGACGAGCTGCACGAGACCGCCCGCTCGCACGGCTGGAGCTTGCCCGACGCGGTCACGATCTACGAGCTGATCCCGCCCGAGAGCCTGCTCGATCCCGAGCAGCAGCAGACCCTGCTGTACGCCTCAGACCTCGAACTCGGCGAGGCGACACGGGCGGTCTTCGAGCAGGTCGATGCGGTGAAGCCCGCCCGCGTCGTGCTCGACAGCTTATCGGAGATCCGCCTGCTCGCCGGCAGCTCGCTGCGTTACCGACGGCAGATCCTGGCGCTGAAGCACTACTTCGCCAAACAAAACACGACCATGCTGCTGCTCGACGATCTCACCGCGGATGCTTTGGACAAAACCGTCCACAGCGTCGCCCACGCGGTGATCCGCCTGGAGGAGCTGGCGCCCGATTACGGCGCCGAGCGCCGGCGGCTTCGGGTGATGAAGTACCGCGGGCAACGCTTCCGCGGCGGCTACCACGATTTCAACATCGCCACCGGCGGCGTGGAGGTTTTTCCGCGCCTCATCGCCCTGGAGCACAAGACCACGTTCACCCGCGATACGGTGCACAGCGGCATCCCCGAACTCGACGCCCTGCTCGGCGGCGGCGTCGAGACCGGGTCGAGCACCCTGCTCCTCGGGCCGGCCGGTGCAGGTAAATCCCTGCTCACGGTCCAGTACGTCGCCGCCGCGGCCGCACGGGGCGAGAAGGCGGCGATGTTCGTGTTCGACGAGGAACTCGGGCTTCTGCTGGAGCGCACCAAGGCGATGGGCTTCGATCTCGCCGGCCTGCGTGACCAGGGTCTGCTGACGATCGAGCAGGTCGACGCCGCCGAGCTGTCGCCGGGTGAGTTTGCCCACCTCGTGCGTCGGCAGGTCGACGAAGCGCAGGCCAAGACCGTGGTGATCGATAGCCTCAATGGCTACCGGGCTGCGATGCTCGACGAAGGCGCGCTGATCCTGCACGTCCACGAGTTGCTGCAGTACCTCAACCGCCAGGGTGCCACGACCTTCCTGACGGTCGCTCAGCACGGGCTGGTCGGCGATATGAAGAGCCCGGTCGACATCACCTACCTCGCCGACACCGTCGTGCTGTTGCGCTACTTCGAGGCAGTCGGGAAGGTTCGCCGCGCGATCTCGGTGGTGAAGAAGCGCACCGGCGCGCACGAGGACACGATCCGCGAGTACCGCATCACCAACACCGGCCTGCGGGTCGGCGAGCCGCTGCAGGGTTTTCAAGGCGTCCTGCGCGGTACGCCGGAGATGATCCAGCGCGATGGTGACACGGTGCTGCAGGGCAGCGACCTGTCGTGACGCCGCACGAGGCATCATCCGAGCACATTCTCATCCTGGCACCGCACGGACGTGACGCTGGACTGGCCCGGGCACTGCTCGAAGGGGCCGGCCTCACCGCGGTGATCGTCCCTGGCCTACCCGAGTTGGTGCACGCACTCGGCGAGACCGCCGGGGCGGTGCTGATCACCGAGGAGGCGGTCCGGACCGCCGACCTTACCGGGCTCGACCAATGGATTTCCGGGCAGCCGGCATGGTCGGACATGCCGTTCATCATGCTCACCCGTCAGGGTGGTGTGGACCGGAACCCGACCGCGACCCGGTTGTCGCGCATCCTCGGCAACGTCAGCTTCCTGGAGCGGCCGTTCCATCCCACGACACTGATCAGCGTCGCAGCGACCGCCCTGCGCGGCCGGCGGCGCCAGTACGAGGCACGGGGGCGGCTCGACGAGCTGCACACGCGCGAAGCGCAGCTGCGCGAGCTGAACGCGACGCTGGAGAGCCGGATCGCCGAGGCGGTTGACGAGCGCGCTATCGCCGAAGAGGCCCTACGGCAGTCCCAGAAGATGGAGGCGGTCGGCCAGCTCACCGGCGGTGTGGCGCACGACTTCAACAATCTGCTCACCATCATCCGCTCGTCGGTGGACTTCCTGCGTCGTCCGGATCTCGCCGAGGATCGGCGCCGACGCTACATGGACGCGGTTTCCGACACCGTGGATCGCGCGGCCAAGCTCACCGGTCAGCTCCTTGCCTTCGCCCGGCGGCAGGCACTCAAGCCCGAGACCTTCGAGGTCGGTGACTGCCTGCGCGGCGTCGCCGACATGCTCGACACCATCACCGGGGCCCGCATCCACGTCGCCGTCGAGCTGCCCGACGGCCCATGCTTCATCCATTGCGACCGTAGCCAGTTCGAGACGGCGCTGGTGAACATGGCCGTCAATGCCCGCGACGCGATGGATGGCGAGGGGTCCCTGACGCTGCGGTTGGCTTGCGACGCGCCGATGCCGGGGATCCGCGGCCATGCCGGCTCACGCAGTCACTTCACCGCGGTGTCGCTTACCGACACCGGTACGGGCATCCCGGCGGACCAGATCGACCGGATCTTCGAGCCGTTCTTCACGACCAAGGAGGTCGGGAAGGGAACGGGGCTGGGCCTGTCCCAGGTGTTCGGGTTCGCCAAGCAATCCGGCGGCGACATCGACGTGGTCAGTGCGTTGGGGACAGGCACCACCTTCACGCTGTACCTGCCCCAGGTCGCCGCGCCGGCCCAGCCGACCCGCGAGCCGCAGAGTCTCGACGCCTCGATCGATGGGGCGGGCCGACGCATCCTGGTGGTCGAGGACAACGTCGAGGTTGGCCGCTTTGCCACCCAGATCCTGCACGATCTCGGCTACGCGACCGAATGGGCGGCCAACGCCGAGGCGGCGCTGGACCGTCTTGGGGCAGACGGCGACGGGTTCGATGCCGTGTTCTCGGACGTGGTGATGCCCGGCATGGGCGGGATCGCGTTGGCGGAGGCGCTGCGCAGCCGCCTGCCGCACCTGCCGGTCGTGCTTACCTCCGGGTACAGCCACGTTCTCGCCGCGGAGGGCAGCCACGGCTTCGAGTTGCTGCACAAACCCTACTCCGCGGAGCAGCTCTGTCGCGTGCTCCGCCGGATCGGCAGTCAGCCCGACGCAAAATCGCCAGCAACCCGTTTTCGACCCGCTCAGCCTCGCCGCTCGTGATGCGGGCATCCGCCGAGCGCCTCCTCCTCCGAGGCCGCCGACCCCGCACGGCAAGCAACGCGCCGTCTGAGACAAGTCGTAGGCGGACGTGAAGGCGACGTCTGCGACCATGCTTTGTGGTTCATCAGCGGACCGGCAGCATACCGCCCGAAGCTGCCTTCAAACCAAAACCGACGGCCCGGGGCCTCGACCAAACGCCGGGACCTGCGTGCGGCATCGATGAACCGCCCCAGTTGATGATCGCCGGCCCTGCCCCGGCGATCGGCTTTTCACCCGCTCGGACCTACCCGAACGCCCCCACCTCGTGCTGGATCATCCCTGAGATCTCCCGCACCTGATCGAACATCCGGCGGATCGGCTGGAACAGGTTGGCGTGCTCGGCCTCGTAGGTGCCGACATCCCGCGGGCCCGCCGGCTCGCCGAAGTTCAGACCCAGCGTCGGATCCGGCGTGACCGGGAAGATTTCGTCGAGGAGCTTCAGGCAGCCGTCGATGTCGAGGCGCAGGAAGCGCTCCAGCAACTGCTCGCGGGAGATGCCAGCCTGCGGCCGGAAGCCGGGGATGTGCACCGCCAGGAACCAGATCCGGTGGATCAGCGCCAGCCGCAGGGCGTGGAGCAGCGTCAGCCGCGCCGACATGACGGGCAGGTCCGGCGCCGCCGCCGTCAGGTCCAGCCAGTCGCGGGTCAGGCGCCCGAACAGGCTGCGAAGCGCGGAGGCGAGATCGAGGCGTTCCAGGGCGCCCGCGATCACCACCAGCTCGTCCCGGCGGAAATCCTTCTGCGTGCGCCGCGCCCGCTCCAGCCACACGGCCGGGTCGAGGGTGTCGATATAAGCGCGCATCACGTCGAGATCGCCCACCGAGGCAGCGTGCTGCACCAGCCGGAAGGCCCGTGAGAAGCGCACCGAGTCTCGGCGCAGGTCGCGGAACAGGTCAGGCCCGCGCTGGGCGGCCCGGCCGATCCCGTGGAGGGAGTTCGCCAGGAAGCCGAGCTGGTGCAGGATCGCGTTGTTGGGGATCGCCCGCATCTGGCGCGGGTGGGTGATGCGGGCCGGGCCGCCATTGTCGCTCTGGCGGGCCACCGGACGCGAGCCGGTGCGGTCGATCAGGCTCGGGCCGAAGGTGCCGAGCAGGGCCGCGTAGCCCGGATCGTCCACCAGCGCCTCCATGTCCTGGCGGGCCGCGGTGAAGAATTCGAGGGCGAAGTCGGGCTCGGAATAGATCGGGTCGTCCTTCGCGTCGGCCCCCGAATCCTCGTCGCCCAGGGCGTAATCCGCGAAGGAATCGTCCTCCGCGATGTCGAGGGCGTAGACGTGCTCACTGATGCGCGCGACGCTGGCCTCGGCCAGAGCTTCGGTCCCGAACAACAGGTAGCCGTCGGTGCCCTGGAAGCTCGATTCGAGCCGGACCTTGATGCCGGCCTTGCGGGCGCGATCCCGGGCATCCTCGGGCGCGAGATAGGCGAGGCGGTCGCGCAAGGAGGTCGGATGCGCGCCGCGTCCGATCGATTCGCCGTGCGTGTCGAAGATCGCGAGTTCGATATCGGCGAGGCCGTTCTGAACCAGCATCTCGGTGATGCGCAGGCGCAGCCGCTCGATCCAGAAGGTGGCGGCGAGCTGGCCGACGTAACGCCCCGAATCCGAGTAGCCGAACTGCACGGTCAGCCGGCCGATGCGCTTCAGGTACTGGCGCCAGTGCGGATTGCGCAGCGCGTCGTCGAGCACCCGGATGCCCTGCTCCAGGGCGCTCGCCGTCTCGAACAGCGGCGTGATCTCGAGCTTGTCGGCGATGCCGTAGTGGCGCGCCAGCCAGAGGGCCGCGAGCAGCGTGTAGCCGGTCTCGGTCTCGGCGATGAGGAAGCGCACCGGATGGGTGCCGTCCACGTGCTTGAGGATCTGCGCGATCGTCATCATCAGCCGGGCGGCCGAGGCCCGCTCGGCGGCGAGCGCGCCGAAATCCACCGCCACCGGCCGCACGTCGTTCAGGAGCGCGTGGATGGTCGCGAGGTGCGAGCGGCGGCGGGCCGCGTCGGCGGGCTCGCCCTCGAGGTCGATCACCCGGCGCACCGCGTTGTGGATCTGGCTGGCGTTGAGCCGGAAGTGCGGCAGGGCGTTCGAGAGCCCATGCGTCGCGACGCCGGCGCGCAGGATGGCGATCCGGCGCTTGTCGTCCGCGTCGTCGGCGGTCTCCAGCGCCGCCGTGAGGCCCGCCACCAGGGCGCCCGCATCGGTCTGGGCGCGCTCGCGCTCGATGATCAGCGCCAGGGCGAAGCGATGCACGGATTCGAGGGACGGCTTTTCGCCGAGCCGCGGCGCCACCGCGAGCTGGCGGTTCACCGCCGCCAGCGCGTCCTCGGCGAGCGCCCGAACCGTCCGGCAGCCGGCGGTCCCGGGGAGCTCGCGCATCACCCGGTCGAACTGCATCCGCTTCGAGATCAGCCGGTAGCGCAGGGTATCCCACCAGCCGATATCGGTGCGCCCGTCCGTATCGCAGCCGACCCAACTCGCGATCGCGAACGGGCGGGGCGTCAGCTCGGCCCAGCGCTCCGGCCAGCGGGCGCGGGCGGCATCGAGCAGGGCGCCGTTGAAAGCGTCGAGCGCCAGACGCCCGTTATTGGCCGCCGCGCAGGCCTGCTCGAACTCGACATCCAGGGTGATGGGCGCATCGGGCCGGGTGGACAGGGCGGCGGCACGCTCGATCAGCGCGGCTCCGGCAGCCGCATCGGGCAGGCTGGCGGCCTCGGCGAGAAGGTTCGCCACGACCCGCGGCATGCCGAAGGTCGGGTGCGCCGTGAACACCACCGCGAAGGCGGTGCGATGGATGAAGGCCGCGAAGCGGTCGAAGCCGTCGTGCCCGTCAGCCGCGGCCGTCACCAAGCGGGCCGGGACCGAAGCCGCCGGGTCGACGGGCCCGGTCGCGAGCCCGACATAGCTGCGCAGACGCGCCGCTCGCGCCGTCAGGGATTCCGCGCGCAACCGGGCGAACAGGGGCCCGAGATCGTCCGCCGAGATCTCGCCCCGGTCGAACCGGCGGGTGATCGCCAGGGTCACGGCCAGGACGGGATTGCGGAACGGGTCCTCCCGCGCTTGGTCCCGGGCGGCCTCGATCAGTCCGAGGAGGTGATCCTCAAGATCCTCGGGCTTGCGGCTCGGCTCGTGCTGCATCGATCGGTTCCGGCTCCGGTCAAACCGCATTGACCCGGTCCGATCGGCCACGCAAGGAGCGTTCCGCGTGGCCTGGGCTGGCGGCGACCGAGTGACCGGGTTAGAGCTGCCGGCCTCATGGAGCGCCTGATCATCATCCTGGCGATACTGATCTTCGTCGCCGCCATCGTGGCCGTCGCCGCGATGGCGGCCCGGGGCCGGCGCGAACCCCTGCGCATGCGCTCCGAGCTTGATTCGGAGGATGAAGACCTGTTCCTCGGCGCGGTCGGCCCGCGCAGTACTCCGATCGATCGGACGGCGCAGGTCCTCGATCAGAGGCTGCCCGATCCGCACGTGCTCGATTTGGAGGCGTTCGAATTGGAACCGATCAGAGCCCTGACGAGACCCGGGCGCGACCAACCGGCCCGGCACGATTCTCCGGAATCCGGACGATGAGGTCGCCAGTCCGTCGGGGCACCGCCCTGTTGCTCGCCGCGTCGTTTCCCCTGTCGCTCGGACCCGCGGTCTGGGCCGCGCCGGCGCAGCAAGTCCCGGCCGCGCCGGCCCCGGTGCCGACGATCCCGGTGCAGCCTGCTCAAGCGCCTGCGTCCCCGGCGATGAACGATCCGACGCCGTCGGCCGGTCTCCCGCCCGGGCAGCCCTGCGGGGCCAGCGCAGCGCGGTTCGAGAACGGCAAGGCCTTCAAGATGGTGGTCGCCCGGGCCGGGCAGGTCCAGACCACCAACCCGCTGAGGCCGCTGACGCCCGAGGTGAACGAGGTGTTGCTGGTCGTGATCGCCGGGAAGGTCGCCACCGCGTATGGCCCGGATTTCACGGCGTTGCGGCGCGGGAGTGCCCCGGCGGCGATCGAGGCGATGCTGGGTGGTCCGATCAAGTGGCAGCCGACCCTGCCGACCCTGCCCGATTCGATGACGATCGTCAGCGAGGAGGGGGCGCCGCTGGCGCAACTCACGTTCCGCGCCTGCGAGACGCCGCCCGTCGTGAAGGCTCCGCCGAAGGCAGAGGCCCGGAAGAAGGTCCCCGCCAAGCGTGCGCCGCCCAAGGCGGCGGCCGAGAAGACGCCCCCGGGCTTTTCCATGCCCCAGGGGGCGATCGCCGAGTAGAGCGTCCTCCGCCGAAGTGGATACCGGTTCGGTGCGAGAGAGCGCGTCGCATCAAAGGCTCAGGTCCGTGCGCGATCGCAACGCGATCGGACAACGCCGGACCCGGCTATTTCTGCTTGGCGATGATCTTGTCCTTGATGCCGTCATAGACGTTCTTCGGGATGATCTTCTTCGTGACGAGATCATCCTTGCCCCGATAGGGACGGCCCTTGATGATCGCGGCTGCGCGGGCCGCACCGATGCCGGGCAGGGCATCGAGTTCCTCGGTACTGGCACTGTTGAGGTCGATCAAAGCCGTCTTGGCAGCGTTCGGCGAGCCGGCGACCGGAGCGCTCGGCGCCGTGGGCCGGGCAGGGGCGGTCGGAGCCGCCGTGGTGGGCGTCTGCGGAGCGGGGGCCTGGGCTAGGACGGGTCCGGCCACGAGGCTCGACAGGAGGGCGAGCAGAGCGAGGGTCTTGGTGGAGGAAGCCATGGCGTTCTCCCGAAAAGTCACGGCCCGCTGCGCGGCACCGGCAACGCAGATCTGCGCTGTCGCATTTGAACCCGCGCTTAACGGTTGTGTCCCGCATCCCGGTCCGGAAGTCCGGTCTGGATAACGGCTTTTTGATCCGCATCGTCGTTTTCCGGGAACCGGACACCACCTTTCGGGACGATGCTCTAGCCACGAGCTGACGCCGCAGCTATAAGCGCGCCCTCATCCGTATCCCGCGGTGCGCGTGGCGATCCTCGATTGGGGAGCCGCCCGGGCGCCGCTTTGTCCGCGGCGTCACGAAGGATCACACCATGGCCGTCCCGAAGCGCAAGACCTCCCCCTCCCGCCGCGGCATGCGCCGCTCGGCCGACGCCCTCAAGGCGCCGACCTATGTCGAGGACAAGGATTCGGGCGAGCTGCGCCGTCCGCACCACATCGACCTGAAGACCGGCATGTACCGTGGCCGTCAGGTCCTCAAGGTGAAGTCCGTCGAGGCTTGAGATCTTTCGCGGTGCCTCAGGCGAGGCGCCGCGCGGCCTCCGCGTAACACGCGGCGGCCATCCGGGTCCGTTCCAGGCGCGACGGATGTAGCGTCGGGTCATCGGCCGTCAGCAACTGCGTGATGAAGCCGGCCCGGGACTGACCCAGGGCCGTGCGCTCCACCGGCACGGCCCTCTCACGCCCCTCCGGGCGTCCCCCATCGATCACGACGAGCGAGCGTCCAACCGGGCGCGTGGTCTCAGACCTGACGCCCTCCGTGGCGCCCGGCGCTGCCCGCACAGGCCTAACCTGTGCCGGGCCGAGACGATTGCCTGCTTCGACTCGCACCATCGCGACACGCTCCGCACGTTTCCATGCCGGTGTCGCAAGGGTGATACCGATATTAAGAGTTCGTCAACTTCTATCCGGTCCCGCCGGGCGAGCGATTATTTCTTCGCCAACGCCTCCAGGCGCTGCTGCATCTCCAGCATCTGCCGCTTCAGGTCGTCGAGCTCGCCGCCACCGTAGGGCGCAGGAGCGGGCGACGGAGCGGGCTGTGCCCCGGCGGGCGGTGCGAAGCCCGTGAACATCTTCATGGCGTCGCCGAAGAAGTTCATATTGGTGCGGACCGACTGCTCGATCGCGTTCTGGAACGCGGCCGGGCCGAAGCTGTGCGCAAATTTTTCGCGCAGCCCGTCTTGGTCCTTGGCGAAATTCGCCATGGAAAATTCCAGGAAGCTCGGCACCATGGTGCGCATGCTGTCGCCGTAGAAGCGGATAAGCTGGCGCAGGAACGCCACCGGCAGCAAATTCTCGGCGCCGGCCTTGTTCTCCTGCTCGAAGATGATCTGCGTGAGCACCGAGCGGGTGATGTCGTCGCCGGTGCGGGCGTCATACACGATGAAGTCTTCGCCATTCTGGACCATCGTGGAGAGGTCCTCCAGCGTCACGTAGGTCGAGGTGCCGGTGTGGTAGAGGCGCCGGTTCGCATACTTTTTGATGACGGTCTGTGTGGCCTTGACGGTATCCGCCATCGGGAACGGCCTTTCTCGACTTGCGATCTCGGGACTTGAGGGTCCGCGCGATGCGGCCCTGCGGGATCATCTTCGCGCCCGCAGCACGATCCTTAAAGCCTTCCCCCGGCGCAGAAAACAGCAAACTGCATCTGTTCAACGCAGAATAATGCAGGCCTCGCCGCCGCCAGGCGTCATTTCAGTCTCGCGGACGCGTCATCGGCATCATTTCAAGGTCCGATGCGCAATCTTGACTTCGCCGATGTCACGCCCTTCATCCCAGTGCCAGCACAGAGCGCGCCCCGGAAGGCGCGCCGGCTCGCGAGAGGAGAACGCAACATGGCAGCCAGCGAAGAGATCGTCATCGTCGGGGCGGCGCGCACGCCCGTCGGCTCGTTCGGCGGCGCCTTCGGGGCGGTGCCGGCTCACGAGCTCGGTGCGACTGCAATCAAGGCCGCCCTCGAGCGCGCCAAGGTTTCGCCCGACGAGGTCGACGAGGTGATCTTCGGTCAGGTGCTCACCGCCGGCGCCGGCCAGAACCCGGCGCGCCAGGCCGCCATCAAGGCCGGCATCCCCGAAGCGGCCACCGCCTGGGGCCTCAATCAAGTCTGCGGCTCAGGGCTGCGCACGGTCGCGATCGGCATGCAGCAGATCGCCAACGGCGACGCCAAGATCATCGTGGCCGGTGGCCAGGAGTCGATGTCACTGTCGCCGCACGCCCAGTACCTGCGGGCCGGCCAGAAGATGGGCGATGTGAAGCTCGTCGATACCATGATCAAGGACGGGCTCTGGGACGCCTTCAACGGCTACCATATGGGTCAGACCGCCGAGAACGTTGCTCAGGCCTTCCAGCTCACCCGTGAGCAGCAGGACCAGTTCGCGACCCGCTCGCAGAACAAGGCCGAGGCCGCCCGTAAGGAAGGCCGCTTCAAGGATGAGATCGTCCCCGTGACCGTGCCGGGCCGGAAGGGCGACACGATCGTCGACGCCGACGAGTACATCCGCGAGGGTGCCACCGTTGAGGCGATGGCCAAGCTGAAGCCCGCCTTCTCCAAGGAGGGCACCGTGACGGCCGCCAACGCGTCCGGCCTCAACGACGGCGCGGCTGCCCTCGTGCTGATGTCGGCCTCGGAGGCCGAGCGCCGCGGTCTCACCCCGCTCGCCCGGATCAAGTCCTGGGCGACGGCGGGTGTCGATCCCAAGGTGATGGGCACCGGCCCGATCCCGGCTTCCCGCAAGGCCCTGGAGAAGGCCGGCTGGAAGCCGTCGGACCTCGACCTGATCGAGGCCAACGAGGCCTTCGCGGCCCAGGCGCTCGCAGTGAACAAGGACATGGGCTGGGACGACGCGAAGGTGAACGTCAATGGCGGCGCCATCGCCATCGGCCACCCGATCGGTGCCTCGGGCGCCCGCGTCCTCGTCACGCTGCTGCACGAGATGAAGCGGCGCGACGCCAAGAAGGGCCTCGCCACCTTGTGCATCGGCGGCGGCATGGGCGTGGCGATGTGCGTCGAGCGGACCTGATCGATCTGTAACGTCGGTTTCTCGACAACTAAGACTTAAAGCCAAGATCACAAAAATTCGCGTGCGGACGCCATCCGCACGCGGCATCACGGGATGCGAACAGGAGGAAACAAGAATGGCTCAAGGACGCGTCGCCCTCGTCACAGGCGGCACCCGCGGTATCGGCGCGGCGATCTCGAAACGGCTGAAGGACAAGGGCTACAAGGTCGCCGCCAATTACGCCGGCAACGACGAAGCCGCCAACGCCTTCAAGGCCGAGACCGGTATTCCGGTCTTCAAGTTCGACGTGGGTGATCTCGCGAGCTGCGAGGCCGGGATCAAGGCGATCGAGGCCGAGGTCGGCCTGATCGACATCCTCGTCAACAACGCCGGCATCACCCGGGACGGCGCCTTCCACAAGATGACCTTCGAGAAGTGGCAGCAGGTCATCAAGACCAACCTCGACTCGATGTTCACCTGCACGCGTCCGCTGATCGAGGGCATGCGCAGCCGCAACTTCGGCCGCATCATCATCATCTCGTCGATCAACGGTCAGAAGGGCCAGGCCGGTCAGACCAACTACTCGGCCGCCAAGGCCGGCGTGATCGGCTTCGCCAAGGCGCTCGCGCAGGAGAGCGCCTCGAAGGGCATCACCGTCAACGTGGTGGCGCCGGGCTACATCGCCACCGAGATGGTGATGGCTGTGGCGGAGGAGATCCGCAACAAGATCATCTCCACGATCCCCACCGGCCGTCTCGGCGAGGCCGACGAGATCGCGCATGCGGTCGAGTATCTGGCGAGCGACGAGGCCGGCTTCGTGAACGGCTCGACGCTGACCATCAACGGCGGTCAGCACTTCGTCTGATCGTACCCGGGCGCGCCGCCTTCACGCTGGCGCGCCCGCTTCCGGCGAAGCCGCGCCAGACTGTGCGCTACGGCCGACCCTAAAAGGCGCCGAAGCCCGCTTGATTCGGACCCGCCCGTCCATCCCCGCCTTACGGCGCGACCCTGCACGTTCGCCTGCGGATTTGATGCGCCCGTTCTTGTTTCTGGACCTGGGATCGTCGGTATATCTCACGCATTTATATTATCGAGATAATATTTATCGGCTCAATGACACTGATCGCCGCTTACTATTTCGTTAGAAGTTTACGTAAATCGATTATGCCTTGGGTTCTGTGACTCCTGTCGCATCTCGGTCTCACGGTCATCTACATATCGGGTGGATGCGCACGCCGGGTTGTCGGAGAACAGATTGTTCACGTGCTCTGGGGCACGAACAAACCGGGCGCGCCCGTATAGGTCTCGTTCCATCGCGCCGCGGATGTTCGCGCCGATAGTAGAACGGGGCCGCGAGGGTAATGACGAAACGATTTTACGGTGGAGTTTCCGTTCAATCTGTTTCTGAGAACAACGCTTCGTCTGTGCGGTGCCGCGATGAAACGCGTGGCCGGCACGCGTGGCGGCTCCCGACCGCCGCGAAGATCGCGCTGGCCGCCGCCTGCACCCTGGGTCTCGCAGCCTGCGTCACGCCGCAGGAGCGGCACGCGATGGACCAGAACCAATGCTTCGGCTTCGGCTTCGAGCCCGGCACCGATGCGTTCGCGGAGTGCATGATGGGCCTCCACCAGGACCGCGCGGCCGCGGAGGCCGCCAGCGGCCGGTACTGGCCGGCCCAGCGCGCCGAGCAGAACCGACGCAGCGACGCCCAGCGTGACTTCTACAAGGTGATGAGCCTCCAGCGGAGCGGCGACACGCGCTTTCCCGTCTGCGGCGCATCGTCTGACGGCGGCAGGGATCACCGGACCATGACTTGGTTCGGCCCCAACTGCCGCGCCCGCTGATCCGGATCGAGGGAGGTTCCCATGTCCAACGTGACGCCGCGCGGCCCGGCCAACCCGAGCCGGATCATCTTCGTGACGACGGCGCTGATCGGCGTCGCGGTCGGCTTCGGCACCGGCGACATCCGCTGGTTCACGCTGGCCGTCATCGGCTCGGTTGCCGCGCTGTGCACGGCCTACAGCCTGATCCGGCGCCGGCTCGGCTGGACGCCGCTGAACGTCGATTACCTCGCCGATCTCATGCGGGTGATCAGCCCGCACTGAAGCGGCAACCGACACATGCGGCGCAGGTCCGAGAAGATCGGGCCGCGCCCGAATCCACATGTCTCGCCCGATCGCCCCGCTTCGGAGGCCACCATGACGCTCGCCCTGATCATCGCCGGCATCCTCGTCGTCAACGTCCTGATGGCCGGTTTTTTCTCCCTGGTGGCGCTGTGGGCCGACTGAGCCGCGCTGGCGGCCACCACAAGAAGGCCGTCCTGAGCGGGTCCTACAATACGCCCGTGATGCCAACCTGCCCGCACAGCTGGTGGGGCAGGCGGAGGATGGCGCCGTCCCCGGTCACGACCGGCTCGATCGCTCGATGATCGCAGCCGCAATCCTCCCGCGGGCCGGAGTGCCCCAGGGACGAGGCGATCAGGCCGAGCCAAGCCCGCTTGACCCGCGGTCTCGCCGACTCAGAGCCCCGCATGGTAGCGGCCGGTCATGAGTGGATCCGCGCCGATATCGTCCCGCCCGATGAGCCGCTCCGCCGCGACTCTGGCGGGCTTTGGCGCGATCGCGCTCTGGTCGCTCCTCGCCCTGTTCACGGCGGCGTCGGGCGCCGTGCCCCCGTTCCAGCTCGCCGCCATGACGTTCCTGCTCGGCGGCTTGTGCGGCTGTGCCGTCTGGATCGCGCGTCCGGCCCGCGCCCGCGCCCTGCTCCAGCCATGGCCGGTCTGGCTGCTCGGGGTCGGCGGCCTGTTCGGCTATCACGCCCTCTACTTCAGCGCCCTGCGCCTCGCGCCGCCGGCCGAGGCCGGGCTGATCAACTATCTCTGGCCGCTGCTGATCGTGCTGTTCTCCGCCCGCCTGCCGGGATCCGAGGGGCTGCGTCCGGGCCACCTCGCCGGTGCGCTCCTGGGTCTCGCCGGCGTCGCGGCCCTGTTCACCGGGCGGGGCGATCTCGACTTCCCCGCCGGGGCGCTGCCGGGCTACGCGGCCTCCTTCGCGGCGGCCTTCGTATGGGCCGGCTATTCGGTTCTCTCGGCCCGGGTCGGACAGGTGCCGACCGACGCGGTCGCGGGTTTCTGCCTCGCGACGGCCGCGCTCAGCCTCGTCTGCCACCTCGCCTTCGAGACGACGGTCTGGCCGGCCGACGCGATCCAGTGGGGTGCGGTCCTGCTGCTCGGCCTGGGACCGGTCGGGGCTGCTTTCTATCTCTGGGATATCGGCTGCAAGCGCGGCGACGTCCGGCTGCTCGGCGTCACGGCCTACGCGGCGCCGGTTCTCTCGACGCTGATCCTCGTGGTCACGGGCTATGCCAGCCCCGGGCCGGCCCTTGCGCTCGCCTGCCTGCTGATTGTGGCTGGCGCGCTGACGGCGGTGCGGGCTTCGCGGGCGGCACCGAAACAGGTCTAACTCCGCGGCGTCGGCCGCCAATCCGGCGGCGCCATCTCGAACCCCGAAAAGTCGAAGCCCGGTGAGACCGTGCAGCCGACGAGCGTCCAGGCGCCAAGGCTGGTGGCGGTCTGCCAATGGCCCGCCGGCACCACGCATTGCGGGCGCTGGCCGGCGGCGAGATCCGGTCCGAGATGCCGAGCTTCGGCATCGTGCCCGTTCGGGCTCGTAGTGATCACCAGCGGCGCGCCGGCGTGCCAATGCCAGATCTCGGTGGCGTCGACCCGGTGCCACGTCGAGACCTCGCCGAGGTCGAGCAGGAAGTAGATCGCCGTGCCGACCGAGCGGCCGCCGACGGTGCGCGGATCGCGAAAGGTCTCGCGGTAGTGGCCGCCCTCGGGATGGGGTTTGAGCCCCAGGGTCGCGATCACCTCGGCTGCCGTCATATCTGTCTCCCCGCCGCTGACCCCATTCGCTTGCCGCCACTTGGCACCGATGCTACCGGCCGAAAACCCTCAAGGTCCGAAAAGATGCCGAGCCCGACCGTACGCCTTCACCGCGGCGACCTGCCCGCCAATTACGATGCAGGCCGGGCGGTGGCCATCGACACCGAGACGCTCGGCCTCAACCCCCACCGCGACCGGCTCTGCGTGGTGCAGATCTCCACCGGCGACGGCACGGCCGACGTGGTGCAGGTCCCGCAGGGCGGCCTGGAGCCCGTGGTGCTCAAGCGCGTCCTGGCGGATCCGGGTGTGCTGAAGATCTTCCACTTCGCGCGGTTCGACGTCGCGGTGCTCTACAAGGCCCTCGGCGTGATGCCGCAGCCGGTCTACTGTACCAAGATCGCCTCGAAGCTCGCCCGCACCTATACCGACCGCCACGGGCTCAAGGACGTGGTGCGCGAACTCGTTGGCGTCGACCTGTCGAAGCAGCAGCAATCCTCCGACTGGGGCGCCGAGACCCTGTCGCAGGCGCAGCTCGATTACGCGGCGTCCGACGTGCTCCATCTCCACGCCGCCCGCGATCGGCTCGACGCGATGCTCGCCCGCGAAGGCCGCACCGATCTCGCCGCCGCCTGCTTCGCCTTCTTGCCGACCCGCGCGCGCCTCGACCTCGAAGGCTGGCCCGAGGTGGACATCTTTTCGCACAGTTGAGAAGCCGTGCCGGACTACCGGACGGTCAGGTCAGCGTCCGGAAGCCGGATGGCGTCGTGATCCGGGCGGTCCAGCGCGGGCCGTCGCCCCGTACGATCTCCGGAGGCTCCACGAGCCCGAGCGCTGTATGAAGCTCTCGCGCAGCGTCCGGATCCGGATGCGTCAGGATCAGCGCATCGAGCCGGGCCCCGAAATCCGGCATCGTCCGAGCGGGGTTGCTGCTGAGTCCCCAATCCATTACGTGCGGCGCGGCGCCATCCGCCGGCCAAGCCCCGTCCGGTCGCACGCCGAAACGCCACGACAGGGCGCCGCGGGTCATCGTGGCGGCTTGTCCCAGCAAGTTGCCCTGGGCGGCGAGCACGCCGACGAGATCGTCTGTGCGGGCGACGAAGCCCCGCAGCCGCCGGCCTGCTTCCCAGTCCGCCCGCACGCGTGCCGGGCCGCTCAGGCCGAACCAGCGGGCGCGGGATGGGGTGGGCGCCTCGGAATCGACGGCAATCACCTCCAGGAAAACCGCATCGCCGAGACGTAGCAGATGGTTGCGGGTGCCCATCTCGCGATGGCGCCCGCCTTCCGGCATCGACAGACCAAGGCTGTCGCGGACATGCGCCACGCCCTCCGCGAGATCCGGCGCGACGATGACGAGATGGTCGAGGGTGAGCATGCGGCCATCCTCTGAACGGGTTGCTGCCCCGACCCGCGGGTAATCGATTGGCGCGAAGCCCAAACAAAAGGCCGGAGCTCCTAAAAGGCCCCGGCCCATGACAACGTCAGGCCGGGCGTCGCGCCCGGCTCCTCATATCTTACAGCGAGTAGTACTGGACGAACTCGATCGGGTGCGGGGTCATCTCGTAGCGCAGCACCTCGGCCATCTTCAGCTCAATGAACGAGTCGATCTGGTCATCCGAGAACACGCCGCCCTCCTTGAGGAAGGCCCGGTCCTTGTCGAGGCTGGTCAGGGCCTCGCGCAGGGAGCCGCACACGGTCGGGATCTTTTTCAGCTCCCGCGGGGGCAGCTCGTAGAGATCCTTGTCCATGGCCGGGCCCGGGTCGATCTTGTTGCGGATGCCGTCGAGTCCGGCCATCAGCAGCGCCGAGAAGGCGAGGTAGGGGTTCGCCATCGGGTCGGGGAAGCGGACCTCGACGCGCTTGGCCTTCGGGCTTTTGGTCCACGGGATGCGGCAGGACGCCGAGCGGTTGCGGGCCGAGTAGGCGAGCAGCACCGGTGCCTCGTAGCCCGGCACCAGACGCTTGTACGAGTTGGTCGACGGATTGGTGAAGGCGTTGAGCGCCTTGGCGTGGCGGATGATGCCGCCGATGTACCAGAGGCATTCTTGGCTGAGGCCGGCATACTTGTCGCCGGCGAAGACCGGCTGGCCGTCCTTCCAGATCGACTGGTGGACGTGCATGCCCGAGCCGTTGTCGCCGTAGACGGGCTTGGGCATGAAGGTCGCCGACTTGCCGTAGCTCTGCGCGACGTTGTGGATGCAGTACTTGTAGATCTGCATGTGGTCGGCGAGCAGGGTCAGGGTGTCGAACTTCATGCCGAGCTCGTGCTGGGCGCTCGCCACCTCGTGGTGATGCTTCTCGACCTTCACGCCCATCGACTGCATGGCGGCCAGCATCTCGCCGCGCATGTCCTGCGCCGAATCCTGCGGCGGGACCGGGAAGTAGCCGCCCTTGGTCTGCACCCGGTGGCCGAGGTTGCCGCCCTCGTAATCGGTGAAGCCGTTGGTCGGCAGCTCGGTCGAGTCGAGCTCGAAGCCGGTGCGGTACGGGTCGGCGGCGAACTTCACGTCGTCGAACACGAAGAACTCGGCCTCGGGGCCGACATAGATCGTGTCGCCGATGCCGGTCTGCTGCAGGTAGGCCTCGGCGCGCTTGGCGGTGCCGCGCGGATCGCGGGAATAGGGCTCGCCGGTGGCCGGCTCCAGCACGTCGCAGACGATCGACAGGGTCGCGGCCGAGAAGAACGGGTCCAGGGTGGCGGTGGCCGGATCCGGCATGAGCAGCATGTCGGACTCGTTGATCGCCTTCCAGCCGGCGATCGAGGAGCCATCGAACATGGTGCCCTCGTCGAAGATCTCCTCATCGATGAGCGACACGTCGAACGTGACGTGCTGCCACTTGCCGCGCGGATCGGTGAACCGGAAGTCCACGTAGCGCACGTCGTTGTCCCGGATCGTCTTCAGCACCTCGGCCGCAGTGGTCATCGTGGGCATCCTCCAGGGATTGCTCGGAAACGCGCTCGCGACGCACCCGATCTCAGTCGGGCAGCACCAGCGAGCGGCGCTTGATATCCGTCACGGGCGCGTGTTGCCACCCGCAGGGCGCGGGAATCGGCGCGGTGGTGGGACGATCGGGCTCGATGGTGGCGCACTCTCGCGTCCGTGATCGCGAAAACCAACATCGAAGGCGGTACCCGCAGCGCGTGGTCGTCCGTTTGGCACGACCTATGCGTGCGCGACGGCGGCCGTCGGAGAGGCGGCAAGCCGTTCGCGTTGCCCAGGGGTACCCCGGTCGCGCATCGATACGGACGAGAGAACCGGAATGACCAAATACAAGCTCGAGTACATATGGCTCGACGGGTACACGCCGACCCCGAATCTCCGCGGTAAGACGCAGATCAAGGAATTCGACAGCTTCCCGACCCTCGAGCAGCTCCCGATGTGGGGCTTCGATGGCTCGTCCACGAAGCAGGCCGAGGGCGGCAGCTCCGACTGCATGCTCAAGCCCGTGCGCCACTTCCCTGATCCGGCCCGGAAGAACGGCGTGCTGGTGATGTGCGAAGTGATGATGCCGGATGGCACGACCCCGCACGCATCCAACAAGCGCGCCACCATCCTGGATGATGCCGGCGCCTGGTTTGGCTTCGAGCAGGAGTACTTCCTGTACAAGGACGGCCGCCCGCTCGGCTTCCCGACCTCGGGCTACCCGGCTCCGCAGGGCCCGTACTACACCGGCGTCGGTTATTCGAACGTCGGCGACGTCGCCCGCCAGATCGTCGAGGAGCACCTCGACCTTTGCCTGGATGCCGGCATCAACCACGAGGGCATCAACGCCGAGGTGGCCAAGGGGCAGTGGGAATTCCAGATTTTCGGCAAGGGCTCCAAGAAGGCCGCCGACGAGATGTGGATGGCCCGCTACCTGCTGCAGCGCCTTTGCGAGAAGTACGGCATCGACGTCGAGTACCACTGCAAGCCGCTCGGCGACACCGACTGGAACGGCTCGGGCATGCACTGCAACTTCTCGACCTCCTTTCTGCGCGAGCATGGCGGGAAGGCGTATTTCGAGAAGCTCATGGAGGCGTTCAAGAGCGCCCGTGAGGAGCACATCGCTGTCTACGGTCCGGACAACCACATGCGCCTGACCGGCAAGCACGAGACCGCCTCGATCCACGAGTTCACATACGGCGTGGCCGACCGCGGTGCCTCGATCCGCGTGCCGCACTCGTTCGTCAACAACGGCTACAAGGGATACTTGGAAGACCGCCGTCCGAACTCTCAGGGCGACCCCTACCAGATCGCCTCGCAGGTGCTGAAGACCGTCGCTTCCGTGCCGACCGAGGCCGCTGCAGCCGCGTAAGACGCGGAGCCCACCCTACCATCAACGAAGCCGGGCCCTCGGGTCCGGCTTCGCCGTTTTCGGACCCTGCAGAGGGACAGTTCGAAACCGATCGATCGAGGATGACGCCGAGCGCGCTCTGTGAGCCGACGGGACGCGTCACCTGCTGTGCCGGGAGCGGATGGCTCAGGATCGGCGCGGCCGCTCGTCCTCGCGGATCGCAGCATCATGATACCACGCGCCGCCTCCGAAGCTCGGCACAGCAGCCGGCTTGATCGCCGCGGTCACCCGCGGTAACGCCCGGGCGCGGCGGAAAGCGGTCAGATCGTAGATCTTGGCCGTCTCGCGTAGGTCCATATCGGCCATTGCACATCCTCCTGCACGGAATTCAAGCGACCGATCGTGCCGGCCGTTCCCGAGGATGTGGGGTGCCGGAGGCTGCGCTCCAGGGCGAAGCGCGCCGATGCCGGACATTCGCGCAGTGTGCATTCTTAGGCAGATCGGGAGCGGCGGCTACGGATGTGCGCGCCGGTCGCCGTCAGATCGCGTCGGTCCCGGTCTCACCGGTGCGGATGCGGATCGCTTCCTCGATGGTCGACACGAAGATCTTGCCGTCGCCGATCCGACCGGTCTGGGCCGACTTGCGGATCGCTTCCACGGCGCCCTCGACCAGCGCGTCAGACAGCACGATCTCGAGCTTCACCTTCGGAAGGAAGTCGACCACGTATTCGGCGCCCCGATAGAGCTCCGTGTGGCCCTTCTGGCGGCCGAAACCCTTCGCCTCGATGACGGTGATGCCCTGGAGGCCGACCTCCTGGAGCGCCTCCTTCACCTCGTCGAGCTTGAAAGGCTTGATGATCGCTTCGATCTTCTTCATGCCGCCCGGGCCCGCGCTACGATGCGGAGTATTTCTAACATCCCCGTGACGGGTTCGCCATGCCGATTTGACGGCGTGTCCAACCAGAATGCCCGATCTCTGTGCGACTCTTGCACATCATGCGGGCGTTTCCTGGTTTTCTGGCGCGCTTTTCGCCAAGTCTGGTCGGCTCACGGGCAAACAGGAGGCCAACATGCGGTTGCTGACGGTTGCGGCCATGAGACAGGTCGATGCCGCGGCTATCGCCGGCGGGATCCCGGGGCGCACGCTCATGGAGGCGGCCGGCGCCGCGGTGGCGGCCCGGGCCCGGGCTCGGTTGCCGGCGGGCGGGTGCGCCCTCGTCCTGTGCGGACCCGGCAACAACGGCGGCGACGGCTTCGTGGCCGCGCGCCTCCTGGCCGAGGACGGCTACGCGGTCGATCTGCGGCTGCTTGGCGATCGCGGAACGCTGACGGGCGATGCCGCCCTGGCGGCTAATGCCTGGACCGGGCCGGTCGGACCGATCGTTTCCGGGGAACTCCCGCCCTGCGATCTCGTGATCGACGCGCTGTTCGGTGCGGGTCTGTCGCGGGACCTCGACGGGGATGCCCGCGCGCTGGTCGAGGCCGTGAACGCCAGCGGACATCCCATCCTTGCCGTCGACATTCCGAGCGGCATCGACGGCGATACCGGGGCCGTCCGCGGTGCGGCGATCCGGGCGACCGAGACCGTGACGTTCGTGACACTCAAGCCGGGCCACCTGCTGCAGCCGGGGCGAAGCCTCTGCGGTCGATTGAGCGTCGCCGATATCGGCACTGGACCGGCGGCCCTGGAGGCGGGTCTGGCCGCCTGCGGGGCGCCGCTCGACCGGAACGGCCCCGACCTGTGGGCGACGGCGTTTCCGCGGCTCACCGGAGCCAGCCACAAATATACCCGTGGCCACGCCCTGGTGCTGTCGGGCCCCGCCACGAAGACCGGCGCCGCGCGGCTGGCCGCACGGGGCGCCCTGCGGATCGGGGCCGGCCTCGTCACGATCGCCTCACCGGCCGGCGCGCTGGCCGAGAACGCCGCCCACCTCACGGCGATCATGCTGCGTCCCTGCGAGATCGCCGACGACCTCGATGACCTGCTCACCGACGAGCGCCTCAACGTGGTGCTGGCGGGGCCCGGTCTCGGCGCCGGCGAGCCGACCCGGGAACGCGTCGCGGTGGCGGCCTCTGCGGGACGCGGCCTCGTCCTCGATGCCGACGCGCTGACGAGCTTTTCTGGTCAGGCGCGGCTCCTTGCCGCGCATCTGGAGGACGGTGCGGCGCGGGCCGTGCTGACGCCGCATGCCGGCGAGTTCGCGCGGCTGTTCGACGGCACGCCAGCCATGGCCGAGGGGGCCGACAAGGTCGCCCGGGCCCGCGCCGCGGCATCCCTCACCGGCGCCGTCGTGGTCTACAAAGGTGCCGATACCGTCATCGCCAGCCCGGATGGGCGGGCGGCGATCAACGATCATGGCAGCCCCTATCTCGGGACCGCAGGGTCGGGCGATGTCCTGGCTGGACTGATCGCCGGCCTGATGGCGCAGGGCATGGAGCCGTTCGAGGCCGCCGCCGCCGCCGTCTGGCTCCACGGGGATGCCGGCCTGCGTCACGGGCCGGGGCTGATCGCCGAGGACATTCCGGAGCTGATGCCGGCGGTGCTGAACGATCTCGAAGTTGCGGCTGGTTCGGCGGATTGATCGCGAAGAACCTGCGCTACGTGACTTCGAAGCACGTCCAGAGGCCGGTGTCGAACCGCTCCAGCACGGTGGCGCTGATCAGCCAGCGGCCGGGATTGTCGGCCAGGAAGCCGATCCGGGCGGTGCGGCCCTCCAGCAACTGGAACGTGTCGAGCCAGTAGGGCTCCCAACCGTCATCCAGGGGGTGCAGCAGGCGGAAGCAGTGCCCGTGCAGGTGGAGCGCCTGCGGAAAGGCGGTCTCGTTGCGCAGGGCCAGCACCACGACCTGGCCGCGCTTCACCGTAAAGATCGGCGGAAGGCCGGTGGTGCCGCTGATCCCGTTCACAGACCAGATCTTCTGCGGGTCGCCGGTATAGACCGGATCGGGGGCGGCCCCGTCCTTCTTGTCTTTCGGCACGAAGGCACCGCCGGTGATCAGCACGTCGCGGCGCAGGGCGTTCTGAAGCTTGACCTCGGCCGGCAGCCGCTTGTTCTCGCCGATCGGTCCGATCGGCGGCCGCTTCTCGGTGATCCGGGGGCCCTTCGTGGTGACGCTCGCCAGCGTCAGGCCCTTGCCGATCAGCGCCTGGATCTCGCAGGTGGCGCCCTCATTGTCCGGCAAGTCGACCATCAGGTCGTAGCGGGTGCCGGGCGGGAAGGGCAGGGTGGCCCGCAGCGGCTCGAACGTGTCGGTCGGCTGCCCGTCGACCGCCGCCACATAGACCTTCACGCCCTCGAACTTGATGCGCGTCGCCCGGGCGTTGCAGGCATTGCCCAGCCGCAGGCGGACCCGGGCGCCGGGGCGCGCCTCGAAGGTATCGGGCACCGGTTTGCCGTTGACCGTGACGAGGTTGCCGAGCCGCCCGTTGCTCGCGGCGAGCGGCACCTGCCCGAACGGCATCAGCGTGCCGTCGTCCTGGAGCCGCCAATCCTGCAGGATGACGGCGACATCCGCGTCGATCGCCGGCGGGTTCATCTCCTCGACGACCAACATGCCGGCGAGCCCGCGGCCCGAGGGCTCGCTCGCGCCGCCGACCACCAGGGGCCGGATCAGGAAGGAGCCGGCGTCGGGCGGCGTGAATGCGTAGAGGAAGTCGCCGCCGGGCGGGATCGGCGCCTGGGTCACGCCGCCGACGCCGTCCATGGCGTTGATGTTGCGCACCCCGTGCCAGTGCAGCGACAGGGGCTTGTCGGTCCGGTTCTCGACCTTCAACCGCACCGCCTGGCCGAGCTTCACCCGGATGGTCGGGGGCTGGGCCTTGCCGTCGAAGCACCAGATTGGCGTCTCCGGCGCGGGCTCCGGCCGGAACCGCGCCTTCCCGGGAGCCGCCGGCAGGGCAGGGGGCTCCGCCTGGGCCGCCGCAGGTGCGGCGGGCGCAGGTGCGGCGGGCGCAGGTGCAGGGGGCTGGGCTTGCCCCGGTTCGGGCGCGAGCCCGAAGGCGGCGGCAGCCGCCAGCAGGGTCCTTCGCGACGGGGCGCCGGCCTGCGAATCGGCTGGCGGCACGGGGCGGGATGGCGGCATGAAGTCTCGGCTGCTTCTCGCGACGGACCCGCTCCATAGCGGTGCGGCGGCCCGGGCGCCACAGCACAAGTTTTTTGCTGCGGCCCCGCCGGCCCATGCTATAGGGCCCGCTTCCGGCGGCCGGCGATGCGCCGGATGTCGGCGCGCGCGGGCGTGGCGGAACTGGTAGACGCGCTGGATTTAGGTTCCAGTGTCGCAAGACGTGGGGGTTCGAGCCCCTCCGCCCGCACCAGGGCCTTTCCTGAAGGTGTGGTCCCAGCGGGCCGCCCCGATCCCGTCACCCGACATCTCGGCATCCCGGTCCGCGCGAGCACGACGCCGGCCCGGTCGGCGAACCCAGGTTTTTTTGAAGAGCGACGACGACGATGCAGGTGACCGAGATCAACGCCCAAGGGACCGCCACCCATGGCCTGAAGCGCGAGTTTCAGGTTCATCTGGCCGCCCAGGAACTCGAGGAGCGCCTGACTACAGAGCTGTCCGGCATGAAGGACAAGGTGCAGCTGAAGGGCTTCCGCCCCGGCAAGGTGCCGGTCGCGCATCTGCGCAAGGTCTACGGCCGCTCCGTGATGGCCGAGGTGGTGCAGAACGCCGTCAACGAGGCCAACCGCAAGATCGTGACCGATAACGGGCTCAAGCTCGCGCTCGAGCCGCAGGTCGAGTTCCCGACCGATCAGGCCGAGGTCGAGAAGGCGCTCGACGCCAAGGGCGACCTCGCCTTCAAGGTGGCCCTCGAGGTGATGCCGAGCTTCGAGCTCGCCGATCTGTCCGACGTCAGCCTCACCAAGCAGGTCGCCAAGCCCTCCGACACGGAGGTCGACGAGGCGCTGGAGCGCATGGCCGGCCAGGGCCGTCCGTTCGCCGATCGGGATGAGGGCGCCGAGGCTCAGACCGGCGACCGTGCCACGATCGACTTCATCGGCCGGATCGACGGCGAGGAGTTCCAGGGCGGCAAGGGCGAGGGCATCGACCTGGAGCTCGGCTCGGGCTCGTTCATCCCGGGCTTCGAGGAGCAGCTGGTCGGCGCCAAGGTCGGCGACAAGCGCCTCGTGAAGGTGACCTTCCCGGCCGAGTACGGAGCCGAGCAGCTCGCCGGCAAGGATGCCGAGTTCGACGTGACCGTCACGAAGATCCAGGCGCCGGGCGAGGCCAAGGTCGACGACGAGTTCGCCAAGACCATGGGCATGGAGTCGCTGGAGAAGCTCCGTGAGGCCGTGTCCGAGGCGATCGGCCGGGACTACGAGACGGCCTCGCGCCGCCGCCTCAAGAAGGACCTCCTCGACGCGCTGGACACCAAGTACGCCTTCGAGCTGCCCCCCTCCCTGGTGGCGCAGGAATTCGCCGCCGTGTGGGCGCAGGTCGAGCAGGACCTCAAGACCCGGGGCAAGACCTTCGCGGACGAGGACACCACCGAGGAGAAGGCCCAGGCCGAATACCGCAAGATCGCGGAACGGCGCGTCCGTCTCGGTCTCGTGCTTGCGCAGGTCGGCGAGAGCGCCGATATCAAGGTCTCGGATGACGAGGTGAACCAGGCCCTCATCGCCCGGGTCCGGCAGTTCCCGGGCCAGGAGCAGCAGGTCTGGGACTTCTACCGGAAGAATGCGCAGGCGCTCGCGGAACTCCGCGCGCCCCTGTTCGAGGAAAAGGTGGTTGACCACGTCCTCGGGCAGGTCAAACTCGTCGAGGAGCCCGTCTCGAAAGAGGCGCTTTTCGCAGACGATGATGACGACGACACGACCGGCGACAAGCCGGCAGACGAGGCCGGGGCCAAGGTCGAATCCAAGACCGAGCCCAAGGCCGACTGAGACCCGCCCTGTCCGAGGACGGCGGGCAAGAATTAGGCGATGGTTAAGCATCGCCGGTGTTCGCTGACATGTCCGGGGCTGCCCTGATTCGCGGCGGTCCCGGGCCTCACTCTGGGCAGGACGAGATGAGAGATCCGATCGACGTCTACAACAACGCGCTCGTGCCGATGGTCGTCGAGCAATCGAGCCGCGGCGAGCGCGCCTTCGACATCTACTCCCGCCTGCTGCGCGAGCGGATCATCTTCCTGACCGGGCCCGTGGAGGATTACGGCGCTTCGCTGATCGTGGCGCAGCTCCTGTTCCTCGAGGCGGAGAATCCGAAGAAGGAAATTTCCTTCTACATCAATTCCCCCGGCGGCGTGGTCACCTCCGGCCTGTCGATCTACGACACGATGCAGTTCATCCGCTGCCCGGTGACGACGCTCTGTGTCGGCCAGGCCGCCTCGATGGGCTCGCTCCTGCTCACCGCCGGTGAGCCCGGCCATCGCTTCGCCCTGCCGAACGCCCGGATCATGGTCCACCAGCCGTCGGGCGGCTTCCAGGGTCAGGCGACCGACATCCTGATCCACGCCCGCGAGATCGAGGCGCTGAAGCGGCGCCTGAACGAGATCTACGTCAAGCACACCGGGCGTGAGTACGACGCCATCCACACCGCCTTGGAGCGCGACAACTTCATGACCGCCGACGCGGCCAAGGAGTTCGGGCTCATCGACGAGGTGATCGAGAAGCGCCCCGAGCCGGCGGCCGCCTGAGCGTAACGCGTTCCCCGAGAGCCGCGGCGCGGCCTTGATCCCGCCGCGGCAGCGTGTTTGCATCCGAGATTGGGCCCTTCGGTCAAAGACGCACAGCATACTGTTTCTTTAAACGGGCCCCCTACATTCATAAGTCGCGCGTTCGCCCCTAGCCGGCCGCGGACGCGAGGAATCCGGAGACCGATATGAGCAAGACTGGCGGCACCGACTCCAAGAGCACGCTGTATTGCTCGTTCTGCGGCAAGAGCCAGCACGAGGTCCGCAAGCTGATCGCCGGCCCGACGGTGTTCATCTGCGACGAATGCGTCGAGCTGTGCATGGACATCATCCGCGAGGAGTCGAAATCCTCGCTGGTGAAGAGCCGCGACGGCGTGCCGACCCCGAAGGAAATCCGCCGCGTCCTCGACGATTACGTCATCGGCCAGGACTTCGCCAAGAAGGTCCTCTCGGTCGCGGTCCATAACCACTACAAGCGGCTGGCCCACGCGACGAAGCACAACGACGTCGAGCTGGCCAAGTCCAACATCATGCTGATCGGGCCGACCGGTTCCGGCAAGACGCTGCTCGCGCAGACGCTCGCCCGGATCCTCGACGTGCCGTTCACCATGGCGGACGCCACGACCCTCACCGAGGCCGGCTATGTTGGTGAGGACGTCGAGAACATCATCCTCAAGCTGCTCCAGGCGTCGGACTACAACGTCGAGCGGGCGCAGCGCGGCATCGTCTACATCGACGAGATCGACAAGATCTCGCGCAAGTCCGACAACCCGTCGATCACCCGCGACGTGTCGGGCGAGGGCGTGCAGCAGGCGCTCCTGAAGATCATGGAGGGCACGGTCGCCTCCGTCCCGCCCCAGGGTGGCCGGAAGCACCCGCAGCAGGAGTTCCTGCAGGTCGACACCACCAACATCCTGTTCATCTGCGGCGGCGCCTTTGCGGGGCTGGAGCGGATCATCTCCCAGCGCGGCAAGGGGACCTCGATCGGCTTCGGCGCGACCGTGCAGGCCCCGGACGACCGCCGCACCGGCGAGATCTTCCGCTCGGTCGAGCCCGAGGATCTGCTGAAGTTCGGCCTCATCCCCGAGTTCGTCGGCCGTCTGCCGGTTCTGGCGACGCTCGAGGACCTCGACGAGGCCGCGCTGAAGAAGATCCTGCAGGAGCCGAAGAACGCCCTGGTCAAGCAGTACCAGCGGCTGTTCGAGATGGAGAACGTGGACCTGACCTTCCAGGACGACGCCCTGTCGCTGGTCGCCCGCAAGGCGATCGAGCGCAAGACCGGCGCCCGCGGCCTGCGCTCCATCCTGGAGACGATCCTGCTCGACACGATGTACGACCTGCCGGGCCTCGAGTCCGTGGAGCAGGTCGTGATCGGTCCCGAGGTGGTCGAAGGCAAGTCGCGCCCGCTCTACATCCATGGCGACCGCAACAAGGACGCACCCGCCAGCGTCAGTGCGTAAGCGCTTGGTAGGGTTGCATTAAGCGCCCGGCTCCGGCCGGGCGCGCTGTGGGGATAGCCTTGAAAACGCGCTCCCTCGCAGCCACTTCAGGCTCAGCGCGGTGGCCGCTCGCTCCTTCGAGGCGCGGTCCGCGTTACCAGCCGCAAAGTCCCAAAAAGCCCCGACCCTCGCGGCCCGGTCGGCCCCTGGCTGTAGGCGCGCTCCGTGCATGGAGGCGACGAAGCCGGGTGTCCTGAGAGGAAGTCAGCATGTCACAGTCGAAATCGCGCCAGCCGGTGGTCCCGGGTTCGACGGGCACCTACGCCGTTCTCCCCCTGCGCGACATCGTCGTCTTCCCGCATATGATCGTGCCCTTGTTCGTGGGCCGCGAGAAGTCGATCCGCGCCCTTGAGGAGGCCGTCCGCACCGATCGTCATATCCTGCTCGCCACCCAGATCAACGCGGGCGACGACGATCCGGCCACCGATGCGATCTACAAGATCGGCACCCTCGCTTCCGTGCTCCAGTTGCTGAAGCTGCCCGACGGCACCGTGAAGGTGCTGGTCGAGGGCGTCGGCCGCGCGAAGGTCACGGGCTTCACCCGCTCGGACGAGTATTACGAGGCGACCGCGGAAGCCCTGCACGACGAGCTCGGCGACAGCGTCGAGGCCGAGGCGCTCGCGCGCTCCGTGCTCTCGGAGTTCGAGAATTACGTCAAGCTGAACAAGAAGATCTCCCCCGAGGTCGTCTCCGCCGTGACCCAGATCGACGAGCCGTCCAAGCTCGCCGACACGATCGGCTCGCACCTGCTCGTCAAGATCTCCGACAAGCAGGGCATCCTCGAGACCCCCACAGTGGCGCAGCGCCTGGAGCGCGTGCTGTCGCTGATGGAGAGCGAGATCTCCGTGCTCCAGGTGGAGAAGCGCATCCGGACCCGCGTCAAGCGGCAGATGGAGAAGACCCAGCGCGAGTACTACCTGAACGAGCAGATGAAGGCGATCCAGAAGGAGCTGGGCGACTCCGAGGATGGCCGTGACGAACTGGCCGAGCTCGAAGAGAAGATCGAGAAGACCAAGTTCACCAAGGAGGCCCGCGACAAGGCCACCGCCGAGCTGAAGAAGCTCCGCCAGATGTCGCCGATGTCGGCCGAGGCGACCGTCGTGCGCAACTACCTCGATTGGATGCTCGGCATCCCGTGGGGCAAGCGCTCGAAGATCAAGAAGGACCTGCTCGGCGCCCAGGCGCTGCTCGACGATGACCATTTCGGTCTCGACAAGGTCAAGGAGCGGATCGTCGAGTACCTCGCGGTGCAGCAGCGCGCGAACAAGCTCACCGGCCCGATCCTGTGCCTCGTCGGTCCCCCCGGCGTCGGCAAGACCTCGCTCGGCAAGTCGATCGCCAAGGCGACGGGTCGCGAGTTCGTCCGTATGTCGCTCGGCGGCGTGCGCGACGAGGCCGAGATCCGCGGTCACCGCCGGACCTATATCGGTTCGATGCCCGGCAAGATCGTGCAGTCGATGCGCAAGGCCAAGACCTCGAACCCGCTCATCCTGCTCGACGAGATCGACAAGATGGGCATGGATTTCCGCGGCGATCCGTCGGCGGCGCTCCTCGAGGTGCTCGACCCTGAGCAGAACAGCACCTTCAACGACCACTACCTGGAGGTGGATTACGACCTCTCGAACGTGATGTTCGTGACCACGGCCAACACCCTCAACATCCCGGGACCGCTCATGGACCGGATGGAGGTGATCCGCATCGCCGGATACACCGAGGAGGAGAAGGTCGAGATCGCGCGCAAGCACCTGATCCCGAACGCCCTGAAGAAGCACGGCCTCGGGACGCATGAGTGGTCGATCGACGACGACGGCTTGATGATGCTGGTCCGCCGCTACACGCGGGAGGCCGGCGTCCGTAACCTGGAGCGCGAGCTGTCCAACCTGATCCGCAAGGCGGTGAAGGAGATCCTGATCACCAAGACCAAGGTGGTCGCGGTGACGGTCGAGACCCTGCAGGTCTTCCTCGGCCCGCCGAAGTTCCGCTACGGCGAGATCGATGCGGACGATCAGGTCGGCGTGGTGACGGGTCTGGCCTGGACCGAGGTTGGCGGCGAGTTGCTGACGATCGAGGGCGTCATGATGCCGGGCAAGGGCAAGATGACGGTCACCGGCAACCTGAAGGACGTGATGAAGGAGTCGATCTCGGCGGCGGCGAGCTACGTCCGCTCCCGGGCCATCGACTTCGGGATCGAGCCGCCGCTGTTCGACCGGCGCGACATCCACGTTCACGTTCCGGAGGGGGCGACCCCGAAGGACGGTCCGTCGGCCGGCATCGCCATGGCCACCGCGATCATCTCGACGCTGACCGGGATCCCGGTCCGCCGCGAGGTCGCGATGACCGGCGAGGTCACGCTCCGCGGTCGGATCCTGCCGATCGGTGGCCTGAAGGAGAAGCTGCTCGCGGCGCTCCGCGGTGGCATCAAGACGGTGCTGATCCCCGAGGAGAACGCCAAGGACATCGCCGAGGTGCCCGACAGCGTGAAGAACGGGCTTGAGATCATCCCGGTCGCGCGGATGGATCAGGTGCTGGAGAAGGCGCTGGTGCGCGTGCCGGTGGCGATCGAGTGGGAGGAGCCGCTGCCCGTGGCCAAGCCCGCCCGGACCGAGGAGGACGGTGCCACCTTCGTGGCCCACTGACCCTCTCAGCCTGACGTGTCAAGAAAGCCCCCGGGGATCGTCCCCGGGGGCTTTTTCGTGTGCGAGGGCCGGATGCGCATCCTGCTGATCAACCCGAACACCAGCGCGGCGATCACCGATCTGGTCGCCGGGCATGTCCGTGCTCAGCTCGGGGACCAGGCCGCATTGCGCGCCGTCACCGGGCGTTTCGGGGCCCGCTACATCGCGAGCCGCAGCGCCGCGGCCATCGCCGGCCATGCGGCCCTCGACGCCCTGGCCGAGCACGAGGCGGGGTGCGACGCCGTCTATCTCGCGTGCTTCGGCGATCCGGGCCTGTTCGCCCTGCGCGAGGTCGCCAGGGTCCCGGTGGTCGGCATGGCGGAGGCCGCCTGTCAGGAGGCTGTGGCACGGGGCTCGTTCGGGATCGTCACCGGCGGGGCCGCCTGGGAGCCGATGCTGCGGGAGTTCGTGGCCGCGCTGGGGCTCGCCGATCGGCTGGCCGCGATCCGCACCGTCGCCCCGAGTGGCGCCGCGATCGCCCGTGATCCGGACGCTGCTCTGGCCGGGCTGGCCGAGGCCTGTGAGTCCTGTGCGGAGGCTGGCGCCGCCACCGTGATCCTGGGGGGTGCAGGGCTCGCCGGCCTCGCGTCGCGCCTGGCATCGCGCGTTCCGTGCCCGTTGATCTGTTCGGTCGAGGCCGGAACCCGCTCTGTCCTGGCGGCAGCACGTGGGTCTGCGCAGCTGCGACAGGCTCCGACACCGGTCGAGACCACGGGCCTCACGCCGGCCCTGGCGGCACGGATGGCCGATCGCAGGTAGCGTCCGCGGGCAGCGGATCTTGCGCCTGACCGGCCGCATGCCGTAACGGTCGGTCACGGGGCGGTTAGCTCAGTTGGTAGAGCGTCTCCTTTACACGGAGAGGGTCGGGGGTTCGAGTCCCTCACCGCCCACCATGTTTCTCAGGGACTTAGAACGCGCGTCGGGCCTACGCGACCCCGCGCACGGCGCTGGCGCGGTTCAAGGTCGGCCCGGACTACCGCTTCGCAGCCGAGGCCGAGAGCCGCGCTTCGGCGACAGGACCGCGCGCCGCGCGTTGACGGTGCTGTCGGCCGCGCTCGGTTCCGCGCACACGGATCGCAAGCTGCTCGATCCGCTGCCGGACAGGACTCCGGCCTGGGACCGGTGGCTGACCCGCATGCAGGCCGCCCAATTGCGGCTCGCCGCGCTGGGCTTTCGGAAGGCGGCGGGTCTCGGCGAGGCGATCCCGCCCCACATCCGAGGGCACACTTTCGTGACCTCGGCCGTTATGGACGGGATGCCGTTCGACGGTGGCGAAGGCGCTCGGCACGACCGAGTGCGTGGTCGAGGGCGCCTCTGGGCGTCACGCGTCCGAGCACCTGCGCGGCGTCGTCGAGAACGTGTCCGGACGGCGCAGGTAGCCGGAAGGGATGAAGAGACGAAGAGTCATGCGTGATACCGAGGTCAGCATCAGGTTTTTTCTCGCAGGGAAGGAGTGTGGTGCCCGCTTCTGGCGGTAGGTCCCACGCCGAGGCGAGGAGGTCATGCTGGGCGGAAAGCATGAGGTCCGTGGCGCTTACCGGGTGACGCGCGTGGTGTGGGGCGTCGAAGGGCCGGACGAAGAACTCCTTGGCATCCAAGCGGTCAATATCGAGGTCGAGCCCGTCGGGTAGGATGGCGGCCATCCGGCGGACGGGCCCGGAACAGGTCTCCGGTTATTCTCCGGAAACGAAGGCTTTCTGGAGAACAGGATGACCTGCTACGGCGCTGTCGTGGAGGGACGACGCTCTATGACAGGAGAACACCAATCCTTTACACGGAACGGGTCGGAGGTCTGAGGCTCTCATCGCCCACCGACCAAGTCGTGGTTGCCTTCCAGACAGCCCGATTTTCGCAGCGGAGCATGACTCAAGCGAGAGATCATAGGATCGACGCTGCGATCGTAGCCGGCCGCGCAGTCGCGAACGCCAGGCCTTTGACCCTCCGGCTGGATCAAACCCTCGACGGCGCGACGGCGATCGGAAGGCGTCCTGCGGCCGATACACAGCTGGCCAACACGGCGACCCGGCCGGGCACACGCCGCTCGATCGTGAAGAAAGCTGTCGCCCTGGTCTCTCTGGCGCAGAGATGAGTAAGGCCGCCGCTTCTAAGGCAGAGCCACGGCACTGGTTTTACGACAACACGGGTCTGGTGGCGCTGCTCTGCCTCTTGTCGGTTGTGGCCATCTTCTGGCAGGTCAGTCGATTCGAAGGCTTCCAGCCGATCTTCACCTGCGGCGGCCCCGAGGGAGTCGATCGGGCGGTGCTTTCGTCCGGCATGCAGGCGTGCATGGCCGATGCCACGTCGCAGGCGGCGCAGTCGCGCTGCATGCACGTCGTCTACGTCCTTGCGTGCACGGACGAGAGATGGCGGTAATCGACGCTCACCAGCTTGAGGCAGCGATCGACGCCTTCGTCCGCGGCAGCCGCATCGACGCCCGCGCCACCGTCTCGCGTCGCCGCCGAGAGGCTCAAGACGGAGAGCGCGAGTCGACGCCACGGCGACGTCTGAAGACATGGCGGCTTCGAGGTGTTCGACGTGGAACACCGTCTTTGAGCGCTGCCCGCAGCTTCCGCGCGCGCTCTTTCCCCGGCGGGTGGAGCGACAACGGGATGCGACCCGAACCCCGGTTCGACCCGCTGAACAAGCCGTCTCACAAGCCGCTGAACACGCGATCCAAATCCTGAACCGATCGCTCGATCGAGAAGCGCGTCGCGACCGTGCTCCGCCCATCCGCCGCAAGGCGTGAGGCCATCGCGTGGTCGTTCAGGAGTGAGCGTAAAGCCTCTGCCAGCGCCACGCTGTCGCCCGGCGGATAGAGGAGGCCGGTCGTCCCGTGATCGATGATCTCGCCCACGCCGCCGCCCCGCGTGGCGATCACGGGGCGGCCCAACGCCATGCCCTCGACGATGACGCGTCCGAACGGTTCCGGATCGATCGACGTGTGCGCCACGATATCGACCGCCGCCATGAGGCGCGGGACATCCTTTCGGAAGCCCAGGAATTTGACCCGATCGGACAGGTGCTTCTGTTCGACCAGGGCCCGGATGCGATCGAAATAGGCGCTGTCCTGATAGGTCGCGTCACCGACCAAGAGGGCCTGCAGGCCGGGAATACGCTCCACCGCCTCGATCAGAACGTGCTGGCCCTTCCACGTGGCGATACGGCCGAACAGGCCGACCGTCGGCAGGTCCGGCAGACCAGCTTCCCGCAGGACCGAACCGCGATCCGTGCCCGCCGCGGTGGGGACAGCCGGCGTAAAATCGAAACCGTTGTAGACGACCGAAATCTTGTCGGCCTTGCCGCCGCATTCGATCAGGGCGTCCCGGGCGGCGAGGGAATTGGTCACCACGTGCGAGGTCATGTGGTTGGCGAAGAAGACCAGGGCCCGCCGCATCGTCGGCGAGAAACTGCTGTCCGTCACCAGATCGTGCAGGATCCAGACGAACGGCTTGCGCGCGAGGCGTGCGGCGAGACCGGCCAGGAACAGGGACTTCTGGCTGTTGGCGCAGACAACATCGACGCCGCGAAAAGCCCTGATCAGCCCGTTCACGACCGCGAAGATGCCGATCAGGGCCGAGACGACATTGCGAATGCTCGATCCGCGCTTCAGCTTCAGGATCTGAGCGCCGGCCTTCACGGTCCTGGCGTCCGATCCCGCAGCGATGAGATCCTGAACCAAAGGTCCGTCGTCGAGGAAGACGACCGGCCAATGGCGGCCGGTCTTCTTGGCATGGACGACGATATCTCGAAGAAAGAGTTCGGCGCCTCCGTAATGGGCAGCATGCGTGACGAACAGGATCTTCTTCATGGTGCGTTCCGAGCCATGACCGATAGGCGCGCGACGCCGATGGTGCGGGTGAAAGTCCAGGCTCCGACGTTTCCACCCGCCGGAGCGCTGAAGGGTGCGGTGCGAGCCGGGCGATCCATCAGGCAGCCGGACCTTTCCGAGCGCGCCCCAGCGAAACGAGATTCATTCGGCCACGCGCGCTCTACAGGTCGGGCCGGCTGACCGCCCCCGATCGCGCCATGGTCTGGTCGATGAACTGCGACATCTCGCGGGTGAAACGGTCCAGGCCGAACTCCGAGGCCCGGCGGGCGATCCGCTCCGGTTCGAAGGCGATCTGCCGGCTGCGCTCGACCGCGTCGATCAGGCAATCGACGGTCTGTTCATGGAAGAACGTACCGGTGATCGAATCCTGAACGGTTTCCGTTGCCCCGCCGCGGGCATACGCGATCACCGGGCGGCCGCTCGCCATCGCTTCGACCGGAACGATGCCGAAATCCTCTTCGCCCGGGAAGATCAGGGCCTGGCAGCGCGCGTAGTGATGCTGGAGGACCGAAAAGGGTTGCGGCCCGAGGATCTTCACCGTGGGACCCGCGAGGCTGCGCAGCTCACGCAGCATCTCGCCGCCGCCGATCACCACCAGGGGCTTCTGCAGCCGGTTGAACGCTTCGACGGCCAGTTCGGGGCGCTTGTAGCGGACGAGTTCGCCCACCATCAGGTAGAAATCGCCGATCTCCTGGTCGGGCACGATGGAGAACGCGGCCGTATCGACCGGCGGATAGACCACTGTGGCCTGTCGCCGATAATAGGTCTCGATGCGGCGGGCGACCGTGGCTGAGTTCGCCACGAATTCGTGGACCCGGTTGGCGGAAATCGCGTCCCAATTGCGGATGTAATGTGCCGCGGGCGGCATGACGAGCCGGTTGATGAACCCTGTGCGTTCCCTGTAATCGTGGAACATGTTCCAGACGTAGCGCATCGGGGAATGGCAATAGCAGATATGGGTCGAGGCGGAGGGCGGGATGATGCCCTTCGCGGGCCCTGACTCACTGCTGATCACGAGGTCGTAGCCGCGCAGGTCGAGCTGCTCCAGCGCCATGGGCATGAGCGGAAGGTACGACTTGTATTTCGCGACCGAGAACGGCAACCGGCCGATGAACGACGTCTTGATTTGGTGCGCCTTGATGGTCGGGGAGATCGCCGCCGGATCATAGACGTGCGTGAAGATATCGGCGTTCGGATACATGTTGCACAGGGCTTCCACGACCTTCTCGCCGCCGCGCATTCCCACCAGCCAGTAATGAACGATCGCAACTTTCATTCAGTTTGCCTCGGCCTGGAACGGACTGGTTTTTCGAGAGAGCTCGTGCGGCACCAATTTTCGTCGCGGTGGCGCGGGCTGTGCTGTGGTGGCCTTCGGCGCAGACTGCATTTTCGCAGGCGAGCGGACGACGGAGACGTCCTCCATCGTCGAGATCGCGGTGCCGCGTCTGCTCCAGCCGTGTATTGCGGGTCGGGCGCCCTGCGGCGCGCCGACCCGGTGTCTACGTCGGTGGAAAGCGTCTAGCGGATGCTCTTCAGCTGCGCTCCGGGAAGCTGGCCGGCGGCCTGCTCGGACCCAAGCTCGCTGCGCCCGGTCTCGGCGAAGTCGGGCCGCCGATTGATCCGCACGCGGATGACGTCCTCGGGGAAGACGGGCGTGCTCTCCTCGGCCGCAATCTCCTGCGCCTTGCCGTCGACCTTGCGGACGATGCTGTAGGAGATCCGGGCGTTTCGATCGCTCGCCTTCGAGATGAAGCCGTCGGTCTCGGACAGCAGCGCCTGTGCCGTGCTGATCTTCTCCTTGGTCTCCTGCATCTTCAGGGAGACCTCATGGATTTCGTCGGAGACCGAATTCTTGAACTTGTTGCGCAACTCCAGGCTGTCGCGATCGGCCTTGCTCAGCTCCTGCTGGGCACGGAGGATCGAGGTCGAGATATCGAGCTTGGACGACTCGAATTGCGCGAGCTGCTGTTCGAGGGTCGATTGCCGCGCGTTGACGGTCAGACCCTTGTTCATGAGCGTATCGACCGCATCCCGCTCGCGCTTGGCGAGTTCGATCTGCCGTTGCTGCGACTGCGCGCGCTCGTTGAGCGAGGTGACCTCCTGGGAGAGGAGCACCTTGAGCGCCTCGTAGGACTTGAGCTGTGCGCGCATCGACTCTTTGCGCGACTGGAAGATGCTGCCCTGCTGCTTGATGAAATCGCGGACGGTCGGGTTGTTGGCCTGACTGTTGATTTCGGCGGGGAAGGTGATGCTGTTGGAATCCGCCAGTTCCGCGGTCAGGCGTGCGAGCCGCGTCATGTAGGAGGACAGGCTCAGCTGCAGGACGTTGAGGTCGCCCTCGCCGCTGATCGATTCCCGCTCCGGCCGTTCGTCGGCGGTCCGGCGGAATCCGCCCGCGATGCCGACCGCCTGGAGGACCGTCAGGTTGGGGCGGTAGGGGTAGTCACCGGCCTTCGTGACCGGACCGAGGATGTAGAACGGGCGGTACTGGGTGATCTCGATCGCGATCTCGGGCCGCTTGACGGTGCCGATCTTCTTGACGAGGCCCTCCGCGATGACGTCGGACAGTTCGCTCGTCGTTTTTCCCGTCGCCTTGACCTCGCCGATCAGCGGCAGCGAAAGGTAGCCCGCCGAATTGATCGTGTAGTCCCCCGATATCGCGTCCCACTCGTAGACCTGAGCCTGCGAGGCGCGCCATTCGCTCGCCCGCACGCGGGTCTTGTCGCCCGCGCCGAGCCTGTAATCGCCGTCAAGGGCATGGCCGCTCGCCGGCAGCATCACGATCAGGACGACCAGCGAACAGACGACGGCCAGAGATCTGGAACCGGCGTGACGCATGCGTATTATTCGGCGGTTCAAGCCGCCCGCATGTTTATCCATGGTCGTAATCCTTACGCATCGCCAATCCGGAAATTAAGCCATTCCTAATATCGGATCCAGGCGGAAACCCGCCCGATCTGAAAACTTGGTATCCGGCCCAGCCGCAACCCGACATGGCCTGCCTGCCGGAATCGGCGCGCGCCGGCCCTGGAACCCGGCGCATCATCGGCAGGAGCCGGCCGAATCGGGTCGTGCGCGATCCGCATCGGGTGAGCGCGCGCGGATGCGTCGCCCCGGACCCTGCCGGGATGGCCCTGCTGCGTCCAGCGCGGCGAACCGGTTCCCCAGGTTGGAGAATGCGGAGGACCGGCCGGTCCGGACTGAATCGGGGGGCATCGGCCGGACGGGCGGCGTTCGCGCGTCGCGATTGGCTAGCCATCGGGGACTTCAACGTCACTGTGCCGGTCATCGATCCGGTGCCTCCTGGGCTGATCGAGCAGCCGGTTCAGCGCGACCTGAAACCAAGCCTTGTCCGACGACCGGAATGACGGCCTCGCGTTGTGCAGCGCAACATGCCCCGGGTATACACGACAACAGGCGAAAACGCCTATTGGCGAATCATGAGACTTTTGTAACGGACGGGAGTGGCGCAAGACTCCCGCGCCCAGGCGTCACGGCCGTTTGGTCGCCGCGACCCAGCGGCGCTCGACCCATCCGGCGATGCGGCACCACAGCGCGTTCGGAAGCCAGTACAGCTTCACCGCGATGGCGCAGCCGGCCAGCAGCACCAGGAACAGATACGCCACCGCGTTCAGCATCAGGCTCGGCGGCTCGTCGGCCTCGACCCGATCGTACCAGATCGGGTCGTCGTACCGGCGCGGATCATTATCGTCCAACACTGGGATCCCTCCATCACGCGCCGGGGCGCGGCAGGAGACATTAGCAAATCATTTACCAATGCCGCTGTCACGGGCGACTGATGGATCGGCGGTCGATTGGTCCGGGTATTTCCTGTGAGTTTCGGTGATCGATGACGGATCACGCCCCGCACCGCGGCGTGATCCGGCCGCGACGCCATACAGCGGCGCCGTTTCAGCCCCCGTGCGACGCAGGCTCGCCTTGCGGCCGGATCAGCGAAACGCTAGGGATCTGAGCCCGTAAACGGGATGTCGGGGTGTGGCGCAGTCTGGTAGCGCACCTGGTTTGGGACCAGGGGGTCGTAGGTTCGAATCCTATCGCCCCGACCATTTGTTCAGGAGCCTGTCGCGTCAGATGCCGAGTGCCCGCATCTTCCGTCCGTCCCGGGACGCCACGCAGTCCGGCCTCGCCCGGACCAAGCAGTGGGTTCTGGAGTTCGACCGGACCAGCCCGCGCGAGATCGATCCGCTGATGGGCTGGAACGGATCCTCCGACATGATGCAGCAGGTCCGGCTGGAATTCGATACGGAGGAGGAGGCGGTGGCCTACGCCAAGCGCGAGGGCATCGCCTACCGCGTCGAGCAGCCGGCCAAGCCCGCTGCCCGCAGGGGTCTGTCCTACTCGGATAATTTCAAGTTCAACCGCACTGCGCCCTGGACGCACTGATCCGTCAGGCGCCCCGCCGCGCCCGCCAGGCCGGGTAGGGCGAATCGCCTGGCGGCCGAAGCTGGCTGATCTGCATCGGTTGCGCGTCGAGGGGCTGGCACAGCTCGGCATAGATCGTAGCGCTTCCGGCCCCGTACTGCTCGGCCTCCTCCGCCGAGAACGCGAAGTAGCCTCGCTTGAAGCCGGCGAGCCGCATCGCGGCATGGCACATCGGGCAGGGGCGCCCGCTCGCATACATCACGCAATCGGACAGGTCGCGGCGGCCCAGGATCCGGCTCGCCTCGCGCAACGCCACCATCTCGGCATGGGCGCTCGGGTCGTTGGTGGCGTGGACCGTGTTGGCCGCCCGGACGAGGACGGCGCCGTCGCGCACGATCACGGCCCCGTAGGGCGAGCCGCCCGCCGCGACGTTCTCGGCGGCAAGCGCGACGGCCTCGTCAATATAGGATTCGTGCGTCGACATGATCCCGCCCCTCTCAATGGCGCTCCAACGCCGGGCCCGGCCGGGAGTTCAGAACGCGTAACGGACCGTGCAGGTGGGCAGGGTCTCGGCGAGGAGCGCCTTGAAGCGCGTGAGCCACCGGCCCTTCCAGCCGGTCCGGTAGCGCAGGTTCGCGCCTCCGCCCTCCGACACCTTGGCCTCCTGGATGTCGGGCCGCCACAGGAGGTCCTCCGCGCGGGGGTGCCAGCCCAGATTGACCGCATGCAGATCCGCGTTGTGGGTCAGCATGATGATCTCGCATTTGAGCTGCGCCCTGGCGGCGTCCGAGAGCGTGCCGTCGATCTCGGCGAAGAGGGCGCGCCAATCGGCCTCCCAGCCCTCGTAGAGGATCACGGGCGAGAAATTGGCGTGGACCTCGTAGCCCGCCGCCACGAAATCGTTGATGGCGGCGATCCGCTCCGGCATCGGGGCGGTGCGCACGTCGACGATCCGGGCGATGCGCGCCGGCATGAGCGAGAAGCGGATCCGCGTCTTGCCCTGCGGATCGTAGTTCAACAGGTCGCGATTCACGGTCTTGGTGGCGAACGAGGCCTTCGCGTTCGGCAGGTCGCGGAACAGCGCGATCAGGCTCCCGACGCCGCTGCTCACCGCGGCATCGACCGAGAGATCGCCGTTCTCCCCGATGTCGTAGATCCAGAAGGCCGGATCGATCAGGTCCGGCGCCGGAAGGGGGCCTTGGCGCGCGGCGTGGCGTTGGATCGCCGCGCAGGCCTGCTCGATATTCACGAACAGTGAGATCGGGTTGGCGAAGCCCTTCCGGCGCGGCACGTAGCAATAGGCACAGGCCATCGCGCAGCCGTTGGAGGTCGAGGGCGCGATGAAATGGGCGCTTCGGCCGTTCGGACGCATGGTCAGGCCCTTCTTCACCCCCAGCACGAGGGTCGAGCGCTTGATCCGCACCCAATCGTCCACCGATCCGGCATTGCCGTGCAGGTCCGGGATGTTCCAGTGCGACGGTACCGAGATGCGCTCGGCATCGGGGAAGCGCGCGAGGATCTCCTGACCCAGCGGGTAATCGGCCACGACGGGTTCGTGGTAGATCCGTCGGATATCGAGGAGATCGCGCGTGAGGGCCATGATGGATCCGGGGCCCGGACGCGGCCCGACTCACGATATGGGGTCCGGCCGCAGGCTCGGAATGGCTTGCGACCCCTGGTCCTGGGGCCGTCCCCGTTCGCGATGCGCGGAACGCGAGAGCGCCCCGGAGCAGAGCCATCAAACGTCATGACCAAAACTTCCTATGCGCGTGTCGCATGCCGCAGCGTGGCGATCGACAGCGGATCCAGCGCTTTGTTTTGATTTCGTCACGTAGGCCGAACCGGCGTCACCGCGTCAGAAGACAGGCGATGCCCAAAGCTCGGCTCAATCCCGGCCATCTGTAGACGCCGGTTGCCCTGCAACATTATCTTACGATTCATGAAGCATCATCGGGCGTCGCTGAATGGGCGCGCGATGATTGTTCGGGATCAGGAGATGTCGGTTCCGGTGCCTCCGGGCTTGGGTAAGACGGTGCTTCCGGCCGGGGCGCTCTCGCTTGCGCTCGTTCGGAGGGACCAGCTCGAAGCCATGCGCGGCAGCGTGCTGACGGCGATCCCGGTCAACATGCTGCTCGGGCTCGCGAGCATGCTGGTCGCGTATCACAGTGGGCACGGTGAAGCCGGCGCCCTCTGGTTCGCGTTCTCCACGATCGTGAACCTGGCTCGGATCGGCCTGTGCCGTGCGACCTGTCTCGGGTTGGGCCTGACGTCGGAGACGCCCCCGGCCATGGCCGCCGCGGCCACGCAATCGGTCGATCGACACCTGCGCGCCTGCATCGCGGCGGCGTTCCTGTCCGGCCTGGTCTGGGCCTGCCAGCCGCTCCTCTGCGAAGGCTACACCTCGACGCAGACCCTGTTCTACCTCGCAATCACCTGCGGCATTACCGCTGGCGCAGTCACGCACGGGACCGCATATGCGCGGATCCCGCTGGCCTTCATCCTGTCGCCGCTGCTCTCGGTCACCATCTGCCTCGTCGCTGTCGGCGACTTCGACCGGACCTGCCTTGCGGCTTGCGTGCTGCTCTACCTCCTCGCCCTGACGCATACGGCGTTCCGGAGCGAGGCCGGTTTCCGGGAGGCGAGCCGGATCAAGAACGAGGCGACCGCGCTGGCGCGGTCACGTGCGGAGGCCCATGCCAGCGTGAGCGCCCTGGCAGACGAGATGCGCCGACGCGCCACGCATGACGACCTGACGGGTCTGCTCAACCGAGCGGGTTTCATCCAGCAAGCTGAGAGTCGCCTCCCGACCGGGTCGATCAGCCTGCTGCTGCTCGATCTCGACGGCTTCAAGCTCGTCAACGACGTGTACGGCCACAAGGCCGGCGACCGGGTGCTGGTCGAGGTCGCCCGGCGCATCCGCGCGGAGCTGCCGGAGAGCGGCCTCGCAGCGCGGCTCGGGGGCGACGAGTTCGCGGTGCTGTACGACCCCGCCGCGTCCGGCATGCCGCACGATCGGCTGGCGGCGGCCCTCGTCGCGGCGGTCGCGCAGCCCCTGGATGGTTTCGACGCGGGTCGGCTCGGCGTGAGCATCGGCGTTCATCCCGGCCCGGAACCGAGCCTGACGGAGATGCTGAGCTGCGCCGACGCGGCTCTGTACGCCGCCAAGGCGGCCGGTCGGAACCACTATCGGATGTTCGATGCGGGTCTGCGCGAGCGGCTGCAGATCCGTCGCGATCTGGAGCGCGACCTCTCGACGGCCCTGGCGGAGGGTACTCCGGAGGTGTGGTTCCAGCCGATCTACAGCATGGACGCCCAGACGCTGGTGGGACTCGAGGCCCTGGTGCGCTGGCAGCATCCGCGGCTCGGCTGGATCGCGCCGCCCGATCTGGTGGCCACGGCGGCGACCGCGGGGCTGACCGAGTCACTGCTGCGCTACATCCTCGAACAGGTCTGCGCGATGATGCAGATCCTGCGTGGCCGGGGGCTCGCGAATGTCCGCGTCGCCATGAACGTCTCCCCTCAGGAGATGGCACAGGTGCCGGTGGACGAGATCGTCATCGAGCGCTTGCGGGGCCTCGACCTGCCGGCCGCCATGCTGGAGATCGAGATCACCGAGGAGACCGCCCTCGATATCGCGGCCGTTCAGGGCAAGCTCCAGGCCCTGTCGCGGGCGGGCATTCGCGTGGCGCTCGACGATTTCGGCATCGGTTACTCGTCGCTGTCGTCGCTGCGCCAGCTTCGGGCGGACCGGATCAAGATCGATCGGAGCTTCGTCACGGGGCTCAGCGCCTCGGACGACAAGCGCGGTTTGGTCCTCGCGGTGCTGGGCCTGGGTCGCATGCTCGGGCTCGAGGTCGTGGCCGAGGGTGTCGAATCCGACGAGGATCTCCGTACCCTTCAGACGATGGGCTGCCCGTTTCTCCAGGGCTACCACTTCGGTCGGCCGATGCCGGCGTGTGAACTGGAGGCCAAGGTGTTCGCAAACCACATCGAAGCCGCCTGAGCGGGCAGGTCGGCGCGTTACCCGTGCGACCGGAATGTCGGCGCCGCGCGTGAAACCTTCGGCCCGGCGCGCCCCTCACCGGGGGCGATCTGCGGCGACGGCCGGGGCGGACGGTTGCCGAGCATTCGGGCATCAATTGCTTGCGTATTCCGCATTTGCGGAATGACCGTTGGAAAACTGCGGTTTTCCACACGCGGTATATTGATAAGGTTATTGCTTAACCTGAGCTGTGCGGCATGGTATCCGTGCAAATGATCATGGAAATTGGTATGTGCGCAGCGCGAAAGCGCAACGCCCTCTGCGGGATGGCCGCGGTCTGGGCCGCGTGGGCGGCTCCCGCCAGGGCCGAGATGCGGATCGAGGCGGCGAAGATCACCGGGGGCGACCTCTGGGTCATCGGATATGCCGACGATCCGGACGTCGAGATCACGCTCGACGGCCGGTATCCGCAGCGGACCGACAGCAACGGCTATTTCGAGTTCCGGGTCGTCTATCATCCGGAGACCTGCATCGCGACGCTTCGGACGCCGAAGCAATCCCGCGGTGTCGTGGTCAGCGGCTGTGGGCAGCAGGGTCCTCAGGCCCCCGGCATCGTCGGACCGCCCGGACCGCAGGGTCTCCGTGGTGAGCCGGGTCCGAGGGGGGAGACCGGCCGAACCGGCGAGGCGGGCGCGACGGGGATGCCGGGCCCGGTCGGTCCGGCAGGGATTGCAGGCGTACAGGGCGAGCCCGGTCGGCCAGGGCCGGTTGGCGAAACCGGTCCTGCCGGGGAGACTGGCCCGTCCGGGGTGATGGGCCCGATGGGCCCCGCCGGACCGCGCGGAGCCCAGGGGCCGGTGGGGCCGCCCGGACCGGCCGGTCCACCCGGAAAGGCCGCGGCCCCCAGCACCGCGCAGAAGGTGGCACCGCCCCCCCGGCGCGCGGCGAGCCGGCCGCGTCCGGACCGGGAAGAGCCGTCGCCAAACGCCTCGCCCGATGTCGAGCCGGGCGGCGGCGTGACGTCGGAAGATCGGTACTGAGCCAGTTTCGCAAACTGGTCTGCTGGTTTGTCGAAGAATGCCTGCGGCCGGCTCGGACCCAAGCGGAGGATGCGTTGACGTGCCGACGCAACTCTGCGGAGGGTCATGCCCGGCCGTACCCGCACGGCCGTCTCCGCCAAGTCGATCAGACCCGGTAGTGATCCCGATACCAGCGGACGAACCGCTCCACGCCGACCTCGATGGGCGTGCTCGGCGCATACCCGACCGCGGCCGCGAGATCCTCGACATCCGCGTAGGTGGCGGGCACGTCGCCGGGCTGCATCGGCAGGAATTCCTTGCGCGCCTTGCGGCCCAGGCAGTCTTCCAGGATCTCGATCAGGCGCAGCAACGGTACCGGCTGGTGGGTGCCGATGTTGTAGACCCGATAGGGGGCGCTGCTGCTGCCGGGATCGGGCGCGTCCGAATTCCAGTCGGGATTGCGTGACGCCGGCGTCCCGGCGAGGCGCACGACGCCTTCGACGACGTCGTCGATATAGGTGAAATCGCGCTGCATCCGGCCGTGGCCGAACACCCGGATGGGCTCGTCTGCCAGGATCGCCCGGGTGAACAGGAACAGCGCCATGTCGGGACGGCCCCAGGGGCCGTAGACCGTGAAGAAACGCAGGCCGCTGCACGGGATGCCGTAGAGGTGGCTGTAGCTGTGGGCGAAGAGTTCGTTCGCCTTCTTGGTCGCCGCGTAGAGGCTGACCGGATGATCGACGTTCTGGTGGACCGAGAACGGCATCCGCGTCACCGCCCCGTAGACCGAGCTCGACGAGGCGTAGAGCAGGTGGCCGATCCGCGCGTGCCGGCAGCCCTCCAGTACATTGAGAAAGCCGTCGATGTTGCTCCGCGCGTAGGCGTGCGGGTTCTCGATCGAGTGGCGCACGCCCGCCTGCGCGGCGAGGTGGATGACCGTGTCGAAGGCCTGCTCCCGGAACACCGCCTCCGTGGCTGCCCGGTCGGCCAGGTCGATCTTCCGGAACGTGAATCCGTCGAAACGCCTGAGCGCGGCGAGTCGGCTCTCCTTCAGCGCGACGTCGTAATACCCGTTCAGGTTATCGAGCCCGACGACACGGCAGCCGGCCTCCAGGCAGCGTGTGGCCACGTGATAGCCGATGAACCCGGCCGCCCCGGTTACCAGGACTTGCTTCATCGCGCGCTCCGAGGCTGCGGCACGCTCCACATATACGTGCGGCGGCGGATTGTAGACACCCTGCACCGCAATCCGGAGACGCTCGGATTATCCCGCTAGGGGCTTCGGAGCCGCCCGCCGCCGCTCAGCCCACAGGCCGCAAGGTGTCGCCGCGCGCGATCGCGCCACCCGCGATCACCTCCGCGTAGACGCCGAGATCGCGGTGGCCGAGCCGCGCGTCCAGGGTCCAGGGGATATCGCAGTCGCGGATGCCGCTGGTCGGATCGACATTGGTGGCCGCGCACCGCACCGTCCGCTTGGTGATCTTGAGCCGAAGCCCGCTCGGCGCCTCGATCACTTGGCCGACCATCTCCAACTCGGCGAAGGGGGCGAGCCCCTCGATCAGCAGGTTGCCGCGGAAGCGCAGGGGATCTACCGGCGTGCCGATGTAATCCTCCACCGCCGCCACGCTCGCTCGGTTGATCAGCGAGACATAGCCGGTGGGTGAGTCGGTGAACCGGTATTGCGGCGGCGCTTCGAGGACCTTCGGGTCGCCGCGCAGACTCTCGGGGACGAACCGGCGCATCAGGTCGGCGAGGCCGTCGCGTCCGGCCTCGGTATCGAGGCGGAAGCTCTGCGGATCGCCGCAGCCCTCCACGGTCAGCGTCGCCGTGGCATCGTCGTAGCGGGTGCGCAACCGGGCCAGGGCCTCGTCGCGCATCAGCATCAGGTACTTGGTCTTGGGCTGGTGCCGGGGCGCCACCGCGTTGAAGCCCGAGGGCCCGTTCTCGATGGCGTAGAGCCGGTCGCCGGGGAAAAATCCGCTGGTCTCGAGGTCGGCCCGCTCGACGGGTTCGGGGCTCAGGCCCTTCACCGGATAGCGGTACAAGGCGCTGACGTGAATCGCATCGGTCATGCACGCAGCGTGGCCCTGAAATGATCCGCCGCGCAAGAGCTTCGCCGCCCCTTGTGGTGCTCAATTGCAACACCACATCCGGTCTACCGGCGGCCACCATTGGCGCCGGGGCCCTCGTGCGGCGCTGTGCCGGAGGGCGACGTTTCGGTGGCGCCGTGCCTCATCTTGGGCGGCGGATGCCGGTACGGGAGGGTTGTGCATGAACTTTGAGAAATACACCGAACGCGCCCGCGGCTTCGTGCAGGCGGCGCAGAACCTCGCGATGCGCGAGGGACATCCGCAATTGCAGCCGGGCCACCTGCTCAAGGTGCTGCTCGACGATCCGGAGGGCCTATGCGCCGGCCTGATCGACCGCGCCGGCGGTCAGTCGCGCGTCGCTCTGGCCCAGACCGAGCAGTGGCTCGCCAAGCAGCCGAAGGTCTCGGGCAACGCGTCCGCCCCGCAGGCGACGCGTGAGCTGATGCGCCTGTTCGACACCGCCGAGAAGGCCGCCGAGAAGGCGGGCGATTCCTACGTCACCGTGGAGCGTCTGCTCCTCGCCCTGGCGGTGGAGAAGGATTCCGAGGCCGGCCGGGCGCTCCAGGCGGCGGGCGTCACCCCCGCCTCGCTGAACGGCGCCATCAACGCCCTGCGCAAGGGCCGCACCGCCGACAACGCTTCGGCCGAGAACGCCTACGACGCGCTGAAGAAGTATGCCCGCGACCTCACCGAGGCCGCCCGGGACGGCACGCTCGACCCGGTGATCGGCCGCGACGAGGAGATCCGGCGGACCATCCAGGTCCTGTCCCGGCGAACCAAGAACAATCCGGTGCTGATCGGCGAGCCCGGCGTCGGCAAGACCGCGATCGTCGAGGGGCTGGCCCTGCGCATCATCAACGGCGATGTGCCTGAATCCTTGCGCGACAAGAGCCTGCTCGCCCTCGACATGGGCGCGCTGATCGCCGGCGCGAAGTATCGCGGCGAGTTCGAGGAGCGGCTGAAGGGCGTGCTCTCCGAGGTCACGGCGGCCGCGGGTGGGATCATCCTGTTCATCGACGAGATGCATACGCTGGTCGGCGCCGGGAAGGCCGATGGGGCGATGGATGCCTCGAACCTGCTGAAGCCTGCGCTGGCCCGCGGCGAGCTGCACTGCGTCGGCGCGACCACGCTCGACGAGTACCGCAAGCACGTCGAGAAGGATGCGGCTCTGGCCCGGCGCTTCCAGCCGGTCTTCGTCTCGGAGCCGACCGTGGAGGACACGGTCTCGATCCTGCGCGGCCTGAAGGAGAAGTACGAGCAGCACCACGGCGTGCGCATCCAGGATTCGGCTCTGGTGGCGGCGGCGACGCTGTCGAACCGCTACATCACCGACCGGTTCCTGCCCGACAAGGCGATCGACCTCGTGGACGAGGCCGGCTCGCGCCTGCGCATGCAGGTCGATTCGAAGCCCGAGGAACTCGACAACGTCGACCGCGAGATCGTCCGGCTGAAGATCGAGGCGGAGGCGCTCAAGAAGGAGACCGATTCCGCTTCCCGCGACCGGCTGGTCCGGCTGGAGAAGGAACTCGGCGATCTCGAAGAGCGCTCGGCGGCGATCACCGCCCGCTGGAAGGCTGAGAAGGACAAGCTCGGCACGGCGGCCGGCCTGAAGAAGAAGCTCGACGAGGCCCGCAACGAGCTGGCCGCGGCACAGCGCCAGGGCCAATACCAGCGCGCCGGCGAGCTGGCCTACGGCGTGATCCCGGGCCTTGAGAAGCAGCTCGCCGAGATCGAGGCGAAGGCCGAGAACGGCCGCGACACGATGATGGAGGAGGCGGTCACGCCAGCCCACATCGCCGGTGTGGTCTCCCGTTGGACCGGCGTGCCGGTAGACAAGATGCTGGAGGGCGAGCGCGAGAAGCTCCTGGCCATGGAGGAGGCGCTCGCCAAGCGCGTGGTCGGCCAGCGCGAAGCGGTGGAGGCGGTCTCGACCGCGGTCCGGCGCGCCCGCGCAGGCCTGCAGGATCCGAACCGGCCGATCGGCTCGTTCATGTTCCTCGGGCCCACGGGCGTCGGCAAGACCGAGCTGACCAAGGCGCTCGCCGGCTTCCTGTTCGACGACGATACGGCGCTCGTGCGCATCGACATGTCCGAGTACATGGAGAAGCACGCGGTCGCCCGGCTGATCGGCGCGCCTCCGGGCTATGTCGGCTACGAGGAGGGCGGCGCCCTCACCGAGGCCGTGCGGCGGCGGCCCTACCAGGTCGTGCTGTTCGACGAGGTCGAGAAGGCGCATCCGGACGTGTTCAACGTCCTGTTGCAGGTGCTCGACGACGGGCGGCTCACCGACGGGCAGGGGCGCACGGTCGACTTCCGCAACACGCTGCTGATCATGACCTCGAATCTCGGGTCCGAGTATCTGGTCAACCAGCCCGCGGGCGCGGAAACCGAGGCGGTACGGGACGAGGTGATGGGCGTGGTGCGCAGCCACTTCCGGCCCGAATTCCTGAACCGGATCGACGAGATCATCCTGTTCCACCGTCTCGCGCGGTCGGAAATGGGGGCGATCGTGGAGATCCAGCTCGGGCGGCTGCAGAAGCTGCTGGACGACCGTAAGATCACCCTCACGGTGGACGAGGAGGCCAAGAACTGGCTCGCCGACAAGGGCTACGACCCGGCCTATGGGGCGCGGCCGCTGAAGCGGGTGATCCAGAAGAACGTCCAGGATCCGCTGGCCGAGCTGGTGCTCTCCGGCAAGCTCCATGACGGCGAGACGGTGCCGGTGCAGCTCGGCCCGATGGGGCTGATGATCGGCGACGTCACGGTCGGCACCGAGCGGCGGCCGGTCCATGCGACGCTGAACTGAGCGCCCACGGCGCGGAGTTGGTGAGGGGGCGGCGCGCCTTGATGTGGCGCGCCGCCCCCTTTTTGTTCGTGACGCCAGGTGTCAGGCGGCCATCGGTTTCCTTCGGGTCAGGATCGCGAGCTGCAGCATCAGGGCCGCCACCGCGACCCCGGCTGCCGCGACCGGCAGGGCGGTGATGCCCGCCACCGTCACGACCACGCCCCCGAGCGCGGCGCCCACGGCGCCGCCGAGATAGTTCGCGGAGCTGTTCAGTGCGACGGCGACGCTGCCGTGGTCGGGTCTCAGGCTGAGCAGCGTGTGCTGCTGCGGCGCCTGTGAGGCCCAGCCCATCGCACCCCAGATCAGGAACGGCAGGAAGCCCAGGAAGCCGAGACCGAGCAGAGCCGGCAGTGCGGCCAGCGTCAGGGCCAGGATAGCCAGGATCAGGGCCATCAGACGCCGGGGCGCGCCCGTCCAGTCGATCAGGGAGCCGACCGCGAAGCTGCCGACGAGGCCGCCAAGGCCCCAGATCCAGAAATACGATGCCGCAGCCGCGCCGAGCCCCGCGCGATCAAGCAGCGGCGCCACGTAGGTGTAGAGGCCGAGGCTGGCCACCGCGGTCAGGAACGAGACCGCCACGGTGGCGACGATTTGCGGATCGGCGAGAAGCGCGACCCGCGCCTGCCAGGACGGGGGCTCCGGGGCGGGAATATCGGGAAGGCGCAGGAGGATCGCGGCCGTCGCCAGGGCGCCGAGCAGCGCGACCATCAAGAGCGTCCCCTGCCAGCCCAGACGCTGCGCGATCCAGAGACCGGCCGGCACGCCGATGACCGTGCCGGTGCTCATGCCGCCGAGCGTGACGGCGAGGGCGCGGCCCTTGCGCCGTGGATCCGCCAGGGTGGCGGCCGCGGCGACCGCCACCGGCGCGTACAGACCCGCGGCAAGGCCGGCGAGTGCCCGGGCGAGGAGCAGCCCCCATAGGCCCGCCGCCCAGGCACTCAGCGCGTTGGCGGCCGCGAAGACCGCGAGCGCCAGCGCTAGGATCTTTCGGACGGGCCGCCCCGCCAGCAGCGTGGCGCAGACCGGCGCGGCCAGGGCGTAGGTGAGGGTGAAGACGGTCACGGTCTGCCCGGCTTCGCCGGGCGCGATCGCGAAGCTCGCGCCGATCCCCGGCAACAGGCCGGCGACGACGTAGGCATCCAGGCCCGGGGCGAACATCCCGAGGGCGAGTACGGCGATACGTTCCATTGCACGACCCGCTTTACGATGTACGACGAAGAACGTACATTATCGCCACCATGAGCCCACGCAAGTTCTTCCACCCGGATGCCGCCGAGCTGACGCTGCACCGGATCCTGTTCGCGCTGAGTGATCCAACGCGGCTCGCCGTGGTCGCCGACCTCAAGGACGGGACAGAGCACGCCTCCGGCAACCTTCTGGCCGACAGCGTGCCGCGCTCGACGATGACGCATCACCTCAAGATCCTGCGCGAGGCCGGAGTCACGCGCACGCGGCCCGAGGGGATGCGCTGCCTGATCTCGCTCCGGCGTGAGGATGTCGATGCGCGCTTTCCCGGCCTGCTGGACGCGATCATGCGGCATGGGAATGCGGATGAGCCGCCGATGGCGACAACCCGTACGACGATGCGCTGACGTGTCGGCGGCCGGCCTTCGGGACCGGTTCTAAGCGCGAAGGATCGCCCGTGCCAGATCGGCCGCCTGATCCCGATCCCGGCAGATCATCCAGAGATCGTCGTGGCCCGAGAGCCCGGCATCGAACAGGTCGATGAACGCGGCCGGCGGCTCCGCGAGATCCGGCCAGTGGACCAAGCGGAAACCCAGCGCCTCGAACACGGGCAGCACCGGAGCGAGGTCCCAGAGCATATGATTGCTCAAGGTCGCGTCGAGCCGCCCGGTCGCCAGCAGGGCGGCATCAGCGATCGCGCCACCTTCGCCCCAGGGAAACCAGCCCCGCCCGTAATCCAGGGTGTAGCGCTGCGCCGCGACGGCGAGCCAGCCGACATGCCCGGTGTGCGTGTCAGGCCGTTCCAGCGGCCGCAGCGCCTCGGTCGGGCGTCCGCCCCGCGTAGGCGCCCAGAAGGCCTGACCCTCGCAGGCCGCCAGCAGGATGCCGCGCGCGTCCTCGGCCGACCGGATCCGGGCGGGGCCGGCGCGATCCTCGTTCCAGACCGGCAGGGTCATGACGCCGATGCGCGGCCAGCCCGACCGGCAGGCCGCAACCATCACGCCCCAGCCCGTGAGGCCGCCCGCGAAGGGGCGGGTCCCGTCGATCGGATCGGCCACGAAGGTCCAGGCGTCCCGAGCGAGCATCGCCGAGGCGGCGGCACGGCTCAGGTCGCCGGCCGTCTCCTCCTCGATCAGGTCCGGGCCGAACCGGTCATGCGCCAAGCGGCTGACGGCGAGATCGGCCTTGGTGAGGGCTTGGCCCAGATCCGGACCCTTGTTGGTCATATCCAGTCCGGCCACCCGCATCCGCAGGGCGAGCGCAGCCGCGTCCTCGGCGAAGGCCAGCATCCGGGCGAGGACATCCTGCGCCGGGGCATCGGGCAGAACGCTCATGCGGCAAACAATTCGGGGTTGCGGAGCATCAGCGCCTGGACGAGCACCAGCGTCTTGAGATCGGGCAGCCGGCCCGAGCGGGCGGCCTCGCCTAATTCCGCGAGCGGGATCTCGATGGGCAGCACCTGCTCGCCCTCCGCGTGCAAACCGCCACCGGCCGCGACCTTGTCGGCCTGGCGATAGGGCGCGAGGTAGAGCCAGAGGCGCTCCGAGGACACGCTCGGCATGCTGTAGGCATGCGTCACGCACTCCAAGTGAGCGAGGCGGACGCCCGCTTCCTCCATGGCTTCTCGGATCGCGGTCGCCTCGGGCTCGCCGCCGTCGAGGCCGCCGGCTGGGGCCTCGTCGAGATCGGCCGGTTCGCCCCAGAAGGCCGGCCCGACCCGGGCTTGCCGGACGAGCAGCGCCACGCGCCGCTCGGGGTCATAGGGCAGGACGACGGCCGCCTCGCCATGATCCTCCAGCGCCCGCGGCACGGTGCTGCCGTCCGCCAGGGTGAGGGTGGCGATCCCGAAGGTGTTCCACCCCCGGTGGATCACCTTCAGGGGCAGCGCGGCCGGCGTCTCGCTCATCGGGACGGGTCAGCGCTGGGTGTTAGCGGCCGTCTGGCCGAACATCACCTTCTTGGCGTCCTCGCTCATGGTCTTCCCGAAATCGGGATTGACCTCCGGCGCCCGGGCATAGGCCGCCTTGGTGGCGGGCCGCTCGGCGATCGCCGAGAACCAGCGCTTCAGGTTCGGATGCGAATCGAGATCCTGGCCCTGCTTCTCCCACGGCACGATCCAGGGATAGCAGGCCATGTCGGCGATGGAATACTCGGATCCGGCGACATACGCGCGGTCGGCCAGGCGCCGGTCGAGCACGCCGTAGAGCCGGTTGGTCTCGTTGACGTAGCGCTTGATCGCGTACTCGATCTTCTCCGGCGCGTATTGCGAGAAGTGATGGTTCTGGCCGGCCATCGGGCCGAGGCCGCCCATCTGCCAGAACAGCCACTGGAGCACCTCGGCCCGGCCGCGCAGGTCGCGGGGGATGAAGCGCCCGGTCTTCTCGGCGAGGTAGAGCAGGATCGCGCCCGATTCGAACAGCGAGACCGGCGCGCCACCATCGGCCGGCTCGTCGTCGATGATCGCCGGCATGCGGTTATTGGGGGCGATCTTCAGAAAATCTGGGTTGAACTGCTCGCCTTTTCCAATATTGACCGGACTAAATTTGTAAGGCAGGCCTGCCTCTTCGAGGAACATCGTGATCTTGTGGCCGTTCGGCGTCGGCCAGTAATGCAGATCGATCATCGGCTTGCGTCCCGCTATGCCCCCGGCGGACGGGAAGTGGGCCTGCGGGGCACTGCGGTCAAGCTCTGGCTCGGACTTGCTCGTCGGCCTCCGACAGACACGCGCGGTATCTCGGCCGGGCCGGAACGGCGGAGACCGGGATCGGAGAGTCGATTCTCCAACTCCCTCATCCTGAGATGCCGGAGCGCAGCGGAGGCCTCGAAGGAGCATTCCAGAGGCTACGGCGATCTCTGGAGCCCTCCTTCGAGGCCTGCTGACGCAGGCACTTCAGGATGAGGTCGAGGGGCGGACAGGCAGTTTCGAAGTGGCCCTCAGAGACGCGATACGTAAGCCGCCAGATCCTTGATGTCGGCCTCGCTCAGCTCCTGCGCGACCTCGTTCATGGCAGGGTCGTAGCCCGGCCGCGCGTTCGATTTGTAGCCGGCAAGCGCCTTCAGGAGATACTCTTCCCGTTGGTCGCGGATGCGCGGGATCGCATCGCGGCCGGCGAGGTCGGCGCCGTGGCAGGAGGTGCATTGGTGCTTGGCGACGAGCGACTGAGCCCGTGCCATCAGGGCCGGATCGGCGGGGTCCCCGGTCCGGGCCGGCGGCGGCAGCGTACCCACCGCGTCCGCGTAGGCGCGCAGGTCGTCGTCGGAGAACCCGGCGGCGATGTCGTTCATCGGCGGTGCCTCGCGCTGCTTCTCGCGGAACTGGAACAGCTGCGTGACCACGTAATCCGGCATCTGGCCGCCGAGCGAGGGTATGCCCTCGGTCTCGGACGTGCCCGCACCGTGGCAGGCAATGCAGGGGGCGAGACGCTCCTGCATCGCCGCATCCGGGGCGGCGAGCGCCGCGCCCGCCAACAGCGATCCGAGGGCCGGAATCAGCCCCCGAATCGCGCGTAACCCGAGGAAATGCTGCATCACTGGCCGTAGCTGACCCGGTAGATCGCGCCGTTATAATCGTCCGACACGAGTAGCGACCCGTCCTTGGCCACCAGCACATCGACCGGGCGGCCGACATACTTGTTGTCCTGCAGGAATCCGGTGAGGAACGGCTCGACCGCCGCGACCTTGCCGTCCGCCCCGGGCTTGGCCACCACAACGGCGCCGCCGAGCTTGGTGGTGCGATTCCACGAGCCGTGCTGCGCGATGAAGATCGCGTCGCGATAGGCCTCCGGGAACTGCGTGCCGGTGTAGAATCGCATCCCCAGCGAGGCCGTATGCGGCCCGAGCAGGCCCGTCGGCGCGGTGAACTCGGCGCAGGAATGGCCCCAGCCGTATTCCGGATCCGTGAAGGTGCCCTGGTGGCAGTACGGGTAGCCGAAATGCTGCTTGCCCGGCTCGGTGAGCACGTTCAGCTCGTCGTTCGGGATATCCTCCGAGACCCAGTCGCGGCCGTTATCGGTGAACCAGAGCTGCTTGGTCTTCGGGTTCCAGTCGAAGCCCACCGTGTTGCGCACGCCCCGGGCGATGACCTCGGGATTCTTGCCGTCGAGGTCCATCCGGCGGATCTGCGCGTGGGTGTCGGGCGGCATCACGATGTTGCCCGGAGCGCCGATCGGCACGTAGAGCTTGTTGTCCGGTCCAATGGCGATGAACTTCCAGCCATGGGCCTCGTCCTTCGGCAGATCGTCAGTGACGAGGGTCGGCTCCTCGGAGCCGTCGAGATGATTCGCGATGTCGTCGTAGCGCCAGATCTTCGAGAGTTCGGCCACGTAGAGGGCGCCGTCGTGGAACGCGACTCCGTTCGGCCGGTGCAGGCCCGACGCGATGGTCTTGATCTCGCGCTTTCCGTCCGGCCCCGCCTGCGGCAGCACCGCGTAGACCTTGCCCACGGTCCGCGTGCCGACGAACAGCGTCCCGTCCGGCGCCTGGGTCATCTCGCGGGCATTGGCGATGCCGCTGGCATAGACCTCGATCTTGAACCCGTCCGGCACCTTGAGCTTGTCGAGCGGCAGCTTGGCGATCGGCGTCGCGAGCGGCGGACCCGCCACCGGGGCGAGCTTCGAGGCCGCGCCACCCTCGGGGCGGCCATAGAGGGCATCGCCGCGCTCGACGGCCTTCACGGGTGCCGGCGGGGCCGCGGAGGCGGGCGTCTCCTGGGCGTGCGCGGCGTAGGGGCCAACCGCACCCAGGCCCAGGCAGGTGAGGGCAGCGGCGAGGCTGCGGGTCAGGAGCGGCTTGCTCGAAATCTTGTCGGTTGGCGTCATGGTGTCTCCCGATGCGGCCGGTTCTCGCTCAGACCGCGTGTTCTGCACTCTTTATTCAACGAGAAGCTTCAGAATGCGAGCTACTCAACGGAGACCCTTGCGACAGCCCTCCGGCACCGTAACCCGGTTTGGATTGGAGCGCCTTCCGCCGAAGTGGACACAGGTTCGTGCGTGCCGGTGCTACGTTTCGATCCCTCTTTTCGATGAGGCAGGCTGTTACTTCGACAAACATCCGATTTATGGCTTGCCGTGCTGATTAGACAGACCTGATGTGAAATTCTGCATAAATATCATCACAATGAGACTGCGTATAACAACAAGACTATTTATCTTTCCCGTCGTTACGGTAATCTTTCAGAATGATGGACATGCTGAGGCATGTGATGATAAATGATTTATGCTGATCTGACGGGCTATTCTGACGAAGGAATGGCGCCGTATTCAGCTTCGGTTAGGCAATTGAACAATGATAATGCAGTGAATTACGCGTCGCACATTGGGCAGGATCAATGGGTGGTGGAATGTTACCGTGGCCTTCGTGACGGATATTTTTTAGAATTCGGCGCATTTGACGGGATAACGACAAGCAACACAATTTATCTGGAACAAAAGCTTGGCTGGAATGGTATATGCGTCGAGGCCAATCCAAATTACTATAAATCCGTATGCGCTAATCGGTCGTGCGTCACCGTGAATTGTGCACTCTGGCCAGAGTCAAGAATTTGTATGGAATTGGAGGATGCGCACGGTTTGAGTAAACTGGTTGCGGTTGAATCAGAAGGCAATACGGCGAGCTTGAGGGCGTCGGCCACAAGGGGAATAGTGAAGGTCGACACATTAAATCCAGTCGAACTCCTCGAGCGCTACAATGCCCCGACGGAGATACATTATATGTCGCTAGACATCGAGGGGGCGGAGCTTGCGGTATTGGAGGCTTTTGATTTCTCTCGGTATTGCTTCGGACTAGCAAGCGTCGAGCACAACTTCGAGCAACCGAAGCGTGATGCTATCCGTAGCATCTTCAAACGTCACGGTTATGAAGTGTGCGAACTTCGGAACGATGATTTATTCTACAATATTGCAGTTTTACATGGACTAAGCGGAGGACAATGCGAGCATCCTGAACATATGCGTAACCGTGTAATTAATAGCTATGTGGTTAAATGACGAAATGGCGCCGTTAACAAAACAATTCGATGAAAAAGTCAGCCGATATGCAGGTAAGATAGGCCGTCAATCGAACGTACAGTCACCTGCGCACTAAATCAGGGGTTTTTGCATCGTTCGTGTCGCCGGCCTAGCTAACCCCGCTGTCTTCGCAGGAACGGCGCAGTTTTGCCAAGCGCCCAACGGAAGACGCGGGCGCCGGCGTCGCTGCGCTTGAGGCCGAGATAGACGAAGTCGCGCAAGAACTGGCCGCTCTGCGGAATGTTTAGCGCCAAGAGGTGTCGCACTCCGCCCACCAGATTTGCGGTCGTGTGTCCCTGCAGCCGAGCGACCGGGCCCTTAATGGCGGCGAGGCCCAGAACTTTCGGTCCCACGGGCTCGTAGGTGCACCGATAGAGCGAGTCGGCCTGCGGTTTGGTGCCATCGGGCAGCCGTTTGGCGAAAGCCTGGGTCGCGCGTCACCGGTTGGGGCGGATCGGCCCCCTGTCGCCGTACCGTCAGGGCAGCGCCGCGGGCGTACAGACGCACGGCGCGGATACCCATTTTCGCCCCCCCATGGCAGCCGCCCGGGACTTGGCTGCTATGCAGGACATGGCGGAGAAGCTCCGCGCGCATCGACAGGAATCGGTAGAGCGATCTTCAAGGTCGGCATCGGATGTCGGGCTCACAGGTCAGGCCGGGATGCCGCTTCGTTTGAGCAGGCCACGTGCGTGCGCCTTGCGTTTTGGCGATCGATCTCCGAAAACGCCCCCCGTCCGGGAAGCTTAGGCTTGGCCGGGGTGGCCGGTTGTCCGCCGGAGCCCGGTCGACGCGGCGTTCCGATCCGGTGCGAGGACAAAGTTCGATGATCGATTACGCGCAGGCGCGGCGGATGATGGTCGACTGCCAGTTGCGGACCTTCGACGTGAACGACAACACGGTGCTCGACGCATTCGACACCGTGCCGCGCGAGAGCTTCGTGCCGAGGGACCGCGAGCCCTTCGCGTATATCGACCAGACCCTGCATATCGGCGAGGCCCACGGCTCGACCCGCTGCATGCCGGCCCCGATGGTGGTGGCGCGGATGATCCAGGCCCTGAAGATCCGGCCGGGCGTGTCTGCCCTCGACGTCGCCGCCGGCTACGGCTATGCGGCGGCGGTGATGGCGCATCTCGGTGCGCAGGTGACGGCGCTCGAGTCGGTGCCGGAACTGGCCGCCGAGGCGCGCGCCCGGCTCGGCACCGCCGCTCAGGTGGTCGAGGGGCCGATCGAATCGGGCGCGCCGAAGCAGGCGCCGTTCGATGCGATCCTGATCAACGGCCGCATCGAGGTCCGGCCGCAGGCGCTGCTGGATCAGCTCAAGGACGACGGCCGCCTCGTCTGCGTGATGGGCCCCCACCGCAACGCCAAGGTGACCCTGTTCGTCCGGGCCGGCGACGCCTTCGGGGCGCGCCCGTTGTTCGACGCGTCGCTGCCCGGCCTAGACGGTTTTCAGGAGGCGGCCGGGTTCGCGTTCTGAAGGCTCCGGGCGCTCAGCCGAGCCGGTAATCCGCCATCCGCGCGCGCCGCGCGCTGCGGCGGTAGGCCATCACGGAATCGGGCCAGAGGGTTGCGTTGCGCCCCTCCGCGTCGAGATACCAGCTCCGGCAGCCGCCGGCCTGCCAGATGCTATCGGCAAGGCGGGTGCGGATCCGGTCGAGGAAGCGCGCCTGCGCCTCCGGGCGGACCTCGATGACGCGGGTGCCCCGCCGCAGGGCCTTCAGGCAATCAAGCACGTGCTGCACCTGAACCTCGATCATCGCGACGACCGAGTTGTGCCCGAGCCCCGTATTCGGCCCGAGCAGCATGAAGTAGTTCGGGAAGCCCGCAACCGTGATGCCCTGGTAGGCGCCCATGCCGCCGGACCAGGCCTGCTTCAGCGTCAGGCCGCTGCGGCCGACGAGGGTCATCCGCGTGAAGGTCGCGGTCACGTCGAAGCCGGTGGCGTAGACGATGACATCGAGATCGTGCGCCTGGCCGTCCTGGGTGACCAGTCCGGTCGGCGTCACCCGCGCGACACCGCCGGTTTCCAGGGTGACGTTCGGACGCTGCAGCGCCGGGTAATAGTCGTCCGAGATGAGTACCCGCTTGCAGCCGAGCCGGTAGTTCGGCGTCAGCTTCGCCCGCAATGCCTTGTCGGGCACCGCTTTGGCGAGATGGCGGCGCGCCAGGGCCTCGGCTTGGCCGGTGAGCTTCGAGACCTTGGTGAAGCCGAGCAGCGCGCGCACCTCGTGCAGCCAGAACAGCCGGGCCCGTTCGAGCCGCCGGATCAGCGGCAGGCGCCGGTAGCGCGTCTTGGCGCGCTCCGCGATGGCGTGGTCGTTCTTGGGCATGATCCAGGGCGGCGTGCGCTGGAACAGGGTCAGGTGGCCGGCCACCTTCGCGAGTTCCGGTACCACCTGGATCGCGCTCGCCCCCGTGCCGATCACGCCGATTCGCTTGCCGGTGAGGTCCACCGCATGATCCCAAGTGGCCGTGTGAAAGGCCGGCCCCGCGAAGCTGTCGCGGCCCGGCAGGTCGGGATAGGCCGGATGATGCAGGCCGCCCATGCCGGAGACGATTGACCGCGCGGTGATCGGCCCGCGATCGGTCGCCACGCGCCAGACACCACCCGCCTCGTCCCAGGTCGCACCCTGGAAAGAGGTGCCGAGCCGGATCAGCGGCATCAGCCCGTGGCGCTCGGCGGTCTCGCGCAGGTAGGCCAAAATCTCCGGTTGCGGCGCATACATCCGGCTCCAGTCCGCCTTCGGGGCGAACGAGAGGGAGTAGAGGTGGGAGGGGACGTCACAGGCCGCCCCCGGATAGGTGTTGTCGTGCCACGTGCCGCCGAGGCTGTCGGCCTTCTCGATCACCCGCAGCGGCGCGATCCCGGCCTGCTTGCAGCGGATCGCCATGGCGAGCCCGGAGAAGCCGGCGCCGACGATGAGGACCGCCAGCGGCTCCGGACCGGTCTCGTTCGGCACATCGGTGATCATGCGGGGCTCCCGGACGTTGCGTCGGTCTTCGGTGCATGGGCCTTGAGGAAGGCAGCGGCCTCGTCGAGGGAGGCGCGCGCCTCGGGCAGCATGCTCACCGCGAACTGCCAGGCATGGGCGACGACAGGAAAGACCTTCGCCTCGGCTACCACTCCGGCCGCCCGGGCCCGCTCCGCCATGCGCACGGAATCGTCGCGCAGAACCTCCCGGCCGCCCACATGGAACAGCAACGGCGGAAATCCGGTCGGGTCGCCGAGCAGCGGCGAGATTCGCGGATCGGCCGGGTCGGCGTTTCCGAGATACATGTCCCGGATCTTCGCAAGGGCCTTCGGGTCGAACATCGCGTCGCGCCATGCATTCGTGATGCGCGAGCCCTCCTCCGACACGAAGTCGGTGGCCGGAGAGAATAGCGCGCCGGCCCAAGGCATCGGCAGGTTGCGGGCCCGCGCCTCGCCCATGAGCACGAGGGCAAGGTTGGCGCCGGCAGATTCGCCCGCCACGCAGGCCGCGCCCTCGGCGCTGAACGCACGCCAGACCGCTACGACATCCTCCAGCGCGGCCGGAAACGGGTGCTCGGGGGCGAGCCGGTAATCGGGGACGAAGATCGTGAAGCCGCGGTTGGCCAGGGCACCCGTGACGGGCCGGTGCGTGCGCGGGGAGCAGGCGATGAAGCCGCCGCCGTGGATGTAGAGCATCCGCTGACAGGGTCCCGCCTTCGGCCGGACCCACTCGCCCCGCACGCCGCCAAGGGTGGCAGGCTCGTAGGTCACGCCCTTCGGATCGGGGAAGGTCGGCGCCTCGAAGATGCGGCGGAAGTCGGCCACATTCCGGGCCCTGGCCAGCTGGCTCCGGACGCGGCTGCGGATCATGTAGGCGCCGATATAGGCGCGCAGGCTCGCCATCTCAGAGTTTCCCGCCGGACAATCGGACCATCAGCTTCCAATATCCCACCGGCATCAGCCGCTGGATCAGCGCCGCGTTGCGGGCATCCTTGCCGATCACGATGCGGGGCGCCCGGACCTCGAGGCCGCCGATGATCGCTGCAGCGGCGTCCGCGGGGGCGAGCGTCAGGAACTTGCCGAAGGCTTCCCGGGCCTTCTCGTCCTCCACCGCCGCGCGCTTGGCCGCGTCGGGATCGGTGGGCGGGCGCCGGCCGCGGGCGTTGCGTGAGATGGCAGTCGCGACGCCGCCCGGATGGACCACGGTCACACCGAGCCCGGTGCCGGCATATTCGTGCCGCAGCGCCTCCGAGAAGCCGCGAACGGCGAACTTGCTGGTGCAGTAGGCAACCTGACCGGGCGGCGCGATCAGCCCGAACAGGCTCGACAGGTTGACGATCTGCGCCGCGGGGCGCGCCTTCAGCATCGGCAGGAAGGCGTGGCACATCCGCACGACCGCGCGCAGGTTGATGTCCATCAGCCACTCGAAATCTTCGAGGTGCGTCTCGTCGAACCGGCCGCCCAGAGCCACGCCGGCGTTGTTGATGAGGATATCGACGTGACCGAAACGTTGTGCGGCCCAGTCCGGCAACGCGCGGATCGCCGCTGCGTCCACGAGGTCGACGACCCGGGTCTCGACCGCGGCGCCGTGCTCGCGGATCCGCCGGGCGATCGTTTCGAGCCCTTCGGGATCGCGGTCCACCAGCAGCAGGCTGCAGCCCTTCGCGGCGAGGCCGGTGGCCAGCGCGGCCCCGATGCCGCTCGCGGCGCCGGTGATGAGCGCGACTTTTCCCGCGAGCTGAAACCTGTGAGCCAAGCTGCGCCTCCCGTTTCGCCGGTTGGTCCGGGCTTGGATCAGGGATAGCCCCGGCCTCGGGGATTGTCTAGGGTGAACACCCTAGACACGGTGGGGAGACGATGGCGCGCGGGCAAAGTCGCCGGGCACCGAACGAAACGGACGCCGCCGTGGAAGCCCCGCGCACGCGCGAGCGGATCCTTGCGGTGAGTCTGACGCTGTTCAACACCCGCGGCCTGGGCCGGGTCACCACGGCGGAGATCGCCGCGGCGGCGGGGATCCGCGAGGGGAACCTGCAGTATCACTTCCCGCGCAAGAGCGGCTTGGTGGAGGCGGTGTTCACCGGGTTCGAGGGGGAAGCCATGACGGTCGCCGGCCGGATGCCGGCGGATTTCGCGGCGCCGGAGGCGCTCCTGGCCTATCAGCGGGGGTGGTTCGACCTGATCTGGCGCTACCGCTGCATTTATCGGGACGGCATCGCCATGGTGGAGATCGCCCCGGCTCTGCGCCCGCGCGTTCACGCCCTTCGGGCGCGGACCCAGAGCCTCGCCCGGGGCGTCTTCGAGGCGGCGGTCACGGCGGGACGGCTGCGGATCGCACCGGAGGCCCTCGGGCGACTGGTCGACAATGCCTGGATCGTCTCCAGCCACTGGATGAGCCATCGCCTTCAGGGCGGCACCGAGCTGACGGAGGCCGATCTCGATTGGGGCTTCGCGCAGGTGCGCGACTTATTCGTCCCGTATCTCGTCGCCCTTCAACCGGATTGATACGGTCTGGCCCGAACCTTCCATGGGCGGTGATCGCTCATGATCGAAGGATGCGATGCTCGACCGCCTGATCCATGCCGGCCTCAGCCTCCTGCTGCTGATCGCCGTCGCGGTGCTGTTCTCGACGAACCCGAGGGCAATCCGCCCGCGGGTGGTGCTCACCGGTCTGGCGCTGCAGGTGGGCCTCGGCGCCCTGATCCTGTTCCTGCCGGCGGGGCAGGTGGCCCTCAATGCGGCGGCCGATATCGTCGCGCGCGTGCTCTCCTACGGCGACCGCGGCACCGCCTTCCTGTTCGGAGGCCTCGTCGAGCCGAAGATGTTCGAGCTGTTCGGCGGTTCGGGTTTCATCCTGGCGCTGCGGGTGCTGCCGCAAATCCTCTACGTCTCCGCCCTGATCGGGGTGCTCTACCATCTCGGCGTGATGCAGGCCCTGGCCCGTGGGCTGGGTGCAGGCCTCCGGCGGATCCTCGGCACGTCGCCGATCGAGTCCTTTGCTGCGGTGATCACCATCGCGATCGGCCAGAGTGAGATCGCGGTGGCCTTGCGCCCGTTCCTCGCCGCCCTGACCGGGGCCGAGCTGTTCGCCGTGATGTCGAGCGGTGCCGCGTCCACCGCCGGCTCGATCCTGGCCGGCTATGCGGCGCTCGGCGTCCCGATGACCTATCTGCTCGCGGCTTCCGTGATGGCGATCCCCGGCGGGCTGGTCTACGCCAAGATGCTGGTGCCCTCCACGGAGCCGACGCGGATCGCCACCACCCGGGTGGAGTTCGGCGAGACCCGGGCGGCCAACATCATCGAGGCGGCGGCCGATGGAACGCAGAAAGGGCTGGTGGTGGCCGTCTCGGTCGGCGCCATGCTGATCGCGTTCGTTGGGCTGATCGCGCTGGCGGACGGGCTGTTCAGTACCCTCGGCGGTCGGGTTGGCTATCCCGGCGCCTCGTTCGAGAGCGTGCTCGGCTGGGCGCTGAGTCCCCTAGCGTGGCTCCTAGGCGTACCGTGGGAGAATGCGACGCTGGTCGGCGGCGCGATCGGCCAAAAACTCGCCTTCAACGAATTCCTGGCCTACGCCAATCTGTCACCGACCCTGAAAGCCGGGATGCTGGACGCGCGCTCACAGGCGATCGTTTGCTTCGCCCTGTGCGGCTTTGCGAACTTCGCCTCCATCGCGATCCAGCTCGCGAGCTTCGCGAGCCTGGTGCCGGAGCGACGCTCGGAGGTGGCCCGCTACGGGCTGCGGGCGATCCTGGCGGGAACCCTGTCGAACTTCACGAGCGCGGCGATCGCAGGGCTGTTCGTCGGCTGAGACGGCGGGTCCCAAGACTCGGCCGGGGATCGTCAGGGTCGATCCCGAGATCTTCGCCGCCGGAGACTAGCACTTGGAGCGCGCACAAAAGAAAAGCGCCGCTTCGTGAGAAGCGGCGCCCAAACTGTTCGGTCGATATCTTAGTTGAAGGTGTCGATCTCAGCGGACTCGTAGCTGGTGACTTCCATGCCAACGCAGATCTCGGAAACGATCGGAGCGGTCCAGGCCATGTGTTCCTCCTAAGGAATTTCGTGTGAGTGACTGAAGCATCCAATATAGCGGGAGCTTATTCCGCTCCCGACAGGATCGACTCAGTTGAAAGTGTCGATCTCGGCCGACTCGTAGCTCGTGACTTCCATGCCGACGCAGATCTCGGACACGATCGGGGCAGACCAAGCCATGGCGTTTCTCCTCGTTGTTGGTGAGACCCATATAGGCAATATCTTGGACGCAATACAAGTGAGCACAACACTTATATTTCTCATAGGGACCCGCGGGGCCCTCTGATGCCGCCGCGCGACACCGGCTGGCGCCCTTTGTGCGCAAGGCGGAAAGCCGACATCCCTGCAACGGTTACGGCTTGACGGAATTTGTGCGCTGGCGCACGACGCAGCCGCGCGACATCGCTCCGGCGGCGTCGCGCTCCCCTTCATTAGCGACCCGCGAAGCGACGTGCCCGACCGATCGTGCCAGCCGTGCCCGGCCCCGTGCCGTCATCCCGCCTGAGCCGCTGAGAGGCCTGGCCGCGGGGCGACCGGCGCACCGCCCGGTCACGGCCCTGACCCAGGATGACCGGCGCCGCGTCGCCTCGTAACCACGAGGCGAGGCCATGAACGAGATCGCCCCCTTCGACACGCGCATCGATCCGTCCGTGCTGGCCGCGCGGCTCTCGGACGAGCGGGCTCCCGACATCGTCGAGAAGCTCAACGACGAGGCCCCCGAGGTCGCCGCCGCGATCCTGCTCGGCCTGCCGATGGAGCGGGCCGTCGAGGTGCTGGACCAGCCGGAACTCGACTGCGTCGCGGACATCATCGAGATGCTGCCGCGCGACCGCGTCGCCGCCTACCTGTCGGGGATGTCGGCCGACCGGGTCACCGACGTCTTCCGCGAGATCGAGGAGCCCGGCCGTTCGGACCTGCGCGCCCGACTCGATGCCGAGACCCGCGGCGCCGTCGACCGCCTCTCGGCCTACGGCGAGGAAACGGTCGGCTCGCTGATGACCACCGAGTTCGTCACCGTGCCGGGGACCTGGACGGTGGGCCAGACACTGGAGCACATCCGCCACGTCGAGAAGACCCGCGAGACCATCTACGCGATCTTCGTGCTTGATCCGCGCACCCGTGCGCTCACCAAGGCCGTGCCCCTGCGCCGGCTGATCTCCGGGGATCCGAACGACAACGTGCTGAGCGTCGCGCCGGGCCGACGCCCGCTCGCCGTCTCGCCGACCGCGAGCCGCGAGGAGGCCGCCCGGCTGATCTCCAAGTACGACCTGCTGGCCCTGCCGGTGATCGATGCGGTCGGCCACGTGATCGGCATCGTCACGGTCGACGACATGATCGACGCCATGATCGAGAAGCAGACGCAGGACGTGCAGCGCTTCGGCGGCATGGAGGCGTTGCCCGAGCCCTACATGGATATCGGCTTCTTCACGATGATCCGGAAGCGCGCCGGCTGGCTCTGCGCGCTGTTCCTCTCCGAGATGCTGACCGCCTCGGCGATGCAGGGCTTCGAGGGAGAGTTGGAGAAGGCGATCGTCCTGACGCTGTTCATCCCGCTGATCATGAGCTCGGGTGGCAATTCCGGCTCGCAGGCGACCTCGCTGCTGATCCGGGCGCTGGCCCTCCATCAGATCCGCCTGCGCGACTGGTGGCGGGTTGCGTTGCGCGAGCTACCCACGGGCATGCTGCTCGGCGCGATCCTCGGGGTGATCGCGGTGATCCGCATTGTGGCGTGGCAGAAGCTCGGCCTCTACGATTACGGCGAGCACTGGCCGCTGGTGGCCGCCACGGTGGGGTCGGCGCTCGTCGGGATCGTGACCTTCGGCTCGCTGTCGGGCTCGATGCTGCCGTTCCTGCTGCAGCGGCTCGGCTTCGACCCGGCCACCGCCTCGGCGCCGTTCGTGGCGACGCTGGTCGATGTTACCGGACTCGTGATCTACTTCTCGGTGGCGCTGCTGATCCTGCGCGGGACGCTGCTTTAGGGCGTCCCTTACTCGACCGCTTCGGCCAGCTGCTTCCGCTGCACCTTGCCGTTGGCCGTCCGTGGCAGGGCTTCCAGGAAGCGGATCTCCCTTGGGCGCTTGTAGGCGGCGAGCCGTTCGGCGCACCATGCGAGCAGCGCCTCCGCGTCGGGCTCCGCATCCGGCTGCAGCACCACGAATCCGCAGATGACCGAGACATCGGCGCGAACGGGTAACTCCGCGACACCGACCTCTGCCACCGATGGGTGGGCGGCCAGCACCACCTCCACCTCGTTGGGCGAGACCCGGTAACCCATCGCCTTCATCAGGTCGTTGTTGCGGCCCTCGAACCAGAGATAGCCGTCGGCATCGAGCCGGGCGAGGTCGCCGCCGACGAACCAGTCGCCGCGCATCACCTCGGCTTCTTCTTCGGGCCGGTTCCAGTAGCCCAGCATCAGGGCCGGCTCGGAGCGGTGGACGGCCAGCAGCCCGGTCTCGCCTGCCGGCAGCGGCACAGGCTCGCCCTCCGTCGGCAGGATCGCCACGCGCCGCCCGGGCTGCGGCTTGCCGGGCGAGCCGGGACGCACCGGGATCGTGGGGCCACTGGAGATATAGGTTGAGATCTCGCTCATCCCGAGCGCCTCGTAGAGGGGCGTGCCGGTGGCCTCGCGCCACGCCGCGAGCAGTTCCACCGGGAGCGGTTCGCCGGCCGTGCAGCCGTGGCGCAGGCGCGACAGGTCGTGGGTCTCCGGGGCACCGTATTTCAGGATCTGACGGTAGAGGGTCGGCACGGCGGCGAAGACCGTGGCGCCGTAGCCCGCGATCAGCCGGGGCCAGACCGCGGGATCACGCGGGCCGTTGTAGAGCACCGCCGTGGCGCCCACCGACCACGGATCGCTGAGGCCCACGCCCAGCGTGTAGGTCCAGTTCATGGTGCCGGCGTGCAGCATCACGTCGGATTCGGTGAGCCCGAGCCAGTGGGCGAGCATCGGCCGGCGGCCATAGGCGGCGCGGTGCGCGTGCAGCACGCCCTTCGGCCGGCTCGTCGTGCCGGAGGTGTAGATCAGCATTGCCGGATCGTCGGCGGCGGTGTCGGCGTAGTCGGGGAGCGGCGGGCCGGCCTTCAGGGCGGCGATGGCTGCGGTATCAAGCAGCAGCCGGTCGCCCAGGGCCTCCGGCGCGACGGTGCAGCCGCTTCCGACCACCAGCGCGGCGGCGCCCGAATTCTCCATCAGGAATGCCGCCTCGCTCTCCGTCAGTTGCGGCGAGGAGGGCAGCGATACCAGCCCGGCCGCGAGCGCGCCGAAATGCACGAGGACGTAATCGGCCTCGTTGCCCATCCGGATCATCACCCGGTCGCCCGGTGCGAGCCCGAGCCCGAGCAGGCCGGCCGCGATGCCGCGCGCCGCGCGCTCCACCGCACCGAAGGAGAGCCGTTCGACCGCGCCGTCGCCGACCATCACCAGGGCGGTCTTGTCGGGGCGCAGGCGCGCGTTCTCGGCGAGGCAGTACCGGGCCGCGTTGAACCGCGCGGGCGGATGGCGATCGTCAGTCAGGGTGTCGGACACCGGGCGCTTCCCCCAGAAGTAGGCTTTTGACCCGTGTCCTGCCTGCGCGTGCCGTCGTCAACAGAAGGGGGACGGCAGCGCCGTGCGGCGCCAGCCCGTCCCCCTGAGAATGCTCGATCCGGGCGGGCCCGGACCGAGCGGCATTGCGAAGAGACTCAGCCGCGGTCGTCGGCACCCTCGCCAGCATCGGCCAGCGCCGCGCCGACTTCGAGGCCGAGATCGTCGAGGTTGAAGGCCTCGCGCTCGGTCACGGACTCGCCGCGGGCCTGACGCTCGGCCTCCTCGGGGCTGCGGGCGACGTTGACGGTGACCTCAACCTCGACCTCGGGGTGCAGCACCACCGGGACCTTGTGCAGGCCGAGCGTCTTGATCGGCTGGTTCAGGGTGAACTGGCCCCGATCCACCGTGAAGCCATCCTTCGCAACGACATCGGCGAGGTCGCGGGTCGAGACCGAGCCGTAGAGCACGCCGGTCTCGCCCGACTGGCGGATCAGCACGAAGCTCTGGCCGTTCAGCTTCTCGGCGACGGCCTCGGCGTCCTTCTTGCGGTCGAGGTTGCGGGCCTCGAGCTGGGCGCGCTGGGCCTCGAAGTGCTTCTTGTTGTTTTCCGTCGCGCGCAGGGCCTTGCCGCGGGCGAGCAGGAAGTTGCGGGCGAAGCCCGGGCGGACATTCACGGTCTCGCCCATCTGGCCCAGCTTGGCCACGCGCTCGAGCAGGATCACTTCCATGGTCTTTCTCCTTCAGATGGTCGGCCACGTGGGCCGGGGTTTCACGGCGCCGGGCTGTTCCTCGGGCGATCCTGGGAACGCCGGCGGTCGAGGGCTGTGTCGGCGAGGCCGAACAGAGTGAGGGCAACGAGGGCGATGCCCTGCGTCACGAACAGGATCAGGTACAGCCCGAACAGCATCAGGGTGCGTCCGGGCCGGCCGCGGGAGCGGTCGTGGAAGGCGGCGAGGCCCTGCAGCGCGAAGGCCGCGCTGAACCCCCCCACCAGGGCGACGCCGAGCACGCCGACATAGCCGGGTCCGAGGCACAGCAGCAGCGCGGCTCCGAGCGCGGCCAGTGTCACCCGCGGCATGGCGGTCGATGGAATATCGGGCCAGGGCCGCGGCAGACGGCCGGAGATCTTCACGATCCGGGCCGAAGCCCAGAGATAGAAGGCGAGCAGCAACGCCAGCCCGTTGGCCGCGAAAGCCGGCACCACGCGCGCCAGGGCGTCGGCCATCTCGGTCCGCGTGACGTCGGCGTCATCGGTTTCGGCCGGGGTCTGCGCATCGGTGTCGGCGCCCGCATCCTGGCCGGACCGGTCGGTCTCGGCCGCTGGCGCGTCGGCCCGGCGGCTCTGCTCGGCAGTGCGGGTGGCGGGCATGCGGGCCTGCACCAGCGTCTGGGCGAGGCTGCGCAACTGCCGATCGAAGGCGGCGTGGTTCGGCGAGGACAGGACCGCGATGGCGATGAAGGCCAGAGCCGCCGTGGCGGCGATCCATCCGAGCAGGCGGCCGGTCGGATACCATTCGAGGCCGCGGGGCGTCTCGCGCCCGAGGAGCGTCAGGTAGGCGAGCCACCAAGCGGGAAGGGCGATGTAGGCGCCGAAGGCCAGGCCCATGAAGGGCGCGATCACCACGGCGAGGGCAAGGCTGCCCGCCGCCGCTGCCGTCAGCGCGACCTTGTGGTTCCAGCCGAGGCCGACGATCAGGATCGGCAGCGGCGCCACGAGATAGAGCAGGATCGCGAGCGGCGTCGCCTTCAGGAGCACCCCGAACAGGAGTGCCGAGACGAGCCCAGCGCCGATACCGATGCCGATGTGCTGTACCATGAATTCCGCTGTCCCACTGCCGCTTAGGCAGGGTTAGAGGCGACTCCGCGCCCCAACGATCGGGCGACCAGGGCCGCCCTCTGCGAGGACCGGCCCGGGCAGATGCCGGGCCGGTTGGTGATCCGTGACCTACTTGATCACGTAGGGCAGCAGGCCGAGGAAGCGGGCGCGCTTGATCGCCTGAGCGAGCTCGCGCTGCTTCTTGGCCGAGACCGCGGTGATCCGCGACGGCACGATCTTGCCGCGCTCGGACACGTAGCGGGACAGGAGCTTCACGTCCTTGTAGTCGATCTTCGGCGCGTTCGCGCCGGAGAACGGGCACGTCTTGCGACGACGGAAGAAGGGGCGGCGTCCACCGCCCGCACCAGCACCAGCACCAGCACCGAATGCCATGGGTTAGCCCTCCCCGCCGAAGCTGCGCTCGGGGCGATCACCACGATCGCCGCGGTCACCCCGGTCGCCGCCGAAGCCGCCACCACCGCCGAAGCCCTCGTCGTCACGACGACGGCCGCGCTCGCGATCCTTGCGATCGTCGCGGTCGCGCTTCTGCATCATGGCGGACGGCTCCTGATCGAGCTCCTCGACCCGGACGGTCATGAAGCGCAGGACGTCCTCGGAGATCTGCATCTGGCGCTCCATCTCGGCGATGGCGGCCGGAGGGGCGTCGATGTTCAGCAGCGCGAAATGCGCCTTGCGGTTCTTCTTGATCCGGTAGGCGAGGGACTTCACGCCCCACATCTCGATCTTCTCGAGACGGCCACCGTTCTGCTCGATCACACCCTTGTAGGTGTCGATCATCGTCTCGACCTGCTGGGACGTCACGTCCTGGCGGGCCAAGAGCACATGCTCGTAGAGAGGCATTGTCGGGCCTTTCGTCGTCAAAAGGAGCCCGGCCGCCCGGAGGCGGATGGTTCGGGCCGGTTCATATCGCGGATCACCCGGCGCCAAGCCCTTCGAGCCGATTTTCAGGCCCGAGCGGTTGATCGAAGGCGGAGACACCGGACGACGGGATCGGGAAGAGCCCTATGCCGCAAGCGGCACCGTCCGTTCAGCCCCCGGCCGGAGCGAACGCGAGGGGCGGCGCATAGTCGGTTTTTGCCGGGATGGCAAGTCGGAGAGGTTCGCGAATGGAGCCGCTGCGCGGCGCAACATCCGTTACGCCGCCTTGCCGGAACGTCGGCACGCCAGCATATCGCGACCAGAAGCCCGGCGCATCACGCCGATCTTGGGACGAACCAGCGGATGACCTCCGAAGAGCTGCGCCTCGGCGTCAACATCGATCACGTCGCCACCGTCCGCAACGCCCGCGGCGGCGACTATCCGGACCCGGTGCGGGCCGCGTTGCTCGCGGTCGAGGCGGGGGCCGACGGCATCACCGCGCATCTGCGCGAGGACCGGCGTCATATCCGCGACAGCGACATCGCGGCGCTCAAGCGCGGCCTGTCCGTTCCGCTCAACTTCGAGATGGCGGCGACCGACGAGATGGTGGCGATCGCGCTGAGCACCCGGCCGCACGCCGCCTGCCTCGTCCCGGAGAAGCGCGAGGAACGCACCACCGAGGGCGGCCTCGACATCATCCGCGGTCGCGATCACCTCGCCCCCCGCATCCGGGCGCTGGCGGAAGCCGGTATCCGGGTGTCGCTGTTCGTGGAACCGGAACCGGCGGTGATGGAGGCCGCCCGGGCCCTCGGCGCGCCGGTGGTCGAGCTGCATACCGGCAGCTACTGCGAGGCCGCCCTCGACAACGATGCGGCACGGACCGCGCACGAGCTGGCCCGGATCCGGCGCGCCGCCGAGCACGGCGCCGGACTGGGGCTTGAGATCCATGCCGGCCACGGCCTCACGCTCGGCAGCGTCGGACCCGTCGCGGCTCTCCCACAGATCCGGGAGCTCAACATCGGCCATTCCCTGATTGCCGACGCGATCTTCAAGGGGCTCGCCCGGGCTGTGCGGGACATGCGGGCCGCCATGGACCGGGCTCGGTCGTCATGATCATCGGGATCGGATCGGACCTCTGCGACATTCGCCGGATCGCCCGGACCTTGGAGCGCCACGGTGCGCGGTTCACCCAGCGCGTCTTCACTGACGGGGAACGGGCCCGCTGCGACGCGCGCGCGGCCCGCGCCGAGGGATATGCAAGGCGCTTTGCCGCCAAGGAGGCCTGCGCCAAGGCGCTCGGCACTGGCCTCAGCGGCGGTGTGTTCTGGCGCGACATGGAGGTGGTGAACCTCCCCTCCGGCCAGCCGACCCTGCACCTCACGGGAGGGGCCGCAGAGCGACTCGCGGATTTGCTGCCGCCGGGCCATGCGGCTCACCTTCACGTCAGCCTGACGGACGATCCACCCCTGGCACAAGCCTTCGTGATCATCGAGGCGCTGCCGGCCGCGAACGCCGCCTGACGAGAGCGCGGATCTGAGCGCGGATTAGCCGGCCCCCTTCGTGCGTTGCGGGGGGATCGCGCTTGGTCTAGACCCGCCGCTCACGGCGGACACGATTGCGGCGTATTCCTCGGGACAACCGCTGACAGCGCCGCCTTCGCAGGCGGCAGACGACGCAATTTCAACCGAAGACGGAACGTGCGCGTGGATTACGACGGCAAGCCGCTCAGGAAGCCCGCCGAAACCGGCACCTGGGCCAGCATCCGCGAGACCCTGAAGGTCGGCATCCAGGCGCTGCTCATCGCCCTCGTGGTGCGGACGCTGCTGTTTCAGCCGTTCAACATCCCGTCCGGTTCTCTGGTGCCGACTCTTCTGATCGGCGATTACCTGTTCGTTTCGAAATACTCCTACGGCTACTCCAAGTACTCGCTGCCGCTCTCGGAGTACATTCCCGTCCAGGCCGATGGCCGGATCTGGGCCGCCGAGCCGAAGCGCGGCGACATCGCGGTGTTCAAGCTGCCGAAGGACAACGCGACCGACTACATCAAGCGCGTGATCGGTCTGCCGGGCGACAAAATCCAGATGATCGACGGCGTGCTCAACATCAACGGCAAGGCGGTCAAGCGCGAGCGGATCGCCGATTACGAGACGACCGATCCCTACGGTCAGGCCACCAAGGTCCCGCAATACCTGGAAACCCTGCCCAACGGCGTGGTCCATAATGTGATCGAGCGCGACGGCGACAACGGCTTCTGGGATAAGACCGAACTTTATACGGTCCCGGCCGGACACTTCTTCATGATGGGCGACAACCGCGACAACTCCACCGATTCGCGCGATCTCGCCAATGTCGGCTACGTGCCCTTCGCCAATTTCGTGGGCCGGGCCGAGATGATCTTCTTCTCGATCGACGAGGGCACACCGGCGTGGCAGGTCTGGAACTGGCCGGCCCATGTCCGCTGGTCGCGCCTGTTCTCGACGATCCATTGATCGGTGCGGACTTGGACGAGGCGGCCCAGCCCCGGATTTCGGCGCGGACCCGGCGCGCCCACAAGCCGCGCCCGCCGCTTGGCGTGCTGGAGGCGCGGATCGGGCACAGCTTCGCCGACCAGAGCCTGCTCACCCGCGCGCTGACCCATACCAGCAAGGCCGCCGGACGCGGCGGCAGCTACCAGCGCCTCGAGTTCCTCGGCGACCGCGTGCTCGGCCTCGCTGTGGCGGACCGGCTCTACGCTGCGTTCCCGGATGCCGACGAGGGCGACCTGTCGCGGCGGCTCGCGGCACTCGTGCGGCGGGAGACCTGCGCGGTCGTGGCCGCCGCCTGGGATGTCGGGCCCTACCTGATCCTCGGACAGGGCGAGGTCATGGGTGGGGGACGGCGCAACCAGACCATCCTGGCCGATGTCTGTGAGGCGATCCTCGGCGCGATCTATCTCGATGCCGGGTTCGATGCCGCCCGGGCTGTGGTCGAGGCGCATTTCCACCCGAGCGAGCCGGATGCGGCGGCACGGGGTCGCGACGCCAAATCCGCCCTGCAGGAATGGGCCATGGGCCGCGGCCTGCCGATCCCCACCTACGCGGTGGTTGAGCGTACAGGTCCGGACCACGCGCCACGATTCCGCATCGCGGTTGAGGTCGAGGGCCTTGCGCCCGGGCTCGGCGAGGGCACATCCAAGCGGATCGCCGAACAGGCGGCCGCGCAGGCGCTGATGGAGCGGGAGGGGATCGGAGCCCTGCCGGCGGCGGGGCCGACGGAGACAACATGACCGATCACGATCAGGACGACGCTTCGCAGGACGACGCTTCGAACGAGGGACCCGCCAACGCCGTTTCGGCGCTCCCGGGCACGCCGGCCGACGCCCGGGCGGGCTTCGTCGCGCTCATCGGCGTGCCGAATGCCGGTAAGTCGACGCTGCTGAACAACCTCGTCGGCACGAAGGTCTCCATCGTCTCGCGCAAGGTGCAGACCACGCGGGCGCTGGTGCGCGGCATCTTCATCGAAGGCTCCGCGCAGGTGGTTCTGGTCGATACGCCCGGCATCTTCGCGCCCAAGCGCCGACTCGACCGGGCGATGGTCCATTCGGCCTGGAGCGGCGCCGCTGACGCGGATGCGGTCTGCCTGCTGGTGGATGCCCGCAAGGGGGTCGACGAGGAGGTCGAAGCGGTGCTCGGCCGCCTCGACGGCGTGAAGCGCGACAAGCTGCTGATCCTCAACAAGATCGACCTGATCGCCCGGGAGCGGCTGCTTGAGCTCGCGGCCAAGCTTAACGCCGCCGCACCCTTCGCCGAGACCTTCATGATCTCGGCGCTGAACGGCAGTGGCGTGCAGGATCTCCGGCGTGCGCTCGCCGCCCGGATGCCGGCGGGTCCCTGGCTCTACCCGGAGGATCAGGTCTCGGACGCGCCCCTGCGCATGCTGGCCGCCGAGATCACCCGGGAAAAAATCTACGACCGGCTGCACGAGGAGCTGCCCTATCGCTCCACGGTCGAGACCGACCAGTGGCAAGTCCGGTCTGACGGGTCGGTGCGGATCGAGCAGACGATTTTCGTGGAGCGCGAGAGCCAGCGCTCGATCGTGCTCGGAAAGGGCGGCCAGACCATCAAGGCGATCGGGCAGGCGGCCCGGATCGGGATCTCCGAGGCGGCCGACGCGAAGGTCCACCTGTTCCTGCACGTGAAGGTGCGTGAGAACTGGGCCGACGATCCGGCCCGCTACCGCGAGATGGGGCTCGAGTTCCCCCGGGGATGATGCCCGATCCGGGCAGCGTCGATTGGGGAGGCTGGGCTTCCGGCTCTATTCCGGTATAAACCGGGACGTTCCCCCGGATGATCCGAGTCGGGCGCGGGTCTTCCCCGCACCGCCGCGGACTTGCGTTCCGGGGCCAGCTCTCCAACGCCCGAATCATTCATGCGACATGCCGTCTACGGCCTGCCGCCGATGGATCTCGCCGAGATCCCCGGCGATGCCGTCCAGGTTTCCCCATTGATTCCCGGTGCCGCGCGGCTCGAGGATCTGTCCGAGAACAGTCTCGACACCGCCACCGTCCTCGCCCCGCCGGGAACGGTGGAGCGGCGCTACGTGCTCGCGCAGGTGCTGCGGGCTCTGGGTCCGGGCGGCCGGATGATCGCCCTGGCGCCCAAGGATCGGGGCGGAAGCCGGCTGGCCAAGGAACTCACCACCTTCGGGTGCGCTGCCGCCGACCAGCCGCGCCGGCACCACCGGATCTGCCGCACCGACCGGCCGCCCGAGCCGGCCGGCATCGCCGAGGCGATCGACGAGGGCAGCCCCCGCCATGTCGACAACCTCGCCCTGTGCACGCAGCCGGGCATCTTCTCCTGGGACCGGCTCGATCCCGGTACGGCCCTGCTCCTGGCGAACCTGCCGGCCTTGAAGGGTCGGGGGGCCGATCTCGGCTGCGGCCTCGGGATACTCGCCCGGGCGGTCCTCGCCTCGGACGCCGTGACCGCGATGACCCTGGTGGAGATCGACCGGCGTGCCGTCGAAATGGCCCGCCGCAACGTCGCCGATCCGCGGGCGACGATCCTCTGGGCCGATATCCGTACGCCCGGGCTCGTGCCCGGCAAGCTCGACTTCGTCGTGATGAACCCGCCGTTCCACGAGGGCGGCGCTGAAGATCAGGCGCTCGGCCGGGCCTTCGTCGCCCGGGCCGCCGAGGTGCTGCGGCCCGGCGGGACCCTGTGGCTCGTGGCCAACGCGCACCTGCCCTACGAGGCGACGCTTCAGGCGGCGTTCCGCAGCGTTGCCGTGACCGTGCAGGCGAACGGCTACCGGGTCTACGAGGCGCGCCGGTGAGCGCGAAGGCGGTTCGGCTGGACAAGCTGCTGGCCAATCTGGGCTACGGCTCGCGCCGGGAGATCCAGAATCTGGCCCGCGCCGGCGCGATCCGCCTCGACGGCGCGGCATGGGCCGATGCGGGGGACCGGATCGCCCTGGATCCCGACTTGCCGGATCGGCTGGTGATCGACGGCGAAGCCCTCGATCCCCTCCCGGGCCTGTGCCTGATGCTGCACAAGCCGCTGGGCGTGACCTGCTCGCACAAGGAGGCGGGTCCGCTGGTCTACGGGCTGCTGCCGGAGCGCTGGCGCCGCCGCGACCCGCCGCTCTCCACCGTGGGCCGCCTCGACAAGGAGACTTCCGGCCTGCTGCTGCTCACCGACGACGGTGCGCTGCTGCACCGGATCATCAGTCCGAAGGCCAATGTGGCGAAGCGCTACCGCGTGACCCTCGACCGACCGCTGACCGGCAGCGAGACAGGGGTCTTCGCCTCCGGCACGCTGATGCTGGAGGGCGAGGAGCGGCCTCTGCTCCCGGTGATACTCGCGGTCGAGGATGCCACTCATTGCGCGGTGACCTTGACCGAGGGCCGATACCATCAGGTCCGCCGGATGTTCGCCGCCGTGGGCAACCACGTGACGGCCCTGCACCGGGACCGGGTCGGTGGGCTGGACCTGCCGGCGGATCTGGCGGCGGGCGCTTATCGCATCATGACGGCGCCCGACGTGGAGGCTGTGTTCGCGGGCGGGTGATTCTGTTTGTGGGCGCCGTCAGTGTGAGGCCCGGGCGAGAGCGATAACCGCACCGATGACCGCGAGGGTTTGAAAGCCGATCAAATCCGCGACCCAGCGCACGATCTCGGACCGGGTCTCCGCCAGTTCGGCGCGCAGATCCGCCTTCGTGACGAGATCACCCTGCAACGCCTCCGCCATGGCATCGGCCAAGCCCTCCGCCTGCTCGCGGGAGAGCTTGGCCTTGTCCCGAAGTGTCCGGGCAAATTTCAGAGTGTCGAACGCGACGGCGGCCATGGGTCGATTTTCGCCGCGCGAGGCAGACTTGGCAAGCTGCCGAACTGTCGACGGGACATCATACGGAGTCGCTTTCGCAGCGAGTCCTGTGCCGAGTCCCGGGCTGCCTGTCGCTTCGCTGCATGCCGCCGGGAAAAGGCGTCGGGCTTCAACCTGATGACAGTCCGAAACGTCGCTGCCTTGCCGCCAACGCCGCACTCTGCTATGGGCCCGCCCATCCCACACGCGGAGCTGGCCTCATGCCTGAATGAGGCGTTTCCGGTGGTCGTCCGACTGCGTCGGGCGGCTGCATCCCTCCGCGGCGGATCCAACCGGAGAGTACACAGATATGGCCGTCGATTTCTCTATGCGTCAGCTCCTCGAGGCGGGCGCCCATTTCGGTCACCAGTCTCACCGCTGGAACCCGAAGATGCAGCCGTACATTTTCGGCACCCGCAACAACATCCACATCATCGACCTCGCCCAGACCGTGCCGGCGCTGCATCAGGCGCTGCAGGTAGTGAGCGACACCGTGGCCAAGGGCGGCCGCGTGCTGTTCGTTGGCACCAAGCGCCAGGCGGCCGACACGATCGCCGAGGCGGCCAAGCGCTCGGCCCAGTACTACGTCAACTCCCGCTGGCTGGGCGGCATGCTCACCAACTGGAAGACCATCTCGGGCTCGATCTCGCGCCTGCGCAAGGTCACTGAGACGCTGGAGACCGGCGGCCCGGGTCTGACCAAGAAGGAGCGCCTGATGCTCTCCCGTGAGAAGGAGAAGCTCGAGAAGGCGCTCGGCGGCATCAAGGACATGGGCGGCGTCCCCGACCTGCTGTTCGTGATCGACACCAACAAGGAGCAGCTGGCGATCAAGGAGGCGAACCGCCTCGGGATCCCGGTCGCCGCCATCGTCGACACCAACTGCAACCCGGACGGCATCAGCTACATCGTCCCGGCCAACGACGACGCCGGCCGCGCGATCGCGCTCTACTGCGACCTGATCGCCAAGGCCGCGATCGACGGCATCTCGCGCGCGCAGGGCTCGTCGGGCATGGATCTCGGCGCCTCCGAGGAGCCGATGGCCGAAGAGCTGCCGGCCAACGACGACGCGGCCGTCACCGTTGAGTCCGATGCTCTCGATCCGGCCGACGTGGCGATGCTCGCTGAGTCGACCGAGCATTTCGAGCTGCTCGCCGCCCCGCGCGGCGCGCCGGACGACCTGACCAAGCTCAACGGCGCCGGCCCGCAGATCGTGCAGAAGCTCAACGATGCCGGCATCTACCATTACTGGCAGATCGCCGCGATGACCGCCGAGGACGTCGCCAAGGTCGATGCCGACCTGAAGCTCAACGGCCGCATCGATCGCGATTCGTGGGTCTCGCAGGCCCGCGGCTTCGTCGAGGCCGCCGCCGCGGCCTGATCCATCGGGAGTTAGCGGCGGCCCCGTTATCGGGCCGTCGCGCTTCCAGCCATACCGGGCCCGGCCGCTCACCCGCGCGCCGGGCCTCTCTCATCCAGACCACACGAAAGGGACCGCCATGGCCAACATCACCGCCGCGATGGTGAAGGAGCTCCGGGAGACGACCGGCGCCGGCATGATGGATTGCAAGGGCGCGCTCAACGAGACGCAGGGCGACATCGAGGCCGCGGTCGACTGGCTGCGCAAGAAGGGTCTCGCCAAGGCCGCCAAGAAGGCCGGCCGCGTCGCCGCCGAGGGCTTGGTCGCCGTTGAGTCCGCCGGCCATCACGCCGCGGTTGTCGAGGTGAACTCCGAGACCGACTTCGTCGCCCGCAACGACGCCTTCCAGGCCTTCGCCCGCGAGGCCGCCAAGATCGCGCTCAACACCGACGGCACGCTGGAGGGCCTCCAGGCCGCTCACTTCCCGGGCGCCACCGAGACGGTCTCCGAGAAGCTGCAGGCCCTGATCGCCACGATCGGCGAGAACATGAACCTGCGCCGGGTCGCCAAGCTCGAGGTCAAGAAGGGCGTCATCGCCTCCTACGTGCACAACCAGATCTCCGAGGGCCTCGGCAAGATCGGCGTGCTCGTGGCGCTCGAGTCCGAGGGCGACGTCGAGGCGCTCTCGGCGCTGGGCCGTCAGATCGCCATGCACGTCGCGGCGACCAACCCGGTGGCGCTCGACGCCTCGGGCGTCGATGCCGCCACTGTGGAGCGCGAGTCGAACATCCTGCGCGAGAAGAACGCCGGCAAGCCCGACCACGTGATGGCCAAGATCATCGAGAGCGGCCTGAAGAGCTACTACAAGGAGGTCACCCTCCTGGATCAGCCCTTCGTGCATGACGGTTCGAAGACGGTGAGCCAGGTTCTCAAGGAGGCCGGCACCAAGGTCGGCGGTCCGGTGACCCTGACGGCCTTCGTGCGCTACGCGCTGGGCGAGGGCATCGAGAAGGAAGACGGTCCGGACTTCGCCACCGAGGTCGCTCAGCAGGCGGGTCGCGCCTGATTTCACCCACCCAATCGGCCTGGGTCACTGGCCTGATTTGTCATTGATCCCCGTCTGGCGTGTGCCAGGCGGGGTTTCATATTCCTGCGCGGATTGGACAGGCCGCACTAGCTGCGTGTTGCGGCGCACACCGCATTTCGCGGATGCACACTACCTTCCCGGCATGGCTTTGAAACCCTTCTCCTACCTGATGATCGGCGCCTTCGCGTCCGGTCTTGTGATGACCGTCGTCGGCGCCCTCGGCGTGCTGACGGGCAGCTGAGAATTGGCGCCGGCGTGGTGGTGCCCTTCACGCCGGCGCTACATCGACCCACACTCCGCCGTCCCAGATCCGAACCGCAACGGTGGCGCAGCCATCCGCGACGGTGATGCGGTTGTTGGCGTTGGGCTCGTTCCCACGCAGGAGCGTCGACGTCGCCGAGCCGGCCTGGACAGCCGGCAGCCGTCTCCGGCAGCCGCGCATCACACCGCGATCGACCGCGTCCGCGGTGGGGTCGTCGTCCAGCGCGAAGCGCGCGTAGTGCCGGTGCAGGTGGCCGGCCAGCGTCAGGCCGACACCGCGGCGGCGGAATGTGGCCAGTGCCAAGTTTGCGCGCCCGACGAGCCGTGTCTCCTCGTCCGAGGGCGGCGGCCTGAACTTGAACAGGTGCTCCGGCATCGCCGCGAGGCGTGCCTCGGTCCGGGCGATCTGACCGCGCCGGATCACCCCATGCGACCAGTCCGGCTCCGGCGCCCAGCGCCGCACCGTGTTCAGGCAGACCACACCGATCTCCGAATCCGTGAAGCTCGGCTCCGTCTCCGGCGCGATAGCGCGCAAGGGGCATCGCGAACCGCTGCAGCAGATCGTAGCGCGAGATGTCGTGGTTGCCGGGCACGCCGATCCAGGGCGGTGACAGGCGGTTCAGGAACGCGCGGGCCTGCGCGAACTCGGACGGGCGCGCCGCCGACGCTGCCGGATTCTGTGTTGATCATTAAGGCGATGCGCATGGATGTCCCGGGCCGGGGGTCGTTTCCGGACCCTTTGCCAGAGCTGCGCGTCGGCCGCGCGTCGGTGATGTTACGACCGACGATCCCCCTCCGATCGCGGTGGGCCCCTCGACGGCGCTCACACGGTTGACGTAGAAGCCACCCGGCTCGCGCGGGGCGGGTCGAACGGGGATCGAGATGCCGGAGACGACGCCATTTCGCCGTATCCTCGTGAAGCTGTCGGGGGAGGCGCTCGCCGCACCGGACGGCTACTGGCTGCATCCGCCGACGCTGGCGGCCTTGGCCGATGACATCGCCCGCACCATCGAGGCCGGTGCCGAAGTCGCCATCGTTGTGGGCGGCGGCAACATGATCCGCGGTGCGCGCATCTCCGCGGCCGGCTGGATCGACCGGGCCACCGGGGATTCGCTGGGCATGATGGCGACCGTCATGAACTCGCTCGCAATCGAGACGGCGTTGAACGCGGCCGGCGTCCAGGCGCGGACTATGTCGGCCGTGTCGATGCCGACGATCTGCGAGACCTATGCTCGTCAGCCGGCTCTGCACCACCTGGACAAGGGTCAGGTGGTCGTGTTGGCCGGGGGCACCGGCAACCCGTATTTCACCACCGACACTGCCGCCGTGCTGCGCGCCGCCGAGCTGCGCTGCGACGCGGTGCTGAAGGCGACGCAGGTCGATGGCGTCTATTCCGCCGATCCGAAGACCGACCCGAACGCCACCCGCTACGACCGCATCACCCACGACGAGGCGATCGCCCGCGACCTGAAGGTCATGGACACCGCCGCCTTCGCGCTGGCCCGGGAGAGCCGCCTGTCGATCGTGGTCGGCTCGCTTCACCCGCCGAGCTCGATCGCCGCGATCCTGTCGGGCGACGCACCCTCCACGCTGGTCGCGCCCTGACGCCGCGGCCGCGATGGGGCCGCGACCGTTTGCGGCCCTGAAAAAATTCGTCCATTGAGGCCGCGACTGCCCGCGCCGGGCGAGAAGATCACGTCAGACGTCTCGGGACGATTCTCATGGCTACACCGGAATTCGACCTCAACGACATCAAGCGCCGGATGCAGGGCGCCGTCGCCGCGCTCTCGAAGGATCTTGGCTCGCTGCGCACCGGGCGCGCCACGCCCTCGATCCTCGATCCGATCCAGGTGGATGCGTACGGCGCGGCGATGCCGATGGCTCAGGTCGCCACGGTGAGCGTGCCGGAGCCGCGGCTCCTGTCGATCTCCGTCTGGGATCGCAGCATGGTGACCGCCGTCGAGAAGGCGATCCGCGAATCCGATCTGGGCCTCAACCCGCAGACCGAGGGACAGACCATCCGGCTCCGCATCCCCGAGATGAACGAGCAGCGGCGCAAGGAGATGGTCAAGGTCGCCCACAAGTACACCGAGGAGGCCCGCGTCGCCGTGCGCCACGTCCGCCGGGACGGTCTCGACCATCTCAAGAAGCTCCTGAAGGACAGCGCGATCTCGGAGGACGACGAGAAGCGCCAGGCCGCCGACGTGCAGAAGGCGACCGACCAGTTCATCGCCGACATCGACGGCGTGCTGGCCTCGAAGGAGAAGGAGATCATGCAGGTCTAAGGCCGCCGGCCGAGACTTTCGTGACCTCCGCAACCGCACCGGCTGCGCCGTCCAAGGCTCCGCGCAAGGGCCGGCGCGAGCTGTGGCTGCGCGTTGCCTCGGGCCTCGTGCTCGGGGCCGGCGTACTGGCGGGGCTGGTCTATGGCGGCTGGCCCTTCGCGGGCATCTGGCTGGCGGCCGGCATCATTGGCTTCGCCGAGTGGATGGCCATGAGCCGGACCGAGCCGCGCGAGGTGCTGATCGCGCTCGGTGCCGCGACGCTTGGTGCGCTCCTGCTCTGCCAGCGCGGCGGCGCCCCGGCACCGGCCTGCCTTGCGGTTCTGATACTTGGCGCCGCCGCCTGTGCCACGGTGGCGCGGACCGGATGGGGCCGGACACGCGCGTTCATCGGCGTGCTCGGCGCCGGAGCCGTCGCGGCGGTGCCGGTGGCCCTGCGCGATGACCCTGCGATCGGGCTCGTTGGACCGGCCTGGATGTTCGCGGTGGTCTGGTCCACCGACATCGCCGCCTACTTCGCCGGCCGGAAGATCGGTGGCCCGAAGCTGATGCCCCGGGTCTCGCCCAACAAGACGTGGTCCGGCGCCATCGGTGGCTTGATCGGTGGCGTCGCGGCCGGGACCCTGGTGCCGGTGGTGGCCGACCTCGCAGGGATGACGTTACCCAGTGCCGCTTCCCTCCCGGTTGTGGCGGGTGTGAGCGCCGTTGCCTCAATCCTGAGCCAAGCTGGCGATCTCCTCGAGTCCGGCCTCAAGCGCCGCTACGGCGTGAAAGACTCCGGGAAGATCATCCCGGGCCATGGCGGCGTCATGGACCGGCTCGACGGATTTTTTGCGGTGGCCGTGCTGGCGGCCGTCTATCTCGCCCTGCGCGGGGTCGGTCTGATTGCGTGACGATGAGGGAGTTGAACCCGTGACCCAGATCGTCACCGTCTTCGGCGCCACCGGCTCGATCGGCCGCTCCACCGCGGACCTGCTCGCCCAGCACGCCGACCGCTTCCGGGTCGGGGCCCTGGTCGGCGGCAAGGATCCCGTCGCCCTGGCTAAGATGGCGCGGGAGCTGAACGCGTCCTTCGCGGCGCTCGCCGACGAATCCGCTGGGCCTGCGCTCGCCGAGGCCCTTTCGGGCTCCGGCATTCCCAACGGGGTAGGGGAGGGCGCCGTCATGGAGGCGGTCGCCCGGGACGCCGATATCGTGGTGGCGGCGGTGAGCGGGGCTGCGGGTCTCAAATCCACCCACGCGGCGCTCCGCCTCGGGCGCACGGTTGCCCTTGCCAACAAGGAGAGCCTCGTCTGCGCCGGCGACGCCTTCATGCGCGACGCCGCGCGCTACGGCGCCACGATCCTGCCGATGGATTCCGAGCACGACGCGCTGAGCCAGGCGCTCGCCGGCCGCCCGCTCGCCGACGTGCGCACCATGATGATCACGGCCTCCGGCGGCCCGTTCCGCACCTGGACCCGCGAGCGCATCGCCGCCGCCTCCGCCACGGAGGCTGCCAACCATCCGACCTGGTCGATGGGCATGAAGATCAACATCGATTCGGCGAGCCTGATGAACAAGGGCCTCGAACTGATCGAGGCGCACCACCTGTTCGGCATCGAGCCCGAGCGCCTCGACGTCGTGGTGCATCCGCAATCGGTGATCCACGGGATGGTCTACTGGCTCGACGGCGCCGTGACCGCCGAGCTGGCGCTGCCCGACATGCGGGTGCCGATTTCGCACTGCCTTGGGCTCGGCGACCGGCTGACCATCGAGCGAGGCCGGCCGCTCGACCTCGTGAAGCTCGGCTCCCTGACCTTCGAGGCTGCGGACGAGGAGCGCTTCCCGTGCTTGCGGATCGCCCGGGCGGCGCTGGCTGCAGGTGGCGCGGCGCCGACTGTGATGAACGCCGCCAACGAGATCGCGGTCGCGGCCTTCATCGCCGGGCGGATCGGCTTCTACGGGATCAGTGATCTGGTCGAACGCGCCTGCACGCATTTCGCTGGCCCGTACCGGACCGCGCCGGCCGATGTCGACGAGGCGTTGGCCATCGACGCCCATGTCCGGGTCTGGAGCGCGGAAGCGCTGCCGGAGCTGCGCGCCGCCGGATAAGTCCGCGCCTTAGTGCCCCGGCCCGTACCCGGCCAGAAACACCCGCACCGCCTCTGCGGTCTGGACCTGCATCCGGGCCTCGCTCGCCTCGCCGCCGGCGGCGAACAGCATGCGCGTGAGCAGGCCGGCCAGGCAAAGATGCAGGAAGTGCTGGGCCGCCAAGGTGGTGTCGGCGATGCGCAGCCGGCCGGCCTGCACCTGCACGTCGAGATAGGCCGCGAGTCGCGACACGCCGCGGGCCGGACCGGCTTCGTAATAGACCTGCCCGAAGTGCGGGAACTTCTCGCAGACGCCGATCACCATGCGGTGCACCGAGATGTGCCGCGGCTGGGACATCTCGGCAAGGAAGCTCATCCCCAGGCGCGTCAGGACGGCCGGGATATCGGTATCGTTCGGATCGAAGGTGAAGAGCGTCTCGGCGAGGCTCGCCTTTTCTTGAACGATCAAGGCTTCGAACAGCGCCTCCTTGCTGTCGAAATACACGTAGAGCGTGCCCTTCGAGACCCCGGCCGCCCGGGCGATCTCGCCCATGCTCGCGCCATCGTAGCCCGCCGACAGGAAGACCGTGCGGGCGCCGTCGAGGATCTGCCGCCGCTTGTCGCCCTCGTGCGGTGCCTGTCCCCGCTCCAGCACCGCGCCCTGCGCCATCATTCCGCTCCGCGTCCGAGACACCGCTTCGCTTGACCGAACCGTTCGGTCAACATAACCTGAAGCCATTCCGGATTCGCGTCAAGGCGGGTCCGATTTTTGACCGAACGGTTCGGTCATTCGATCTGAGGCTCCGAGATGTCCCTTCGCGACGACGCTGATCGGCCGTCTCCCGCCATCGATCTGAGCGAGGAGGAGCGGGCAGAAGGCCCGGCGCCGCGGCAGCCTGCATCGGACGCTGTCCCGGCAGCCGCCCAGACCGGCCCTTCCGAAGCGTCCCGGCCCCGCCGTCGGCCGCTGAGGCGTGCCGTCCTACTCACCGTGCTGGCGGGGCTACTCGGCGGCGGCGCCTATGCGGGCTGGCAATGGTGGACGGTCGGACGCTTCTTCGTCTCGACCGACGATGCCTACGTCCAGGCCGACATCTCCGTTCTGGCCGCGAAGGTCTCGGGCTACCTCGCTGCGGTTCCGGCGGTGAACGGCGTCTCGGTGAAGAAGGGCGACGTGATCGCCCAATTGGACGACGGCGATTACCGCCTCGCCCTCCAGGCCGCGCAGGACAAGCTCGCCACCCAGGAGAGCACCATCGCGCGGATCGCCCGGCAGGCCGAGGCGGCCCAGGCGCAGGTCGCCCAGGCGGCCGCGCAACTCGATGCGACCCGCGCCGACGCGGTCCGCGCCCAGGCGGATTTCGCCCGGTCGACGCAGATGCAGGCCGATTACGTCGCGAAGTCGCGCATCGACCAGACCCGCGCCGATCGCGACCGGACCGAGGCTTCGGTCAAGGCCATGGAGGCCGGCCTGCTGGCGGCCCGCGCCAACGTCGATGTCCTCACGGCGCAGAAGCGCGAGGCCGAGAGCGTCGCGGCGGAGCTGCGCACCGCCGTCGACCGGGCGCGCCGGGATGTGGATTTCGCGGTGATCCGTGCACCGTTCGACGGCGTGGTAGGCAACAAGGCCGTGGAGGCTGGCGCTTACGTGGCGCCCGGCACCCGGATCGCCGCCCTGGTGCCGCTCCAGAGCGTGCGGATCGACGCGAACTTCAAGGAGACTCAGGTCCAGCGCATGCGCCCCGGCCAGCCAGTGACGGTGACGATCGACGCCTATCCGGATCGCCAGATTCAGGGCGTGGTGGAATCGTTCTCGCCGGCCTCCGGCTCGGTCTTCAGCCTGCTGCCGCCCGACAACGCGACCGGCAACTTCACCAAGATCGTCCAGCGCCTGCCGGTGCGGGTGCGGGTGCCGGACGATATCGCCCGCGAGGGTCTGTTGCGGCCCGGCCTGTCGGCGGTGGTGCGCGTCGATACCCGCGCCGGCGCGGACCGCTCGGTGCTCGACCGGGCCGCGCGCGAGCGGCCAATCAGCACCGCGAGCCGGTAAGAACCGCGATGGCCGCCACCGCCGCCCTCGCGCCGGCCCGCGCCGCCGAGCCGCCGCTCGATCGCCGCCGCATGGTGGCGTTCGTCTGCATGGTGTTCGGGATGTTCATGGCGATCCTGGACATCCAGATCGTCTCGGCCTCCCTGAACGAGATCCAGGCCGGCCTATCGGCCTCGGGCGACGAGATCCCCTGGGTCCAGACCAGCTACCTGATCGCCGAGGTGATCTCGATCCCGCTCTCCGGCACCCTGTCGCGGGTGCTCTCGACCCGCTGGATGTTCGCGATCTCGGCGGGCGGCTTCACGCTCATGAGCCTGATGTGCGCGACCTCCTCGTCGATCGGCGAGATGATCGTCTGGCGCGCCGCGCAGGGTTTCATCGGCGGCGGCATGATCCCGACCGTGTTCGCCGCGGCCTTCACGATCTTTCCGCCCTCCAAGCGGACCATCGTGTCGCCGATGATCGGCCTCGTTGCGACGCTCGCGCCGACCATCGGCCCGACGGTCGGCGGCTACCTCACCGACTTGATGTCCTGGCACTGGCTGTTCCTGATCAACGTCGTGCCGGGTATCTTCGTGACGGTCTCGACCTGGATCCTGGTCGATTTCGACCAACCCAATTACAGCCTGCTGGAATCCTTCGACTGGGCAGGGCTCGCCTTCATGGCGGGCTTCCTCGGCTGCCTCGAATACGTGCTGGAGGAGGGGCCGAACCACGACTGGCTGCAGGACGAGACGGTGTTCGCCTGCGCTCTGGTCTGCGGGGTCTCGGGGCTGCTGTTCTTCTGGCGGGTCTTCACGGCGAGGCAACCGATCGTCGATCTGCGCGCCTTCTCGGACCGCAACTTCGCCAGCGGCTGCGTGGCAAGCTTCGTGCTCGGCATCGGCCTCTATGGCCTGACCTACATCTACCCGGTCTATCTCGCCCGGGTGCGCGGCTACTCGGCCCTGATGATCGGCGAGACCATGTTCGTCTCCGGCCTGTTCATGTTCATCACCGCGCCGATCGCCGGGCGTCTCTCGGGCCGGGTCGATCCACGCCTGATGATGGGAGTTGGCTTCACGGGCTTCGCCTGCGGCACCTGGATTGTCACCGGCCTCACCAAGGATTGGGATTTCTACGAGCTGCTGCTGCCGCAGATCCTGCGCGGCTGCTCGCTGATGCTGTGCATGATCCCGATCAACAACATCGCGCTCGGCACCCTGCCGCCGGCCCGGATGAAGAACGCCTCCGGCCTGTTCAATTTGACCCGCAACCTCGGCGGCGCGGTCGGCCTCGCCCTGATCAACACGGTGCTGAACGACCGCTGGGACCTGCACCTCGCCCGGCTGCACGAGCGCTTCAGCTGGTCGAGCAATGCCGCCCTCGAGCGCCTCGACGGCCTGCAGCGCGGCTTCGAGTCCTTCGGCAGCGCGGCCCCCGGCATGGCGCTGAAAGCCATGACCAACACGGTCAGGATCCAGGGACTCGTCATGGCCTTCGAGGACGTGTTCCTCGCCCTGACCGTGCTGTTCCTGGCGATGGCCTGCGCCGTGCCGATGGTCCGGCGCCCGCGCGCGGCAGCTGGAGGCGGGGGCGGCCACTGACGCGGCGGCCCGTCACCCGCGGCGACGATGCGCGAGCCCGCACAGGATTGCGTTGGCGGTGCGCCCCACCGATCTGCTAGGATGTCGGGATGTGCCGGTCCGGGGGGCCGGCGCGGCGACGGCCAGGGATCGGCTTATGGACTTCCTCAACGCGATGAGCGGCACTGCCGGGGGCTTCTTCGGCGCCCTGATCCCGTTCCTGTTCGTGCTCACCGTCGTGGTGTTCGTGCACGAGATGGGCCACTTCCTGGTCGGCCGCTGGTGCGGCGTCGGCGTCCACGCCTTCTCCCTCGGCTTCGGGCCGGAACTCGTCGGGTTCAACGACCGCCGCGGCACGCGCTGGAAGCTCTGCGCCATTCCCCTCGGCGGCTACGTGAAGTTCCACGGCGACGTGAACGGGGCGAGCATGCCCGACCCCGAGGCCGTGGCCCGCATGACCCCGCAGGAGCGGGCGATCAGTTTCCCGACTCAGCCCGTGGGCAAGCGCGCCGCGATCGTCGCCGCCGGACCGGTGGCGAACTTCATCCTGGCGATCGCGCTGTTCGCCGGGGCGATCTGGTTCGGCGGCCGCTATGAATTGCCCGCCCGCGTCTCCTCGGTGGAGCCCAACAGCGTCGCGGCCCAGGCCGGATTCCAGCCGGGCGATGTGATCACCGCCATCGACGGCGAGAAGATCGGCGACTTCAACGCCATGTACCGCACGGTGACGGGCAGTGCCGGGACGCCCCTGACCTTCACGGTGGAGCGCAACGACCAGCCGCTCACCATTCAGGCGACGCCCGCCACCTTCGAGGAGAAGACCCCGTTCGGCCGCCATCGGATCGGCCGGCTTGGAATTCGCTCGCCTGCGGGCTCCGAGGCGCGCCTCGTGCGCTATGGGGCCGTCGATTCCCTCGATCTCGGCGTGAAGGAGACCTACTTCGTCGTCGAGCGCACCTTCTCGTATCTCGGCAAGCTGATGACCGGCCGTGAGTCGGCCGACCAGCTCTCGGGTCCGATCGGAATCGCACGGGTCTCCGGCGAGGTCGCCAAGACCGGCGGCGTCGGTGGCCTCGTCGGCCTGATCGCGCTCCTCTCGGTCTCGATCGGCCTCCTGAACCTGTTCCCGGTGCCGTTGCTCGATGGCGGGCATCTGCTGTTCTACGCCTTCGAGGTCGTCCGCGGCCGTCCGCTCAGCGAGCGTGCCCAGGAGATCGGCTTCCGGATCGGACTCGCCCTGGTCCTGATGCTGATGCTGTTCGCCGCCTGGAACGATATCCTCAACCTCGGCGCGTCCTGGCGGAACACGTGATCCGGAGGGGTTGAGAGCTGTCCTCGAAGCCGTTGGGGATCCTGTCCGCCCTCCACCGAAAAGGGTGCCCCATTCCCGCCGCGATCCGGCCGTGAAGCGGCCTGATCGGCGCCCCGACGAGGGGTCAAAATCCGGTTAATGCGCTGTCAACGGCCGCGCGGGTGGGACGGAAAAGACACGTTTTCACAAACGTTTACGCGTCATTCACCACGATCGCCGGTTTGCCCGAGGCGCGGCCGCATCGTTAAGTGGCGCGAAGGCCACGACCCCCCAAAATCCCCTGACGATGGCCTCCCGCGCGTTTGCTTGGCAGTGGAATCCCGCTAAGAGCTACGCTTGGACCGAAGCCACGCTTGGACCAGGTGACGGGACGACCGATCAACGGTCGCCTAAGACGGGCTAACCCCCGCGACCAGAACAGAAACGGGCGATTGCATGATGTCGTTGACGGGGAAGCCCCGACGTAAGTCGGTGCGGAGAACCATCGTCCTAGTCACTGCGGGTCTGAGCGTCGTCCTGACCGGGGCCGCTCAGGCGCAGCAGATCGTCGTCCAGGGCAACCAGCGCGTCGATGCCGACACGGTCCGGTCCTACGTGACCGGAACGGCGTCAGGCTCCGCCGAGGAAGCCCGCCGTAACCTGCTCGCAAGCGGCATGTTCTCGGACGTGAAGGTCGCCCAGTCGGGCGGCCGCACGGTGGTAACCGTCCGCGAGAACAACCTGATCAACCGGGTGGTGTTCGAGGGCAACAAGAAGATCGAGAAGGCGACCCTGGAAGGGGTGGTCGAGGCGAAGGCCCGCGGGCCCTACACCGAGGCGATCATCAACGCCGACCTCGCCCGCATCCGCGACGTTTACAAGCGCTTCGGCCGGGGCACCGCCAAGGTGACCTACCGGACCGTCGACCTGCCGAACGGCCGCGTCGACGTGATCTACCAGATCGACGAGGGCGATAAGACCGGCATCGTCTCGATCAACTTCGTCGGCAACAATGCCTATTCGGAGCGGACACTGAAGGGGCTGATGAGCTCCTCGGAGATGAACTTCCTGTCGTTCATCAAGACCTCCGACGTCTACGATCCCGACCGCATCACCAACGACCTGGACCAGGTGCGCCGCTACTACCTGAAGAACGGCTATGCCGATTTCCAGGTGGTCAGCGCCGACGCGCGCTATGTCGAGGGCGAGACATCGGGCTACGTCATCACCGTCACGGTGAACGAGGGCGAGCAGTACAAGGTCGGCGCGGTGCAGGTGGATTCCCGCCTGCCCGGCCTCGACACGGTCCAGCTCAACACCGGTGTCGCGACGACGGTGGGCGATGTCTACAACGCCGACGACGTCGAGAAGACGCTGAACAACGTCACCCGCGAAGTGAACCGCGCGGGCTACCCGTTCGCGCAGGTCCGCCCGACCGGTCAGCGTGATCCCGGCAGCCATCAGGTCTCCCTGGGCTTCGTGGTCGAGGACGGCCCGCACGTCTACGTCGAGCGCATTAACATCCGCGGCAACACCCGCACCCGCGACTACGTCATCCGACGCGAGCTCGATATCGCCGAGGGCGATGCCTACAACCGCGTGCTCACCGACCGCGCCGAGCGGCGCCTGAACGGCCTGGGCTTCTTCAAGAAGGTCCGCTTCTCGAACGAGCCGGGCTCCGCGCCCGACCGCGTGGTGATCAACATCGATGTCGAGGATCAGCCCACGGGTTCGTTCTCGGTGGCCGGCGGCTACTCCACCCAGGACGGCATCATCGGCGAGGTCTCGGTCTCCGAGTCGAACTTCCTCGGCCGCGGCCAGTATGTCCGCCTCGCCGGCACCGGCGGCCAGTACTCGCGCGGTGTCGATTTCTCGTTCACCGAGCCGTACTTCCTCGGCTACCGGCTCGCCGCCGGCTTCGACGCCTTCTACAAGTACTCCGACCTGACCCGGTACTCGCGCTACGAGACCACGGTGTATGGCGGCCAGCTGCGCCTCGGCCTGCCGATCACCGAGGAGTTCGGCATCACGCTGCGCTACTCGCTGTACAACACCGAGCTGAAGGTGCCGAACACCCTCAAGCGGCCGTACAACGACTGCTCGGTGCCGATCCCGGGCTACACCGCCACCTACGGGGCGGGCACGATCGACCCGAATACGGGTCGCAACATCGGTGGTCAGGCGGTCTATCCGAACTGTGCCTATGACGGTGAAGCCTCGATCGCCATTAAGGGCTCGCAGGGCAACACGTTGACCTCGCTGGCCGGCCTGACGCTCGCCTACTCGACGCTGGACGTGATCGGTGCGCCCCATAACGGCCTCTACGCCGAGCTGAAGCCCGACGTGGCGGGCCTGGGCGGAGACTCGAAGTTCTTCCGGGTCACCGCCGACGCGCGCTACTACAAGGAGCTCTACGAGGACGTGATCGGCTTCGTCCGCTTCCAGGGCGGCCATATCAGCTCCCTCAACAACGACCCGCTGCGGGTGACCGACGAGTTCTTCCTCGGCCCGTCGCTGGTCCGCGGCTTCGCTCCGAACGGCATCGGCCCGCGCGACGTCGGAATCGCCGACGCCCGCTCGAACGCGATCGGTGGCTCGACCTATATCGGCGGTACCCTCGAAGTTCAGTTCCCGCTGCCAGGCGTGCCGCGCGACCTGGGCCTGAAGGGTGCGCTCTTCGCCGATGCCGGTACGCTGTTCGGCTACAGCAGCAAGCGCGCCTTCGACGTGAACGGCGACAGCTTCATCAACGGTACGGATCCGGCGACCGGGCGCTGCAACTTCAACGCCTACAAGATCGGCGTCGAGCCGGAATGTGTGAACGTCCGCGACAGCGCCACGATCCGCTCCTCGGTCGGTGCCTCCATCCTGTGGAACTCGCCGCTCGGCCCGATCCGCTTCGACTACGCCTACGCGCTGACCAAGGATGAGGGCATCCCGGTCTTCGTGCCGATCCTCGGCAAGTACGGCCATGTCGGTAAGGATCAGACCCAGGCCTTCCGCTTCTCCGGCGGTTCGCGCTTCTGATCAAAATTCCAGGCGCGCCGGTCGGATTACCCCGACCGGCGCGTTGTCCAGCATGTCAGATCCCATCTTCTTCGCCGCTGCGGCGGACCTGACCCTCGCGGAGATCGCGACGGTCGCTGGCGCCAGCCTGCCCGAGGGCGCCGATCCGGACCTTCGGCTTGCCGGGGCCGCGCCCCTCGAAAGCGCCGGGCCCTCGCACCTCGCCTACATGGACAATGCCCGCTACGGCGACGCCTTCGCGGCCACGCGGGCCGGAGCTTGCCTCGTCTCGCCGCGCTTCGCGGCCCGCTGCCCATCCGGCACGGTCGCCCTCGTCAGCCGGGACCCCTATCGCGCCTACGCCACTCTGCTCGGACGGCTGCATCCGGATGCCCTGCGCCCCGGCTCGCAGTTCGGCGCTCGTGGCGTCGCGCCCGGGGCCTATATCCATCCCGAGGCTCGTCTCGAAGAGGACGTCACGGTGGATCCGGGCGCCGTCATCGGCCCCGGCGCGGAGGTTGGCAGCGGTACGGTGATCGGCCCGAACGCCGTAGTCGGGCCCGGCGTGCGCATCGGGCGCGATTGCGCCATCGGCGCCGGCACAACCCTGAGCCACGCCCTCCTGGGAAACCGCGTGATCCTTCATCCGGGCGTACGGCTCGGCCAGGACGGGTTCGGCTTCGCCATGGGCGTCACCCATCTCAAGGTGCCGCAGATCGGCCGCGTGATCGTCCAGGACGACGTGGAGATCGGTGCCAACACCACGGTCGACCGGGGCGCCTCGCGCGACACGGTGATCGGGGAGGGGACCAAGATCGATAACCTCGTGCAGATCGCCCACAACGTGGTGATCGGGCGCCACTGCGTGATCGTATCGGGTGTCGGTATCTCGGGCTCGACCACGCTGGAGGATTACGTCGTCCTCGGCGGGCAGGTCGGCGTCGTCGGGCATCTGCGCATCGGACGCGGTGCGCAGATCGCCGGCTCCTCCAACGTCAACCGCGACGTGCCGCCGGGCAGCCGCTGGGGCGGCACGCCGGCCAAGCCGGTCCGAGCCTGGTTCCGCGAACTCACGACCCTGGCCCGCTTGGCCGAGCGCTCGGGCAAGGCGCAGGCGGACGACGAGGCCCGAGACGGGCCAATCGTCTGATCTACCGGGGCTCCGGATCGATCCGCTCCGCCGGAAGGTCTTGCGCTCCCGGCGATTTCTGCCGAAGAGGGCGCTCCCTCCGCTGAGGGCGGCAGGATGTCAGGCCGCCGCGGGCGGCAAGTCGAGGTGCGGGATCCGATGAGTGAGGCGGCGCGCGAGACCGGCGGCGAGCTGGGCACAGCCGATATACAGACGCTGCTGGAGTTGCTGCCGCACCGTTACCCGTTCCTCCTGGTGGACCGGATCGTCGAGATCGATCGCGACGAATCCTGCATCGGCATCAAGAACGTCACGGCCAACGAGCCGCAATTCATGGGTCACTTCCCGGGCATGCCGGTCTTCCCGGGCGTGCTCCTGATCGAGGGCATGGCTCAGACGGCGGGGGCGATCTGCTGTCGCCACATCAGGGCGGATGGGCGGAGCACCAAGCAGGTGTTCTTCATGACCATCGACAAATGCAAGTTCCGCAAGCCCGTCACGCCTGGCGATCAGGTGCGCTTCCATATGAAGAAGTTGAACCAGCGCCGGACCATGTGGTGGTTCCGCGGCGAGGCCCGGGTCGACGGCACGCTGGTCGCCGAGGCCGAGATCAGCGCCATGCTGGTGATGGAGTGAGCGCGCCCGTCATCCACGCGAGCGCGGTGATTGAGCCCGGCGCCCGGATCGGCGACGGGGCACGGATCGGCCCGTTCTGCCATGTCGGGCCGGAGGTCGTCCTCGGAGCTGATTGCGAGCTGGTCAGCCACGTCGTCCTGGCCGGACGCACCACGATCGGCGCCCGCACCCGGATCTTCCCCTTCGCGTCGATCGGACATCCGCCGCAGGATCTGAAGTATCGTGGCGAGCCCTCCACCCTCACGATCGGCGCCGACTGCCTGATCCGCGAGGGGGTCACCATGAATCCCGGCACCAGCGGCGGTGGGCTGGAGACCGTGGTCGGCGATCACTGCACCTTCCTGGCGAATTCCCATGTCGGGCACGATTGCCGGGTGGGGTCGCACGTGATCTTCTCCAACAACGTCATGCTGGCCGGCCATTGCGTGGTAGGCGATTACGCGATCCTCGGGGGCGGCGCCGCCGTGATCCAATTCGCCCGGGTCGGGGCACATGCCTTCGTGGGCGGCCTCTCGGGGCTGGAGAACGACTGCATTCCCTACGGGATGGTGCTGGGCAACCGCGCCTACCTGTCGGGCCTCAACATCATCGGCCTGCAGCGCCGCGGCTTCGCCCGGGAGGACATCCACGCCCTGCGGCGGGCCTATCGGCTGCTCTTCGCCCCCGAGGGGACGTTGATGGAGCGAGTCGAGGACGTGGCCGCGACCTTCGAGTCCCACGACGCGGTCCGCGAGATCCTCGACTTCATCCGCATCGGCGGCAAGCGCTCGATCTGCACGCCGCGCGAGGTCCCGACCCCGATCGGCGCCGCCTGATCGGTCCCAGCCATGGCGAAGGCCGATCCTGTCCCCGAGGGCTCCCTCGTGCTGATCGCTGGGGCCGGGCGGCTGCCGGAGCTCGTCGCCGACTCCCTGCGCCGGGCGCGGCGGCCGTTCCGGGTGATCGCCCTGCGCGGCTTCACGGGGCAGAAGCTGCGCGCCAGCGCCGATGCCACGGTCGACCTCCTCGACCTCGCCGCCACCCTGAAGCTGCTGCGCCGCTGGGGGCCGGCCATCGTGGTGCCGGTCGGGGGCGTGTCGCGTCCGAGCCCGGCCGCGATCCTCAATGCCGGCGCGGCCCTGCGCAACCGCGAGACCCTGCGGGCCATGGCGGGCGGGGGCGATGACCGCCTCCTACGCGCCGCGCTCGCACTGGTCGAGGAGGAGGGGCATCGCATCCTCGGCGTCCACGAGGCCGCGCCGGATCTCCTCTGCCCGGAGGGGCCGATCGGACGCCGGCAGCCGGATGCGATGGCTGAGGCCTCGATCGCCGCGGGGCGTGGCGTGCTGGCGGCGCTCTCGCCGTTCGACCTCGGGCAGGCCGTGGTTGTCGCCGGCGATCGGGCGCTCGCCGTCGAGGGACCGGAGGGGACCGACCGGATGCTCGCCCGGGCGCGTGCCCTGGGGCGCCGGCCGTTCGGCTGGGGACGGGCGCTCCCCGCGACCGTTCTGGTCAAGGCGCCCAAGGTCGGACAGGATTGGCGCATCGACCTGCCGGCGATCGGCCCGCGCACGGTGCGCAACGCCGCCCGCGCCGGCTGTGTCGGCCTCGCCCTCGAAGCCGGCGGAACCCTGGTGATCGACCGCGCCGCCACCGCCGCGGAGGCCGACCGCCTCGGCCTGTTCGTCGTCGGCTATGGAAGCGCGTCGCGATGACCCGACCTCGCAGCGTCTGGCTCGTGGCGGGCGAGGATTCCGGCGACCAGCTCGGCGCCAAGCTGATGCGGGCGCTGCGCGAGTCGGCACCCGACGTGACCTTCGGTGGCGTCGGCGGCGAGTCGATGGCGGAGGCGGGGTTCGCGTCCCTGTTCCCCCTCGATGACGTTGCGGTGATGGGCTACCTGCCGGTGCTCGCCCGTGCCCGCACGCTGCTGCGGCGCATCCGCGAGACCGCCGAGGCCGCAAGGCGCGCGCGGCCGGATGTGCTGGTCATCATCGACAGCCCCGGCTTCACCCATGCGGTGGCGAAGCGGGTGCGCAAGGCCGCCCCCGGCATCCCGATCATCGACTACGTCTCGCCGAGCGTCTGGGCCTGGCGACCGTGGCGCGCAAAGGGCATGCGCCCGTTCATCGACCACGTTCTGGCGCTGCTGCCCTTCGAGCCCGACGCGCATCGGCGCCTCGGGGGGCCGCCCTGCACCTATGTCGGGCATCCGCTGATCGAGCGCTTGGCCGAGTTGCGCCCGTCCGGCGCCGAGACCCTGCGCCGTGAGACGGCGCCCTACAGCCTCGCAATCCTGCCGGGATCGCGCCGGTCCGAGATCGAGCGGCTGATGCCGGTCTTCGGTCAGGCGCTGGAGCGCGTAAGCCGCACCGTTCCGGTCGAGGCGGTCCTGCCGGCGGTGACACGCCACCGCGCCCTCATCGAGCGTCTCGCGGCGGCTTGGCCGGTCCCGGTCCGGATCGTCACCGGCGAGGGGCCGAAATACGCCGTCTTCCGCGGTGCCCGGGCGGCGCTTGCGGCCTCGGGTACGGTCACGCTGGAACTCGCGCTGGCGGGCGTTCCGATGGTGGTCGCCTATAAGGTCTCGCGCGCCGAGGAGGTCATCGCCCGCCGGCTCATCCAGGTGCCCAGCATCGTGTTGCCGAACCTGATCCTCGCCGAGAACGTCATGCCGGAATTCGTCCAGGCCGATTGCACGCCTGCGCGCCTCGCCGAAGCCCTGGCGCCCCTGCTGGCGGGTGGACGCGCCCGCGCGGCGCAATGCACGGCGCTCGCGCGGATCGACGCGCGGATGCGGCTCACGGATGGGGATACGCCGAGCCGCGCCGCCGCCCGGATCGTCCTGCAGGCTGCGGGGCGGCTGTCCGGTTAGGCCCGGGATCGGTCCGAGCTTTGGCTCGCTACCCGCTGCGCCGGTTGCAGCGCGTGTACAACACGGTCCCGCGGCTGCTCGACCATGTCAGGTGATCCTCGTCCACCGTCAGTCGGACCTGCGACGACCAGTGCCGCCCGCGGTCGCTGCATTCGGCTGCGGTCAGCCAGGTGCTTCCGGATCGATGCATCTCACGGAAGGTGCAGAGGGTGCGACCGGCGCGGGCCTGATCCGGCGTGATCGTCGCCGGGATGTAGCCCCGCCGCCGCGAAGGGTGCCCGCACGCCGCCGGGCTCGGCCCCCAGAGCCCGACATAATCGGGCGCCGTCGGCACCGGTCGGGGGAGGGGGCTTGGCTGCATTGGCCGGGCGGCCTGACGTACCGCAGAAGCTGCCGTCGGGGCTGCCGCCGTCTCGCCGGTCCTGCGCTGCGATCCGGCTTCCGTCTGATCGAACATCGCGAGGCGGCTCGATACGGCCCGCGGCCCGGCGGCTGTCTCCGCGGATGGCGCCTCGGATCGTTGGGGCCGGAACGGCAGGTCTTCCGTGAGGTAGGCGGCACTATAGGCGAACAGCCCGACCCAACCGGCGATCAGCAGGGCCGGCAAGACGTAGCGACGCCTGGGCCCGGAACGGGTTTCGTCGCCCGGATCCGACAGCACCACCGCTCCCATCGTCCCCCTCCGTCGTCGGTTCAGCGACCGAAAATCCCCTTCAGGAACTGGGCCGTGCGGTTACGCTTGCGCTTGCGCTCCAACTCCGAGGCGTCCTTGAGCCACGCGACCTGGACGACCCGCCGCTCGCCCTCGAACGGCTCGTGCCCATGCCAGGAATTGTCGGCGCGCAGGAACGCGAACATCGTCCCCATGGTCGGCGGCACCTCCACCGCGAAGGGCTCGTAGTTCTTCCCGTCGTAGAGCACCCGCAGGCGGCCGGCGGCCGGGGCCTCCCAGGCGTCGTTCATGTAGACGAGGAGCGTCAAGACCTTCGACGGCCCGTCGGTGTGGATCGAGCCATATTTTGGCTGGCTCTTCCGCATGATGGTGGTGAGCCGCGGGCAAGAGACGAGATCAATGCCGAACTTCTCGCCGAGGATCTTCGAGAATTCGTCGCTCTCTAGTTCGTCGATCAGCGCCTTGAAGCGCCCCTTGAGGGCGACTTCGTCGACGGTGAGATAGCCGGGCTTGGAAATATCGGGGAAGTCGCGGCGGATCTCGTCAATCGCCTCGGGATTCAGGACGTTGTTGCCCAGCGTAAAGGCGTAGGGCTCCCGGGAGAGGGGCGCGGCGCGCACCGCCGAGATGTCGAGGATCGAGAGGGCGGACATCGAGGGATCCCTTGGGTCCAGGGCGAATCGGCCGACACGCCGGGCGCGGATGGCACGTGCCGGAGGTCCGGGCGGAGGGATGCGCCTGTTCGGCCCCCGTCGGGCCTCGGCCGTCATGGTGCAACCCGTCGCGGCGGTCCGAGAATCTCATAATCTGTCGATTGCGGCGGTCCGACGGCGAAAGCCGTCCGGTGGCGCATTCCGGTGACAGTCTCGGGCCGCGTGCCCGTGCAGGATAAGTTTGATGCCCGCGGATAGTCGTCCTGGGCGCATGCTGGACCCGTGTCTGATGAGGCCGCTGGCCTTCGCCCTGCTGTGTATACACCTCGTCGCGGTCACGCCCGGGGCGGAGGCGCTTGCGCAAACCCGGGCGCCACGCGGCTCGATAACGGCCCGGATGACTTGCGCCGAGGCGATGGCGCTGGTCAAAGGCGAGCGGGATGTCGTGATCGCGGCCGGGTCGGCGCCGGAGCGTTTCGTCAGCGGCCCCGCCCAGTGCAGCGGCTCTGAGATCGCCGAGTTGCGCTTCGCGCCAACCCGCGACAATCCGCAATGCCCGATCGGCTATCGGTGCCGCGAGCCCGGCTTCGAGGAGTGGAACTGGTAGGCGCGCGATCGGCGTAAATCGCCGCATCCCGCGAACGTGACGATAATTTCACGCGACAGCGTGCGGCAAAGGCCACTATCTCGCCATCGACCGGGGCCAAGGCCGCCGGGTTGCGCCTCTTTCAGGCGCGGTGGGGCGGGAGAGACGCGTGGCAGCACTCAGGACCGGGCTCGGGATCCAAGCCGTGCTCACGGCCATCGCCGCGCTGATCCTGCTGGCCCTGCCGGGCATCCCGAGCCCGCCGCTTTACGTCTCCCTCGCGGGCTTCGTGCTTGCCGGCATCCTGATCGCGTCCAACACCATCTCGGCCTACCTGAAGGTGTTCGTTTCGGTCTACGGCGTCGGCTACCTGTTGCTCGCCGGTACGAAGACGGCCGCCGCGATGGGTCTGTTGCCGCCCGTGATCGCCGCACTCCTGCCGCCGGCCTTCGCCGCCACCGGCGCGGTGGTGTTCGCCGCCATTGTGCTTGGCATCTCCTATCTCGAGCCGATCCAGGCGATCACCAACATCGCAGACCCGTACTTCGCCAACCGCGATAAGCCGACCAAGGAGATCGGCCTGTTCCGCTGGTTCGGGACCACCGAAGGCCGAATCGGCCGCAACCTTGTGGCGCTCTCGATCTTCGTGAACTTCGCCGACGTGGCGCTGACGCTGCGGTTCAATTTCTTCTACCGTGACATCTACAACTCCCTGCAGGAGTACGACGCGAACGCCTTCTGGTACCAGCTGCTCTGGGTGTTCGTGCCGCTGGCCACTTTGAACATCGCCATCGGCATGTTCGACCTGTTCGTGGATTCCTCGCTGCTGATCCGCTGGCGCACGTGGCTGACTCACAGCCTCTACGAGCGCTGGCTCGGCAACGGCACCCATTACCGGATCCCGTTCACCGACGAGGAGGCGGATAACCCGGATCAGCGTATCCAGGCGGACGTCAACAGCTTCATCGTGCAGACCACGACGCTGTCGATCCGCCTGCTCAGCCAGGCGGCGCAGCTCGTCTCGTTCATGGTGATTCTCTGGACCCTGTCGCGCGACTTCGTGGTGCCGTTCACCGACACGGTCATCCCGGGCTTCCTGGTCTGGCTGGTGATCGGCTACGCGGTGGTGGGCACGTGGCTGACCCACCTGATCGGCCGGCCGCTGATCGGGCTCGACTTCCGGCAGGAGCAGGTCGAGGCGAATTTCCGCTTCGCGCTGGCCCGGAACCGGATTTATTCCGAGCAGATCGCGCTTTTGCGCGGCGAGCGCGCTGAGGCTTCGCGGCTCTCGACACTGTTCCACAGCGTCATCGACAATTACGTCGGCATCATCTTCCGCCGCATCAAGCTCATCGCCTTCACGTTCAGCTACCGGCAGGCGAGCGTGATCTTTCCGATGGTGCTGGCAGCGCCGTCCTTCTTCGCCAAGAAGATCACGCTGGGCGCCCTCCAGCAGACCTCGCAGGCCTTCGGGCAGGTCCAGAGTTCGCTCTCGTTCTTCGTGGATTCCTACACGACACTCGCCGCCTACAAGGCCAACACCAACCGTCTCGGTTCCTTCCGCCGGGCCATGACCAAGGCCGAGGCGCTGGAGAATGCCGGCTACGGGCTCGTCCAGGGCAACGACACGACCGGCGACGTGACCGCGCGCGGGCTGGTGCTCGCCCTGCCGGACGGACGCCAGATCGTGACCGCCGACGCGCTGACGCTGCCGCGGGGCAGCGCGACCCTGGTCACCGGGCCGTCCGGCTCGGGCAAGTCGACGCTGTTCCGCGCGATCGCCGGGATCTGGCCGTTCGGGAAGGGCCGGATCGACGTGCCGGCGGGGCAGTCGGCGCTGCTGCTGCCGCAGCGGCCCTACATCCCGCTCGGTACCCTGCGCGGCGCCGTGGTCTACCCGAACACCATCGATCAGTTCTCCGACGACGCCATCAAGGAGGCCCTGGTCGCCGCCCAGCTGCCGCACCTCGCCGACCGCCTGGACGAGGTCGATACCTGGGAGCGGCGCCTGTCAGGGGGCGAGCAGCAGCGGCTCGCCATCGCGCGGGTGGTGCTGGCCAAGCCGGCTTGGCTGTTCCTCGACGAGGCAACCGCCTCCCTCGATGAGCCCTCCGAGGCGGCACTCTACCGGATGCTGCGCGAGCGGCTGCCCGGCACCACGATCGTGTCGATCGGTCACCGATCGACGCTGGAGGCTTTCCACGACCGGCGCATCACGCTCGAGCCGGAGGGTGGGGTGTTCACTCCGCGTGAGCAGAGGCGGCCGCTGCCGGCGGAGTAGCTGGCAGACGTACGGCTCTCCAGCCCGCGACCTCATCCTGAGGTGACCGGGTCGGCGGGCCTCGAAGGAGAGCTTCCGGGATCGCAGAGCTTCCTGGAGGGTCCCTTCGAGATGCTCAGGACGTGGTGCGCTTACGCCGCCTTGCGCAACCGCACGGCTGCCCGGGCCGCCTGCTCGATCGCCGCCGGATCCGGCGTACCGGGCTTCACCACCCAGCTGCCGCCGACGCAGAGCACCGACGGGATCGCCAGCCAATCCGGCGCCGTCGCCTCGGTGATTCCGCCCGTCGGGCAGAACCGCACCGCACCGAACACCGCCGCGTGGGACTTCAGCGCCTTGATGCCGCCCGCGGCCTCGGCCGGGAAGAACTTGAACCGGTCAAGCCCGTGATCCAGCCCGCGCATGATGTCGGCCGCGGTGGCGACGCCCGGCAGGTAGGGCACGCCATTGGCCTTGGCGGCGTCGGTCAGTGGCTCCGTGAGCCCGGGCGAGACGATGAACTCGGCCCCCGCCGCCAGTGCGTTCTCCAGATCGCGGGGGTTGAGCACTGTCCCGGCGCCCACGACTGCGCCTTCGACCCGGGTCATTTCCCGGATGACGTCGAGTGCGGCCGGCGTGCGCAGGGTGACCTCCAGGGCGGTCAACCCGCCCTTCACCAAGGCCTCGGCGATGGGCCGAGCCTGGGCGACATCGTCGATCACCAGGACCGGAATGACGGGCACTGAGCGCATCAGCGCGTCGATGCTGGTCAGATCGTTCATGGTCGGCAACTCCTGTGCTGAATTCAGAGGCCGGCGGCGGCGAGCATCGCGGAGGCACCGCGCTCCGCCGTATCGGCCCCATGGCGCATGAACGCAAACAACTCGCGCCCGGTGCCCTGACTGGGCGGCGGTGCTTCGGCTTCGGAACGGGCGGCGAACTCGGCTTCGTCCACCAGAACTTCGAGCAGACCGTCGGCGGCGCTGAGCCGGACGATGTCGCCGTCGCGGATCCGGCCGATCGGTCCGCCGCCGAGCGCCTCGGGGCTGAGGTGGATGGCGGCCGGGACTTTTCCGGAGGCGCCGGACATCCGGCCGTCCGTCACCAGGGCGACCTTGTAGCCACGGTCCTGCAGCACACCGAGCGGCGGGGTGAGCTTGTGCAATTCCGGCATGCCGTTGGCCTTCGGGCCCTGGAACCGGACCACCACCACGACGTCCCGCTCCAGCTCGCCGGCCTTGAACGCCTTCAACACCGCGTCCTGGTCGGAGAAGACCCGGGCCGGGGCCTCGATGGTCCGGCGCTGTTCCTCGACGGCGCTGGTCTTGAACGTCGCCCGGCCGAGATTGCCCTTCACCAGCCGCATGCCGCCATCCGGCTGGAACGGCGTGGCGGGCCGCCGGAGCATGGCATCGTCCAGGCTCTCCGACACGGCATCCTCGAAGACCAGTTCCTCGCCGTCGAGCTTCGGGTCGCGGGCGTGGTCGCGCAAAGACTGGCCCGCCACGGTGAGGATGTCGTCGTGCAGCAGGCCGGCATCGAGCAGCGCGGCCATCACGAAGCTCATGCCGCCGGCCGCGTGGAAGTGGTTCACGTCGCCCGCGCCATTCGGATAGACGCGCGCGATCAGCGGCACGGCGTTGGACAGCCGGTCGATATCCTCCCAGTCGATCACGATGCCGGCCGCACGCGCGATGGCCGGCAGGTGGATGGCGTGGTTGGTCGAGCCGCCCGTGGCGAGCAGACCGACCGCGGCATTAACAATCGCCTTCTCGTCGACGCAGAGGCCGAGAGGCCGATAGTCGTTGCCGCCGCCGCCAATCTCGGCGAGCCGGTGGATCGCCGCCCGGGTCACAGCCTGCCGCAGCTTGGTGCCGGGATTGATGAACGAGGCGCCCGGCATGTGCAGGCCCATCATGTCCATCATCATCTGGTTCGAGTTCGCCGTACCGTAGAACGTGCAAGTGCCGGCCGAATGATAAGAGGCGGACTCGGATTCGAGCAGTTCCGCGCGGCCGACCTTGCCCTCGGCGTAGAGCTGGCGGATCCGCTGCTTCTCCTTGTTGGCCAGCCCCGAAGGCATCGGCCCGGCCGGGATCAGGATCGTCGGCAGGTGGCCGAAGCGCAGGGCGCCGATCAGCAGGCCCGGGACGATCTTGTCGCAGATGCCGAGCAGCGCCGCCCCGTCGAACATCCCGTGGCTGAGCGCGACCGCGGTCGAGAGCGCGATCGCATCCCGGGAGAACAGCGACAGTTCCATGCCGCTCTGGCCCTGCGTAACCCCATCACACATGGCCGGGGTGCCACCTGCCACCTGAGCGGTCGCGCCGCGCTCGCGGGCGAACAGCTTGATCTGCTCCGGATAGCGCCCGTACGGCTGATGGGCCGAGAGCATGTCGTTGTAGGCGGTGACGATGCCGATGTTCATCGTGGTCCGCTCGTCGCGGATCGCCGCCTTGTCCTCGCCAGCCGCCGCGAAGCCGTGGGCCAGGTTGCCGCAGGCGAGCTTGCCGCGCCGGACGCCCGCCTCGCGCTCGCGGGCGATCAGGTCGAGATAGGCGCGTCGGGTCTCGCGGGAGCGCGTGACGACGCGCTCGGTGACCGCCGCGACCTCGGGATGAAGCTCGGTCATGCTGGTTTCTCCAGGCTCGGGGCCGACGGGCGGGGTCGAGGCTGTGATTCGGACTCGGCGCCACGGCCGCGTCGGTTGCCGGTACTTAAGCTGTGTGCCGTGGGATGTAACCCAGCGGCCAAGTGCTCTCCCTCCCCCCACTGCGGGGGAGGATGGCCCCCGAAGGGGGTCGGGTCGGGCGAAGTCCCGCAAGAGGGGAGCGACGGTGCAGGATGGGTCCAACTCGTCTTGAAGGTCTCGCTGCTTCCGGAAGCCGGGTTCCCCCCTCGCGGGACTTCGTCCCGACCCGACCCCTGCTGACGCAGGGCCCACCCTCCCCCGCAGAGGGGGGAGGGAACTCGCGGAGCCTCCGCCTTTTCAGCAGGGGCTCTTCACCTTGAAGAGCCTCAATATTCCCAGAAGATCCGCTGCAGCTCCTTCGTGTCGCTCGTCTTGGTGAGCGCCACGGCCGCCAGGATCTTGGCCTTGGCGGGGTTCAGGTCGTTGGCGACCACCCAGTCGTACGTGTCGTCCGGCTGCTCGGCGTTGCGCAGCACGAGCCCGTCCGGCACGCGCGACGAGCGGATGATGAGCGTGCCTTTGGAGCGGATGTCCTTGAGCTTGTCGACGAGGTAGCCCGCCACCGAGCCGTTGCCGGTGCCGGCATTGACGATCGCCTTCGCGCCCGCCTGGACCTCCGCGTCGTAGACACCCGGAATCATGTTGCCCGAACCGTAGACGATGCCGACCAGCGGCAGGCTGTCGATCTGGTCGATGTCGAACTCGGAGCTGGAATTGTGCCGCTTTGAGAGCGAGCGGAAGAAGTATGTCTTGCCCTCGATGACCATGCCGAGCGGCCCCCACTGGCTGAAGAAGGCGCTGGGCACGACATTGGTCCGCTTGGTGACATCGCGGCCGGACTGGATGGTGTCGTTCATCGTCACGGTGACGCCCTTGCCGATCGCCTCCTTGCTGCCCGCCACGGTCACGGCGTCGAGGAGGTTGAGGGCGCCGTCGGCCGAGATCGCCGTGCCCGGCCGCATCGAGCCGACGACCACGATCGGCTTGTCGCTCTTCACGACCAGATCGAGGAAAAAGGCCGTCTCTTCCAGGGTGTCGGTGCCGTGGGTGACGACCACGCCGTCGACGTCGTCCTGCTTGAGGAGCTGCGAGACGCGCTTGCCGAGCTGGACGAGCTGAGCATCCGTGAAGCTCTCGGAGGCAATCTGGAAGACCTGCTCGCCGCGGACATTGGCGACGGTGCTGATCTGCGGCACGGCCGCGATCAGCTTGTCGACCGGCACCTTGGCGGCGGTGTAGGTCGCGCTGTTGGCGGCATCCGCGCCGGCGCCCGCGATGGTGCCGCCGGTGGCGAGGATCACGACGTTCGGCTTCCGGGTCGCGGCGGCCGTCCCGGACTCGGGCATCTCGCGCGCGCTCAGCGGGCTCGCCCCGCACAGGCTGGCCAGGGCCAGCGCGAAGACCGCTCCGCGCAGGGAATGGGCCGCGCCGCTTCGGCAGGAAAACATGCGGTGATCCTCTAGCTCTGAAACGATGACGAGTCGGACTCGACGCGGCGATGGTAGCCGCGCGGCCTCGTCAGGCAAGGATCGTGCGGGCCGTCGCGGATCACGCCGGCCTGGATCGTTACGCAAGCTCGAGCGTTAGAACTTGTCGTTCTCCGAACGGAGGTTCGCCCCATGCAGCATCTCGCCGGCCTGCTCGACGAACTGGAGCGGAGCGAGCCCGCCCGGGCCGCGATGGCAATCCTCCAAGGCTCTCTCTCCCGTCGCTCAGAAGAGGAGCAGGGTGCCTTCTGGCGCGCCGTCGACATCTACTACATCTCGCGCAAGGCGCCGCCGGAAGCGACCCAGGCGTTCGCGGTTGCACCGGACCTCGCTGTCGCTTCGTGACGCACGGGGCGGGTAGGGCGCTAACCGGTTTCGGGATGCGCCGTCCTTTGCCGGACGGGCGGAGTCACAGCGGGATCTGATCCGGAAACCAGCACGCAAAGCGTCGCGCAAGCGGCCCCGATCGATCCGGATCGACGCTTCGCGCAGTCTTTCGTTGATTCCCAGGCCGCATTCCTTGGCGCTGCATGTGCCCGGGAAAGCGGCGGTGCAGAGCCAACATCGTGTGAGCGAGTCGGGGGGTCGTCCCGAGAAGCAGCCGCTCAGGCGTTCGCGGGAACGACCGGCGGGAGCGTGCCGCCGCTCTCGGGCTCGTTGCCGGCGGCGACCGCGTCGCGGGTCTCGGGCATCAGCGCGAGGTACAGCACGAAGCCCAGGGCCGCGATGGCGGCGAGCGCCAGGAAGGCCGTGGAATAACCGGCCGACACGATGATCACGCCGGCCAGCGTGGCGCTGAGCGAGGCGCCGATGCCCTGAGCGGTGGCAACGGCCCCCTGGGCGGTGTTGAAGCGACCGTCGCCCCGGGTCAGATCGGACACCACGATCGGGAACAGCGCGCCGAAGATGCCCGCGCCGATCCCGTCGAGGAGCTGGACGCCCACCAGCCAGAACGGGTTGTCCGATAGGGTATAGAGTACGCCGCGCAGGGCCAGCACCCCGAAGGCCGCCAGGAAGATCGGCTTGCGGCCGATCACGTCGGCTTTGGCGCCCACGAAGATCGCCACCGGCACCATCACGCATTGCGCCGCCACGATGCAGATGGCGATCAGCGAGGTCGCGTGATCCTTGCCCGACAGGTGCGTCAGAAGCTGGCCGACCGAGGTCAGCATGGCGGCGTTGGAGAGGTGGAAGATCGCGCACAGCACCGCGAACAGGAGCAGGGCCTTGTTCTGGAGCAGGGTGGCGAGGCCGGAGGGTTTTTCCTGCCCGGCTTCCTCTTCCTCGGTCATGCCCCGGGCGAGATCGTCGTCGATGGCGTCGGCCGGCACCATCAGCATGGCGCCGATCGAACAGGCGGCCAGGATGCCCATGAGCCAAAACACGACGATCGGCCCGAAGAAGTAAGCCAGCCCCCCCGCCACCGCGGCCGAGACCGCGTTGCCGGCATGGTTGAAGCCCTCATTGCGGCCGATCCGCTTGGCGAACATCTTCGGGCCGACGAGGCCGAGGGTGATGGCGGCCAGAGCCGGCGGGAAGATCGTGCCGGCGACATGCGCGATCGATTGGGTCGCCGTCACCACGTAGAAGTTGGAGATGAACGGCAGGACCAGGCAGCTCGCCGTCACCGCAATGGCGCCGCCGATCACCACGGCGCGCTTGTGGTTGGTTGCGTCGATGAAGGCGCCCGCGGGCGTCTGCGCCACGAGGCCGAGGATACCCGCGATGGTCATGACGAGACCGGTGGTCGCCTCGTTCCAGCCCTGGTCCGGTCCGCGCACGGCGATCAGGTAGATGGCGAGGTAGGGGCCGAGCCCGTCGCGCACGTCGGCCAGAAAGAAGTTGAGCGCATCGAGGCCGCGCAGGGCCTTGGTCGAGGCGGTGCGGGTCTCCGCGTCGGCGCACGTCGCGGTCGTCCCGATTCTGCTCATCCCGATCCGCCCTGATCACACCAAAGGGCCCGCCGGGATCCGGACAGCCCATCGCTCGCGGTGCTCGACGCCCGCGCGGATGTTCGGTTCCGTCACAAAGGTGATCGTGACCGCATCGCGGACGATTGCCTTCGGGATGAACGGGTTATTCGGGGCCGAGGCTGCTGGAAGCGTCAGGATTCCCGACATCGCATGTCGGATCCGCCGACAGATCGAGGCCCGGTGCGCCGAGGCCGTAACGCTCGATCTTGGCGTAGAGGAGCTGGCGCTGGATCCCCAGCCGGCGGGCGGCGCCCGCCCGGTTGCCGTCTGTCTCGCGCAGGGCGGCCACGATCATCGCCCGCTCGAGGCGGGCGACGGCGCTCGGCAGATCGCCGGACAGCCAATCGGCCGGCGGAGAATCTCCGTTCCGCCGTTCGGGCCGGTCTGATGGTAAGTCAAGGTCCGCGGCCGCGATCACGCCGCCGCGGACCAGCACCGCCGCGCGCTCGACGACGTTGCGCAGCTCTCGGACGTTGCCCGGCCAGTCGTGGGCCAGCAGGCGGGAGGCGGCGCCCCGGTCGAGGCGCTTGCTCGAACGGGCGAGGAAATGCTCGGCCAGCGGCACGATGTCGGCGAGGCGCTCGCGAAGGGGCGGCAGGGCGAGCGGCACCACGTTGAGGCGGTAGTAGAGATCGGCGCGGAACCGGCCCTCGGCGACGAGCGCCGGGAGGTCGCGATGGGTGGCGGCCAGGAGGCGGGCATCGACCCGCGCCGAGCGGCCGCCCAGCGGCGTCACCACGCAGTCCTGAATGACCCGCAGGATCTTGGCCTGCATGGCGGCCGGCATGTCGCCGATTTCATCGAGGAACAGCGTGCCACCCTCGGCCAGGTGGAAGGCGCCGGCCCGGTCCCCGGTCGCCCCGCCGAACGCCCCCCGGACATGCCCGAACAGCTCGCTCTCCAGCTGGTCCCCCGGGATCGCCGCGCAGTTCACCGGGACGAAGGGGCGCGCCCGCCGCCGGGAGAAGGCGTGGAGCGCCCGCGCAACCTCTTCCTTGCCGGTGCCGGTCTCGCCCTGGATCAGCACTGTCGAGGCGGTGTCGGCCACGAGGCCGATCATTTTCTGGACCCGCCGCATGCCTTCGCTGGAGCCGACGAGGCCCGGATGGCCAGCCGCGGCATCCGGGACGGCGCCCGCCGGCCGGACCGTCTTGAGCATCGCGTCGAGGACGGACGCGAGGTCGGCGCGGCCGATCGGCTTGGTCAGGTGGTCATGCGCGCCCAGGCGCATCGCCTCGATGGTGTTGGCCGGGCTGGCGAACGCCGTCAGCACGGTCACGGGCGGCCGGTCCGGCAGCGCGCAGATCCGCTCCAGCACCGACATGCCGTCGAGGTCGCCGGGCATGCGCAGGTCGAGGAGCACAGCATCCACCGGGCCCGCCTGCAGCCGTGCCAGCGCCTCCGAGCCGGACGCCGCCGGTAGCGGCCTGTGTCCGAGGTCGGCCACGGTCTCGGCGAGCCCCTCGCGCAGGGCCGGGTCGTCGTCGACGATCAGGATGGTTGCCATGGCAGATCCAGCAGGAAGGTGGTCTCCGACGCGTTCTCGTCCAGCCTGACCTCGCCGCGATGGGCCAGCGCGATCTCGCGCACGATCGCGAGCCCGAGGCCGGTCCCGTCCGCGCGACCCGTGGCGAAGGGCTCGAACAGGTTGTCGCGGATCGTCGGATCGATGCCGGGGCCGGTATCGCTGACCCGCAGCCGCAGGCGGAGGGCGCCATCGACCGCGGCCCGTTCGGCGCCGAGGTCGACTCGACCACCGGGCGGCGTGTTCTGGAGGGCGTTCAGGAGCAGGTTGTCGAGGGCGCGCGCGATCTGGGCACGGTCGATATGCGGATGGTCCCCCTCGGGCAGTCCGGTCGCCGCGATCACGATTCGCACGGCGCGCGCGCTCGCGAGATCCTCGTGCAGGCCGGCGCACTCCACGAGCAGCGGCGCCACCGCGGTCGGCGCCCGGTTCAGCGGGCGCGCCTGCGTCAGGTTGAGGAGGTCGCGCAGCAGCGTGTCGACGCGCGCGATCTGGCCGAGCACCGTGCGTAGGGCCGCTGTCGCCCGGTCCGGATCGCCGCTGACCAGGGCGTTCTCGGCCTTCAGCCGCATCGCGGCGATCGGGTTGCGGATCTCGTGGGCGATGCTCGCCGCGAGCCGGCCGACGGCGGCCAGGCGCTCGGCGGCCACGACCCGGCCGCGCGCGTCCCGCAGCCGTCCGCCCGCCGCGTTGAGGGCCTCGACCAGGCGGTCGAACTCCCGCTCGCCGGTGTGATCGAGGCGCGGCAGGTCTTCGCCGTCCGGTCGCGGCGCCGAAAGGGCGGCCTCGAGCCGGGCGATCCGGTCGGAGAATCCATAGAGGAACCAACCGAGAAAGGCCGCCGAGCCCAGGACCGTGGCGGTCAGGAACCCGAGCCCGGCGAGGAAGCGCGTGTAGGTCGGGCCGTCGTTGACGTGGGCGCGCCCCATGGCCCAGGCCGTCAGCCCGGGCTCCGGTCCACGCAGGGGGCAGGCCTGGAGCAGCAGCACCTGTGTGCGGCTTGGCCGGTTCAGCGACACGGCATGGCCGACGCGCAGGGCCTGGGCGTTCAGGGTGGCGATCGTGTCGCGCTCGGCGACCGGGAGATCGGTCTTCGGACCGCTCCCCTCGTAGGTCGGATAGGCGTAGGCGATCGACCCGTCCTGGGCGCTCCAGATCCCGCCCTCGATCCCCGGTGTGCCGGCAAGCGCGGCTTCGACCACGCCGGCGAGGTCGGACTCGGCGATGTCGCCCCGCAGGCCGACCCGGGCGGCGTACCGATCGATGATCTCGCGGCAGGCCCGTCCGACGGTGATGTCCGCCCGGGCCACCTGGACGCCGGTCGATTGGGCGTAGACGCCGAACATCAGGTAGGCGGTCGCGATCGCCGAGGCGAGGAGCAGGATCCACAGGGCGAGGAGCCGGGCGCGCAAGCTGTAGGCCGTCACGGCGGCGCTCGGTCGAACACGGCTTCGAGTCCCCGCCTTGCCGCGCTCTCTTGCGCCGAACCGGTATCGTCCCCGGCAGAGAATAGTCTAGATCTGACCGGTCGCCACCAGCTTACCGAGCAGCGCATTCACGCGGGTCTGCCACCCGGGGCCACTTCCGCGCAGGTATTCCACAGTCTTGGCATCCAGGCGGATTTTGACCGCCACCTTCGGCGATTCCCCTTTCGGCCGCCCGCGCCGGGCCGGCACAATCCTGGCCATGAAGGCCGCGTCCAGCGGCGGATTATCGTCGTGACGCTCGGGATCAAACGTGGCCATGATAGAACCTCACCTCGTGCTTCTCCGCCAGACGCAAGCTGATGGGCCGGATCACATCCGCCTGGGAGCCTTCAGTGAAAATCAGCACGTGCAGACGGTTCCGGATCATGCCGAGGGCGACGAACCGGACCTCTCCATCATCGAAGCGATCGTCTTCACGCTCCAACGCCGTATCCCAATCGAACTCCTCCGCCGCCAGCAGGGATATGCCGTGCTTGATGACGTTGGCACGGTCCTTGACTGGGTCGAACTCGATATCCACGAATTTTCGTACACCCAAAAAATTGGTTGCCAACAACGGAATCTGCTCCGTCAGGGCGGTCGCGACCCGGTGCAAGCGTGCGCCTCGCAGCATGCACCGAGAGTATCGTTCGCAAATGCCGGCGCCCGGCCCAAGGAGCGATAATACAAGGCTAGAGGTCCAGAGCATCGCGCCAGTTCCGATTCCCGCGAAGATGCCCTAAGGTGTGCAGCAGGACTGCGAGGCAGCGGAGCGACCCCGCTGTACGGACGGTTTGTTAAGGGCTGTTGCCGATCGTCATGCGCTCGGGACCGCCACCAGCAGGCTCCGACGGAGACGGACCGTGTCCCAGGCGCTCGTGAATCGACAAGCGCTCGACGAGCTTAGCGCGGTGATCGGACCGGAGAAGCTCGGCCGCATCGTCGACCGCTTCCGCCTCAGCCTCGCCACCGCCTTCGCGGAGGGGGACCGCTCTGCGGCCGATTACGGGCGCGAGGCACACACGCTCGTGTCGATGTCGGGCATGCTGGGCTGCGATCCGCTTTCCCAGGCCTGCCGGGCGGTCGAGGAGAATGCCGCCGCGGGACACGACCTGACGGAGCCCCTGGCCGCCGTGCGGATGCTGCGCGATCGGACGATCCCGGCCCTGCAGGACCTGGCCGCCGTCACGCATGGCGACGGTCAGCCGGCGATGACCGCTTCGAGCGGCGCCTCGAACGTCAGCACCGCCCCTTCCGGCGGATAGGTCAGCTGCGCCGATCCGCCGAAGCCGTGGACGAGGCTGCGGGCGATGAGGCGCGTGCCGAACCCGCTGCGGGTCGGCGGCGTCACGGGCGGGCCGCCCCTCTCTTCCCAGCGGAAGCGCAGGCGCGAGCCGCCCTCCGCGTCGATCACCGTCCAGGTGATGCCGACCTTGCCGCCGGCAACCGAGAGGGCGCCGTACTTGGCGGCGTTGGTCCCGAGTTCGTGCAGCATCAGCGCCAGCGTCAGGCCGTGGCGCGGTCCCAGGGTCAGGTCGGCGCCCTCGACCCGGAACCGATCGGTCAGGCCGTCGTCGTGCAGCGAAATCGCCCCGGCGACCAGACCGACCAGGGACGCTCGGGCGAACGAGCCCTGGAGCAGGACGTCGTGAGCCTTCGCAAGCGCCAGCAGGCGCGCCGCCAGCGCCTCGCCGGCGGCTTCCAGCGAGACCGCGTTGCGCATGGTCTGCGCCGCGACCGCCTGGACCATGGCCATCGTGTTCTTCATCCGGTGCGCGAGTTCCTGCATCAGCAGCGTCTGATGCGCCTCCGCGAGCTTCAACTCGCTGATGTCGCGCGACACCGTGAGGATCCGCTCGGGGCTGCCGGGCGTCGCGCCGATCGGCGTCACGGCCACGTCCCACCACCGGATCGCTTGAACGGTTTCGATCCGCGCCTGGAAACGGCTCGGCCGGCCGAGGCGTGCCCGGTCGAGGGCCCCGGCTGCGGCCTCGCGATCCTCCTGGCGCGTCCATACCTCGATCCAGGAGCGGCCGATCGCGTCCGCCTCGTCCTGAACGCCGGACAGGGCCGGGCCGTCGGCCGAGGCGGTGATCAGGTACCCGTCGTGATCGAGCAGTTCGAGGTAGTCGTTGAAGGCGAATGGCTGGGCCGAGGGCTTGAGCCCGGCCAGCGGCGCCCGGGCCTCCGGCGCTGCGGCCCGCGGCCGCTCGGCGGCGACCCGGCTGGCCTCGACGCGGCTCGCGGCCTCGATGATTCGACCGAGGCGGCGGCTGCGCTGCCGCTCCCGATCGGCCAGCGCGCTCGCCTGCGCCAACAGATCGCGCAGGCGGGCATTCTCCGCCTCGAGCATGTCGAGGCGCCGCTCAGCCCCGTTGATCCGCGGCAACACGATGATTGCTTCCATCGTTCGCCCCCCTGGTCCACCCGGCGGCGCGCCTCTGCGCGACGCAGCAGGTCCACCGACGCGCAGATGCGGCGACACGATATCGGGAGGGGGCATCGACGGCTTGAGCCGCTTCTGATGCCGGATCCCTGCCCGCCGCCGAGCGAATCGTTGGATGCCTCACGCTACCATGGCGGCCCGGATAATCAATCGAAACGTGTATTAACTGGGGGGCGAAAACTTATGTCGCGCTCGGCCTCCGTAACGAAGTCGGCTACTTCTTGCGCATCAGCAGCACGAGCCAGCCGATCCCGAGCACGAAGATTATCAAGCCGATCGAGACGAAGACCGGCGTGCCGAGGTCGATGAGCCGCGGCGCGAGCTGGGTCGCGAAGGCCGCCACCACCAGGGCCACCGCCACCCGGGCGGCCGCGCGCTCAATGCCGCGGGTGAGCTTGTCGAGGCCCTTCACCTCGATCTCGACCGTGACGCGGCCCTGCTTGAGGCGCACCAGCATCAGGTGAATCAGGGTCGGCAGCTCGGAGGCCGCCCCGTACAGGCCGACGCCGAGCGCCTCGGCCTTCTGCTTGAGGGCAGAGAGCGAGAACTGCGTCTGCATGCTCGCCTTGACCGTGGGGCCAGCCGCCGCGAACAGATCGAAATCGGGATCGAGGTGGCGCATCACGCCGTCGGCGGTCACCAGCCCCTTGAACAGGATGGCGAGATCGGTCGGCATGGCGAGGTCGTTCTCGCGGGCCATGTTCATGAAGTCGGTCAGCACCAGCCCGAGGTTCAGCGGGATCGAGGAGTGACTCTCCACGAAGGACTGGGCCGAGACCTGGAGACGGGTCAGGTCGGGGTTGCTGGTGCCGGTCCAGTCGAGCAGTACGGCCATCAGGCCGTCGGAATCCTGCTTGAGCATCGCGCCGATCAGCACCAGCAGCTGCGACCGGCGGCGCTGCGACAGGCGGCCGATGATCCCGAAATCGATGAAGCCGATCTTGTTGCCCGGCAGCGCCAGCATGTTGCCGGGGTGCGGATCGGCGTGGAAGTGCCCCTCGATCAGCGCCATCTGCAGGAAGGCGTCGGTGCCCTTCTGGGCAAGCAGCTTCTTGTCGAGGCCGGCCGCGCGGAGCGCCGCGTCGTCGTTCGGCGGGATGCCGTGGATGAAGTCCTGCACCAGCACCCGCTCGGAGCAGTGCTCCCAGTGGATCTTCGGGAAGACGATGTCGTCGCGGTCCTCGAAGATCTGCGCCAGCAATTCGCAGTTGCGCGCTTCGTTGAGCAGGTCGAGCTCGCCGTTCAACCCGTCGGCGAGGTGGCGCATCTGCTCCCGCGGCTGGTAGCGGGCCATGTCGGGCCACTCGTTCTCCACGATGCGGGCGCCGTGGGCCATCAGGCGCAGATCCGCCTCGATGATCTTGCGCAGGTTCGGGCGGAGCACCTTGACGATGACGTCCTCGCCCGTGTGCAGCCGCGCCCGGTAGACCTGGGCGATCGACGCCGAGGCGATCGGGTTCGTGTCGAACTCGGCGAACACCTCCTGGGGCGGTGCGCCGAGGTCCTGTTCGAGCTGCGGCCCGATCTGTTCCCAGGAGACCGGCACGACCTGGCTGTGAAGCTTCTGCAGCTCCTCGGTCCAGGCCGGCGACAGGAGGTCGGGCCGGCTCGCCAGAACCTGCCCGAACTTGATGAAGGTGGGGCCGAGCGCCTCGATCGCCCGACGCAGCCGCTCCGGCTCCGACAGGCGGGTCACGTCGACCCGGGGCCGTCGGCGGGGCAGCAGGGGCAGATAGCGCAGGCCGAGGCGGTCCACGACGCGGGTGACGCCGAAGCCGATCAGGATCGTCGCGATCTCCGACAGCCGCTGGCGGTCGCGGGCGGCAACGAAGGCGGTCTTCAGCATGGAGGGCGCGATCCGGTCCGACGGGATGGAAGAGCGCCCGGACAGCACGAGCATAAGGACTTTTTTGCGGTCGCGAAGCGTGGAAGGTCGCCGCGCCCGTCGTCAAAAGGGGGTCCCTCCTCCTCCCGCTCAGAAGGCCGGCTCCAGCCCGCTCGCCCGGTAGGCCGCGGTGGCCTCCGGCGTTGTCAGCCCGGCGAGGAAGCGGGCGGCGCCCGCCCGGTCGGTCGCGCCCCGCAGGATCGCCGCCGCGAAGGTCGTCACCTCCTGCACCGGATCGGGGAAGGGCCCGACCACCTCGATCCCCGGCACAACCATCAATTCGCTGATCTGCTGGACCGCGATGTCGGCCTCGCCCGAAACCAGCTTCTCTGCCGTGAAGCCCTGCGGGATGATGGTGGCCTTGGCGTTCACGGCGTCTGCGAGCCCGAGCCGCGGCAGCAGGCCGGCGAAGTAGATCCCGCTGGCGCCGGTGCGCGAATAGGCCACCGAGCGCGCTGCTGTGAGGGTGCGCTTCAGGGCCTCGACGGTGGAAATGTCCGGATGGGGCGTCCCGGCCTTCACGGCAAGGCCGTAGCGCGAGCGCACCGCATCGACCCGCGTTTCCGGTTCGACACGGCCGTCCGCGATCAGGCGGTCCATGGCGTCCGACAGGACCAGCACGGCGTCGGCGGTCTCGCCCGCTTCCAGCACCTTCATGATGACGGCGGTCGGCGCCCAGTGGATCGCCGCCCGGCCGCCTGCCGCCTCGAAGGCCGGGATGACATGCGCGTCGAAGGCGCCGCGCACCACCAGGGCGCATTTCAGGCGGGTTGCGGCGTGATCGTCGGTCATGTCGTGATCCATCTTTTTTTGGAGAGCCGGTCGATCCGGCGATCCGCCAAGTCGAACTCGAAAGCCCTTCCGCGCATCCCCCCGTGGGCTGCGGTGCTCAAACGTCGTCAGCCGTGAGGCTCTCTCCTCCCCCTTGCGGGGAGGAGTTGGAGGTGGGGGTGGTGCAGGATTGAGCGCGGCGGTGCCTTCTGTACTACCCCCACCCATGACCCCTTCCCACAAGGGGGAGGGGAAAAGCGCTCTTTTTCCAAGGGTTAGACTCAAGGTGGGATGTGTGGCTCTGGTAGACCTATGAGGGAGGGAGCGCGGGTTGAGTAGGGATTAGGATTTCCCCAAATCGCCCCGGAAATAATCGAGCCCCGTGAACCCGCCGCCCTGGTAGCGCTCCACAACCGGATCACCGCTGGTCTTGCCTTCCAGGGCTTGCGTGTAGGGATCGGCGCTGTCCTGCGGCGCCCAGCCAATGGTGTCGCGCCCGTCCCGACCCCACCACGTCATGCGGCTGTTGTTCGAGGCGCCCCAGATCACGACCGTACCGTCGGGGCCGAGCGTCGGCGCCAGGGTCGCGCGCATGACCAGCCGGGTCATGTCACCATAGGACAGCCACGTCGCCAGCATCCGCGCGTCTGTGGGCTCCGGAAAGCACGAGCCGATCCGCAGGAAGACGCTCTCGACCCCGTGCTTGTCGCGGTACAGGCCGCCCATCAGCTCGCCGTAGGCTTTGGACAGGCCGTAATAGCCGTCCGGCTTCAGGGCGCAGGTCTCGTCCAGAACCTCGGACCGCTCGTGGAACCCGATGGCGTGGTTCGAGGACGCGAACACCATCCGAGCGCCCTCTCGCCGGGCCGCCTCGTAGGCGTGGTAGAGGCCGCGGATGTTGGGGCCGATCACCGTCTCGAACGGGTGCTCCACCGAGATCCCGCCGAAATGCAGGATCGTGCCGCAGCCCTCGGCCAGCCGCAGGATCGCGGGGCCGTCCTCGAGGTCGGCGCGCTGGAAGCGGGCGCCGTCCGGCAGCGGATCGGGGAAGGGGACGCGATCGGTGAGCCGGAGCGTCCAGCCGGCCTTTCCGAGCGCGCGGGTCAGCACGCGCCCGAGGGCGCCCGACGCGCCGGTCAGCAGGACGGGTCTTTGCGGGAGGGTCTCGGCGCTCATGGATGCTCCGGGGTCAAACGGCCTTGGCCACGTCGAGGGAGGCGGCCGGCTCAGGCAGGCGGGGCCGCCGCACGAAGATCGCCATCGCGACGACGCCCGCGGCCGCGATCAGGGCCGCGATCACGAAGGCGCTGGCGTAGCCGCCGAGATACTGCACGGCGAGGCCTGTGGCGGTCGGTCCGATGATCCCTGAGATGTTGCTCAGGAGGTGGATGAAGCCGCTCACCCCGCCCACACGGGCCTCGGGCACCAGCTCGTGGATCGTCGCCCAGCAGGATTGCACGGAACTCGTCAGCATCAGCACGGCCAGCGCGATGAGCGCGACCGCCACCGCGGCATTCGGCGCAGCGTTGACGGCGATCAGCGCGACACCCGCGATGGCGAGCGGCACGATCGTGGTGATCTTCCGGGCGGCGAGCTTGTCGCCCATGCGCTTGTAGAGGTGGTCGGCGACGATGCCGCCGCCGACATAGCCGACGAAGCCGCAGGCCCAGGGAATCGAGGCGACGAGCGCCATCTGCTGCACCGGCATGTGCAGGGCATCGGTCAGGTAGCTCGGGAGCCACGAGAGGAAGATGTAGAGGGTGTAGTTCACCGCGAACATGCCGAGACCCAGCGACAGGGTGCTGGGCAGGAACAGGTATTCCCTCAGCGAGCGGGCGTGGTCCGACGGCGCGAGGTGCGTGACCGCGCGACTGCGCTCGATCAGCGCGACCTCCTCCGTGCCGACGCGGGGATTGTCCTGCGGCCGATCGGTCATCAGGAGGCGCCACGCCACGACCCAGAGCAGGCCGACCGCGCCGATCGCCACGAAGGCGACCCGCCAGCCGTACTGGATCGCCAGCAGGCCGACCACGGGCGCCGCGATGGCGCTGCCGACCGTCTGGCCCGAGAAGGTGAAGCCGATGGTCCGGGCGGTCTCCTCGCGGGGGAACCACGTGGTGAGGGTACGGTTCGTGGTGGAGTTCATCGGCCCCTCGGCGAAGCCGAACAGGGCGCGGACCGCGAACATCTGGGCGAAGCCGGTCACCGCGCCGGTCAGCATGCACAGGACCGACCAGGCGGCGGCGGCCCAGCTGTAGACGCTGCGCGGGCCGTAGCGATCGGCGAGCTGGCCACCCACGAAGGCGAACAGGGCGTAGCCGAAGAAGAAGGTCGAGAAGATCACCCCGAGTTCGGCGGGCGACAGGTTGAGATCCTGCTTGACGAACGGCGCCGCCACGCCGAGCGCGGCGCGGTCCATGTAGTTGATGATCCCGGCTATGAACAGCAGGAACGCGATCAGGAACCTGTAGCGCTTGGCAAACATGGGGTTTCCTCCGGGATTTTCGTCATTTTTATTGTCGTTTGTTGATCTTGGTCATTCCCGCCCTCCACCTCAGGATGAGGTTGCGGGTGGGATTGGTATGGGTCGTAGGATGCGGTCCGCTGGAATCATGACTGCGGACAAAGACTTGGACCTCCTACAAAAACGCGATCGTGCAGGGACTGAGGCTCGGGCGCGTGCCCGTCTTGGTCAGGTCCCCGCTGACGGCATCGATGGCGAATTCCACGAGGCTGTCGCCCTGCTCGTTGGCCACGAGGAGGTGTCGTCCGTCCGGCGCCAGGGTCATGAAGCGCGGGTCGCGGCCGCCCGAAGGGGTCCAGACGGCGGGATCGAGCCGCCCGGCCTCGGCATCCACGCGAAAGCGCGCGATGCCGTCCTGGCCACGGTTCGAGGCGTAGACGAACCGTCCGTCCGGCGTGACCACGATGGCCGCGGCCGTGCTGGCGCCAAAGAAGTCCGGCGGCAGGGTCGGAGTGAGATGCAGCGGCGTGAGCGTTCCAGCCTCCGCGTCCCAGCGGCAGGTCGCGATGCTCGACTCCAGCTCGTTGATCAGGAAGGCGAGGGGCGCCCGCGGGTGGAATGCGATGTGGCGCGGCCCGGCGCCGGGCCGCATCGCGGTCTCCGACACGATTGCCAGCCGCTCGCCGTCGATCGCCAAGACGAAGACGCGGTCGAGCCCCTTGTCGGGCACGAGCACGTGCCGCCCGTCCGGCGCCAGGACCACGTGGTGCGGGTGGGCACAGGCCTGCTCGGTTCGGTGCGGACCCGGATCGCCCGGCAACGGCAGGACGTGGCAAGCCGGCTCCAGACCGCCGTCGTCGCGCACCGGCAACAGGGCGACGGAGCCGCTGGCGTAGTTGGCGACGATCAGGAAGCGCCCGGTCGGGTCGAGAGCCTGATGCACGCTGTTGGTGCCGTCCGTCGCGGCACTGCCGAGGGGCCGCAGGGTGCCGTCCGGGGCAGCCGCGAAGGCGCTCGCGTCCGCGCCGTCACCCTGCACCGTGTAGAGCACGGCGCGCCGAGGGTCAGCGACGAGGAAGGACGGATTGGTCAGGCCTTCGACCCGGCCAAGATACGCCCAGCCATCAAGCCCGTCCCCGGTCCGGTAGACATCGATGCCCTGGCCGCGCGCCCGGCGCCGCTCGGTGGTGAAGCAGCCGACGAAGGCGAGTCCGAGGGGGGCGTCGGGCATGGCGGTTTCCGGATCAGGTCCGACGCGGGACGCGGCGCAGGAAATCGGGATTGAGTTCGGACAGGCGGTTGATCCCGATCAGCGCCATGTCGCGGTTGAGCTCCTCCTTGAGGATCCGCATGGCGTGCTCGACGCCCGCCGCGCCGCCGAGCGCCGCGCCGAACATGAAGGGCCGGCCGAGCAGGACGAAGTCGGCACCGAGCGCCAAAGCCTTCATCACGTCGGTGCCCCGGCGGATGCCGCTGTCGACGATGATCTTCAGTCCGCCCTTCTTGGCCGCGATCTCCGGCAGCACGTCCAGGGGCGCCACGGCGTAGTCGAGCTGGCGCCCGCCATGGGTGGAGAGGATCACGCCGTCGGCGCCGCATTCCCGGGCGATCTCGACATCCTCGGGCGCAAGCAGCCCCTTCACGAGGAGGTTGCCGGTCCAGCGCTTGCGGATCGCCTCCAGATTCTTCCAGGAAAGCTGGTCCCGCGCGATGGTGTTGCGCACCGCGCCCTGCGACATCATCGGCGGCCCGCGCTCGGCCTCCGTGTTCTCGAAATGCGGTGCGCCGTGCTTGAGAAAGGTCCGGGCGACAGTGCCGATCAGCCAGCGCGGGTGGGTCGCGCTCTGCCACGCGACCTTGGGCGTGACCTTGATCGGCATGGAGAAGCCGCTGCGGGTGTTGTGCTCGCGGTTGCCCAGCGTCGGCGTGTCGGCGGTGACCACGAAGGTCCGGTAGCCGGTGGCGGCGACCCGATCGAGCAGGCGATCGATCCGAGTCTGGTCGCCCGGCAGGTAGCCCTGGAACCAGGCCTGCGGGTTTTGGGCGAAGACGTCCTCCAGCTTGATCAGCGAGGAGGCGCTGAGGCACATCGGCAGGTTCATCCGCCGCGCCGCCTCGGCAAGCGCGAGGTCGCCCCGGTAGGCGATGAAGGCGGCCCCGCCGAGCGGGCCGATCCCGAACGGCGCCGCGTAGGTGTGGCCGAACAGCGTTGTGGCGGTGTCGCGCGCCGAGGTGTCCCGCATCAGCCGGGGTACGAGAGCGTAGTCAGCATAGGCGCCGCGGCTCTGCGCCAGCGCCGATCCGGTCTCGACCCCGCCGGAGACGTACTGGAAGATCATCGGCGGCAGGAGCCGCTTGGCGTGCCGCTCGAAATCGTCGAGCGCCAGCAGGTCGCGGAACCGGTAGGGCGTGACCGCGTCGCTGCGCTTGAGGCTGGTAACGATTGCCTGTGGTGCGGCGATCCCCGGCGCGCCGGCGTCGGCCCCGCCGACGGTCGCCGCCTCGCGCTCAGGCACTCCCGTTGTGGAGGCCGGGTGGTCGAGCGTCGCCATGGGTCCTCCCTCAGGGCCGCCGCGTGGAGCGGTTTTTGAAAGCGCTTTCAGATAGCCAGCCGCGCGCAGGAGTGTCAATATAATGCTGGACGAGCCCGAGCAGGGGGGAGAAGAAATCGGTGCTGGATCTGCCGGACGACATCCTTGAACCGCCGGGGCGCAGCCCGGTGGCGCGGGACGTGGCCCACCGCGCCGGCGTCTCCACCGCGACGGTCTCCCGCGTGCTGAACGGTTCTGCCGGGGTCCGGGCCGACAAGCGCGAGGCCGTGATGCGCGCCGCGCAGGATCTCGGCTTCGTCGCCAACGGCGCCGCCCGGGCGCTCTCGACCCGTCGCTTCATGGCAGTCGGCGCGGTCGTGCCCAACATCGAGAACGAAGCGTTCGTGCGCGTGCTGTCGAGCGTGCAGGACCGGCTGCGGCAGGCCGACTACACGCTCATCGCCGCCAATGCCGGCTACGACCTGGAGGACGAGCTGCGCGAGGCGACCTTCCTGCTGGAACGGGGCATCGATGGGCTGATGCTGGTAGGCGACATCCACCACCCGGATCTCCATGCTCGGATCGCCCGCTCGGGCATCCCGATGGTGCAGACCTTCAGTCTGTCGCGCGAGCACCCCTGCGTGGGGTTCGACAACGCTGCCTCCGCAGCGCGGGCGGCCAATTACCTGATGGATCTCGGCCATCGCCGGATCGGGGTAATCTCGGGGCTCCGCAAGGACAACGACCGCGGCGGCGCCCGGGTGACCGGCATCGCCCAGGCGCTCGCCGCCCGCGGGCTGCGGCTGGCGCCCGAGCACGACATCGAGATCTCCTACGGGATCGGCGGCGGCCGCGACGGGTTCCGCCAGATGCTGGCGGGTGGACCGCCCCCCACCGCGATCATCTGCGGCACGGATCAGATCGCCTTTGGAGCGATGATCGAGGCCCGTGCCCGCGGGATCTCGGTGCCGGGCGATCTGTCGGTGATCGGCCACAACGATTCCGATTTCGCGCCCTTCCTCGACCCGCCGCTGACGACGATCCGCATCCACTCCGTCGAGATCGGCCATGCCGCCGGCGACCACCTGATCGCCCGGATCCAGGGACGCCCGGTGGTGCGGCTCACGGAGATCGACGCTGAGCTGATCCTGCGCGCCAGCACGGCGCCGCCCCGGCGCGGTGCGGGGTGACCGGCGCTATTGTGCCACCGTTCTGAAATCGCTTACAACGCGTCGATCGCCCCTGCCTTCAACCTGGAAGATCCAATGGCGCCCCGCATCGTCCTCCTGCACGCGACGCCGGTCGCCATGGCGCCGATCCAGGCCGCCTTCGCCGAGAAGTGGCCCGAGGCCGAGGCGGTGAACCTCCTCGACGACGGCCTGTCGGCCGACCGGGCGAAGGAGCCCGGCGCCATCTCGGAGGGCATGATCGAGCGCTTCGTGCGGTTCGGTCGCTATGGCCACGACATGGGCGCGGACGGCATCCTGATCACCTGCTCGGCCTTCGGGCCGGCGATCGACCGGCTGATCGAGACGGTGCCGGTGCCGGTGCTCAAGCCCAACGAGGCGATGTTCCGCGCCGCGATCGCGCAGGGCGAGCGCATCGGCATGCTGGCGACCTTCGGCCCGTCCATCGGCACGATGACCGACGAGTTCGAGGAGTTCGTGGGCCAGTCGGCGCGCCCGGCCACGTTGCGGACCATCTTGGTGGACGACGCCATGGCGCGCCTGCGGGCCGGCGATGCCGAGACCCACAATCGCCTGATCGCCGAGCGTGCACCGGAACTGGACGATTGCGACGCGATCATGCTGGCGCATTTCTCCACCTCCCGGGCCGCCGAGGCGGTGCGGAAGGCGGTGTCCGTCCCGGTCCTGACCGCGCCCCACGCCGCGGTGGACCGGATGCGCGCTATGCTCGAGACCGGCCGGAGCGCCTGACCCATGAAGCTCGGTGCTTTCAAGAACCGCCTCAGCGGCCATTGCGGCTTCCTGTTCACGGAGCTGCCGCTCGCCGAACGCTTCGCGGCTGCCGCGAAGGCCGGGTTCCGGGCTGTGGAGCATCCGAATCTGTTCGCGACGCCGGCCCGGGAGGTGGCGGGCTGGTTGGAGCGGGCTGGCGTCCCGCTGGTTCAGACCGGCTTCCCGGCGGGCAACGCCTCCAAGGGCGAGAAGGGGTTCGCGGCCCTACCCGACAAGGTGGAGTATTACCGCTCCACGATCGCGCCGACGTTGGATTACGTCGAACAACTCGGCTGCCGCATGGTCCACCCAATGGCGGGCGTCCGACCCGCGGGGGTCGAGCAGGCGAAGCTCTGGGACACGTATCTTGAAAACCTCGCCTTCGCGGCCGATGCCGCCAAGGCACGCGGCATGACGGTGATCGTCGAGCCGATCGGCCCAGGCTCGATCGCCAATTACGTGATCGACGATCCGCTGGTGGCGGTGGATGCAATCCGGGCGATCGGGCGCGACAACGTCAAGCTGCTGTTCGACGCTTATCACTGCGTCTGTCTAGGCCACGATCCGGCGGCTTTGATTCGCGCCCACGCGCCGCTCATCGCCCACGTCCAGATCGCCGACGATCCCGGCCGGCACGAGCCCGGGACCGGCACGATCGCGTTCGACCCGATCTTCGCGGCGCTGGAAGAGGTCGGATATGCTGGCTTCGTCGGCTGCGAGTATCACCCTGCGGCCGGGACCGAGGCGGGGTTTGGGTGGATGGGGGCTGCGCCATAGCGGGCCGCCAGATCTGGGAAATCCGAATTTCACCCGCATCCTGAGGCGCCGGAGCGCAGCGGAGGCCTCGAAGGAGCCCTCCAGATAGCACTGCGATCCGTGAAGCCCTCCTTCGAGGCCCGCTGACGCGGGCACCTCAGATGAGGTGGAGGGGTGGATCAGCGCCTTATAGCGGTTGCCGCCTGGAGCTCAGCCCAGCAGCCGCGCCCGCCGCTCCAGCACCGCCGGCCACACCTCCGGGTTGACCAGCCTTGGTGGGGTCTCGCCATTCAGGATGCCGATGATCTGCTCGGCGCCCCAGGCAGCGACATTGCGGCGCGCCTCATGCGTGACGCCGGCCGTGTGGTAGGTCGCCACCACCGTGTCGAGCTGGAGCAGCGCCGAGCCCAGCGTCGGCGGCTCCGGTGCCCAGACGTCCAGGCCTGCGCCGGCCAGTTGTCCGGAAGCCAGCGCCTCCGCGAGCGCAGCCTCGTCGTGGATGCCGCCGCGGGCGGTGGTGATGAACAGCGCCCCCGGCTTCATGGCCGCGAATGTCTCGGCATCGAAGCTGCCGCGGGTCGTCTCGTCGAGCGGGCAATGCAGGGACACGATGTCGGACTCGGCGAGCAACTGCGCCCGCTCCACCGGCTCCGCCCCGCGGGCCCGGATCTCGTCAGCCGACAGGAGCGGATCGTAGGCCAGGACCCGCATGTCGAAGCCGCGGGCGAGCTTGGCCACCGCGCGGCCGGTATGCCCGATCCCGACGAGCCCCAGCGTCGAGCCGCCGATCTCGTGGCCCATCAGCGATTCCCGCGAGAAGCCCCGCGCGGTCCGGAGCAGACGGTCGGAAATACAGATCTTGCGCGAGACCGCGAGCATCAGGCCGATCGCCAGCTCCGCCACCGACCGGGCGTTGCCGCCGGCCTGATTGACCACCGCGACGCCGGCCCGGGTGCAGGCGGCGGCGTCGACCGTGTCGAAGCCCGCGCCGCCCGACGAAACGGCCAGCAGGTTCGGGCACTCGGCCAGCAGCGCGTCGGTGACGTGCCACCGGCGCGGCAGCTCGTCACGTGCGGGCGAGACGTGGAAGACGTGGGCCTCGCGCAAAAGCGCCAGCAGCGCGTCCTCCGGTCCCTGCAGATCGCCGACCTGCAGGTCGATATCGGGCTCGGCCCTCAGCAGTTCGTCGAAGACCGGGTTGATCCAGACGTTGAACCGGCAGACGCGCTTGGGGGCCGCCACAGGGTCAGCCCTTCACCACCGCGTCGATCGCATCGATGACGTGGTCGATGTTATGGGTGTTGACCGCGGCCACGCAGATCCGGCCGGTCTCCAGAGCGTAAACCTCGTGCTCCTCGCGCAGGCGGGTGGCCTCGGCGGGGCTCAGGCCCGTGTAGGAGAACATGCCCTTCTGCGTCTTGATCGCGTCGAAGCCGCGCTCGGGGTGGCGCTGCTGCAGGCTGTCGGCCATCCGCTCGCGCATGGTGCGGATCCGGTCGCGCATCTCGCCGAGTTCGCGTTCCCAGTCAGCCCGCAGCTCGGGATCGGTCAGCACGATCTCGACGATCGCCGCGCCGTGGGTGTGCGGGTTCGAGTAGCTCGCCCGCACCAGCCGCTTGGCGAAGGACTCGGCCTTGGCCCGCGCGGCCGGGTTCTCGGCCACGATGGTGAGCGCGCCGACGCGCTCGCCGTAGAGCGAGAACGACTTCGAGAACGAGGAGGCGACCAGGAACTCCTGACCCGATTCGGCGAACAGGCGCACCGGCTCGGCATCGGCGTCGAGGCCGTTGCCGAAGCCCTGGTAGGCGATGTCGAGGAACGGGATCAGGCCGCGCTCGGCCATCAGGGGCACGAGGTCGCGCCACTCATCGAGGCTGAGATCGGCCCCGGTCGGGTTGTGGCAGCAGGCGTGCAGCACCACGATCGAGCCCTTCGCCAGATCCTGGAGATAGGCCTTCATGGCCGGATAGTCGGCGCCGCCGGTCTCGGCCGAGAAATAGGGGTAATCGACCACGGTGAAGCCGGCCTGGGTGAACAGGGCCTTGTGGTTCTCCCAGCTCGGGTTGCTGACCGCCACCTGGGCGTTCGGATAGAGCTTGGCCAGCACGTCCGCGCCGGTCTTCAGCGCGCCAGTGCCGCCGATGCTCTGGAGCGTCGCGGTGCGGTTCTGCGACAGGATCGGCGCGCCCTTGCCGAAGAGCAGCTCCTGGACCGCGTCGCGGAACGGCTTGGTGCCCTCGATCGGCCGGTAGGTCTTCGGCAGGCCCTTCTCGATCCAGCGCTTTTCGGCGGTCTGCACGGCGCGCAGGCGTGGCACCTTGCCGTCCGCATCGGTGTAGACGCCGACCACGAGGTTGAGCTTCTTCAGGCTCGGGTCGGCGTTGAAGGCCTCGAACAGGCGCATGATCGGATCGAGCGGCGCGTCCTGGATGCCGGCGAACAGCGAGGTCATGATCGTCAATCGTCCCAGAGGGTCTTGGTCGGCGGCGCGTCGGCGCGCCAGCAGGCCCGGCGTCAAGCCGGGGTGACGCCCTTATTCCGCACATCGCGCCCGCCCGCCAGCGCTTCCGTGCGAATCTGTATGCCGATACGCTCACAGGGTGCATGGCCCATTGCCGGCCGGACAGGCTCGTCCGTACGTGGAAGCGCCTCTTCCGGAAACCCTGTGCCGGGCCGTAGGGTGCCGCCATGATCCGACACCTCGCCTTGGCCCTCGCCGGCCTCATCGCCACGGCCGCGACGCCGGCCACCGCGCAGGCGCCGGTGCGGATCGGCCTCTCGGCGCCGCTCTCAGGCCCGGACGCCGCCTTCGGCCAGGGCCTCCGGCAGGGGGCCGAGCAGGCGGTGGCCGACATCAACCGGGCAGCCGGCGGGCGCCCCCGGCTGGTGCTGGTGCCCACCGACGATGCCGGGGACGCCCGGCAGGCCGTCTCCGTAGCCCGGAAATTCATGGCCGACGGGGTGCGTCTCGTGGTCGGGCCGTTCGAATCCGGCGCGGTCGCCGCCGCCTCGCCCGTCTACGAGGATGCCGGCGCCGTGCTGGTCACGACGGGCGCGAGCTATTCGCCGCTCACCGGCCGCGGCTTCTGGAACACATTCCGGCTGGGTCCCAGCGACGCGCAGCAGGGCCGGGCCGCCGGGGCTTACCTCGCCAAAACCTTCGCCGGTCGCTGGGTCGGCATCCTCAACGATCGCTCGACCTTCGGCCGTGGCCTCGCCGACGCGGTGGCGGCGCAGCTGAAGGAGGCCGGTGCGCCGGAGGTGCTGTTCGACAGTTTCCCCCGCGGTACCCGCGATCTCGCGGATCTCGTCGCCCGGCTGAAGGCGGCGCGGGTCGAGGCGGTCTATTTCGGCGGGCTCGCCCCCGAGGCCGCGACCCTGTTGCATGCGATGCGGCAGGCCGGGCTCGGTGCCACCCTGGTGGCGAGCGACGGGATCCTCGATCCCGGCTTCACGACGATGGCCGGCACGGCTGGCGAGGGCACCGTCATGACGCTCGCGCCCGATCCGCCGCGATTACCCGATCCCCGAAGCGGCAAGCCGGTCCCGCGCGGCCCGGATGCGGACAGCGTGGCGGCCGGCGCCTACGCGGCGGTGGAACTGCTCTATCAGGCGGTCGACCGTGCCCGTGCGGCCGATCCGAAGACCGGCCGGATCGCGGATGTTCGCAAGGTGGCTGAGGCCCTGCGTAGCGGCCCACCCGCCCGCACGATCCTCGGGTCGGTCGGTTTTGACGCGAGGGGCGATCGGACCGGCGGCGCCGTCACCCTGCGTGTGTGGCGGCGGATGCCGGATGGCCGCCTCGACTATGCCGGACACGACACCGCCGAGCCGTGAAAGCCGGCAAATCATGTCGATGACGGATCCCTTAGGCCGCGCCGCGACTTGCGGCCGGTTCCCGCGGCGACTACATGCGAGTGTGCTGCTGAGCTGGCGCGGGCGGTCCGTCGGATCGGATCCGCGCCCTGCGGCGTTTCCCGAGCTCGATCATAAACCGAGACGTATTGCCGGAACGCCTGCTGCCGGACGGTCCGACTGGAGAAGGTGCATGGCAAAAGAAGAATTGATGCAGTTCGACGGTCTCGTCGTCGAGATCCTGCCGGATGCGCGCTACCGCGTGCAGCTCGACCAGGGCCACGAGATCGTGGCTTACACGGCCGGCAAGATGAAGAAAAACCGCATCAAGACACTGGCGGGTGACCGGGTGACCGTCGAGATGTCGCCCTACGATCTCGAGAAGGGCCGCCTCGTGTTCCGCCACAAGGACGAGCGCTCCTCCGGCCCGCGGCCGCAGGTGCGTGGCGGCCAGTTCCGCCGCCGTTGAGTTCGGAGCGGGCGGCCCACGCGGCCGCACCCGCTTACGGCCTGCTCACACTCACGGCGCTGCTCTGGGCCGGCAACGCCGTCACGAGCCGCTGGGCGCCCGGGCATATCTCGCCCCAGGTCATCACGACGTTGCGCTGGGCCGTGGCCTGTACGGTGCTGGTGCCCTTCGCGGGGCGCAAGCTCGCCGCGGCTTGGCCCCTGCTTCGCCCGCACTGGCTGCGCATCCTGCTGATGGGCGGCCTCGGCTATACGGCCTTCAATTGCCTGTTCTACGCCGCCGGCGCCTATACCGGGGCGATCAACCTCGCCCTGTTCCAGGGGGCGATCCCGGTGCTGGTGATCCTCCTGAACCGCGTGGCCTACCGGGTCCCGGTCACGGCCGGTCAGATGGCGGGCGTGGTTCTCACCCTGATCGGCGCAGGCTTGGCCGCGACCCATGGCGACCTGGCCGTGCTCACGCACCTCGCCTTCAACCGCGGCGACGTGCTCGTGTTCGGCGCCTGTCTGCTCTACGCGGGCTACACGATCTTCCTGCCGACCCGGCCGAAGGTCCCGGGGCTGGCCTTCTTCGCCGCCATGGCGGTCGCCGCCCTGCTGACCTCGCTGCCGCCGCTGGCGGTGGAATGGGCAACGGGGCACGCCGTCTGGCCGGGCCCGGAGGGATGGGCGATGGTGGCCTTCGTTGGCCTCGGGCCCTCGCTCCTCGCGCAGCTGTTCTTCATGCGCGGGGTCGAGTTGATCGGCCCGAACCGGGCCGGCTTGTTCGTCAACCTCGTGCCGATCTTCGGCGCGATCCTCGCCGTCCTGCTGGTCGGCGAGCCGTTCGGGGCGACGGAAGGGATCGCCCTGGCGCTGGTGCTCGGCGGCATCGCCTGTGCCGAGCGGCTGAAGCCGGGGCGGGCCGTCGAGCCCGCGCCGGAGGCCACTTACTCGCAGACGCGGACGCGGCGGATGTAGACGTCGCCGTAGGGATCGACCGTCCGGCGGCGCTCGAAATGGCAGACCGGGCCGTAATCTTCTTCGACGTAGACCGGCGGCGGGGCGCGGTAGACCGGGCGGCCCGGGTAATAGCCGTTGTTGGACGACGCGATGGCGCCGCCGACCGCGAGGCCGCCGAGCACGCCGAGCGCAGCCGCGCCGCCGGCCCCGATGCCGTCGCGGGCCTGAGCGGCCGGCGCCAGCGTGGCGAGGCTCCCGACGACGAGGCTCGTCGCGAGTAGGTACTTCATGACATCCCCCTGGAAGCAGGCGATTCGTGCCGAACATCGGCACAGTCCGGCTAGCACGCCTGAGCTTTGGGGCGTTTGTTCGGCCGCACACGGCCGGACCGGCCGGCTTGACGTGGGGTGTTCCGCCGCACCACACCCGCTCGATCGGGTGCGCAACGGAGGCCGGCATGGTGACACGGGGTTTCGTCGGGCGCAGGCAGCCGCCCGAGACCGGTGCACGCCTGCCGCCGGGCCAGTATCTGACTGACGACTTTCCGATCCTGCAGATCGGCCCGAACCCGACGGTCGATCGCGCCACGTGGCAGTTCACGCTGCGCGACGGCTCTCGCCCGATCAAGACGTGGAGCTGGGAGGCGTTCGAGGCGCTGCCCCGGACTACGTGGAACGGGGACATCCACTGCGTCACCAAATGGACGAAGTTCGACACCGCCTGGGAGGGCGTGAGCTTCGACGACCTGCTGACGGACGCCGGGATCGCGGCGCCGACGCCGTTCCTGCTGGCGGAATCCTATGACGACTACACCACCAATGTGCCGGTGGCCGATCTCGTCGGCGGGCAGGCCCTGGTGGCGACGCGCTACGCCGGCCAGCCGATCCACCCGGATCACGGCGGCCCGGCGCGGCTGTTCGTGCCGCATCTCTACTTCTGGAAGAGCGCCAAATGGGTGAAGGGCCTGCGCTTCACCAAGACCGACACCGCCGGCTTCTGGGAGCTGCGCGGCTATCACATGTACGGGGATCCCTGGCGTGAGCAGCGCTACACCGGTGACTGAGGCGATCGTCTTCCGCTGGCACCGGGCCGCGATCACGGCGATCGCGCCGGTCACGCCCCACGTGACGAGCGTCCGGCTGCGCTGTCCGCTGGCGGACACCTATCGCGCCGGCCAGCATGTCGACGTCCGGCTCACCGCCGAGGACGGGTATCAGGCCCAGCGCAGCTACTCGATCGCCTCGGCGCCGGATGGCAGCAGCACCCTGGAACTGATGATCGAGGGCCTGCCGGACGGCGAGGTCTCGGGCTGGTTCACCGAAATCGCCCAGGTGGGCGATCAGGTCGAGCTGCGTGGGCCGATCGGCGGCTCGTTCTCCTGGGACGGTCCCGATGGCGGCCCGTTGCTCCTCGGCGGCGGTGGATCCGGCGTGGTTCCCCTGCTGGCGATGCTGCGGCGGCGGGCGCAGGGCTGGCGGGCGATTCCGGCGGCTTTGATCTACTCGGTCCGGACCCGGGCCGACGCGATCGCGCTCCCTGAGCTGGAGCGGCTGGCGGCCGAGGATCCCGGCGTCTCGCTCCACCTCGCGACGACCCGGGAACCGGGGGGCAAGCGCATCGATGCCGCCCTCGTCGCAGAAGCGCTGCGCCGGACCGGGCCGCCCGGGAAGGTGTTCCTCTGCGGCTCGAACCGCTTCGTCGCGGCGGCCTCCGACCTGATCGTGGCGGCCGGCGTAGCACCGGGAATCATCCGCACCGAGCGGTTCGGGGCGTGAGGCCGTCGATCACGGGCTGAAGATCAGCACAAGGTAGACGAAGAACAGCACGAGGTGCACCGCGCCCTCCAGCACCGTGGTGCGGGTGCCGGAAAACGTCTGGGCGCTGAGGATCAGCGTCACGGCGAGCAGGGTCATCTCGGTGGGCTTGAGGCCGAGCACCACGGTCTGGCCGGTGAGCAGCCCGATGGCCAGGACCGCCGGCACGGTCAGGCCGACCGTGGAGGTCGCCGCGCCCAGGCACAGATTGATCGCCCGCTGCAACTCGTTGCGGGCCACCGCCTTGAGCGCCGAGATTCCCTCCGGGGTGAACACGATGGCGGCGATCAGCACGCCGCCGAGCGCCGAGGGGGCACCCAGCGCCGCGATCCCATGGTCGAGGATCACCGCGAGGCTCTTGGCCAGGATCACGATCGGCACGACGTTGGCCAGAAGCAGGCCGATCGACTTGGCGATGCTGCCGCCCGACTCGGAGGCGGCGTCGGCCGGTGGCTCCGCATCCCGGGCCTCCGCGTCGATGAAGAACTCGCTGTGCCGGCCGGTCTGGATCAACAGGAACACCCCATAGAGCGCCAGGGTGAACACCGAGAAGGCCACGGCCTGGAGGGTCGTCAGCGTGCCGTCGCTGGTCGAGCTGGTGAAGTTGGGGATGACGAGTGCGATCGTGGTGAGCGGGATGATCACCGCCATGAAGGCGGATGCCCCCTGCAGGTTGTAGCGCTGCTGGTGATGGCGCAGGCCGCCGACCAGCAGCCCGAGCCCGACCACGCCGTTCAGCACGATCATCAGCACGGCGAACATCGTGTCGCGGCCGAGCGTCGGTGCGTCCTTCGCCGAGAGCATCACGGCCGAGATCAGCGCCACCTCGATGATCACGATGGCGAGCGTCAGCACCAGGGTGCCGAGCGGCTCGCCCAGCCGGTGGGCGATCGCCTCCGCCTCGTGCACGACGCCGAAGGCCGCCCAGACGATCACCGCCAGCAGCCACGCGAACAGCGCTCCGGCGACGAGCGGCTGCGACAGGTCGGCAAGCCAGCCCTTGCCGAACCACGCGAAGGCGAGAACCGTCGCCCAGGCCACCGCCACCCGCAGGAGTCCGATCATGTCCGTGCCGCTCTCCTGACCTGCCGCATTGACGCTGCGGCTTCCAATGTTAGACCATGTCATAGTCCATTTGCATGACGCGACCAGAGGCGATCCGGGAGGATGCGATGCGGGTATCCGTGACCGACGCCAAGGCACAACTCACCGACTTGGTCCGGCGCGCAGAGGCCGGCGACGAAGTGATTCTGACCCGGCACGGCCAGCCTGTGGTTCGCCTCACCACCATCGTGCCGAAGCCTGATCTCGCGGCACGCGGCGACATCATCGCGGCCCTGCAAGCTGCCGCTGCCGTCAAGCTCGTACCGGGGCCCGGTGCAGCCTGGAGCCAGGAATGCCTTTACGGCGACGACGGCCTGCCAGGATGATCGTCATCGATACATCGGCGCTGATGGCGATTCTCCTGAGAGAACCGGAGGCGGAGCGGTGTAGTGCCATCATCCAGCGCGAAGAGCGGCTTCTCATGTCGGCGGCCACGTTGGCCGAGGCCCTGATCGTCTCTGCCCGTCGGAACATCAACGACGAGATGAGCACCCTCATCGAAGCGCTCGCCATCGAGATCGTGCCGGTGACCGCCGCCGCGGCGCGCCGCATCGCCGGAATCGATCGGCGCTGGGGGAAAGGGTCTCAACCGGCCGGCCTGAACTTCGGCGACTGCTTCGCGTATCACCTCGCGAAGGAACAGGATTGCCCGCTGCTCTTTGTAGGCCAGGATTTCAGCCAAACCGACCTTCGCACCCTGGATTGAGCCGGTGCAACCGCCCCATGCTGCGGCGGGAGTGGTCAGCGCGCCCGGTTGGCGTTACCTTAAGGCGACCCGAATAAAGTCCGGTGCCAGAACTCTTCGCCGCGCGATGGCGCGCAGCCGAGTGCGGCGCGGCCGTTGAGAGTTTCTAAAACTTGCCTTTCCCGACCTTGCCCGCCCCCCTCGCGCGGGCCCTATCCGAACGCGGCTACGCCGATCCCACCCCGGTCCAGGCCGCGGTGCTGGAGGCGGCAGCCGGCGCACGCGACCTCCTCGTCTCGGCTCAGACCGGCTCCGGCAAGACCGTGGCGTACGGCCTCGCCATGGCCGGCATGCTCATGGGCGACGCCGAGGCCCTCCCGCCTGCGGCGGCCCCGCTCGCCCTGGTGATCGCTCCGACCCGGGAGCTCGCGCTCCAGGTGCAACGCGAACTCTTGTGGCTCTACGGCCCGGCCGGTGGCCGGATCACCGCCTGCGTGGGCGGGATGGATCCCCGGCGGGAGAGCCGGATGCTCGCCGACGGCACCCACATCGTGGTCGGCACGCCGGGGCGCCTGCGCGATCATCTGGAGCGGCGCAACCTCGATCCGACCGCTCTGCGCGCCGTGGTCCTGGACGAGGCCGACGAGATGCTCGATCTCGGCTTCCGGGAGGATATCGAGTTCATCCTTTCGGCGACCCCGCCGGAGCGGGCGACCTACCTGTTCTCCGCGACGCTGCCGAAGGCGATCGAAACGCTGGCCGAGCGCTACCAGCGCGGCGCCCTGCGGCTCGCGATCAAGAGCGAGACCCGGGGCCACGCCGACATCGCCTACCGGGCCGTGCGGATCATGCCGCGGGAGACCGAGCACGTGGTGCTCAACCTCCTGCGCGAGGCGGATGCCGCGACCGCGATCGTGTTCTGCAACACCCGCAACGCCGTTCGCCATCTCCAGGCGAACCTGACCGAGCGCGGCTTCTCGGTGGTGGCGCTCTCGGGCGAACTCGGCCAGGGCGAGCGCAACGCGGCGCTCCAGGCCCTGCGCGACGGTCGCGCCCGGGTCTGCGTTGCCACCGACGTCGCCGCGCGCGGCATCGACCTGCCGTCGCTCAGCCTCGTGATCCACGCGGATCTGCCGCACGACGCCGAAGTTCTGCAGCACCGCAGCGGCCGCACCGGCCGCGCCGGGCGCAAGGGCACCTCGGTGCTGTTGATCCCGAATTCCCGGCGGCGCCGGGCCGAGCAGATGTTCGCCATGGCCAAGGTGAGCCCCGAATGGTCGGGGCCGCCCTCGGCCGACGAGATCCGGCGTCTCGACGGCGAGCGCATGCTCGAAGACCCGCTCTTCGCCGAGCCCCCCGCCGAGGAGGACATCGCGCTGGCCGAGACGCTGCTCGCCGGCAAGAGCCCGGAGGAACTGGCGGCGTTGCTGGCCCGCGTCTACCGCACCCGCCTGCCGGCTCCCGAGGAGGTCAGCGACCCCGGTGAGGGTCGGGCCCCCCGGGGCGAGCGTCCGCCCTACGATCCGATGGACCCTGAGCGGATCGCCTCCATGGGGCCTGCGGTCTGGTTCCGGCTCAACCTCGGCCGCCGCGACAATGCCGATCCGCGCCGCCTGCTGCCGATGCTGACCCGCCGGGGCGGCATCGACCGCCAGGAGATCGGGGCGATCCGGATCTTCGATCGCGAGACCAAGTTCGAGGTGCGCGGCAACGCGGCGGCACGCTTCGCCGAAGCCTTCGCCCGGAATGGCTCACCGGAGATCCAGATCGAGGCGATCGCGGGGGATGCCGCACCGACCGAGCGTCAGGGCCGTTCGGCTGGTCCCAGCGGCCCGAAGGGCTACGCCAGCCCCCGTGCCGGCAAGCATCAGCGCAAGGCCGAACAGTCCGGCCCGCGTCCCGAGCACAAGCCAGGCCGCAATACGGGCCGCGGCTGAGGCCGAAGCGCTCGCTGGCGCGGGCTTGTGGGTTCACACATCTCGCTCCAGGCTCAAGGCTCTCAAGAGAAAGCGCTTTTCCCTCCCCCTTTTGGGGAGGGGCCAGGGGTAGGGGTGGTTCAGGATGAGGCGCAATGGTGCCTCCTGCGCCACCCCCACCTCCAACTCCTCCCCGCAAGGAGGAGGAGAGCGTGTCGGCGCCATTGTGTGGACTTCGTCGCCCGCAGTGAATTTTTAGGGAGCGCGCGCGGGCTGTCCGGCCGTTCAGAATACGCTCTTCACCGCGTCGCCGATGGCGTCGACGCTTTCCTTCAGCTTGCGTCCGGCAGGCGCCAGCGACGGCAGCTTGATCCCGAGCACTTCCGTTTCTTCCGCTTCCGCGGGCTCCGCCTGTGCAACGGCGGTGGGAGCCGTACGCTTGGCCTTCTCGGCGGTCTTCGTCGGCGGTGTCGGCTTCGTGGCGACGACCTTGGGCGTCGGTTTCGCGGCCTTCTCCGCCGGTGCGGACGCCGCGACCGGCTTCGGGGCCGGCTCGGTCAGCACGCGGGCGCGTACCGTCTCGGATGCGCGCGGCGTCTGGAGCGCAGCCGTGCGGCTCGGCGGAAGCGGCACGACCTGACGGCTCGCGGCGAGCGGCGAGACCGGTGTCGGGGTCGGGATGCGCCGGGTCGGGGGAACGGATGCGTCGGCGGCTTTGGCGGGGGGCGCAACCGGCGCCTTGCTGGGCGCTGCCGCAGGGGTAGACGTGTCGGGCAAGGATGCCATGCGCGGGGCCTGAGCGACCGGTTCGGCCGGCTTCGCTTCAGGGGGCGCCGACGCGACGGTTCCGGCAAGGGCCGGAAGCCCGTCCTTCAGGTCGGGCCAGTCCTGGGCCCGACCTGGCGCGGCGGTGAACTTCATCGGGGGGGGCGATGCGAGCCCGGCCATCAGCGTCGAGGCGGCGACCCCGAAGCCGCCGAGCACGCCGATCCCGGCCAGCCCGAACAGGACGATGCGCAGGTCGAGCGCACGGCGCGGTGGCGCTGCCGGATTCCGATTGTCTCGGGTGTCTGAGGGGTCCAGAGCGAGGTCGATCATGGTCCGGGGTCTCTGACACGAGGCACGACGCGCGCGACCAGCCCCCCCATGACCGATCGCCTTCCTCCGGCGAGCCGGAGGCGGTTCAACTCGGCTGCCAGTAGAGGAGCCGCAATACGGCGCAAAGATGTCGGTCCGAATTCTGGGCGGGGCCAGTCGATCCACGTCTATCCACAAGATATGCAGCTACGGCTTAACGATCCGTGATCGACCGGCACATTGAAGACGCCCGGATCGACCGCCGCCGCATGGACTTCGCCCGCGTGCCCGCTATGGGTCTCGGCGTGGATGCACGACCGACAAATCTCCCGATGGCCGCCGCTGCCGCAAGCCGGGCCGGGCGCTGGCCCTGGTCGACGTGGTCGACCCGGGCGCGGCTCATCGCCGTGGTGCTGTTCATCGACGCCCTGGCGGCCCTGATCTCGTGTGGCGTGATCGTGCTCAACGCCCGGACGGCGGTGCGGGTGGAGACCCGGGCCTCGCTCGCGACCGTGGAATCGCTGGTCGCCGACACGATCCGCCTCTCCGAGACGACCCCACCCGAAAGCCTGCTCCAGACCCTCGACCTGCGCTTCAAGGTGCTGCGGCACGTCCGCGTCGCGGTCCTCGACGATGCCGGTGCGCGCGTCGGCAGCGCGGTCCCGACCCATCGGACCGTACGGGAAGCACCGGGCTGGTTCGCCGACCTGATCATGCCGCCGATCGAGCGCCACACCCTTCCGATCACGGCGAAGGGGCAGCAACTCGGCTCGGCGCAGATCACCACCCAGCCCCTCGACGAGATCGACGAGATCTGGGGCTACGCGCGGGCGCTCTCGCTGACCACGGCGGCGATCAACGTCGCCATGCTGATGGCGCTCTACGTCGCTCTCGGCCGCATCCTGGCGCCGCTGCGGCGGCTCGGCGTCGGCCTGACCCAGCTGGAGCACCACGATTACACCGCCCGCCTCGCGCCCCCCGGCGCCCAGGAACTCGCGGTCATCGCCGAGCGGTTCAACAAGGTGGCGGCGGCTTTGGGCGAGGTTCGCGCCGCCAACGGGCGCCTCAACCGGCAATTGCTAACCGCGCAGGACGACGAGCGCCGCCGCACCGCCCTGGAACTCCACGACGAGTTCGGCCCGTGCCTGTTCGCGCTGGAGGCGAATGCCGCCTCGATCGCCCGGATCGCCTCGGGTCCGACCGAACCGAGCCGTGAGAAGCTTACCGCGCGGGCGGCCGAGATCAGCGCCATCGTCGGGCAGGTCCAGACCGTCAACAGGGAGTTGCTGAACCGTCTGCGGCCGCACGGTCTCGGGCAGGCGCCGCTCGCCACCTGCCTCGATCTGCTCCTGCGCGGCTTCGCCCAGCGCCATCCCGGCCTCGACTTCGTCGGCCGGTTCGATGGGTTGGCGCGCGGCTACGGCGACCTCGTGGATCTCACCGTGTTCCGCTGCGTGCAGGAGAGCGCCACCAACGCCGTGCGGCATGGCGCCGCCACCCGGGTCGAGGCGGAGGCCACGGAAACCGGGAGCCACCTGACGGTGACGATCCGCGACAACGGCACCGGGCTTCCAGGCCCTGGCGCCCCGGCCGAGCCCGGCACCGGGCTGGGTCTTTCGGGGATGCGCGAGCGCGTCGAGGCCCTGGGCGGCACCTTCGCCCTTGACAATGCCGGCCCCGGCGCAATCGTCCGGATCATGATCCCGGTCCCGCCGGACCGGGGCGACGAGAACAACGCGCAGAGCGCATGAACGCCATCGCCTCCCAGATCGACATCGCCGCCACGCGCCTGCCGGTTCTCGTCATCGACGATCACCCGATCGTCCTGCAGGGCTGTCGCCGCGTGCTGGAGGATGCCGGCGTCGAGACCATCGCGGAGGCGACTTCGGTGGTCGCCGGCTACCGGATCTTCCACCGGCTCCGGCCGCCGGTGGTGATCTGCGACCTGACCTTCCAGGGCAGCGGCATGGCCGGTCTCGGCCTGATCCGCCGGATCCGCGCGGTGGCGCCGCAGACGCGGATCCTCGTGTTCAGCATGCACAACGATCCGGTGATCGTCGCCCGCGCCCTGGAGGCCGGGGCGCTCGGCTACGTCCTGAAGGATCACGCCTCGGCCGAGCTGTTCGAGGCCTTCGGCAAGGTGCGGATCGGCGAGGTCTATCTCGACCGGCGGCTGGCCACCGAAGTCGCGATGCTGCGGGCGGACGCCCGGCGCACGCCGGAATCGCAGCTGACCCCGCGCGAGCAGCAGATCCTGGCGCGCCTCGCCCAGGGGCGGTCCTACGGCGCGATCGCCACCGACCTGTCGGTGAGCTACAAAACCGTCACGAATGCCTGCTCGCAGATGCGCCAGAAGCTCGGCGTGCGAACACTGGCCGAGCTGATCCACGTCGCCGTCACGCACGCTCAGCGGCAGGGCTGACATGGCCGCTGCTGACATGGTCGAGCATTCCGGACCGGGGCCGTTCTCCGGGGAGGCCTGGGCGCGCAACGCCGTCGCCTACGAGACGATCCGGTCGATGCCGTTCAACGCGGAACTCGCCGCCGGCACGCTGCGGCAGGACAGGTTCCGCCACTACATCGTGCAAGATGCGCATTACCTTGTGGGTTTCGGCCGAGCGCTGAGCCTCGCCGCCGCGAAGGCACCGGATCCGGACGGGATCGTGCAGTTTTCGGCCGCCGCCCAGGAGGCCATCGTGGTGGAGCGCGCCCTGCACGGCGGCTTCTTTCGCGATTACGGCATCGGGCCCGAGACCTTCGCGGCCACTCCGCTGACGCCGGCCTGCGACCATTACGTGAACTACCTGCTCGCCACTGCGTATGCCGAGCCGTTCCCGGTGGTCTGCGCTGCCCTGCTGCCCTGCTTCTGGATCTACAAGGAAGTCGGCGACGACATCTTCGCCCGCGCCCAACCCGACAACCCCTATCGCGCCTGGATCGACACCTATGCGGGCGCGGATTTCGCCGAGGCCGTCGCTGCGATGATCGCCGCCACCGACCGGGCGGCGGAGGACGTCACTGCCGGCCAGCGGGCACGCATGCACCACGCCTTCACCCAGGCCACGCGCCTCGAATGGATGTTCTGGGACAGCGCCTATCGCGACGCGGCTTGGCCGCTGTGACGCGCCTTTCGTGACCGGGCCGGCGGGCCTGCACCGCCGGGACCTCATCGCCGCCGCGGCTGCGGCGGCTGCCGCTTGGCCGCTCCTAACCCGAGCCGACGACGCTCCGGCGCCGATCCCGGACGATCGGCCGGTCCGGATCGCGATGCTCCTGTTCCCGGGCCTCACCGCGCTCGATCTCGTCGGCCCCCAGGACCTGCCCGCGGGGTTGGCGCCCGGACGCCGTCCATTTCCCGCCTAGTCCGCCGGCCCGGTGGCGAGGGATACCGGCCTGTCGCTGTTGGCGACCCACACCTCAGAGACCTGCCCGCGGGACCTCGACGTCCTGTTCGTGCCGGGCGGCGACGGAACGCCCGCGCAGATGCGCGACGCCCGGCTGCTCGCCTTACTGCGGGATCGTGGCGAACGGGCCGCTTGGGTGACGAGCGTCTGCACCGGATCGCTGATCCTCGGCGCCGCCGGCCTGCTGCGGGGGTATCGCGCCACATCGCATTGGTGCGTGCGCGACGCGGTGCTGCCGCTCCTCGGCGCCGAGCCGGTGGC
>NZ_JAKSYD010000031.1 GCF_022829605.1 Methylobacterium sp. E-065 | reverse complement strand
GAGTAGGCGCCTCGGACGCGGGCAGCATGGATCTGCGCGGCTAACGCGGCATCCAAGGACGAGGGCTTGTCGTGTTGTTCGCTCATGGGCGAGCGGTACGGGCTGGCTCAGGCTGAAGTTTCGCCCGGGCGGAATTTTCGCAGAACTGCTACTCCTTGCCGGCGAGTTTCGGGCGAGGCACGCGAACTTTGTCAGGCCGAGAAACAGGGCAAGGTACGTCAACACGGCCAGCCAGGGTGACTTCAAGCCATGGCCCGCAGCTGCGGCTCAGCGAACAGCGCCCGCAACCGGGCCAGCTCCAGCTCCGACACACCCAGCACCGCTGCAGGGCGCGCGAACAGGTAGCCCTGCATCTGCTCGCAGTGCAGCTCGCGCAGGATCGCCAGTTGCTCGGCGGTCTCGACCCCCTCGACCGTGACCTGCAGGCCGAGGTTATGCCCGAGGTTCACGATCGCCCGCACGATCGCCAGCGTGTCGGCGTGCTGCCCCAACCGGCGCACGAACGACTGATCGACCTTGATCTTGTCGAACCGGAACTGCTGCAGGTAGCTCAGCGACGAGTACCCGGTGCCGAAGTCGTCGAGTGCCAGCCGCACGCCCAGCCCGCGCAGGTCGGTCAGCACCTGCACGGCCTTCGCGGCATCCTGGATGAACACGCTCTCGGTGATCTCGACCACCAGCCGCGCCGGGGCAAGCCCGTGACGCGCCAGCGCCGCAGCGACGACCGTCGGGACGTCGGACTGGCGGAACTGGGTCGGGGAGACGTTGACTGAGACACGCCACGGCTGCGGCCAGGCCGCGGCCGCCGCGCAGGCGGTGTCGATCACCCATTCGCCGATCCGCCCGATCAGGTCGGCCTGCTCGGCCACCGGGATGAACTCGGCCGGCGAGACGAAGCCGCGCTCCGGGTGCTGCCAGCGGATCAGCGCCTCGAAGGTCTCGATCTCGCCGGTGCGGGCGTTGACGATCGGCTGGTAGAACAGCCGCAGCTCGTCGCGGGTGATCGCGCCGCCGAGCTCGTGCTCGAACTGCCGCCGCGCCTGCAGCTCGGCGTCCATCGCCGCCTCGAAGAAACGGACCGCGCCGCGTCCCTCGTCCTTGACGCGATACAGTGCGGTGTCGGCGGCGCGCAGCAGCGCCTCAGCCGTGCGGCCGTCCCCGGGGTAGAGGGCGATGCCAGCCGAGGCGCCGATCTCGACGCGATGGTCGTCGATCTGGAACGGGCGACGCAGGCCCCCGACCAGGCGACCGGCGATCTCCGCGACCCGCTGGGGCGCGCGCGCGCCGGTGAGCACCGCCACGAACTCGTCGCCCCCGACCCGGGCCAGGGTGTCGCTCGGGCGCAGCTCGGTCAGCATCCGCTTGGCCAGCTGGACCAGCAGCGCGTCGCCGGTGGCGTGGCCGTGCAGGTCGTTGACCGCCTTGAACCGGTCGAGGTCGAGGTAGATCACCGCGACGCCGGTCCCGTCCAGGGCCGCGGCCTCGAGCGCCGGGCCGAGGCGCTGCTCCAGCAGGTAGCGATTGGGCAGGTCGGTCAGGGCGTCGTGCAGGGCGAGGTGGCGGATACGGGCCTCGTCGCGCTTGCGGTCGGTGAGGTCGCGCAGGGCGACGGCGGTGGCGGGCTTGCCGCCGAACTCGATGGTGCGGCAGGACAGCTCGACAGGCACGTGCGTGCCGGCGGCAGTGCGGGCCTCGAACTCCTCCGGCCGCAGCTCCTCGGAGCG
>NZ_JAKSYD010000028.1 GCF_022829605.1 Methylobacterium sp. E-065 | reverse complement strand
GGGCTCAGATCGCGCGGCTGGCCCACCCTGCTGCGCTGCCCGATGCTCTGCGGGGCCCGTAGGCGGCGGCCGCCTTCAAGGCGGACCGCTGCCGCCAGCTGGGCCGGCGTGGGCTTCCCGGGCCTGCTGGCGCGCTTGGGCGTGGCCGGCGCGGGCTCAGCATCAAGCACCAGGCCGGCGGCGGCGCACAGGTCGGGCAGATCGGGCAGGTCGGGATCAGGCATGTGGTGAGGCTCCACTTCACCATGGTGGTGAGTCCCCCGGTCGGTGAGGTCGCGCAGGGCGACGGCGGTGGCGGGCTTGCCGCCGAACTCGATGGTGCGGCAGGACAGCTCGACAGGCACGTGCGTGCCGGCGGCAGTGCGGGCCTCGAACTCCTCCGGCCGCAGCTCCTCGGAGCGGCAGCGCGCGCGCCGCAGCAGCCCCGGAGCGTCGCTCTTCGCGAACAGGTCCAGGATCGGTTTGCCGATGATCTGCTCGGGCGGCGCCGCGAACAGACGCGTGCCAGCCTGATTGATCTCCAGCACAACCCCATCGCGATGGATGAACAGCACCTCGTGCGCGAGGTTGCTGAGCAGGCGCATGCGGTCGAGCTCGCGGAGAGCACGCTGCGACAGGTGCTGTTGCATTGCCAGGGCGACCAAGCCGGCGATCAGCACGGCGAGGCTGACGGCGGCGACCGCCAAGGCCAGCGGAGTCGAGCCGAGCACGTAGCTCTCGCCCTCCTGCAGCGTGATCGGCGCGATCGTGACGGCGGTCATGCCGGTGAAGTGCAGGCCGCAGATCGCGAGCGCCAGCCAGCCAGTGACTTCGATACGGCGTCCGACGCTCACCAACTTATCAGCTCGTGCCAAGGCGAGGACGGAGAACGCGACGCTGACTAGGATCGAGGCGGCGACGTAGATGGGCTCGAACAGCACGAGGCTGGAGGCAGCCATTGCGCTGACGCCGAGATAGTGCATGCCGATGATCGCCAGCCCGAGCACGGTGCCAGCCAATGCGATCCCAGGCGGTGCGGTGCGAAGCCGCCGCCACAGGCACAGAGCGGCCAGGGAGCCAGCAATGGCCACGACAATCGAGCCGGCGGTAAGATCGAGGTCGTAGGCGACATGCGCCCCGGGCCGGAACGCCAGCATGGCGACGAAGTGAAGAGACCAGATGCTGCCACCGAAGATGGTCGAGGCCAGCAGCAGATCGCGCAGGAGCGGGCGCCCGTTGACCTCGGCGCGCGCCATCAGGGTGACGGTAGCAAAGCACCCGAGCGCGCAGATGAGTGCGGAGAGTGCGACGAGGCGCAGGTCGTGCTGCTGCGTGACACAGGTCAAGACGCGGATCATGGCCAGCTCAGTGGAAACGACGCCGAAATATCGTCGCCGTACATCATAGAGCCGGGATGCCTACCGGACCGGTTCTATACTCAAGCGAGTTCGAGCTGTGGTTGAAGGATGGTGAAATACGAAGGGGAGTTGTACAGTGCGACCGAGAGCTGCGCCCAGTCGATCGGGTAAGAAAAGCGGTGCTCGGGCCGGATCGGCATGGTGGCGGCACTGTGCCATCGGGCATGAAGAAAGCGTAGCGGTAGGGCGACGCCTTCGATCACGAAGCGTCCTGCTGGAGCGGAATTTCGAGTTGGCCGCTCTGCGTATCACGCCCGCTGCGGTGGTCGAGAAAGCGCAGCACTGGGGTCACGGTTACACCGTGCAGGATGATAGATACCAAAACGGTAAGGCCAGCCGTGGCCCAGAGCAGGTCTGGCGCATCGAACCGCGCATGGTTCAGGGCAAACGCCAAGTAGTATATCGTTCCGAGACCGCGGATGCCGAAGAAGGCGATCACCGCTTTCTCGTCGTGCGGCAAACCTGAACCGAGCAGGCCGATCCAGCCGGTGACCGGACGCACGATTAACAATGCTAGAGCGACGAAGGAGACAGCCGGTAGGCTCAGGCCATTGAGAAGGCCACCGGCGACGAGCGCGACCCCGAACCCAACTAGCAGGACCATCATCAGCAGGCGTTCGAGCTCCTCGGCATAGGTGTGCATTTTCCGATGATACTCGTGGCTGTGGTGGGAGGTACGCAGTGCGAGAGCGGCCGCGAACACCCCGACGAAGCCATAGCCGTCGGCGACCTGTACGACCCCATAGGTCAGGCAGGCCGCTCCCAGGGCCACGAACCCGTCGCCGGTACGGGAGAGCTTGGACGCGTTAGGCAAGTGGAAGGTGAGCCAACCTAGGCCACGGCCGATGAGGCCACCGAGCGCGGCGCCGACGGCGATTTTCCAGATAACATCGACGGTCAGCCAATGGCCCCACGACAAGTCGGCGAGGGTTCCGGACCCGGACAGGGCCATGGCGAGATTGACGAATGGAAAGGCGAGGCCGTCATTGAGGCCGGCCTCCGAGGTTAGGGCAAAGCGCATCTCGTCCTCGCCCCCCTCGGTCGGATGCCCGACCTGTACGTCGGAAGCGAGAACCGGGTCCGTCGGGGCAAGGGAGGCCCCGAGCAACAAGGCGGTCGCAGTGCCGACGCCAAGCAACGCCCAGGCGAGCACGGCAAGTGCCAGGATCGTCAGCGGCATGGCAATGCCGAGCATGCGCCAAGTCACGGCCCAACGGCGCCAGCCAATCAGGCGGTCGATCTTCAGGCCCGCACCCATCAGCGAAATGATGACGACGCCCTCGGTGGCGTGCTCGATCAGCCCTAGATGCTCGGAAGGCTGCAGGGACAGACCGGCCACGGCTGGGATCAAGGACAAGGCCGCGCCGATACCGACGCAGCAAATCGGCAGGGATAGTGGTAGCGCCCGTAGGACCATGGGCAGCCACGCTGTCAGCAGGACTAATGCGCCAAACCCGGCGAGAACGACGACGTAGGTTTCCATTCCAGGGCGAACCAACCCTGGCTGTGTCTGTTCCAGGTCCCGCACCATGACGGCGCTGTCCGGTTATCTCAGGGCATGGCCCGCCGTTCGGAGCTTCACAACGTAGGCCCCGAGGCAGTCATGTCCGACCTTCAGTTCTGGGCTTTCCTCGCGGTGGCAATCCCCAGCATGTCCCTGCCGGTCATCATCGTCTGGTGGAAGGGCTGTCCCATCGTGCCCTCGCCTTGCTCAGCCTCGTGTTCTGGCCCGGAGCGCTGATCCTGGCTTTGAGGCTGCGACGTCGGTAGGGCCCATCACTATTCTCAAGGTTAGAGCCTGAACAATATCAGGATGGTGGTGTTTGGCTCTCGACTGATCGAGCTGATCCGTCTGGAGGAAAACGCCATGATGAAGACCCTTGCCCTCGCTGCCGCGATGACGCTCGCTGTCACGGGGGCTGCCCTCGCACAGATGCCAGCCGGCAGCGGGAGTGGCAGCGCTCAGAGCAACATGAACAATCCTGGCAGCGTGAAGAGCCCGTCAGAGAAGCGCATGGGCGGGCAGCGGGGCATGATGGGCATGCGGCACATGAAGCGCCATCGGCGTCATCACATGCGTCGTTCGCGGATGTAATTTTCTCCAGATTGGTCCCGCAGCCACGGAACTGCGGGACCACTTCCAATCAGGCAGGTCGGCCGGAGACCTTCGCAGCTGACCCATCCGCGATCTGTGCCTCAAGCTGCGCCTTGAAATCGGCGATCCCGAGCACCTGGGTCGCGTTCCCGTCCTTGTCGAGGAACTCATAGAGCGCGTCGTCGATGTTGCGGTTGCTGAAGAAGACGATCGCGTCCTGATCTCCG
>NZ_JAKSYD010000019.1 GCF_022829605.1 Methylobacterium sp. E-065 | reverse complement strand
CCGATCTTGCTGGAAAGCCAGTCTCCAAAAATCGGTACGCTCGTGTTGAGAACTGCGCTGACCACGGCCATGCCGGCGGCGAACAGCAAGAGGGTGGCGACGATTTCAAACCATCGGGGCATGTCCGAGAATGTGGCCCCGCCCCGTCATTCTGTCGATAGCCGCCAGGATCGCGCAGGACGACTCAGGACGGCCGCTGTCTCGAACCCGCATACAGACACCGGAAATCGCCTGATACCCGCCAGCGGGCCGAATTTCGCAACCATGGGGCATTCCGCATGTCGCTAGGCTTCGGCTCCCTGCCATCGTTCGCAAGCGGTGACGACCAGAACCCGCTGAGCCCCGCCCTGCAGCAGTTTCTGCAACAGCAGCAGGCGCAGCAGCAGGCTCAGGCGCCGACCATGGCGTCTCAGGACGTGCCCGCGGCCACGCCTCCGGGGTACTCAGGTTTCACGCCCCAGACCCCGCCGACCGGCGCGCCGACGCCCGTCGTCCAGCCCAGCGCCGCAGCGGCCGGCACGGGGCTGTTGTCCATGATGGGCCCGAATAGCGCCGAGGCGGCGACGCCGGATCCCGGCGACATCCGCGGCAGGTTCATCTCGACCCTGCAGCAGGGCGGTCTGACCAACCCGAACGGCCTTGGCGCGGTCGCGGCCTACGCCCAGCACGAGAGCCGGTATTCGCCCGGCAACATCACCGGCTCGTGGTCGGATCCAAGTGAGAGCGGACAGGCCGGCACGTCGGGCGGTATCCTGTCATGGCGTGCCGACCGCCTTGCCAACATGAAGGCGTTCACGCAGGGCGCGGCCGACCCCGTGACGGCTCAAGCCAACTTTCTGCTGCAGGAGAACCCGCAGCTCACGCAGGCCTTGCAGAACGCTAAGAGCCCGCAGGAAGCCAACGCCTTAATGGCGGATGCGTGGAAGTTCGCCGGGTACGACCGCCCGGGCGGGGAGAACGCAGCCCGACTTGCGACGACGCAGGCCTACGCCAACAGCTTCGGCGGCGGGCAGGCGCTCCCCGGAATGGGCGGGTCGCCGGCTTTCGCGCGGCCGGGCGGCGCCTCGATGGGTTCAACCGCGATGCAGGGCGGGTTCGGCCTGGGCGGCATCGTGGGGCAGGGTGGGGCCATGCCGGGCCAGTCATCGCCGACACCTGACGTGGCGTCCCTGTCGGGGCAGCCGCTCGCCCTTACCCCCGGGTCAGGCGGCCTCGAAGCCCCGGCAGCGCAACAGAACAGCCCCTATTCGCAGCTCGCCAATATGCTCAAGGGCGTCGCGGCGGGACAGCAGCAGAAGCAAGGCCTGGGCGGCGGCGCGATGAGGGCGCCGGAGGCCGGCGGCAGGCCGATGTCGCTGCAGCAGGCTCGAGCCATGTTCGACGCAGGCAAATTCTACAGCACCCTGCGGAATGCGGGCGTGCGAGGCGTGTAATCAGCTTCTTGCCTGCCGCTGGAACTGGATCCCGCAGTTCTTCTGGACCGACGCCTGCTCCACGGCTTCCATCTCGCCCTTGAGGCGGGCCAGTTCGGCAGTCTGCGCGTTGTCGCCGTCGATGAAGAACAGGGCGGGCCAGAACACCACGGCACCAACGGCCGTCACCACCTGATCATCCTTGCGCTTTTGATCCTGAACCCCCGCGGCGGTGGCGGCACGCGATGCCAGGCGCGCCGACTCCTCGCGGATCTGCCCGCACGAATAGCTCGTGTACTGGATCGGCGAGACGTAGGTAGCCGCCACCTTGTCGGCGGACGACGCGCACGCGCCGAGGCATGCCGCGGCCAGGGCCACGGACAGGATCGCATACTTCATAGAAGCCCCCTCAGGCGGTCTTCGCCGCTGACAGGTACTTGCACCATTTGGGAGGGAGAACGTCGAGACTGAATTCGCCAAGCTTAGCGAATTGTGGCGCGTCTGTGTTCGCGGCGCCACGCAGCAGCGCAACTGCGCCGGCGAGGCCGCACCGAGGCCTGCCGTCTCAAGACGACCCCGGTGCTGCTCTTCCGGCGCGCGGCCGAAGCCGATCGCTGAGGGTATGGTGGGGCGAGACGGTTAATGGATCTCGTACAACGGCTTGGAGTCGCCGACATCCAGCTACGAGATCAAGCTGCCCGACGGTTCTTCTTCGGTGCGTCCTCAGTCATCGCACCTGGCTGACCCAGCCCAATCGCCTTCGCGAGCGCCGAGCGCTGGGCGGCATAGCTCGGGGCAACCATCGGGTAATCGGGCGACAGACCGTACTGGAGCCGGTAGCGCTCCGGCGTCAGCCCGTGCGCGGTGAGGTGGCGTTTCAGGGTCTTATAGGACCGTCCGTCGAGGAAGCTGACGATCCCATCGTCTCGGATCGATTTGTGGATTTGGGCTGTGCTCGGCTTCTCGATATCGAACTCGGACACCGGCACTGAGCCGCCCGGCGTCAGCGTATTGAGGGCCGCGTGGATGCTCTTAATCAGCTTCGGAAGCTCGACTGCGGGGACTGAATTCTTCGTGACGTAGGCAGAGACGATTTCGCCGGTAAGCTCGGCCAAATTCAAGCCTGGATTGTGAAAATCTTCGGTCATCAAGGCATTCTTTCGGATAGTTTATGCTTCCCCCGTGAAAATTAGTTTTCATACGAAACGTCACAAGTAAATGCGGCCTCCGACCGCACAGATCGGTGAAATTGTCGCATCTGGTGGGATAAATACTTTCTTCAAGACGGGAAGCATGATCGGGGGCCAAATGGCTCGCGGTGGCATGACGTCAGCCCGAATTGGGTGCACAGGGCAAGGCACAAGCCCTTATCGAAAAGGCTGGAAGAGAAGGCTGCCCGAGCGGCTCTGTCAGCCGCTGATAAGAAGTAACGGGAGAGTGCCGGGGTCAGGGGTCAGCCGCTGATCGAGAACGGCGTTACCTCTACCCTCGGGGCGGCCTAGAAGACCTGTTCTGAAGCCTCCTGCGGGCGTTCGGCATATCGGGCTGCACGGGCGTGGGAAATCCTTTGATCAGTCGTGCACTGCTCAAGCAGCTGGTCTGCCTTCCGCGGGTTTGATCCTACGGAGCGGAGCCCCAGCTTCCTTCCCG
>NZ_JAKSYD010000098.1 GCF_022829605.1 Methylobacterium sp. E-065 | reverse complement strand
TCTTGTTACGTTCCCTGCATAATGCTATCTGGACAGCCAAGCCCCTATCAGCAAGCTTGGCTACCCTACCCGTTGTGCGGTTGCGGAACGTCGTTGGGATTCGGCTTTAGGCTGAAGCAAGCCAATGTGCGTCGGCTCTCGTGGCCCCCGCGGGAAGCGCGGTTACAGAGCTGTCATGGGGTATCTTCGTCCTGAGCAGACGCTGTAGCACGGCCACGCGATCCGTGCCCTTATCGTACCGAGCCATCACCCAAGCCCTGCGGGAGTCAAACATTCAATGAACGTCTCCCGATCTTGGCATCTTCATCGCGGCACGCCTCCCCGAGATCCCGACGGTGCTGCCTGGCGTCATCGCCATGAATCGGGTCGGACGAGACGTTCTCGCGGCAGTGGCG
>NZ_JAKSYD010000010.1 GCF_022829605.1 Methylobacterium sp. E-065 | reverse complement strand
CTTGATTGCTATCGGCACGGAGCATGCTAGGTCCCCGTCTCGCCGGGGCAGGCCTGGGTCGAGGGGGCGAACGCATGCGCCAGGTCGGACAATCGGGCGAGCTGGCGACCGTGCTCCGGCGGAGCGCCGGTGCCTTCATCGGCGTGGCCGGCATCAGCGCGCTCGCAAACCTGCTCACGCTCACCGGCTCGTTCTTCATGCTGGAGGTCTACGACCGGGTCATTCCGAGCCGGTCGATCCCGACCCTGATCGGCCTGTGCGTGCTCGCCCTTGTCCTGTACGCCGCCCAGAGCACGCTGGAGGCGTTGCGGGCCCGCACCCTCGCCCGTATCGGTGCGGCGCTGGACGCCGAGATCGGCCCGCGGGTCTTCAGCCTCAGCGTCCAGGCGCCCCTGCGCGGGGCGAAGCCGGATCAGGCCGGTCAGCCCCTGCGCGATCTCGAGCAAGTGCGCGCCTTCCTGGCCGGATCCGGGCCCGCAGCCCTGTTCGACCTGCCGTGGCTGCCCGTCTACGTCGTGGTATGCTTCCTGTTCCATCCGCTGATCGGGGTGGCCGCGATCGGCGGCGCCGTGCTGCTGACGAGCCTGACGCTCGCCGCCGAACTGGCCACGCGGGCGCCCGCGCGCAGCGCCACCGCCCATGCGGGGCGACGGCTGGCCTTGTCGGAGGCCACCCGGCGCAACGCCGAGACCGTGGCGGCCCTCGGCCTGGAGAGCCGGCTGTGCCGGCGCTGGGCGGCGGTCAACCGCGATCACGCCCAGGCGCAGCAGCGCGCCTCCGATATCGCGGGGGGGCTGGGGGCGGTCTCGAAGGCCTGCCGCATGGCGCTGCAATCGGGTGTGCTGGCGCTGGGCGCGTATCTGGTGATCAACAACCAGGCCAGCGGCGGCATCATCATCGCCGCCTCGATCCTGGTGGCGCGCGCGCTCGCGCCGGCCGAACTGGCGATCGCCAACTGGCGCGTCTTCGTGGCCGCGCGTCAGAGCTGGCGGCGTCTGGCCCTAGCGCTGGAGCGCCACCCGCCGGCCCGCGTCCCGCTCGCCCTGCCGGAGGCGAAGCTCAGCTTGAGCGTGGAGGGCGTTCACGTGGTGCCGCCGGGCGCGAGCCGGGCGACGGTGCACGATGTGAGCTTCCAGCTGCGGGCGGGCCAGGGGGTCGGGGTGATCGGTCCCTCGGCCGCGGGCAAGTCGAGCCTCGTGCGGGCGCTGGTGCGGATCTGGACGCCGCTCCACGGCCGGGTGCGGCTCGACGGGGCGGATCTGGGCCAATGGGCGCCCGAGCATCTCGGGGCGCAGATCGGCTACCTGCCGCAGGAGACCGAGCTGTTCGCCGGCACGATCGCGGAGAACATCAGCCGGTTCCTGCCGGGCGCCCCCGCCGAGGCGGTCGTGGCGGCCGCGCAGGCGGCGGGCGCGCACGACCTGATCCTGAACCTGCCGCAGGGCTACGACACGATGCTGGGCGAGAGCGGCGCGGGCCTGTCGGCGGGCCAGCGCCAGCGCATCGGCCTGGCCCGGGCGCTCTACGGCGATCCGTTCCTGGTGGTGCTGGACGAGCCCAACGCCAACCTCGACGCGGAGGGTGAGAACGCCCTGACGCAGGCGATCCTGCGGGTGCGGGGACGCGGCGGGATCTGCGTGGTGGTCGCCCACCGCCCGAGCGCGCTCGCGGCGGTCGATCACGTGCTGATGATGCACGAGGGCCGGGTGCAGGCCTTCGGGACCAAGGACGAGGTGCTCAAGCGCGTGCTGCGCCCGGCTCCCGCGCCGGTCCTCCGGGAGAGCGCGTGATGGCGAGCGGGTCTCAAGGCGTGAAGGACGATCCTCCCGAGCTGACCGCGGCGGCGCCCCGGCGTGCCCCGCCGCGGGCGGCGGCCCTGATCGCGCACGCGGACGCAACGTTAAGCCGCGTCGCGATCGACGTCCGACGCCGCGTCGCCGCACGATTCGCGCCCACCAGCCTCGCGCCGGGGGCGGACGATGACGACCTGCGCGCCTCGATCCGGCGTCAGCTGGTGGCGGCCGGCCTGATCGCGGTGGTGCTGGTGCCGGGCATCGGCGGCTGGGCGGCGCTGACGACGTTTTCCGGGGCGGTGATCGCGCCGGGCCAGCTCGTGGTCGAGTCGGAGGTGAAGAAGGTCCAGCACCCCACCGGCGGCGTGGTGGGCGAACTCCGCGTCAAGGAGGGCGACCGCGTCCGGGCCGGCGACGTGCTGGTGCATCTGGATGAGACCCTGACGCGGGCCAACCTCGACATGACGCGCAAGGCCCTGGACGAGCTGGCCGCGCGCCGCGCCCGCGCCGAGGCCGAGCGCGACGGCCTGCCCGGGGTCGTGTTCCCGATGGAACTGCTGCTGCGCCGCGTTGCCGATCCGGAGATCGCCGCGCTGGTGGAGGGGGAGAGCCGGCTGTTCTCCGCGCGGCGGGCGAGCCGGGATGGGCAACGGGCGCAGTTGTCGGAGCGGGCCTCGCAGCTGCAGGACGAGATCGCGGGGCTGAGCGAGCAGGTGGAGGCCAAGTCGCGGGAGATCGGTCTGATCGGCACCGAACTCAACGGCGTGCACGACCTCTACGCCAAGAAGCTCGTCGCGCTCTCGCGGGTGACGGCGCTGGAGCGCGATGGCGCGCGCCTGGAGGGCGAGCGCGGACAGCTCACCGCGTCGGTCGCCTCGGCGAAGGGCAAGATCGCGGAGACGCGGCTGCAGATCCTGCAGGTGGACGCGGAGATGCGCGCGGAAGTGGGCAAGGACCTGGCCGAGATCCGGGCGAAAGGGTCGGAGCTGTCGGAGAAGCGGGTGGCGGCAGAAGACCAGCTGAAGCGGGTGGATCTCCGGGCGCCGCAGGACGGGGTGGTGCATCAGATGAGTGTGCACACGGTGGGTGGTCTGGTGACGCCGTCCGAGCCGGTGATGCTGGTCGTTCCGGACGCCGACCGGTTGGCGGTGGAGGTGCGCATCCATCCGCAGGACATCGACAACGTCCGGGTCGGCCAGCGGGCGGTGCTGCGGTTCTCGGCGTTCAACACCCGCACGACGCCGGAGATCGACGGCACCGTGAGCCGGGTGTCGGCGGATGTGGCGAGCGATCCGAAGACCGGGATGAGCTTCTACACGGCCCGGATCGCGGTGGCGGACGCCCAGCGGACGCGTCTGGGCGGGGTCCGGCTGGTTCCGGGCATGCCGGTGGAGGCGTTTCTCCAGATCGGGGAGCGGACGGTGCTGAGCTACCTCGTCAAGCCGATGTCCGACCAGATCGCCAAGGCGTGGCGCGAGAAGTAGCCCGTCGGACAGGAGCACCGGCAGGCGCCGCCGGGTCGTCTGCTTTTGGGGTCCTGTCGGTCGCGGGGGAACGGCAGTCCTGGGCGAAAAAGCCGAACGTCCGGTTCGGCACGCGATGGCGATCCGACGTGACGTAATATGGCCAAAAGCGGAACGGCTGCTTTGGACCCATCGAACAGATGGGCGGACATGCTTCGGGATCGATTGAAAACGGTGGCGTGACCGTTGCACCGGGAGGTCCGCTTCGGCAGACAGCGTACCCGACATCCGTCCGGGCCGCCGGAGCGGATTGCGACCCCGGAGAGGATCATGACGGACCAGTCCGCAGGGGCGGTGGCGCTGGATTTACCGGGTCCATGAAGGCTGACGACGGCAACCGCGTCGGAGCGATCTGCCAAGCCCTGCGACGGGCCATCGTGGAACGGGCGCTCGCCCCTGGGGACCGCCTGCCGGAGGACGCCCTCGGCGAGCGGTTCGGGGTTAGTCGCACCATCGCGCGGCAGGCTCTGCTGCGGCTGGCCGGGGAAGGCCTGGTCGACCTCCGCCGCAACCGGATCGCCGTCGTGGCGACGCCGAGCTGGGAGGAGGCGCGCGACACCTTCGACGTGCGCGTGGGCCTGGAGCGGCTGGTAGTCCGCCGTCTCGCCGGACAGCTCAGGCCGGAGCAGCGCCAAGAACTCCTGGACCAGATCGCGCGCGAGGAGACCGCCCGGGGCGGGCCCGAGGCGCTGTCGATCCGGCTCGCCACGGAATTCCACCTGATGCTCGCCGAGATGACCGGCAGCGCCGTGCTGATCCGCTACGTCGCGGAGCTCGGCTATCGCTGCGCCCTGATCCTGTCCCTGTACAGCCGCCCGCATTCCTCGGACTGCGCCGTGAGCGAGCATCGCGACATCGTCGTCGCCCTGGTTGCGGGCGATGCCGAGCGCGCCGCCGCGCTCATGGACCACCACCTCGACGCGGTGGCCGAGCGGGCGCGCATCGTGCCCCCGGCCCCCCGCGAGCGCGATCTCGGACGCCTGCTGGCGCCCTACGTCGCGGGCGGCGCGGCCTGAACCCGCGCTGTCAAGCCGTGACGCCGTGTTTGGTCAGGAGGCGCTCGGCGCTGTCGTTCCAGACCTCCATTCCGACGATCCGACCGTCGCGTACGGTGAAGCGGTCGACGTAGCGGTTGCCCTCGAACGGCGTGCCGTCCGGCCACGCGCCGTAGAGCGTCCCGAGGCTGTAGACCGTGGTGACGCCGTCGCCGGGCACCACGTCCAGCCGCTCCATCCGCTTCTTCACCCAGGCGTAGCGCCCGGCGTTGAAGGCCGTGACCTCGGAGGGATGATTGAAGACCCGGGCGCCGGTGAACACGATCCGGGTGCCCGGCGCCATGTAGCGCGCGGCCGTCTCGGGATCCGGCACCATCGAGGCTTCGAGATAGGCGGTGACGTTGGCGGCGTCGCGCGCGGTCGCCGCATCGTGGGTCACGTCGGTCATGGCAGGCCTCCCGTCAGGCCTAACGTGCCGCAAAAACCGGGCCTGTGCATGCAGGAAGTGTATGCACTTTGGCGCTGGATTGAGCACAGGATGCCTCCAAGGATACAGTCGCCGGTCCGTGCCGCTGCCGAATCTGCCAATTTCCGGTGGCATGGAGGTTGCGCTCAAAGGGCTGCGCCCCGCCCTCGGAGACACGCCATGGCCTCCTTCCTGCCCCCGACCCTGCGCCGCTTCGCGGTGACGACGAGCGCCCTGCTCGGCCTCGCGGTCTCGACCGCGCAGGCGGCCGAGACGGTCAAGCTCGGCCTCGTGACAGCCTTGAGCGGCCAGTCCGCGAAATCCGGCGAGGCAATCTCCCGCGGGATCGGGCTCGCCATCGACGAGATCAACGCCAAGGGCGGCGTCCTCGGGCGCCCCCTCGAGCTCGTGGCCCGGGACGACGAGGCCAACCCGTCCAAGGGTGTGCTGGCGACCCGCGAGCTGATCCAGCGGGTGGGCGTCGTCGCGGTGGTCGGCGGCCTCGACACGCCGGTCTCGATGGCGATCGTGCCGATTGCCAACCAGATGAAGGTGCCGTTCATCGGCCCCTGGGCGGCCGGGACCGGCATTACCCGCAACGGCGCCGCCGACAATTACGCCTTCCGGGTCTCTGCGGTCGACGCCCTCGTCGACGAGGCGCTGGTCGCCTATGCGGTGAAGACCTACGGGGCGAAGAAGCCCGGCATGATCCTCGTCAACAACGCCTGGGGCGAGTCGAACCAGAAGGGCCTCAAGGATGCCCTCCAGGCGGCCAACCTCCCGGCGGCGGGCATCGAGAAGTACGAGGTCAACGACGTCGACATGGTGCCCCAGCTGTCCCGGCTGAAGGAGGCCGGCGCGGACGCACTGTTCCTCGTCGGCAATGTCGGCCCCTCGGCCCAGGTGGTGAAGTCCCTCGACCGGATGGGCTGGTCGGTGCCGGTCGTCTCGCACTGGGGCCCGGCGGGCGGGCGCTTCGACGAGCTCGCCGGCCCGAGCGCCGCCAAGGTGCACTTCATCCAGACCTTCACCTTCGCGGGCAACACCTCGCCGAAGGCGAGCGCGGTGCTCGACGCGCTTAAGGCCAAGTACCCGGCGATCAAGTCGATGGCCGACGTCACCCCCGCCGTCGGCATCGCCAACGCCTACGACGCGACGCATCTGCTGGCGCTCGCCATCCAGGCCGCCGGCTCCACCGAGGGCCCGAAGGTCCGCGACGGCTTCTACAAGATCGGCACCTATCCGGGCCTGATCAAAACCTACACCACGCCCTTCGCGCCCGGCCAGCACGACGCGCTCGGCCCGAACGACTACGTGTTCACCTGCTTCAAGGACGGTGAGATCGTCGCGGTGACCAACTGAGCCCGGCGATGTTGACCTCCATCCTGGTCAGCGGCCTCGGGCTCGGCAGCATGTACGGGCTCGTGGCCCTGGGCTTCCACGTGACCTACGCGGTGTCGGGGACGGTGAACTTCGCGCAGGGCAGCGTCGTCACCCTCGGTGCGGTCCTGGCCTACGCGCTCGGCGTCACCCTTGGCTGGCCGATGCCGGCCGCGATCGTCCTGGCGCTCGCCGGCTGCGCCCTGTTCGGCCTCGTGGTCGAGCGGGCGCTGGTGCGCCCGTTCGTGACGCGCGGCTCGGATGCATGGCTCCTGGCGACGGTGGCGGGCGGTATCGTCCTCGACAACACCGTGCTGTTCACCTTCGGCAAGGAGCCGCGCAGCCTGCCCTCGCCCCTGGCCACGAAGCCGGTGGAGATCCTCGGGACCGGCATCTACCCGCTGCAGCTCGTGATCCCGGTGGTCGGGATCGCCGTGGCCTTCGCGATCCGCACGGTGTTCCGCCGGACCGATCTCGGCCGCGTCCTGCTCGCCGTGGCGCAGAACGCCGACGCCGCCCGGCTGATGGGAATCGACGTGCGCCGCACCGTGGCCTGCGCGTTCGCGCTCTCGGCGGTGCTGGCCGGCATCGCCGGCCTGCTGATCGCGCCGCTGTTCTCGGTCTCGGCCGAGCTCGGCACGCTGTTTGGCATCAAGGCCTTCGCGGTGGCGATCCTCGGCGGCATCGGCTCCGCCACCGGGGTGATCCTGGCCGGGCTGCTCTACGGCCTCGTCGAGGCCGGCGTCACCGCGACCCTCGGCTCGACCTACACGCAGCTCGTGGTGTTCTCGGTGATCATCCTGGCCCTCACCCTGCGCCCCGACGGCCTGCTCGGCCGCGCCGCGGTCAACAAGGTCTGACGCGATGCCGTACTTGCGCTCGGCCCCGGCGATGCGGCTCGGCATCGTCGGCCTCACCGCCGCCGCGCTCGGCCTCGTCGCGCTGACCGCCGGCTACAGCCACTTCGTGATCGCCCTCGTGGCGCTGACCACGGTGGCGGGGGTCGGCCTCAACGTGCTCCTCGGCCTGACCGGGCTGATCTCCTTCGGCCAGGCCGGCTTTTACGCAATCGGCGCCTACGCCAGCGCGATCCTGACGCTCCACGGCGTCAGCTTCTGGCTGGCGCTCCCGGCGGCGGCCCTGATTGCGGCGCTGGTCGGCAGCCTCGTGGCGGTGCCGGCGATGCGGGTGAAGGGCCCCTATCTCGCCATGCTGACGATCGCGTTCGGCTTCATCGTCGAGCACGGTCTGATCGAGGGCGGCGAGCTGACCGGCGGCCAGAACGGCCTCGTCGTCACCGACGCGCCGACCCTTTTCGGCGAACCGCTCGGGCCGGCCGGTCTCGCGGTGCTTGCGGTGCTCGCCGCCGGGGTGAGCCTCGCCGGGTTCGACCTCCTCGCCCGCAGCCGCCTCGGCCGGGCGATGCGCGCCGTGCGCGACGCCGACGTGGCGGCCGCGGCTTTGGGCTTCGATCCGGTCCGGGTGAAGACCCTGGCTTTCGCCATCTCCGCCGCCCTGACCGGGCTCGCGGGGGCAATCCTGCCGCCGCTGATGCTGTTCATCGCGCCGAGCTCGTTCCCGTTCTCGCAGTCGATCCTGTTCGTCCTGTCGGTGATCGTCGGCGGCGCCGGCACGGTGCTCGGCCCGCTCCTTGGCGCCCTCGTCACCGTGCTGCTGCCGGAAGCGCTGTCGGGACTGGCCGAGTACCGCCTGCTGTTCTTCGGGATCGTGACCCTGGCGGTGCTGTGGCTGGTGCCCTCGGGGCTGGTCGGCAGCCTCGCCCGGATGCTGCCCCGTGGCCGCGACGCGCCGGCCGCCGCGGAGGGCGGGGCAGCACCGCTGTCCGGCACGGCCGCGCGTGACCCGCTCGTCCTCGAGGGCATCGGCATCCGCTTCGGCGGCATCACGGCGGCGGAAGGTGTCGACCTCACCGCCCGGCCCGGCGCGGTCACCAGCGTGATCGGCCCGAACGGTGCCGGTAAGACCACTGTCCTCAACATGGTCTCGGGCTTCTACCGCCCGAGCACCGGTGCGATCCGGCTCGGCAACCGCGACCTCGCCGGGCGGCCAGCCCACGTCGTCGCCCGTGCCGGCATCGCGCGGACCTACCAGACCACGCGCCTGTTCGGCTCGCTGCCGGTGGCCGACAACGTCGCCCTCGGCTTGGCACCGGGCCGGCTCTGGCGCCGCGCACGGACGCAAGACCGCAAGACGGCCGCCGCGCTCCTCGCCTTCGTCGGCTACCGGGGGGCGCTCGACCGCCCGGCCGGCGAGCTGCCCCATGTCGATCGGCGCCTCGTGGAGATCGCCCGAGCGCTCGCCGGCAGCCCCATGGTCCTGCTCCTCGACGAGCCCGCCGCCGGCCTGTCGCGGGCCGACACCGACCGGCTGGCCCAGCTGATCCGCCGGATCGCCGACAGCGGCGTCGCGGTGGTGCTGGTCGAGCACGACATGCCGCTGGTGATGGGCATCTCCGACCACATCCTCGTCATGGATGCCGGGCGCCCGATCGCGCGGGGCACGCCCGCCGAGATCCGGCGCGACCCGGCGGTCCTGCGCGCCTATCTCGGCGGCGCCGACACGCCGGCCCGGCCGCGGAGCGCGCCGTGGCAGGGTCCGGCGGATGCTGTCCTCTCCGTTCTCGACCTGACGGCGGGCTACGGCGCCGCACCGGTCCTCGACGGCGTCCATCTCGACGTGCGGCCGGGCGAGACCGTCGCCCTGCTGGGCGCGAACGGCGCCGGTAAGTCCACGGCGATGCGCGCGCTGGCGGGGCTGCTGCGCCCGGTCGCGGGATCGGTCGTGTTCGAGGACCGGCGCATCGACGCGCTGCCCGCTCACCGGATCGCGCGCAGCGGCCTCGTCCTGGTGCCGGAGGGCCGGCAGGTCTTCCCGGAGCTCAGCGTCGTGGAGAACATCCGCCTCGGCGCCTTCGGGCGCGGCACACCGATCGACCCGGCCGAGGTCGAGCGCCTGCTCGACCGGTTCCCGCGGCTGCGCGACCGGGCGGCCAGCCGGGCGGGCCTACTCTCAGGCGGCGAGCAGCAGATGCTAGCGATCGCCCGCGGGTTGATGGCGCATCCGCGCATCCTGCTCCTCGACGAGCCGTCGCTGGGCCTCGCCCCGGCGATGATCAACGCGCTCTACGCCACCGTGGCGGAGCTGCGCGACGAGGGCGTCACCATCCTGATCGTCGACCAGATGGCGGCCCTTGCCCTCACGGTCGCCGACCGCGGCTACGTGCTGGAGCAAGGCCAGGTCGTCGCGCGCGGAACCGCCGCCGAGCTGTCAGCGGACAAAGGGCTGGAGGCGGCTTATCTCGGTGCAGCGTGACCGGGACAGGGCATTGAGACGCGTTCGGGCGATGGCTGCTGAACACGATGAGCTTTGCCATAAAGGCTCTCGCGAGAGCTTCGATCATCTCAACGTTCGGCAGATGGGCTGCAGCCGAACTGAGACCGATAGCGGCATGCATCATTCTGAGTGCCGTTCTCCCGTCCCGCGCGAGCCCGCCCCCGCATGCCGCCACCTGCCTACCTGCCCCCGTTCCGCGCTGCGGCAGCGTCCCGTCACGGCAGGCTGCGGGAGCGCCGGGCGTGAGCCGTCGCTACGACGTCGCCGTCCTGGGACTCGGCGCTATGGGCAGCGCCGCGCTCTACCAGTTGGCGAAGGGCACGTTTCAGTTGATGGGTCGGCCAATGGCTCGTGGATTGCTTGAAACCATGCCACGATCAGCCGACCCAAGCAGGAACGTTCCGATGCGTCTCACGATCCGCACCCTTCTAACCACCGGTGCGATGGCCGCGCTCGCGGCGTTCTCGGCCGTCGCGCTACCCGGCCGGGCCATGGCCGCCGACGGCGTCGACGCGATCAAGAAGCGCGGGACGCTGATCGTCGGCGTGAAGGCGGATTACAAGCCGTTCGGCTTCCGCGACCCGAGCGGGACGATCATCGGCCTGGAGCCCGACCTCGCCGCCGATATCGCCAAGCGGCTGGGCGTCAAGCTCGAACTCGTGCCGGTCGTCTCGGCCAACCGGATCGAGTTCCTCCAGCAAGGCAAGGTCGACCTTCTGATCGCCACCCTTTCGGACAAGCCGGAGCGCCGCCGCGTCGTGCAGGCGATCGAGCCGAACTACTATTCCGATTTCGTGAACGTCATGCTGCCCAAGAATTCGGGCATCACCGACTGGGCGCAGCTGAAGGGCAAGCCGGTTTGCGCCACCTCGGGGGCTTGGTACAACAAGGATGTCGCGCGGACTTACGGGGCGGAGATCGTCGCCTTCGACGGATCCGAGAAGCCGCTCTTCGCGCTCAAGCAGGGCAACTGCATCGGCTATGTCTACGACCAGAGCATGCTGCAGGGTAAACTGCTCGACGACGACTGGAAGGCCAACTACGCGCTGCCGCTCAAGGGCATCCTCGACGCGCCGTGGATGATGGCGGTGGCACAGGGCAACACCACGCTCCAGGCCGCGGTCGAGGACGCCACCAAGGACTGGATGAAGACCGGCTTCATCGTCAATGAGGAGAAGAAGTGGGGCATCGAGCCGACCGCTTACTCGAAGGCGATGTACGAGAAGTACAAGAACGCGACCAACTGATGCGCTCCTGCACGACGGCTCGAGCGCTCGCCGCCGAAGTGGACATCGGTTCGGCGCGAGCGAGCGCATCGAAACAGGGACTTGGAGCCGCGCCCGATGGCGAGGCGATCGGGCGCGGCTCCAAGCGCGTTCGCCCGCGATGATCGCCACGATCCAGGCGTGGTTCCAGCAGCTCTACGAGACCACGGGCTTCAACTTCACGGTCTTCTACGATCCCTACGACTGGGATCGGTACGTGGCCGGCCTGCGGATGACGCTGCTCCTTGGGATCAGCACCATCCTGGCAAGCCTCGTCATCGGCGCCGCCGGGGCGCTCCTGCAGAGCGGGCCGTCGCGCGTCCTGCGGGCGCTGGTCAACGGCTTCGTGGTGGTATTCCGCAACACGCCGCCGCTCGTGCAGATCTTCTTCTTTTACTTCGGCCTCGGGACGCTGCTCCCGGACATCCGCTCGGCGGACGGCCTACGCGTGCCGATCCTCAACAACGTCCAGTGGGCGATCATCGCGCTGTCGTTGTTCGCGGGGGCGTTCAACGTCGAGATCTTTCGCTCTGGCATCGAGGCGGTACCGCGGACCACGATCGAGGCCGCCGAGGCCCTGGGCTACACCCGCGTTAAGGCCTACTGCCATATCGTGCTGCCGCTGGCCCTGCGCGTCTGCCTGCCGGCCTTGAACAACAACCTGATCAACCTCCTGAAGACCACGACCCTGGCCTACGCCATCGCGGTCCCGGAGACGCTGTACGCGGTCAAGCAGATCTGGTCCGAGTCGCAGAACGTCCTAGAGATGATGCTGGTGCTGCTGGCGACCTACGCGGTCCTCGTCGGCATGCTCGTCTGGATCATGCACCGTTGGGAACGCGCCCTGCGGATTCCGGGATACGGCCGATGAGCGCTGCCGACCAGCAGGGCGGGCGACCGGGGGGCCTGCCGGTCCTCCTGCCTTTCGCGCTCCCGAAGGACGACGCGGCGGCGCGCCTGCGCCCGACCCATTCCTGGCTGTTGACCGGGCTCGCCCTCGTCGCCCTTCCAGCCTGGGCGCAGGGCGGAGCCGCCTCGCTGTCGCCGCTGGAGGTCGTGATCAAGTGGGCCCCCCTCCTGCTCACGGGCTTCGCCTTCAACGTGGCGATCTCCCTGATGGCGATGGCGATCGGCACGGTGGCGGGCATCGGGCTCGGGCTGGCCATGCTGGCGGAGGGGCGGATCCTGCCCCGCCTCGCGTGGTGCACCACGCAGGTCTTCCGCAACGTGCCCTGGCTGGTGCTGCTGTTCTTCGTGATGTTCCTCGTACCGTTCCAGATCACGGTGTTCGGCATCCCCGTGCCGCTGCCCGACTGGCTGAAGGCGACCTTCGGCTTCAGTCTGCCGGTCATGGCCAATGTCGCCGAGATCGTCCGCGGCGCGGTGCGCTCGGTGCCCAACACCCAGTGGGAAGCCGCCGAATCCCTGGCCTTCACCCGGCGGCAGACGCTATGGCGCATCATCCTGCCCCAATGCGCGAAACGCATGCTGCCGCCGTGGATGAACGTCTATTCGCTGATCGCCATGGCGACCGTGCAGGCTTCGATCGTCGGCGTCACCGAGATGCTGACGCTGACCGCGCAGGTGCACGCCGCCGAGGGCGGCCGCCCCGAGCTGTTCGCGCCGCTCTACGGCTTCGCACTGCTGTGTTTCTTTCTCTACTGCTACCCGATCGACCGGTTCACAGCCGCCCTGGAACGCCGCTTCGAGACCCGCTGAGACCATGACGCGCGCGACCCTGGCCGCCACCCCATCACCAAGCTGGACCGCCGATCAGCCGATCGTCCGCGTCTCCGACGTGCACAAGTCCTTCGGGTCCTTTGAGGTGCTGAAGGGGATCAGCTTCGACGTCCGCAAGGGCGAGGTCGTCTGCATCATCGGCCCCTCGGGCTCGGGCAAGTCGACGCTGATCCGCTGCATCAACGCGCTGGTGCCGGTCACGGCGGGCTCGATCCAGGTCGAAGGGATCGACGTCACAGATCCGCGGCTCGACAAGCTGGCGCTGCGCCGCAAGGTCGGCATGGTGTTCCAGCAGTACAACTTGTTCCCGCACAAGACCGCACTCCAGAACGTGATGATGGCCCCCATCCACGTCCTCGGGCAGGACAGGCGCGAGGTCGAGTCCCGGGCGCGGGCGCTGCTGGCCAAGGTCCGGCTGGCCGGCAAGGAGAACGCCTATCCCGGCGAGCTGTCCGGCGGCCAGCAACAGCGCGTGGCCATCGCCCGCTCGCTGGCGATGCGGCCGGACGTGATGTTGTTCGACGAGGTCACCGCCGCCCTGGATCCCGAAACGGTCAAGGAGGTGCTGGTCACGATCCGGGAGCTCGCCGAGGAGGGCATGACCTGTATGCTCGTCACCCACGAGATGAACTTCGCCCGAGACGTCGCCGACCACATCTACTTCACCGACCGCGGCGTGATCGTCGAGCACGGGCCGCCCGAGACCTTCTTCGCGTCCGCCCGGGACGAGCGGACGCGCCGGTTCCTGTCGCAGGTGCTTTGACTGCCCTTTCGCAATTCGCTCAATTCTCGACCTTGATCCTGAGCGTCCACTGCGGACGAACGTTCGTGCCCCCATGAATGACCGGGATGGGCGCTTTGCTGCCGGGCTGGTTTTGAAGCCCTTCGACACTTGAGCCGAGGGGCTGAACGCTCAAATCTCAGTTCCTTCGGCTAGGGTCAGAGCCTCCTCGGCGTCGACACCGAGGTACCGGACGATGTTCTCGATCATGGTATGGCCAAGCAGGATCTGGACGGCACGCATGTTGCCGGTCCGGCTGTAGATCAACGACGCCTTCGTGCGACGAAGGGAATAGGTCCCGTCGTCCTCGCTTCGCAGCCCGATACCCGCGACCCACTCGTCGACCGACTGCACATACTGTCGGGTGCTGATGTGCGTGACGCCGTCGAGCCTGCTCGGGAAGGGATGATCGTCGAACGTTCCACCTCTGGCCTCCAGCCATGCCGGCATGCTGGTACGGGCAGGTTCGAGCACCGCGAATTGCACCGGCCGGCCGGTCTTGCGCTGGATGACGATGGCGCGGCTACGGACCCGACCCCCACTGACGATGTCGCCAATCCTGAGCTTGACGATGCCGCAGCCTCGCAGCTTGCTGTCGATGGCGAGGTCGAAGATCGCCCGGTCGCGCGTGCGCCGTTCGCGGTCGAGCCAGAACCGGATGGCCCAGACCTGCTGAGGCTTGAGGGCGCGCGTGGCGCCGAGCTTGCGGCCGGCGTTCCAGGCGGGCCGCCCTTTCGTGGCCGGATCGTGTGCTGAGTGTTCCCTTATCTGTCTCCTCACCGGCTTGTGTCGGCGAGGCGAGAAGACGCCCGAAGCGAAGCTCCTGAGATGAGGGTGGGTCTATGCGGACGTTCCGCTGGCGAACCCAACCCGGTCGCGCGGACCGCTATCGGCCCTTCTCGAAAGCGGCCACTGGCCAGCCGTCCAACAATATCGGCGTGGGTTGGAAAGCAGGCTTTGACCCTTTACCCCGAAGCGGGCGGACCGCCCGCGCCCACAGAGGATGCTTGCGGTCAGGCAAGCCTACGCCAGACGGACGGCAGCACGAAGCCGCGCGCTATGTCCGCAAGAGGTCGAGCGTTTCAAGGGTATCGGCGACCTTGCTGCGAGCCATTTCATTGAGCGGCAGGATTGGGCGCGGTGGTACGGCACGGCAGATGTCGAGCAGATCAACCAGCGCGTAGATGACCCGCAAGCTTGAGAACTCCTTGAACAATTCCCAGAGTGGTTCAAGGCTGGCGTTCAGTCGTCGCGCTTCGGCTATCTCGCCTGCTTGAACCGCCCTGACGATGTCCATGCCGATCTTCGGAAATAAGCCCGCAACCACGCTATACCAAGTATCTCCGCCTGCGATCAGCGCCTCTACCGAGTTCCAGTCGCCGCTGTAACCGAGCGAGAACCCCTCCGGCACCGCGTCCCGCAAGCTTCTCAGGTGCTCGGCTACAGCCAGCGGCTCCGGAGCAGGGCTTTTTACCGAGATGACACCCGAAACCTGGCTCAGACGCCCAACCAGCGCGGGACTGAACCGGAAGTGGGTGGTTCCCGGATTGTCGTAGATGCAAAGTGGCAGACCGCTCTCGCGTGCCACGGTCGCGAAGTGCTCGAACACCTCATCCTCCGTGAGCGGCGTATAGGACATAGCAGCAAGGAGGCCGAGATCAGCCCCGGCAGCCTTTGCGTCCCGAGCGTTCCGCACGGCCTCGTCGGTCCGGAGCGCACCAACACCGACCAGTAGCGGCACGCGCCCCGCGAGCTCGTCTACGGCCGCCTCGACGGCCCGGAGGCGCTCCTCGCGAGAGAGGAAGGGATAGGTGCCGGTACTGCCGAGAAGACCGATCGAGTGGACTTCCGCCGCCACTAAGGGACGGAGCAACGCGCGCAGGGCTGTCACATCCACCTGACCTTTGGCGTCAGAAGGCGTGATCGGGAAGGCGGATAAAGTCGTCATGGATGCTCCGGAAGCGGTCTTTATCCAGCCCGGGCGGTCCGGTCGCCAGTGCCAATTTCGAAATTTTTACTGGACCAATTCCGAAACGAGCTGCGCTCCCGCTTTGACGCATCCACGGTTCAGAAGCGGACCGGCAGCACTCCATCCAACTGAGCCGTTCGTCCGAGCACTGGGCGGCGGCCGATGCTGGCCGCAAGCGGAATGGCTGCTTTGAAGGAAGTCTGCTGGAAAAGTGGGCGGCCTTCTACCGACCCAACCCAGCCGCTCGGACCGCAGTCGGTGCTCCCGCAAAGCAGACGCTCGTCAGCCGTTCAGGTTGGCATTCCGACGAAGCGCCCCGCGCACCGTTCGGTGGCGGGGCGAAGTCGGTCTCGGAGGGAAGATGCGGGTGGCCGACCGGTCCGGATCAGCGTCCACAGGGATCGAGACGGCATAGGTCAACGATGCCTGCTCGATCGGGTAAACCTACAACAATCGATACCGCCCGCATTCACATGGGTGGAAAAGCCATGTCGGAAGCATCGCGCTACCAAGAACATCGTCCATCCGAACAACCCCGGATCAGGCGACGGCGCTCAAGCCGTCTTTGACGAAGGATCACTGACATGGGTGAAACCCGGCCGCCGACCTTCGATCTATAGTCGGTTCATCGCCAGATCAGGTAATGGCGGGCTTCGGTTGTCGAGCGCTCGCTTTCAACGAACAGGCGCATGCATGCCGGACGAGCCGTTCATCATCGACCATCCCGCTCCAGGTCAGCGCACCGATCGGGCGTTCGTCCTCGGCGTAGGCGGAGCTATCCGATCCGCTATCGTCCTCGAGGCTGAAACCGACGAACACGCTCGATCAATTGCGACTACGATCGCCACCGCCTTCGGCCTTGATCTGTGGGAGCGGGCGCTTCACCTCGGCAGCTTCCCACCGCGACCGACGTATCCGGACATTTGAGCGGATGATCACGGCGTCGGCTTAGAGGTGGTTGAACGGCCGATGTCAGGACAGTGCTTCCGGGCGGGCGACACCCTAGTAGGCGTCCAGGACCGGCTACCGGGTCGCGGCGCTTGCCGCGTCCAAAGGGCCACCGAGCCGGGGGGTTCGAGTCCGGTCGTTCGATCAGCCGGCGATCGCGCCCGGTGGCGAGACGGCTGGGGGCGGATGAGGCCGTTCCGAACGCAGAACCAGGCCAGGTGCGATGTTGAGATCCAGAAGCCTGGCTCTGTTTCTCCAGAGCGTCACGGTCAGCTCGGCACTGGCCCAAGCTGTCAACCCGACTTTGGGGACTGGCTTTCGCAAACCAACGCGCTCCTCAGCACCCCCGTCTGACTAATCCTGGGCGTCGTGGTCGCGTTCGCTGTTCTTCACGCTCTCCGCACCCGCCGCCGGTAAGGCAAATATCGGAAACGTGACGGTTCGTCTGACTTCGAAAAACGTGAAACTATTGTGTGTCTTTGATTATGCGTATTACAGTCCGTGTGAAATCTGTCGTGTCAAAAGCCGCTTACGCGCTTCGGCCATGCGCATGAACGCATGAAGCTGCTTCGCCCGCATGACCTTGACCCAGCAAACTGATCCAGACCAAGCGCGGACCAATTGGTTCGGTTAGGGTCAAAGTCATAGCGCACCGGAGAGAAGCCGGTCGTGCGCCGACAGGAGGCTGATGCCTCCATCTA
>NZ_JAKSYD010000305.1 GCF_022829605.1 Methylobacterium sp. E-065 | reverse complement strand
TGATACCAAAAAGCCAATACATGCTACCGATGGGTCGTTATAAACTGTGATCGTGCTGAACAGAAGCGGTGTTCACTCGTGGCGCAGGCTCAAGCTACAATCCGATCCTGTCATCGGTGTGTCTGCCGCATGGGCCGCGGCGAGTCGGCGAGCTCCGCACGGGCCGCGTTGGATCGGTTGTGCGCCAACGTCTCGCAGAAGCGCATGCTATCGTAATCGAGAAAGGCCAGCCGCCTGGACAGCGGATCTGCACGCTTATGCTCGACGGCTACCCCGGGAGGGTCAACGCCCGCTACCGCGAGCACGTGGCTTTCAACACCAAGCGCTTATCAGCGTCCTGATCTGAGCGCCTTCCCTGCCGACCT
>NZ_JAKSYD010000095.1 GCF_022829605.1 Methylobacterium sp. E-065 | reverse complement strand
GACCACCTCGACGGTGGCCTCGTCGGTCACGCGCAGGCCGTTGCGGAACTCGGACTGGATGCCGAGCCGGTCGAGCATCTTGCCGATCTGCGGCCCGCCGCCGTGGACGACGATCGGCTTCAGCCCGGATTGTTCGAGAAGAACGATGTCTTCGGCGAAATCCTCGGCCGCGGACCGGTCCCCCATGGCGTGGCCGCCATACTTGATGACTACGATCTCCTGGTCGTAGCGCTGCATATGCGGCAGCGCCTGGACCAGAACCTCGGCGCGCACGTGGACGTTGGGGAGTTCGGTCATCGCGGTCCTTCGCCGATCCTTCGCCGCTTCTTGGGTCAGGGCCTGAGGGCGGGATTGCGCCTACGCCCGTCGGGCGGGGGCGCTTCTACAGGAAGGTATCGGCACTGCGAAGCCGCTCCTGCGACAATGCGGGCAAGAAAGCGCGAGGCGCGGCGATGCGGCTCGAAAACCGCGGTGCCGACGCATGACCGATCCGCCGCCGCGGCCGAACCGTCAAAAAACAGTCACCCTTCCCGTGTGTTGCAATCGGGCGACAGGCTGGAGACGATCCAGGCTGGACCGGGTTGCACCCCCGTGATGCCCGGACCATGCTGCATTGCAGCAAGTCGGGGGCGAACTGCCGAGAGGACCGGATGCGGATCGCGATGATTGGGGCCGGGTATGTCGGCCTGGTATCCGGGGCATGCCTGGCGGATTTCGGCCACGGCGTGGTCTGCATCGACCGCGACCCGGACAAGATCGCGAGCCTGAACGCCGGCCGCATGCCGATCTACGAGCCGGGGCTCGACGCCCTGGTGGCCGAGAACGTCCGCCAGGGCCGGCTCGCCTTCCGCTCGACCATGCGCGAAGCCGTGGCCGAGGCCGACGCGGTGTTCATCGCGGTCGGCACCCCGTCACGCCGCGGCGACGGCTTCGCCGACCTGAGCTTCGTGATCGACGCGGCCCGTGAGATCGCCGGCGCGCTCTCCGGGTTCACCGTCGTGGTCACCAAGTCCACGGTCCCGGTCGGCACCGGCGACGAGGTCGAGCGCATCATCCGCGAGACCAACCCGTCGGCGGATTTCGCCGTCGCCTCCAATCCCGAGTTCCTGCGCGAGGGCGCGGCCATCTCGGACTTCAAGCGCCCCGACCGCATCGTGGTCGGCACCGAAGAGGCCCGGGCCGAGGCGGTGATGCGCGAGGTCTATCGCCCGCTCTACCTCAACGCGGCGCCGATCCTCGTGACCAGCCGCCGCACCGCCGAGCTGACCAAGTACGCCGCCAACGCGTTCCTGGCCGCCAAGATCACCTTCATCAACGAGATCGCCGACCTGTGCGAGGAGGTCGGCGCCGACGTGCAGCAGGTCGCCCGGGGCATCGGGCTGGACAACCGGATCGGCACCAAGTTCCTGCATGCCGGCCCGGGCTATGGCGGCTCGTGCTTCCCCAAGGACACCCTGGCGCTGGTCAAGACCGCCCAGGACGCCGGCACGCCGCTACGGCTGGTCGAGACCGTGGTGGCGGTCAACGACCAGAGGAAGCGCGCCATGGCGCGCAAGATCATCAAGGCGTGCGGCGGTTCGGTGCGGGGCAGGACGGTGGCGCTCCTCGGCCTGACCTTCAAGCCCGATACGGACGACATGCGCGACGCACCGTCGCTGGCGATCGCGGCGGGCCTTCAGGATGCAGGCGCGAAGGTGCGCGCCTACGATCCGGAGGGCATGGCGCATGCGCGGGTCCTGATGCCGGCTGTGGATTACACCGAGAACGCCTATGCCTGCGCGGAGGGCGCGGACGCCCTGGTGCTCGTCACCGAATGGAACGCCTTCCGGGCGCTCGATCTCGACAGGCTGCGTGAGGCCATGGCGTCCGGTGGATCAGCGCCAGTCCTGGTCGATCTGCGCAATATCTATGATCCCGAGAGCGCCGCGCGCCACGGCTTTAGCTATTGCGGCGTCGGGCGAAACGGGGCGGGGGCCGTGTCGGACCGGTCCTGACCTCGCGATGATCCGAAGATCACTTCGGAAGATCTTCTGGCGGCCGCGGCGCGATGCCGTCAGACGGGCAGCCGAAGGCGGGGCGAAACTGTGGCTTTCTGATGATCGTTTCAGCGTCTCCGCCGGCGGTCGACCGGTCCAAACTTGGCATTCTGATCGCCGGGATTGGATAGGACGCTGATGAATACATGTCACAGCCTTGGGCAATTTCGTCGCGCGGGGATGACCTCGCGTCCAGGCTGGTTGGACACCGCAATGGTGCCACAGTAAGGGGTGAGAGGGTACTCACTCGTCGCGAGCCGAGCCGACTTCCGATAACGAGCGTGTGCGAACCGAACGTGACACAACGTACAGATATTGCGATTGTCGGACGCGCATGCCGACTGCCCGGGGCCCCCAGTGTGGACGGGCTGTGGTCACTCCTCTCCGAGGGGCGCTGCGCCGTCAGCAAGGTGCCGGCCGATCGGTTCTCCCTGGAGCGGTTCGCGCATCCCCGCGCCCATGAGCGTGGCAAGAGCTACACTTGGTCGGCGGGCGTCATCGACGATGTGTGGTCGTTCGACCCGGCGGTGTTCGGCATCTCGCCCCGCGAGGCCGAGCAGATGGATCCGCAGCAGCGCATGCTGCTGGAGCTGACCTGGGAAGCCCTCGAGGATGCGGGCCTGCGCCCGTCGAGCGTGGCCGGCAGCCATATCGGCGTGTTCGTCGGCGCCTCCTCGCTCGATTACGGCAACCTGCGCATCCTCGACGCGGCCTCGGGCGACGCCTACGCGGCCACCGGCAACACGCTGTCGATCATCTCGAACCGCATCTCCTACATCTTCGACCTGAAGGGCCCGAGCTTCACGGTCGACACGGCCTGCTCGTCTTCGCTCGTCGCCTTCGACAACGCCGTGCAGGCGATCCGGTCGGGCCGCGTGGACACGGCCGTCGTCGCCGGCGTCAACGTGCTGGCGAGCCCGTTCAACTTCATCTGTTTCTCCACCGCGCAGATGCTCTCGCGCACCGGCCTGTGCCAGGCGTTCTCCAAGAACGCCGACGGCTACGTGCGCTCGGAGGGCGGCGTAGTGTTCGTGCTGCAATCGGCTGAGGCCGCGCGGCGCAACGGCGCCACCGTGCGCGCCGTGGTGTCGGCGTCGGGCATCAACTCCGACGGCCGTACCACCGGCATCTCGCTCCCCTCGGGCTACGCCCAGGGCGCCCTGCTGGAGAAGGTCTACCGCGAGGCCGAGATCGGGCTCGACGACCTCGCCTTCATGGAAGCCCACGGCACCGGCACGCCGGTGGGCGACCCGATCGAGGCCTCGGCCATCGGTTCCAAGCTCGGCCGGGGCCGGCGGGCGCCGCTGCCGATCGGCTCGATCAAGACCAATATCGGCCACACCGAGCCGGTCTCGGGCCTCGCCGGCCTGATGAAGGCGACGCTGGCGCTGGAGCACGACCTCGTGCCGCCCTCGCTGCATGCGGCGGAGCTGAATCCCGACATCCCGTTCGACGAGTTGAACCTGCGCGTCGTGCAGGAGGCCATGCCGATCAGCCGTGGTCCGCGCGAGCGCTTCGCGGGCGTGAACTCCTTCGGCTTCGGCGGCACCAACGCCCACGTGGTCATCACCGACGCCCCTGCCTGGGCGACGCAGGCGGACGCCACCGCGGAGCCCAAGGCCCAGGTGCTGCTGCTCTCGGCACAGACCCGCGCCGCCCTGAACGAACTCGCCCAGGACTACGCCGAGCGCCTCGAGGCCGAGCCGGCCCAGGTGCCGAAAGTGGCGGCCGCCGTCGCGCATCGCCGCGAGCGCATGCCGGCCCGCCTCGCCATCGCGCTGGACGGCAAGACCGATGTGGCCGCGGCGCTCCGTGCCATCGGCGAGGGCGAGGACACCCAGGACGCCTTCACCGGCACGGCGGTCGACCGCGTCGCCGAGGTGGCCTTCATCTACTCGGGCAACGGCAGCCAGTGGGCCGGCATGGGCCGCGAGGCCTACGAGGAGAACGCGACCTTCCGCGCGACCTTCGACCGGATCGACACCCTGTTCCAGGTCTACTCGGACTGGTCGCTGAAGGACGCACTCTACGCCGACGATCTCGACGAGCGCCTCGCGTTGACCAGCGTGTCGCAGCCGCTGATCTTCGCGATAGAGAGCGCTTCTACGGCTGCCCTCAAGGCCAAGGGCCTGATCCCGTCCTACGTGCTGGGCCACAGCGTCGGCGAGATCGCCGCCGCCGAGGCCGCCGGGATCCTCAGCCTGGAGGATGCGGTCCGGGTCATCTACTACCGCAGCCACCATCAGGAGACGACGCACGGCCAGGGCACCATGGCGGTGCTGCTGATGCCGGCCGAGGAGGTCGAGACCTTCCTCAAGGATTTCCCGACCCTCGACATCGCCGCCTACAACAGCCCGAAGGCCGTGACGGTCGCCGGGCCGGTGGCCGATATCGAGGCCGCCCTGAAGGCCCTGTCGCGCAAGCGCCGGCGCGGGCGCAAGCTCGACCTCGCCTACGCCTTCCACGGAAGGCTCATGGACCCGACCGAGAAGCCGCTGCTGCGCGATCTCGCCGGGCTGAAGGCCAAGGCCGGCACCACCGCGATGGTCTCCACCGTCACCGGTGAGGTGCTGGACGGGTCCCATTTCGGCGCCGGCTACTGGTGGCGCAACATCCGCGAGCCGGTCCGCTTCTCCGAGGCCGTGCAGGACGCCACCCGCCGCGGCGCCCGCGTGTTCGTCGAGGTCGGTCCGCGCGCGACCCTGATGTCCCATGTCGGCGACGCGGTCGAGCCGCTCGGCATCGAGACCGCGACGGTCGGCGTGATGCACCGCAAGGCGTCGGGCGGCGATCCGATCGCGAAGGCGGTCAGCGCCGCCCTGGTCCAGGGCGCGCAGGTCGACGAGGCCCTGCTGTTCGGCGACGCGCCGAAGGGCGACGTGCGCCTGCCGACCTATCCGTGGCAGCGCCGGCCGTTCCGCCTCGCCGACACCACCGAGGGCGTCGGCGCGATGAGCGCCCGCCCCTACCACCCGCTGATCGGCTCCCGCACGACCTTCGACGGTCTGGAGTGGAACGGCTTCGTCGATCCCGCGACCGTGCCGGAACTCGAGGACCACAAGGTCGACGGCCAGGTGATCATGCCGGGCGCCGGCTTCGTCGAGATGGCGCTCGCCTGCGTTCGCGAAGCGATGCGCGACGACGAGGTCGTGCTCGCCGATTTCGAGATCGTGGCGCCGATGGTGTTCGCCGAGGAGGCCCTGCGCGAGGTCGCGGTGCGCCTGTCGGGCTCCGGCAACGGCATCCAGGTGCTGAGTCGCCCGCGCCTGACCCAGACGCCCTGGCAGCTCCACGCCCAGGCCAAGATCGTCGAGGGCACCTTCTCGGCGCCGAAGGTCCCGGACCTGAACGGGTTCAGCTTCGACACGGCCGGCGAGCACGTGCTCTCCGGCGACGCGCTCTACGCCAAGGCCCTGGCTTCCGGCCTCGCCTTCGGCCCGAGCTTCCAGCAAGTCGCCATGAGCGCCCGGCTGGACGACGCCACCATCGTGTCCGACCTGCTGCCGGCCGAGCCCGACACCCGCTACGGGCTGGTGCCGAACCGGCTCGACGCCTGCTTCCACGGGCTGATCCTGCTCTTCGCCGACCTGCTCGGCGAGAATGGCGGCAAGGCCTACATCCCGGTGCGCTTCGGCGAGGTGCGGCTGGTGCGCCCCGGCGCGGTAATCGCCCGCTCGATCATCCGCACCCGCCGGTGCAACGAGCGCTCGATCCTGGCCGACTTCACCCTGCTCGATGCCGAGGGTGAGATCGTCGCCACGATCCGCGAGGGCCGGTTCCAGGCCCTGCGCGCCAAGACCGGCGGTGACCTCTCGGCCTTCGCGATCTCGCAGGTGCCGGAACTCGCCACCGAGCCGACTGCGATCCCGATGGAGCGCCGTCCGAGCGTGGCCGCCCGGCTGCGTCCGCTGGCCGCCGAATCGAAGGGCCCGGCCGATGCCGCCCTGTCGCCGGGGCACCTCCTGCTGGAGGGCTGGGCGACCTCGCTGGCCTACCGCCTCGCCTCCGGGCTGGCGCAGGGCGAGACCGTCTCGGCCGAGGATCCGCGCGTGCCCGAGGCCCTGCGCCCCTGGTTGCTGAACGCCCTTTACGCCCTGGAGAGCAGCGGGCTCGCCGAGCGCGCCGGCCAGAACTGGACGCTGGGCGACGGCTCCGCGCTGCCCGCCCCCGACGAGATCATGCGCTGGATCGCGGGGGACCACCCGGATCTCTCGGCCGAGCTGGTCCTGATCGCCGATGTCGGCGCCCTCGTGGACCGTCTGCTCGCCGGTAAGCTCACCGACGCACCGGCCCTGCCGCAGGGGGCGATCGACGCCTTCGTGCTCCGCTCGGCCACCGCGCGCCACGGCGCCGACGTGGTCGCCGGGCTGATCGAGCGCAGCCGGAGCCAGCTCCCCAAGGAGCGGGCGCTGCGCGTGCTCCAGGTCGGGTTCGGCCCGCTCTCGGCCCAGACCGCGACCTTCGCGGCCGCCGCCGAGGCCCGGCTTACCGTGTTCGAGACCGACCGCAGGCTGGCCGAGCGTGCCCGCCTGTCGCTGGGCCGCACCGCCGCCGTGATCGAGGCCGCCGACGAACTCGCGCCCGGCAGCTTCGACCTGATCCTGGCGGCCGGTAGCCTGCATCGCGGCGACCGGGCTCTGCCGGGCCAGCTCGCCGGGGCGCTCGCCACCGGCGGCCTGCTGGTGGCGGTGGAGCCGGGGTCATCTCTGTTCCGCGACCTCGTGTTCGGCCTGACCCCGGGCTGGTTCGAGGAGGCGGTCGGCGGCCTGCCCGTGGGTCGGCTGGAGGATATCGAAGGCTGGCAGCGCACGCTCAGCGCCCATGGTCTCGTCAAGGTCGAGGTCGAGCGCTCGGCCTCCGCCAACGGCGACGACCTGCTCCTGACCGCCGAGGCCCCGGTGCGCCCGGGCCCGGCTCCGGCCCAGAGCTTCGCCTTCATCATCGGCTCGGACGACGAGTTCGCCGCCGAGACCGCCTCGTCGCTCGCGACCCTACTGGTCGCGGGTGGTGTGCACGTCTCGATCATCCTCGACTCCGAGACCTCCCTGATGGAGCTCGAGCGGGAGACCCCCGACACGGTTGTGTTCCTGGCCGGCGCCTTCACCCGCGGCGGCGAGGCGGCCGAGCGGCTGCGCGATCGCTGCCTCAGCCTGAAGCGCTGCATCGAGCATCTCGGCGCCCGCCAGACCCGCCTCTGGGTCGTGGCCCCCGGCGCGACCCGCGATCGCGGCGGCCAGACCACCAACATCGAGGCCGGCGTGTGGGCCTTCTCCCGCACGCTCGCCAACGAGGCCCCGAACCTCGACGTCCGCCGCATCGACCTCTCCCCCGAGATGTCGTCGAAGCGCGCCTCCGAGCGCCTGCGTGACCTCATCCTCTCCGGCACCCCGGAGACCGAGATCGTGCTGGACGACGAGCAGACCCAGGTCGTGCGCTTCCATGCCGGCAAGCCGCAGCACCGGGATCCGGCGGATCTGGTCCCGGCCGAGGCCGCGCGTCTGGAGCGCAGCAACACCGGCGGTCTCAGCGAGATGGTCTGGGGTCCGGCCGAGCGCCGCGCCCCCGGCAAGGGCGAGATGGAGATCGCGGTCGAGGCCACCGGCCTCAACTTCCGCGACGTGCTCTGGGCGCTCTCGATGCTCCCCGAGGAGATCTTGGAGGACGGCTTCGCCGGTCCGCGACTCGGCCTCGAATGCGCCGGTCGCGTCACGGTGGTCGGCCCGGGCGTGAAGGGCTTCAAGGTCGGCGATCCGGTCGTCGCCTTCGCCCAGTCGGGCTTCGCCACCCACATCGTGGTGCCCGACCTTGTGGTTGCCCCGATGCCGCCGGGTCTCGACCCGATGGCGGCCGCCACCGTGCCGGTGGCCTTCCTCACGGCCTATTACGGCCTCGTCTCCTGCGCCCGGATGCGGCGCGGCGAATGGGTGCTGGTCCATGGCGGCGCGGGCGGCGTCGGCCTTGCGGCTCTGCAGATCGCCAAGCTGAAGGGTGCGCGGGTCATCGCTACGGCCGGCTCCCGCGAGAAGCGGGCGCTGGTCAAGGCGCTGGGCGCCGAGCACGTGCTCGATTCCCGCTCGCTGGCCTTCGTGGACGAGATCCGGGCGATCACCGGCGACGGCGTCGATATCGTGCTGAACAGCCTGTTCGGCGAGGCGATGGAGCGCTCGCTCAACGCGCTCCGGCCGTTCGGTCGGTTCGTCGAACTGGGCAAGCGCGATTACGTCGCCAACACCCATATCGGCCTGCGCCCGTTCCGGCGGAACCTCAGCTATTTCGGCGTCGATCTCGATCAGGTGATCCAGCACCAGGGCGATGACGGCGCGCGGATGTTCCGCGAGGTCATGGCCCTGTTCAACGACGGCGGTCTCAAGCCCCTGCCCTACCAGCCCTTCACGGCGGCCGAGACTTCGGACGCGTTCCGGCTGATGCAGCAGTCCGGCCACATCGGGAAGATCGTGATCAGCCCGCCCAAGGCCGGCACGATCATGAAGGACACGGCTAAGCCGTTCAGGGTCTCGGAGACGGGTGTTCACCTGCTCACCGGCGGCCTTGGAGGTTTCGGCCTTGAGGCGGCGCGCTGGCTGATCGACCGGGGTGCGAAACACCTCGTGCTCGCCGGCCGCAAGGGCGCGGCCACCGACGAGGCCAAGGCGGTCGTCGCCGAACTCACGGCGCGGGGCGTGACCGTCGAGGCCAAGGCCGTCGACATCACCAGCCGCGCCTCGGTGGATCGCCTGATCGCCGGGATCGAGCAGGGCGGCAAGAAGCTCGCGGGCGTGCTCCACGCCGCGGCGGTGCTTCAGGACGGCCTGATTGCCAATATTGACGCGGCCGCGCTCGACGCGGTGATCGGCCCGAAGGTAGTGGGCGCCCAGCATCTCGATGCCGCGACCCGCGACCGGAGCCTCGACTACTTCGTCCTGTTCTCCTCGGCGACGACCTTCATCGGCAATCCCGGTCAGGGCTCGTACGTGGCCGCCAACGGCTTCATGGAGGGCCTCGCCCGTCAGCGTCGCCGCCGCGGTCTGCCCGCTCTGGCGGTGGCCTGGGGTGCGATCGGCGATGTCGGCATGCTCGCCCGCAACAAGGCGGTCATGGAAGGCCTCGCCGGCCGCGTCGGCGTCACGCCGATGGAGGCCCGCCGCTGCCTCGACCTGATGGCCGAGGCGCTGGGGCACCAGGGCACGTCCCCCGACGAGGCGGTCATCGCCATCGCGGCGATGCATTGGGGCAAGGCGCGCGAGCGTCTCGCCACCATGCGCTCGCCGAGCTACGCCGAGCTCGGGTCGGACCAGCAGGCCGAGGCCGGCGGTGTCCAGGCGATCAACATCGGGGCGCTTCTCAAGGGCGGTGATCTCGATTCGGTCCGCAAGACCGTGTCGGACGCGATCGTCGAAGACATTGCCCGGATCCTGCGCCTGCCGAAGGACGACATCAGCCGCGTGCGGCAGCTCTCGGAAATCGGCCTCGACTCGCTGATGGGTGTCGAGCTCGGCGCCAGCCTGCAGGAGCGCTTCGCCCTCGATGCGCCGCCCGCGGGCCTGTCCTCGGGCATGACCGTCAACGAGCTGTCGGAGTCCTTAATTCAGGCGGTTTCGGCCCCCATGGATGAAGCGGCCGGTGTCGCGATGAGCCTCGTCTCGAAGCATATCGGCGGTGAGATCGATGCGGCGATGATGGCGCCGCTCCGGGAACTCATCGAGCAGACGTCCAGCCCGATCAAAGAGACCAACACATGACCGATACGGCACGGCCTGACGGCGGGCGCGCGGCGCTCGCCGGCTTCGTGACGAACCGCCTCGGGCGCGCGACGCCGCGCCCGGCACCCGCCAAAGCGGCCTCCCCGGCCGGGCAGTCGGCTGCGCAGAATTTCGAGAATCTGCCGGGCTACCGCGAATTGCAGCTCCAGCGTCAGGCGGCTCAGCTGATCGGCCTGAGCAACCCGTTCTTCCGCGTCCACGACGCCAAGGCCGGCGCGACCACCAGGATCGACCAGAAGAGCTTCACCAACTTCTCGTCGTACGACTACCTCGGCCTGAACGGTCACCCGCGGGTGAGCAACGCGGCGCGCGAGGCGATCGACGCCTACGGCACCTCCGCGTCGGCGAGCCGTGTGGTTGCGGGCGAGCGGCCGGGCCATATCAGCCTGGAGCAGGCTCTGGCCAAGCACTACCACACCGAGGGCTGTGTCGTGATGGTGAGCGGTCACGCCACCAACGTCACGACCATCGGCGCCCTGCTCGAAGCCGGCGACGTGATCTTCCACGATGCGCTGTCGCACAACAGCATCGTCACCGGCGCGCAGCTCTCGGGCGCCCAGCGGCGCTCCTTCGCGCATAACGACCTCGACGCCCTGGAGACCCTGCTCCAGTCGACCCGCCACGAGCACCGCCGGGCGCTGATCGTGGTCGAGGGCCTGTACAGCATGGACGGCGATGCGCCGGACCTCGCCGGCCTGATCGCCCTCAAGAAGCGCTACGATGCGTGGCTGATGGTCGACGAGGCCCACGGCCTCGGGGTCACCGGCCGGACCGGCGCGGGCCTGTTCGAGCATTGCGGTGTCGACCCCAAGGAGGTCGACATCTGGATGGGCACGCTGTCGAAGACGCTCTCGACCTGCGGCGGTTATATCTGCGCCCCGATCGCGCTGATCGAATACCTGAAGCACTCGGCCGGCGGCTTCGTCTACAGCGTCGGCATGTCGCCGCCGCTCGCCGCCGCCGCCGAGGCCGCGCTCGCCGTGATGCATGCCGAGCCGGAACGGGTCGAGCGTCTGCGTCAGAACGGAAACCTGTTTCTGGCGACCGCCAAGAAGCTCGGCCTCGACACCGGCTTCAGCCTGGGTCTCGCGGTGGTGCCGATCATCGTGGGCGACTCGCTGAAGGCCGTGACCCTGTCGGACCGGCTGTTCCGCCGAGGCATCAATGTGCAGCCGATCATCCACCCGGCGGTGCCGGAGCGGGCCTCGCGCCTGCGCTTCTTCCTTACCTCCGAGCATACCGCCGACCAGATCCGCGACACCGTGAACGCGGTGGCCGAGGAGATGACGGCGATCGACAAGGGCGGCTCGCTGATCGAGCAGCTGCTGGCCAAGCGGGCCTGAATGCGTCCGGGGCCGCGCGCCCCGGATCGCGATCGGTCTTCGCTGAAAACGAGAACGGGGCGCGGATGATATCCGCGCCCCGTTCTCGTTCGAGATCTGTCGGACTGATCGCCGGCCCGGCGGGCCGGCGGCTTGCCTACTTCGTGTAGGCGTAGGCGGTCGCCACGGAGGCGATCGGGCCGGTGACGCCGCTGAATGCGGTCAGCACCTTCGACAGCTCGGTGAACGGCGCGTTCGACACGTAGACGAGGTCGCGGTTGCGCATCCGGAACGCCTGGGACACGAACAGGCTGTTGGGGTCGCGCATGTCGATCCGGTACACCACCGGGACCAGTGGCGTGCCGAGCAGCTTCGAGCCCGGGTGGAGCCGCCGCACCACGCTGGCCGGCTCGAACCGGAAGATGAACGTCCCGGACGGGTCGGCGGCGAAGTCCGATAGGCCGCGCGCCTTGGCCAGCGCCTGCGCCAGCGTGATCCCGTCGGCCTGGAACGGCAGCTCGGTGCTGTTGCCCAGCGCGCCCACCGCGATGAAGGTCTGCGGGTCGCGCACGAGCGTGAGCACGTCGTT
>NZ_JAKSYD010000304.1 GCF_022829605.1 Methylobacterium sp. E-065 | reverse complement strand
GGGTCTCATGGCGCTGAGGCGGGATCGCGGGGCGCGCACCCATGTCCCAGATGTGCTCGCGGAAGGCGTGACTGGTGTAGCCGCGGTCTCCGACCACCCACTTGGGCACGCTTGGCAGTTGGTCGAGCAATGGAACCGCATGAGGCAGCTCGTGCGCCTGCCCCGGTGCCAGCCGGAAGGCGATGGCGCGGCCCCGCCCGTCGGCAATCACGCAAGCCTTGGTGCCATGGCCGCCACGCGATCGGCCAAGAGCCTCACGAGTGTCTCGCTCGGCCCCAGATCCCCCCTTTTGGCGGCCCCGGCCGCCTTCTGGTGCGCGCGTATGGTCGTGCCATCGAGGAACGCCATCCCGAGCTGAACCCCGCGCTCCTGCACGAGGCTGAGGAGCCGTTCCCAGACGCCAGCACGGGACCAGCGGATGAAGATCTGTGCGGCCCGCCACCAAGGACCCAGATCCTCCGGAATAGCCCGCCATTTCGCCCCGTTCTGATGCCGCCAGAGAATGGCCGAGAGCGTGCGTTGCAGGTCCTGCGGTGGCGTCTTGGCCTTCGGACGGCACGCCTCGACCAGCGGCTCCAGCTCAGACCATTGCGCGTCGCTCAGCATCATCCCTCCTGCCTTGAAGAGAGGAAACGCAAGCCCCGCCAGTCCGTTCAGGCGACGACAGGCCCTAG
>NZ_JAKSYD010000303.1 GCF_022829605.1 Methylobacterium sp. E-065 | reverse complement strand
CTTCTCGAACAATCCGGGCTGAAGCCGATCGTCGTCCACGGCGGCGGGCCGCAGATCGGCAAGATGCTCGACCGGCTCGGCATCCAGTCCGAGTTCCGCAACGGCCTGCGCGTGACCGACGAGGCCACCGTCGAGGTGGTCGAGATGGTCCTGGCCGGCCTGATCAACAAGCAGATCGTCGGCTGGATCTCGGCCGAGGGCGGCCGGGCCATCGGCCTGTGCGGCAAGGACGGCAACATGGTCCGGGCCAAGCGGGCGCTGAAGACCATGGTCGATCCCGAGAGCCACTTGGAACAGACCATCGACCTCGGCCTCGTCGGCGAGCCGGACCATGTCGAGCGCGGCGTACTCGACGCGGTGCTGAAGGCGGAGTTGATTCCCGTGCTCGCGCCGGTCGCCTACGGGGCGGATGGGCAGACCTACAACGTCAATGCCGACACGTTCGCGGGGGCCATCGCGGGGGCGCTCCGGGCCAAGCGGCTGCTGCTGCTCACCGACGTTCCGGGTGTCCTCGACAAGGACAAGAAGCTGATCCCGGAACTCACCGTGGAGGATTGCCGCCGCCTGATCGCCGACGGCACCATCACCGGCGGGATGATCCCCAAGATCGAGACCTGCATGTACGCGATTGAGCGTGGCGTGGAGGCGGTCGTCATCCTCGACGGCAAGGTCAACCACGCGGTGCTGCTGGAGCTGTTCACCGATTACGGTGCCGGCACGCTGATCCGGCGGGGCTGAGCACCGGCCGCGGCAGGAAATCGTGCGGGGCGGCAACCTCCGTCCCGCACGGGCATTGTCCTGCTCCCGATCGGCCCGAACCGGCCAGGGTTGCGAGCTTGACCGCAACGGTCCAGACTTGCCTTCCAGGGGACGAATCCAAAGGGATACGGTGCATCACCCCGACAAGGCCCAGTTCACCACGCCCGGCGCGCGCGGGTTCAGCGATGTCGACACCTGGGTGTTCGACCTCGACAACACACTCTACCCGAGCGACGCCCGGGTCTGGCCGCAGGTCGATGAGCGAATCACGCTCTACGTGATGGGGCTCTACGGGCTCGACGGGATCTCGGCCCGCGCCCTGCAGAAGTACTTCTATCATCGCTACGGCACGACGCTGAAGGCGCTGATGGTCGAGGACGGGGTCGATCCGCACGACTTCCTCGATTTCGCGCACGACATCGATCACTCGACGATCAAGCTCGACAAGGATCTCGGCGACGCGATCGAGCGGCTGCCGGGGCGCAAGCTGATCCTGACGAACGGCTCACGCCGGCACGCCGAGAACGTGGCGGCCAAGCTCGGCATCCTCGACCATTTCGAGGACGTGTTCGACATCGCGGCCGCCGATTTCGTACCGAAGCCCGAGCGCTCGACCTACGAACGCTTCCTGAAGGCGCATGACGTCGAGCCGACCCGCGCCGCGCTGTTCGAGGACATCGCCCGCAACCTCGCGGTGCCGCACGACCTCGGCATGGCGACCGTCCTGGTGGTGCCCAAGATCATCGATCCCTACCGGGAGGCGTTCGAGCAGGAGGCGGTGCGCGAGCCGCATATCGACCACATCACCGACGACCTCGCGACGTTCCTGTCGAACTGCGTGCTGCCCGAGGCCGGCGCCGTACCGGCCTGACGGCCATCCCGCGCGGGCTTCGCAACGGCAATCGACAAGCCGGGGACGATCCTGTAGAGAGCCGGCCAACTCACAACAGGATCGCCGAAATCCTGGCGCCGGCTGCCCATGAGGGGCGTCACGGCGCGACGGCTGGAGCTATGCCATGAACATCATCGAGCAGCTGGAGCGCGAGGAAGTCGCGCGCCTCGCCAAGACCATTCCGGATTTCGAGCCGGGCGACACGCTCATCGTCAACGTCCGCGTGAAGGAAGGCGAGCGCACCCGCGTCCAGGCCTACGAGGGCGTCTGCATCGGTCGCCAGGGCGGCGGCCTCAACGAGAGCTTCACGGTCCGCAAGATCTCGTACGGCGAGGGCGTGGAGCGCGTCTTCCCGGTGCATTCGCCGATGATCGATTCGATCAAGGTGGTCCGCCGCGGCAAGGTGCGCCGCGCCAAGCTGTACTACCTGCGCGACCGCCGCGGGAAGTCGGCCCGTATCGTCGAGCGCACCGATCGCTACAAGACCAAGGAAGCCCCGGCCGCAGCACCCGCCGCCGCCGAGTGATCGAAGCAGGGCCGGCCTTTACGGCTGGCCTTCGCTGATCCTAGATTCAAGCCCGCTCCGACGCATCGGGGCGGGCTTTTTCTTTGGGTTTTTGCGCCGGAACAGCGTCGCCCGGCCGACCCGTCTCATCCGAGCAGCGGCACCTGGGGCGCGCAGTCCCGGGGGAGCGCGCCGGTCAGACGCGGATCGCGGGCGACCTCGACATGCACCGCGAAGGGCTCGAAGCCGAAGCGCCGGTAAAACGCCAGGGCTGCGGGATGATCCAGGGTGCAGGTGTGCAGCCAGATCCGCTCGATCGGGCGCGACCAAGCCCGGCGCAGGGCGTGGTCCATCAGGCAGTCGCCGAGACCCGACCCGATCCTGTCGCGGGTGAGGCCGAGGAAGACCAGTTCACACTGGCCGGGCTGCCGGAAATCCAGCTCCAGCATGCCGATGCCGCGGCCCGCCTGCCGAAGGACCAGGATCTCGACCGCCTCATCGGCCAGGATGGCGGCCAGTGCCTCCTCGCTGAGGGCGAGGCGCGAGAACCACAGCCAGTCGGCGCCCACGTCCCGGAACAGACTTCGGTAGGTTTCCGGATCGCGATCCACGAGGGGCTGCAGCCCGATCCCGGGCGGGAAGGGCCGCACGGGCCGCAGCGCTGGCGGCCGAACCATCTCCAGAGACGTCACGATCGTTGCGAGGTGGCCGGGCGGTACGGCGGCGTAGCCGGCTGTGAGCGTCGTGGTGGCGGTGATCATGGGCCGTCTCCGGAGCGCTTCGGTGAGTGACAGCACCTCTCACGCCGCTCGCGGATTCCGGTGCGCGAGCAGCCACGGCAGGACACAGGCAGCCGACACCGCGATCGACAGGGTGTAGGCCAGTACCGGCTCCATCGCCCCGAGCGTCGCGTGGACGACGATGTAGAAGGCCAGCACCCCGAACGCCCCCTGGGCGCTGCCGCGCACCACGTCGAGCGATGCGCCGACCCCGTCCTGCACCCGCGCGAAGACGATGAGTGGCCAGGAGATGATCGGGATCGGCGCCAGGACGCCGCTCAGGCCCGGGCCGAGCAGGGGCGCGAGGGTCGAGACCAGCAGGACCAGGGTCGTGGCCGCCGCCAGCCGGGCCGGCATGTCCCAGCGCGGGGGCCGGCGGGCCGAAACACCGGACGCGGCGCGCCGCCGGCACAGGGCGACGACGAGCGCCATCGCTGGGAGGTCGATCGCCGTGGCAAGCCACAGGCCGGGCCGGACGAGCCCGTGCAGCACGGCACCGCCCAGGACAAAAGCCGCCAGGGCGAGGCCGATGGACGCGACAGCGCCCATCCGCGGAGCGTAGAGCGCGTAGGCGAGATAGCAGAGCGTCACCGCGCCCAACCCCTCCACCGAGCCGATGGCCGCCTCGGCGGCGAAGCGCTCCCCCTGCTCGACCGCGAGGTAGATCGAGATCGGCGCGGAGGTCAGCGGCAATCCCGAGAGGATGCCGCCGACGAGGCTGCCCCAGCGGCGCGCCGCCGCCGAGACCGCCCACATCAGCGTCGGGGTGATGGCGATCTTGGCGGCGATCAGGCTCATAATCGGCTCAGGCCGCCGCAGGCGGGCCGTCGTCCTCCGGCTCGGCGGGCGAGTTGAGGATGTCGTCCAGTTCATCGACCAGCCGGTCGATCTGCTCCTCGGTGGCGAGCACCTTCAGGACCTCGCCGGTCTCCGTCTCCACGGCCAGCTCGATATGCGGCCCGACCCGGGCGGTGAGGATCCGAGCCAGGATCTTGATGGCGCTCATGCGACTGTTTCCTCCGTGGCGATGAGGCCGACCGCCACCGCCGGGCCGCAGGTCGAGATCCATGCGCGCGGGCCGGCGATCCGGTCGTCCAGAAGATCCACCAGCGGCACGGCTCTGCGGCCGAGCCGGTCCGCGAGGCGCTCCCCCAGGAAGGCCCCGACCCCGCAGGTGATCAGGGGAGCTGTCTCGCAACAATCCGGCCGGCCGAGCAGGAGCGCGGCTGCATCGTGCAGCAGGCGCAGCTGCGCCTCGGCGAAATGCGCCGCCAGCGCCGCCCAGGCCGAGCCCGGGGCCTCCGCGCGGTCGCGCCCGACGATCCGGGCGAGCCGAGTCTCGCTCTCCGGGACCGACTTACCCTTGCGGTCGCCGCTCGCCTGCTGGTCGGCCCCCTCGGGGAGCAAGCCGAGGATCCGGTAGGCGTCCGCCATATGGGCGAAGGTCTCGGTCATCAGCCGGGTGCGCCGGCCGGCGAAGGGCGCGTGGTCGGCGAGCGCGATCACCGGCGTGCGGACCACGCCCGTGTAGACCAGTTCCCCCGTCTCCAGGCGCTCGGCGTCGCTGTAGCCCGTTGCTGCCGGGCGGCCCCCCACGATCGGGATCAGGTCGGTGGTGGTCGAACCGATATCGACCAGCAGCGCGTCCGGCGCGATCCGCCCGACGAGCGCCGCGGTGGCGTGCCAATTGGCCGAGGCCACGTCGGCGGCAACCTCCGCGGCCGCCTCCGGAGCGACGAAGCCCGAACGGCCGGCATAGATCCGCACAGATCCATCGAGATGCGCCGCGGCCCAGCCTGCGAGCGCGGCCACACCCGCCCGGCGGTCGGCGAAGCAGTCGGTCAATTCGCCCGTCATGGTGACCGCGTGCCGGGCCTCAGTTCGGGCCCAGTCCGGAAGGCGCGCGAGGGCCTGATCGAGGGCCGGCAGCCCCTGCCAGAGCGGGCAGGGCACCTGGACGGCCGCAACCACGCGCCCGGCCTCCACCAGCGCGGCCTTGACGTGAACCCCGCCGAGGTCCCACCCGATCGTCTTCAGGGATGGTGAGAGCATGGGACCGCGATGAACACCTCGATGGACCACGAATCCGGGCGTCCCGGCTTCGCGGTGATCCCGGTGCTCGATCTCCGGAACGGCCGCGTGGTGCGGGCGCGCCGGGGCGAGCGCTCCTCCTATGCCTCGATCGAGACGCCCTTGGCAAAGGGGTCTGCCCCCGACGCGGTGGCGCGCGGCCTGTGCGATGCGTGGCCGGCCACGATCCTCTACGTGGCGGATCTCGACGCGATCATCGACCACGCACCACCGGATCTGGCGGCGCTGACGGCGATTGCCCGCGCCTGCCCGGGCGTCGCCCTGTGGGTGGATGCGGGCTTCGCCGATCCGGAGGGCATCGCGGACTTTCTGACCACCGGCCTCGGCCGGCCGGTGATTGGCAGCGAGAGCCAGGCGGATGCCGGCCTGCCGGCGCGATTCGGGGGCCGCGCGGTGCTCTCCCTCGACACGCGCGGCGCCGAGCGCCTCGGCCCCGCCGCTCTCCACGATGATCCGTCGCTTTGGCCGCCCGAGGTGATCGCCATGACGCTGGCCCAGGTCGGCGCCGGCAGCGGCCCCGACCTCGCGGCGCTCGCCGCCCTGCAGGCGCGGGCCCCGGATCGCAGCCTCTACGCGGCGGGCGGCGTGCGCGGGCCGGACGACCTGCGGGCGTTGCGCAAAGCCGGGATCGCCGGCGCCCTGGTCGCCTCGGCGCTGCACGACGGCACCCTGTTGCGGGCCGACGCGGCGGATCTGGCCTGACGCTTCCGGCGCGCACGCGGCGCTGATAAACCCCCCGATAGAACACTGAGCTGCGAGAGCCGTCAGACGATGGAAAAGTTCACGACCCTGGAGGGCGTCGCGGCGCCCATGCGGACGATCAACGTCGACACCGACCGGATCATCCCGGCCAAGTACCTGAAGACGATCAAGCGGACGGGGCTCGGCAAGAGCCTGTTCGCCGAGATGCGCTACCGCGAGGACGGTTCGGAGAACCCGGATTTCGTGCTGAACCAGCCGGCCTACCGGAACGCCAAGATCATGGTCGTCGGCGACAATTTCGGCTGCGGCTCGTCGCGCGAGCACGCGCCCTGGGCGCTGGCCGATTTCGGCATCCGCTGCGTGATCTCGACGAGCTTCGCCGACATCTTCTTCAACAACTGCGCCAAGAACGGCATCCTGGCGATCACCGTCGCCCCGGAGGATCTCGAGAAGCTGTTCGAGGATGCCGAGCGCGGCGCCAACGCCACCCTGTCGGTCGACCTGGCGGCGCAGACCATCCGGGGGCCGGATGGCGGCAGCCTGCATTTCGACATCGAGGCCGGACGCAAGCACAACCTCCTGAACGGGCTCGACGAGATCGGCCTGACCCTGGAACGCGCCTCGGCGATCGACGCCTACGAGCAGAAGCTCGCCCAGCGGGAATGGGCCTGATCGGATCGGACGGGGATCCCAAAGGGCTCAGCCCTTTGGCGGGTTGCCGGGGCTGGGCCCTGGCGCATCGGACGGTCCGCGCTAACGCGCCGTTAACCCTCGTGCTGCCTGATCCGGCCGCTACAATGCGGGCGAGAAACGGGAACGCCAGGATGCGCCATCAGTGCTTCGGGCCGGGCCTCGCGCTCGGGTTCGGTCTCCTCACCGTGGGCGCCGCGAGCCAGCCGGCGCGGGCGGATTTCGACAGCTGCCTCGCCGGCATCCAGGCCCAGGCGGCGGCGGCCGGCGTGTCGGCCCAGACCTTCCGGTCGGCGACCAGCGGCATCAGCTTCGACGACAAGGTGATCGAGCTGTCCCAGGCGCAGCCCGAGTTCAAGACGCCGATCTGGGACTACATGGCCGCCCTGGTCGATGACGAGCGCGTCGAGGACGGGCGGGCGGCGATGCGCCAGAACGCGGCCGCCCTCGCACAGGCCGAGGCGCGCTACGGCGTCGACCGCTATACGATCGCGGCGGTCTGGGGGGTCGAATCGAACTTCGGCAAGAACCTCGGCAAGATGCCGCTGGTCCAGTCGCTCGCGACGCTGGCCTGCTCCGGCAACCGCCGCCGCGATTTCTTCCGCGGCGAATTGATTGCCACGCTGCGGATCATCGAGCGGGGCGACATCGCGCCGGAGCGGCTCACCGGCTCCTGGGCGGGGGCCTTCGGCCAGACCCAGTTCATGCCGACCACCTATCACCGCCTCGCCGTCGACGGTGACGGCGACGGGAGGCGCGACGTGGTCGATTCGGTGGCCGACGCGGTCGCCTCCACGGCGAACTTTTTGCACGTCGCCAAGTGGCAGAACGGGCAGGTCTGGGGCTACGAGGTGAAGCTGCCGCGCGGCTTCAGCGTCGCGTCCGCCGGGCGCAAGAACAAGAAGCCGATCACCCATTGGGCCTCGCTCGGCGTGACCCGCGCGGACGGCCGCCCGCTCTCGGGGGAGGGGCCCGCCGGGATCATCGCGCCGGCCGGGATCGACGGCCCGGCCTTCCTGGTCACCAAGAACTTCGACGCGATCTACTCGTACAACGCCGCCGAATCCTACGGCCTCGCCATCGCGGTTCTCTCGGACCGGCTGCGCGGGAAGGCAGGCGTCCAGGCGGCGTGGCCGACCGACGATCCGCCCCTGTCCCGCGCCGAGCGGCGCGATCTCCAGACCCGGCTGGCGGCCCGCGGCTACGATGTCGGCGAGCCGGACGGCAAGGTCGGCCAGAAGACGCGCGACGCCATCAAGGACGTGGAGCGCCGGCTCGGCATGACCCCGACCGGCCGACCCGGCGGCAAGGTTCTGGAAGCTTTGCGCGGCAGCTGATTGCTTCCAAGCTCCGGTCAGCCCACGACCCGAACCTTTTCACGGGCGCATGCAGCGTCAGCGGAATGCGACCTGGGACCCGGCACAAGACGTCGCGAAGCGTCGTTCGGGATCAACTCGGGCCGCTGACGCGGCGTTTCCTGAACCAGATCCCGGATCAGGTTCCGCTGGCGCTCCACCTGCCCGGGACGGAAGTGCGCGTCAGATAGGGGCCTGCCGCAGACTCGGCCCTACTAAACCCCGGAAAAGCAAAACCCGCGGCCTCTCGGCCGCGGGTTCGAATTCCGTCCGTGCTGCGCCGCTCAGGCGGCGGTGCGCTTGCGGGCTTCCTGCTTCGTGTCGACGCCGGCCGCTTTGATCTCGGACAGCTTCTGCGCGACGTTGCGCGAGAACACGAACTCGGCCGGGCGCTGGTTCTCCAGGCTGACCTCGGGGGCCATGGCACCGTCGGTCTTGATGCCGCGGATGGCGTGGACCAGCGGCTTCCACGGCTTGCGGACCGAATCGACCACCGAGGAGGCCTCGTAGCCCGAATGGACCATGCAGTCGGCGCACTTCTCGTAGTTGCCGGTGCCGTAGGAATCCCAGTCGGTCTCCTCCATCAACTCCTTGAAGGTCGCCGCGTAGCCCTCGCCGAGCAGGTAGCAGGGCTTCTGCCAGCCGAACACGGTGCGGGTCGGGTTGCCCCACGGGGTGCAATGGTAGGTCTGGTTGCCGGCTAGGAAGTCGAGGAACAGGCCCGACTGCTGGAAGGTCCACTTCTCGCGGCCCTTCTCCTTGCCGTGCCGGAACACGCCGCGGAACAGATCCTTCGTCGCCTTGCGGTTCAGGAAGTGCTTCTGATCCGGCGCGCGCTCGTAGGCGTAGCCCGGGGAGACGGTGATGCCGTCGATGCCCATGCGGGTCACGCTGTCGAAGAAGTCGGCGATCTTCTCCGGCTGGGAATTGTTGAAGAAGGTGCAGTTGATGGTGACGCGGAAGCCCATCTCCTTAGCCTTCGCGATTGCCGCCACCGCCTTGTCGTAGACGCCGCGCTGGCAGACCGACTGGTCATGCATCTCCTTGTCGCCGTCCAGATGGATCGACCACGTGAAGTACGGGCTCGGCTTGTACTCCTTGATCTTCTTCTCAAGGAGCAGCGCGTTCGTGCACACGATCGCGAACTTCTTCTGGGCGATGATGCCCTCGACGATCTGCGGCAGGTCCTTGTGCAGGAGCGGCTCGCCGCCGGCGATCACCACCACGGGCGCGCCGCACTCGCGCACCGACTCGAGCGCGTCGGCGACCGGCAGCCGCTTGTTCAGGATCTCGTCCGGGTAATCGATCTTCCCGCAGCCGGCGCAAGCGAGATTGCAGCGGAACAGCGGCTCCATCATCATCACGAGCGGGTAGCGTTTGCGACCCGTCAGGTGCTGTTTCAGGATATAGCCGCCGATCTTCGCGACGTACCGGAGGGGGATACCCAAGATAGCGGCTCCTTCACTTCGTCGGCCCCGGAGGCATCGGGGTGCTTAACACGAAAAAAAACGCGATTTCCAGCGATCTAGCTTGGAACTAATCTCAATCGGCCCTGTTTCGGCGGCACGATGACATCTTATTCCGCGCCTGACGCAACGGTGCCACATGAGCCGCTTATCGCGGCCTCGTGGGCAGGTACATTCAGACGTTGAGGACAGCACGTGCATTGCGTCGGCAATGCGACCGGACATCCGGAATTCCGGCCGCGATGCAACAGTCGCCGTGCGCCAGCGCACATATCCTCCCCGGCGACCGGACCGGGTCGGCCGCGTTGCAATCTGGCACCACCCTCTTTACTGAACCTCGGGGCAGCGATGCAAGCCGTGGCCCGAGCCGTGGCCTAGGGTGGATGGCGGCGCCGCGATCCATTTCGGCCGCGATCGGCGAGTGGACGCGTTTCGTGCGTCCGGGGCGGACCACGCGGCGTTCCTCGACCCCGGTCCGCATCCGAACGGATTGCGGGGCGATTGGCACGCGGGCACTGAGCCCTGCCGGAGCCGGTCTCCGGGATCCCGAGGCGTTCGATATGTTCGATGGTATGTGTCGGCCGCGCCGTGTGCGTGTCCGGGGCGAACAGGCAGGGTGCTCGTGATCGAAAGTCTCGTCGCGTTCTCGGTACGGTATCGGTGGATCGTGATCGCCATCGTGGCGTTCGTCACGGTCGCGAGCGCCGGGGTGGCGGCGCATCTGTTCCGGATCAACACCGATGTCGAGCGCCTGATTGATCCGAAGGAGCCCTGGCGTCAGGACGAGATCAATTTCGAGCAGGCCTTCCCGCAGCGGTCGAACACCATCGTGGCGGTTATCGACGGGCAGACGCCCGAGGAGACCGAGGAGGCGGCCGCCAACCTCGCCAAGGCGCTGACCGCACATAAAAACCTGATCGAGACGGTCTATCGGCCGGATGGCGGACCGTTCTTCGACAAGAACGGCCTGCTGCTGATGTCCCAGGCTGAGCTCGATAAGACCCTCGAGTCGCTGACCCAGCAGCAGGGGCTGCTCGGCCCGCTCGCCGCCGACCCGTCGCTGCGCGGCGTGATGCGGGTTCTGACGCTGGGCGCCCGCGGCGTGAAGACCGGAGACGCCAAGCTCGAGGATCTCGAGAAGCCCATGGGGCAGATCGATGCCACCCTGAAGAAGGTGCTGGCCGGCCAGCCGGCGCGGATGTCCTGGCAGGAGCTGCTCTCCAACGGCCAGAGCAGCGTCACCGACAAGATGAAGTTCGTGGTCATCCAGCCGGTGCTGGACTTCAATGCCCTGGAGCCCGGCTACCAGGCGACCAAGCTGATTCGGAACGTCGCCCAGGATCTCAGGATCGATACCGAGCACGGCCTGCGCATGCGGCTGACCGGCACGGTGGCGGTGGCCGACGAGGAATTCGCGACGCTCTCGGAAGATGCGGGCGTCAATTACAGCGTCACGGTCGGCGCGATCGTCCTGTTCATCTGGCTCGCCCTGCGCTCCGCCCCCCTGGTTTCGGCCGTGCTGATCACGACCTTCGCGGGCCTGATCGTCACCGCGGGCCTCGGACTGGCGATGGTCGGCGAACTCAACCCGATCTCGGTGGCCTTCGCGGCGCTGTTCGTGGGGCTCGGCATCGATTTCGGAATCCAGTTCGCCGTGCGCTACCGGGCCGACCGCTTCGAGCAGCCCGAGATCGGCGCCGCGCTCCGTGCCGCGGCCCGCGGCGTCGGCTGGTCGCTGACGCTCGCGGCCATCTCGCTGCTGGCCGGCTTCTTCGCCTTCCTGCCGACGGCCTTCCGCGGCGTGTCCGAACTGGGCCTCATCGCCGGCGTCGGCATGATCGTGGCCTACCTGTTCGCCCTGACGCTGCTCCCGGCCCTGATCGCCGTGTTCAATCCCAAGGCCGAGAAGGCCGCGGTGCAGACCGACTGGCTGGTCGGCGTCGATCCCTGGATCATCCAGCATCGCAAGCCGATCCTGATCGCGGTCGGCCTGATCACGCTCGCGGGCGCGCCGCTGCTCTGGCACCTGCCGTTTGATTCCAACCCGATGCACCTGCGCAGCGCGAAGACGCAGTCGATCGCGACCTATCTCGATCTGATCAAGAACCCCGAGACCAGCCCGAACTTCATCGACGTGCTGGCACCGAGCGTCGAGTCCGTCCCGGCGCTGTCGAAGACGCTGATGGCGCTGCCGGTCTCCGCCTCGGTCAACAGCATCGACACTTTCGTGCCGCGCGACCAGGACAAGAAGCTCGCGCAGATCGCCGACACGGCGCAGCTCCTCGATCCGGTGCTCAACCCGGGCCGCCGGCCGCCGCCGCCCACCGACGCCGACAACGTCAAGGCGCTCAAGGATGCCGCGACGGCGCTGAACGGCGTCTCGAACGATGCCAAGGGCGACCAGACGGGGGCGCAGGCTGCCAAGCAGCTCGCCGGCACCCTCGACACGCTCGCCTCCGGCGCGGTGCCGCAGCGCGAGGCGGCCTCCGTCGCCCTGACCAAGGATCTCGGGCCGCTGCTGGCACGCCTGCGCGACCTGCTGCACCCCGAAAAGATCACCCTGGACAACCTGCCGCCGCAGTTGAAGGCCGACTGGGTCGCGGCCGATGGGCGCGCGCGCATCGAGGTTCATCCGAAGGGCGATTCGAACGACGACGCCGTGCTGCGCCGCTTCTCGGATGAGGTTCTGAAGGTCGCCCCCCACGCCACAGGTGCGCCGGTGGCCACGACCCAGTCGAGCTACACGATCCTGGGCGCCTTCGTGCAGGCGGCGGTGACGGCCCTCGTGCTGATCTTCGTCATCCTGTCGGTCGCGCTGCGCAAGCCGTGGGACGTGGCGATGACGCTGGGTCCGCTGGTGATCGCGACCCTCTGGACGCTGATGGCGATGCGCATCGTCGGTATGCCGCTCAACTTCGCCAACATCATCGCGCTGCCGCTGATGCTGGCGGTCGGTGTGGCGTTCCACATCTACTACGTGATCGCGTGGCGGGCGGGCGTGACCGACATGCTCGCTTCCAGCCTGACCCGAGCGATTTTCTTCTCGGCGCTGACCACGGGCAGCGCCTTCGGGTCGCTGGTCCTGTCGAGCCATCCGGGCACGGCGAGCATGGGCAAGCTGCTCGCGTTGTCGCTGTTCTTCACCTTGGTGGCAGCGTTCTTCGTGGTGCCGGCGACGCTGGGCGAGCCGCCCGCTCAGCCCGACGAAGATCGCCCAGACGCCGAGAAGGCTGTCGGTGCAGCGTTGCGGAAGAGCACCGGGTTGAAGGATCCGGTGCCGGCCAAGTAGCCGATCAGAGCGCCTTCTCGAAGAAGTGGTCCGGGTAGGGGTCGTCGTTGAAGCGGTCGATCTCGATCCAGCCCGCCTTCCGGTAGAGCGCAAGCGCTTCGGGAAGGGCGCTGTTGGTGTCGAGCCGCAGCGTCTGGATGCCGAGGTCTCGGGCTGCCGTCTCGGCCGCCTGCATCAGGCGCTTGGCGAGGCCGAGGCCCCGGGCGGCGGGGTCGATCCAGAGCCGCTTGATCTCCGCCACGGGGCCACAGCTGCCCTTTAGGCCGACGCAGCCGACCGGGAGTCCGTCCGCGACGGCGAGCAGGAAGGTGCCGCGGGGCCGCACCATGGCGGCCGCCTCCGGGTCGCAGGACAGGGCGACGTCGAACCCGCCGGCGAAGCGGGTCACCAGTTCGGCGTAGTAGGCGGCGAGGCAGGCGCGGGCAGGCTCACTCGTGGGATCGGATTCCTCGATCGCAATGGAGTCGCGGCTCAGGGCGAGAGCGACCCGATCCATAGCGTGCAGGAGGGCATCCGCCTGCGGTGCACGTTCGAGAAGATCGACAGCACGGGCATCCGACAGCGCCTCATAGGCCTCGAACTCGCGCCGCCCCGCCTCGGTCAAGGACGCGACCCGACGTCGGGCATCCGCAGGATGCGGCGCCGTCACGATGAGCCCCTCATCCTCGAGACCTCGCAGGAGACGACTCATCAGGCCGGAATCGAGGCCAAGATAGCCACGAATTTCGCCGACCTCGGTGCGGCCGGCCCCGATGGCGTTCAGGACACGCGCTGCGCCCAAGGGGCGGCCGCGGCCCAGGAATGAGGAATCGAGCGCTCCGACCTTTGCGGTAACGGCACGCGCGAACCGGCGGACGCGGGCAATTTCGATCGTCTTCATATTATCTGACTAAAGTCAGACAACTAGGCCGGTCAACCGAGGAAATCGGAGAATCCGCCGCGTACCGCGCCGGATGCGTCGGCCGCCGCCCGGGCGGCGGGCGCCACCAGCGCATCCCGCTCGTCAGCGTATCGATAGCCCGGTGCCTGGCCTGCGAAGCCACTCGCAGTGGCCGGATGCGTATAGAGTTCGGTCAACCCATCCGGGAGATGCCGCAGGAGCGCCGCCACGCGGTCGGGCGTCATGGCGCCGGACCATGCGAGGCCGAGCGTCCGATCCGGGATCAGCAGGCCGGCCTGCCGGGCGCGGACAGCGAGCAGAGCCGCCCAGGGGGCGATGTCGAGGGCCGGGCGAGGGCGGGCGCCGGGCTCGGCGCAGCGCAGGATCTCTCGCGGCTCACGGGGCACCCGCAGGGCGCGCATCCCGAAGTCGCGGCCGATGCGCAGCACCGCCCCGGCGATCAGCGGGTGGACGTGGAAATGCTTGTGGGCGTCGACGTGGTCCAGCGGCAGGCCGGTGGCCCGATAGGCCTCGAACTGCGCCCTGATCTCGGCGGCGAGCTGGCGCCGGGCGGCGGGCTTGCGGGCGAAGTCGAGGCCGAGACGGCCCATATCGGACCGCATCAGGCCGGCCGCGTCGGTCAGGTCAGGCAGTTCGGCGGCCGGCAGAGTCGGCCACGCCTCCACCAACACGAGGTGCAGCCCGACCCGCAGGGACGGCAACCGGCGGGCTCGCACCACCGCGTCGGCGGCGGCCGGGGCGGAAACCATCAGGCTGGCCGACGTGAGGATCCCGTCGCGATGCGCATGCTCGACGGCCTCGTTGACCTCGAGGCTCAGCCCGAAATCATCCGCGGTGACGACCAGACGCTTCACGAGAACCTCGATCATGGGTGTCGAGAGGGCTCGCCCTCTCGCGGGTCCAGGGCGGAGCCCTGGGAAGGATGCGGGGCTCCGCCCCGCACGCCCCGCCGGGGCCGAGGGCCCCGGACCCCTGTCCTTACGCCGCCTTGGCGGTGCCCTGGCGCTCCTTGAGGAAGCGGTAGAACTCGACGCCCTCGCGCAGGCGGCGCTTCATCATGTCGGGCGAGCGCACCATCTCGCTGACGATCGAGGCGATCTTCGGCGCCCGGAAGTAGAACTTCTTGTAGAACTCCTCCACCGAGGTGAAAATCTCGGTGTGCGAGAGGTGCGGGTAGTGCAGCGGCGCGACCTGGACGCCGTTCTCGTCGACCAGCTCGGCGTTCTCGATGTCGAGCCAGCCGTTCTCCACCGCCTGCTTGTACAGGAAGGTGCCCGGGTAGGGCGCCGCCAGCGAGACCTGGATCGTGTGCGGGTTGATCCGCTTGGCGAAGGCGATCGTCTCCTGGATCGTCTCCTTGGTCTCACCCGGCAGGCCGAGGATGAAGGTGCCGTGGATGGCGATGCCGAGGTCGTGGCAATCCTGGGTGAACTTCTCGGCGACCTCGACCCGCATGCCCTTCTTGATGTTGTGCAGGATGGTCTGGTTGCCGGACTCGTAGCCGACCAGCAGCAGGCGCAGGCCGTTCTCCTTGAGCACCTTCAGGGTCTCGCGCGGCACGTTCGCCTTAGCGTTGCATGACCACGTGACGCCGAGCTTGCCCAGCTCACGGGCGATCTCTTCTGCGCGCGGCAGGTTGTCGGTGAAGGTGTCGTCGTCGAAGAAGAACTCCTTGGTCTGGGGGAACTCCTTCAGGCAGTACTTGATCTCCTCGATCACGTGGGCGACCGAGCGGGTGCGGTAGGTGTGGCCGCCGACCGTCTGCGGCCAGAGGCAGAAGGTGCAGCGACTCTTACAGCCCCGGCCCGAGTAGAACGAGATGTAGGGGTGCTTCAGGTAGCCGATGAAGTACTTCTCCATCTCCAGGTCGCGCTTGTAGACGCTGGTGACGAAGGGCAGCTGATCCATGTCGGTCATGATCTCGCGGTCCTCGTTGTGGACCACGACACCGTTGGCATCGCGATAGGACAGACCCTTGATCTGCGCCATCGGCACGCCGTCTGCGACTTCCTTGACGGTGAAGTCGAACTCGTTGCGGGCGCAGAAATCGACCACCGGAGCCTGGGCCATCGCGCCGGCGGCGTCGACCGCGACCTTGGCGCCGATCAGACCGGCGATCAGCTTCGGATTGGCGGCCTTGAGCGCCTCGATGGTCTTCACGTCGGACTTGAACGACGGCACCGAGGTGTGGAGCACGACGAGGTCGAAATCGTTGGCCTGGGCCACGATCTCGGGGAGCTTGATGTTGTGCGGCGGCGCGTCGATCAGCTTTGAGTTCGGCACCAGGGCGGCCGGCTGGGCCAGCCAGGTCGGGTACCAGAACGACTTGATCTCGCGCTTGGCCTGGTAACGGGAGCCGGCACCGCCGTCGAAACCGTCGAAGGTGGGGGCCTGGAGGAAGAGCGTGCGCATGGGGTTCAAGGCCTCAGGGCAATGCGGGGGAGGGGGCGGAGGAGGAGTGGGTCAGTTCAGCGGAGCGGCGCGCCGGCGTCGCTGCCGAGCTCCGCGTCGGGGATCAGGGTGCCATCCGCAACCACGTGATAATCATGACCTTTCCATGTCACCGCCCCCGACACGAAGGCCCAGGCGAAGTTCAGGAAGGACAGGCTGTCGCGGATCGGCAACAGTCCGTAGGGGTGCGGGGCGAGGTTGAAGGCCCGCTCCAGCTGCCGGCAGAGGAGGATGCGGCTCGCCAGAGCCAGGACCGCCACCCCGAGGGCGACCGGGCCGCCGCCGGACAACACGGCACCCAGGACGGCGAGCGGGAAGGCGTGGGTGACGATCGAGCCGGCATAGCCCGCCGGGTCGACAGTGCGGATGGTGCGATTCCAGCGCAGCTCGTGCCGCCATAGGCCGGCGAGATCAGTGTCGACGCTGGTATGGCCGATGGTGAAGCTCGGGATCGCCACCCGGCCACCGAGACCGCGGAGCGCAGCGCCGACGGCATAGTCGTCAGCGAGGTCGTTGCGGAAGGTGCGGAAGCCGCCCACCGCCTCCAGGTTCGCCCGGGTGAAAGCGACGGTGGAGCCGAAGCAGGGCTTGGCCAGCCCGAGACTCAAGCCCATCACGACGTTGGGCAGGAAGTGCGTATCGATCGCCAGCGTCGAGAGCCGGTCGTAGAGGCCCCGGAACGCCGGCACCCCGTGGTAGAGGCAGGTGACCCCGGTGACGCCATCCTGCGACAGCTCGGCGACCAGGCGCTCCAGATAGTCGGGACCGACCACCATGTCGCTGTCGGCCAGCACCACCACCTCGTGGGCGATCCGCTCGGACATGTTGATGAGGTTCGAGACCTTGCGGTTCGAGCCGTGCTGCCGGGCGTCGATCACGAGGTCGATGCGCGCCGCCGGATAGGCCTGCTTGAGTTGCTCCACCACGCCGACCGCCGGATCGGCGGCCTTCTGGACGCCGAACACGATCTGGACCGGCCCGGCATAATCCTGGCGCAGGACACTCTCGAGATTCCCGTAGAGCGAGGGCTCCAGCCCGCAGAGGGGCTTGAGCACCGTCACGGAGGGCCGCGGAGCGCCGGGCGTCAGCGCGGGGATGGGACGAGCCGCGTAACGGCCGGCGCAGAAGGCAGCAGCCAGCCCGTAAAGGCAGCCCGCCGCCGCCAGGATCAGGCAGAGCAGCGAGAGCCACGAGAGGGCGAGCAACGTCAGGGCGGTAACATCCATCCGATCGGGTCCGTGCGATCGTCCCGCCGCCTCAGGCAGCGATGGCCGCGAACGGCCGGTTCAAGGCGGCACTCTCGGCGGCGATCACGGCGTGGGCTTGGCGGCGAGCATGCCGTCGGCCCGCTGGCGCAGGAACTTCACGGCGCCGTCCGCGCCGCCCGACTTCAGCGGTACCGACAAAGCGGTCCGCTGTGCTGCGACCTCGCTCACGTCGCCGTTGAGCAGGACGTCCTGGATGCGGTTATTGGCATTCACGACGAAGTCGACCGCGGAATCGTCGCCGTCCGCCGTGGTCACCCGGGTCGCCACCACCCGCTGGGCGCCGCGCTCCTCGACCTGAGGGGTGACGTCGAACTTGCCGCCGGCCGCGCGGGCGAGGCGGTTGGCGTAGGTGACGGTCAGGCTGCGCTTGAACGCGTCGGTGACCGCCTCCTGCTGCTCCGGGGTGAAGCTCGACCATTTCGAGCCCACTGCGATGCGCGCCATGGCGGGGAAATCGAAGGCCTTATCCATCGCCGGACCCACGGCTTCGACGCGCGCGGGCAGGGGGGCCGGGCCGTCCTTCAGGGCGGCCGTGAAGGCGGCGTAGAGGTCGCGCACCGTCTGAACGGCGGGATCGTCCGCGGCCCAGGACGGAACCGGGACGAGCAGGGGAACGGCGATCAGGGCGGCAACGAGCCGGCGGGTCAGGCGCACTTCTTCAACTCCTCGCCCTCGCCGAGCCGAGCGCCCATGCGGGGCGGGGCGTAGCTGTAGAACGGCCCGAGCGTCGCGGCCTGCGGCACCCGCTTGGCGCTGCGTGCGGTGTCCACCACCGCCTCGCGCTCCTCGTCCTCCGGCGCCTCCGCGCGCAGCTTGGTCTCGATCCGGTGCCAGAGCAGCAGGCTCGGAAGGCCGACCCCGAGATCGGCGAAGCGCTTGACCAGTGAGAGGGCCAGCGCCGCCTCGGCCGGGATGTTGAACAGGCCGCACAGGGCGATCAGGCCACCCTCCTGGGCCCCCAGGGCACCGGGCACCGCGAAGGCCGCGCCGCGCACCGCCTGGGCCAAGCTCTCGATCATCAGAGCCTGCGCGAAGTCGATCGGGTAGCCCATGAAGTGCAGGCAGACATAGACTTCGAGCGTCCCGATCACCCAGCCGATCAGGTGGACGCCCAGCGCGGCGGCGAAGCGGCGGTGATTGGCGTAGAGGCGGCGCAGACTGTCGTAGAGCTGGTCGATCGCCCCGAAGGCGCGCCACTCGCGGCCCGATGCGAAGCGGCTGAGCAGGCCCTGGATCAGGCGGTGCCCCGCCCGCCGCTGGATCAGGTAGAAGGCGCCGAGCGCCGGCACCGCAAGGGCGAGACCGCCCGCGACCGTCCGCGCGATCGGCCCGTCGCCGCAGATCACGATCAGCACGGCGAGGCCAAGTACGGTGAACAGGAGCTGCGTCAGCGCCTGGGTCATCAGGTCGACGAACATGCTCGCCCCCGCGAGCGCGCCCGGCACGCCGCGCTTGGACAGGAGGCGCGCCCCGACGAAATCGCCGCCGACGGTGGCCACCGGCAGCAGCGTATTGATCCCCTCGCGCACGAAGCGGAGCGACACGCAATCGGCGAGCTTGGCGGCGCCTTTGGGGAACACCACCTGCCAGCCGAGCCCCGCCCAGGCGACGGCCACGATGCGGGCCAGCACCACCAGGGCGGTACCCCAGCCGGCAGAGACGACGGCGGCCGAAACATCCTCAAGACCGGAGGACATAAACAGGCCGACGACCGTGCAGAGACCGGCGATCGAGGCCAAGGTCGTCAGGCGCTTCATTGTCGTCTTTCAAGCTCGCAAAAGGCTTGATGCGGGAAATCGGCCACGGTCGCGGCAGAAATAGGTCCGACGGGCCGAGAACGTTTCTGCCACGTTGCAGCACGGATGAGCGCTGTCTATCACCCGTTTAACACACCGGGGGCCAAAGCGGCGGCGGCGCAAGAGCGCCTGCGTAGAAGGCCGCGGCACGTCGCAGAAGGGGCACACGTCATGGAGCGCGAATCACCGATCACGGCCCTCGAGGCCGTGAGCGAGGACACGCATGCCGGCCATTATGCGGGTGGAGCGGCGCCGGGCGTGCCGGCCCCGCACTCCCCCGTGATGGCGTGGAACGAGTGGGATCCGCTGGAGGAGGTGATCGTCGGCTCGCTCGACGGCGCCACGATCCCGACCCACCACCTGACGGTGATCTTCAATCTGCCGCGCGCCGCGCAGCCGTTCTACCGGCTGGCGAGCGGCTGGAAGTATCCGGGGTTCATGAAGAAGCTGGCGCAAGCCGAGCTCGACAACTTCATCACCATCCTGGCCGGCGAGGGCGTGAAGGTCCGCCGCCCCGACACGGTAGACTTCTCCAAGAAGTTCAAGGCGCCGCGCTGGTCCTCCCGGGGCTTCTGCGTGGCCTGCCCGCGCGACCCGTACCTCGTCATCGGCGACGAGATCATCGAGAGCCCGATGTGCTGGCGCTCGCGCTACTTCGAAGGCGACGCCTACCGGTCTCTGTTCAAGGAGTATTTCCGCGCCGGCGCCCGTTGGACCTCGGCGCCGCGTCCGCAGTTGACCGACGACCTCTACAACTACGATTACCGGGTGCCGAACCTGAAGGCCGGCGAACCCATGCAGTTCACGGTCAACGAGTTCGAGCCGGTCTTCGACGCCGCCGACTTCGTCCGCTGCGGCCGCGACCTGTTCGTCACCCGCTCGAACGTGACCAACCTGATGGGCATCGAGTGGCTGCGCCGCCACCTCGGCCCGGGCTTCCGTATCCACGAGATCGAGAGCCGCTGCCCCCAGCCGATGCACATCGACTCGTCGTTCATGCCGCTGGCCCCCGGCAAGGTGCTGGTGAACCCGGACTACGTCGACGTCGAGAAGCTGCCGGCCGTGCTCAAGAAGTGGGACGTGCTGATCGCCCCGCGCCCCGACCCGGTCGAGGGCTTCATGAGCAAGATCTCGATGTGCTCGCCCTGGACCTCGATCAACGTGCTCGCGATCACCGAGAAGAAGATCGTCGTCGACCAGAGCCAGCCGACGCTGATCAAGGCGCTGAAGGATTGGGGCTTCGATCCGATCCCGGCGCCGTTCCTGAGCTATGGCCCGTTCGGCGGCTCGTTCCACTGCGCGACCCTCGACGTGCGCCGCCGGGGTGTGCTGAAGTCGTATTTTTGATAGTCGCGAAAGCCTAACACCACGGCAGAACTCTCCTCCCCCTTGCGGGGAGGAGTTGGAGGTGGGGGTGGGGCAGAAGGCACCGCTGCGTTCGATCCTGAACCACCCTCACCCCTGCCCCTCCCCACAAGGGGGAGGGAAAAGCGCCTTGTTTTTGAAGACCTTGGCGCCAAATCAAGGCGCTCGGATCCGCCAAACCGGATCAGGGAAGGGGCCATCCGCGCTCACCGCGCCGCGATCCCCTCGATCAGCGCCTTGTTGAAGCCCTCCGGGTCGGACATCTGCGGCGCGTGGCCTAGGTTTGGAAATTCGACGAGCCGAGCACCCGGGATCGCCTGCGCGGCCGCCCGGCCCAATTCGGCATAGTGGCCGAGACTCGCCCGCACCTCCGGCGGGGCGAGGTCCTTGCCGATCGCCGTGTTGTCCTTCTGGCCGATCATCAGCAGCGTCGGCACCGCGATCTGCGGGAACCGGTAGACCACCGGCTCGGTGACGATCATGTCGTAGACGAGCGCCGAATCCCAGGCGACCGCCTCCTTGCCGGGCCCGCTGTTGAGGCCGGCCAGCATGGTCACCCACGGCTCGTAGCGGGGCTCCCATTGGCCCGCGTAATAGGTCCCGGTTTCGTAGGCGCGGATCGATTCCGCCGAAGTCTTCAGCTCCCGCTGATACCACTGCGCCAGGGAGATCGGCGGCAGGCCCTTGGCGCTCCAGTCCTCCAAGCCGACGGGATTGACCAGCACGAGCTGCTCCACCGCCTTCGGGTAGAGCAGGGCGTAGTGGGCGGCCAGCATGCCGCCGGTCGAGTGGCCGACCAGGATCGGGCGCTCGACCCCGAGTTGCTCCAGCAGCGCGTGCGTGTTCTCGGCGAGTTGCCGGAAGGTGAACTGATAGGCCGCCGGCTTGCTCGATTTGCAGAAGCCGATCTGATCGGGCGCGATCACCCGGTAGCCGGCCGCGCTGAGCGCGCGGATCTGGCTCTCCCAGGTGGCGGCGCAGAAGTTCTTGCCGTGGAGCAGCACAGCGGTCCGGCCGTTCAGCGTCCCGGCCGGCACGTCAAGATAGGCCATCTGGAGCGTTTGGCGCTGTGACGGGAAGGTGAAGCGCTTGACCGGGAAGGGATAGTCGAACCCTTCCAGCTCCGGTCCGAAGGCCGGGGTGGCGACACGGTCCGCCGTCGCCGCGCCGGCAGAGGCCAGCGCGAGGAGCGCGGCGGCGAGGATGGGTCGGAGCATGGTCGCGTCGGAGCCTCGTATGCCAGCGGCGTCAGGCGCCGCGCCGCCGGCACAGATCGGGCATCCGGAGGGCGCTGTCCATGCTGCGGGCCCGGTGCGTCAGCGACCGGGCCCGGGCAGCGCGGAGTAACCTCAGGCCGCGGCCGGCTGCGCCACGGCAGCCTGATCGCGCTTGGTGTACCAAGCGTCGGACATGGAGAACGACGCGAACCGGCGCTCGTACCCCTTCCGCGCCATAAGTTCGGCGAGCGCTTCGTTCTGCTGCGGATCGGTATTCGCGACGCAGAGCAGCGTCACATCGTGTTCGGCGAAATCGAAGGACTTCAGAAGGTCGAGCGTATCCTCCTCGGCGTTGATGCTCAGGAAGTCGATCGTGCGCGGCGCATCCGCCGCCTGCAGAAGGCTGCGCAGCGTGATGGTGTCGACCTCGTACCGCTTTCCACCCCGCCGCGTGCCCGCTGCCGGAGCAGTCCCGGCCGACGCATCTTCGGCACTGTCCGGGTCGTTGAACAGGATCTTCAAGCCATCGTCGGTGTAGATGAACTTGTTCGTGACGTAGCAGGTCCGGTCGGCGCGCAGCTTCTCGTGCCGGCTGCGTGCCGGTTCCGCGATCGCACCCTGCCAGCCATAGAGTTTCTCAAGCAGGCGCGTGGTGCTGGCACCCCGATTGTCCGCGGCACCGAACTCGACGAAATAACCGTTCCGCTTCTCACCGAGTTCGAACAGGGCCCAGAGATCCTGAAGGAGCGGCGCACTGGAGAGCGCCGCGCGCCGGGCCGCGAAGGTGAGGAAGTCGATCGCTTCGGCGTGAGCCTCCTGGCCCGGACCGACGAGCTTCTTGATCTCCGCGATCGATCCTTCGAGCGTGTCTCGAACACTCAAGACCGACCTGAAGACGATTCCAAGCTCATTTTCCACGATTAACTCCTCTACATACGCGTCCGAGCGATCGGTCCGTCGCAGATCCCCGGAACCTTCCGGGCCGACATTCATCGATCAGCGTGGCATTCTGCCTGTCCCGCTCAGGCCCCCGCACCGGACGACCGGCCGATTGACGGAACTAGGCAAGAACAATCCAACCCGGATGAATTCGCCACATACAATACAGTGCCCATATTGGGAATAAACCAACGTCATTCTGCACGTATCGAAAGATAAGATCGATACAAGTAAAGAACAACGCGGACTATTTTACCCTTCTTACGGCCGAGCCTGGGATGAGCTTTTGCAAAGGATTTGGAACGAGTCAATGACACGAACCACAAAAACGATCTTAACGCTTGCTATCCTGACCGGCCTCAGCACAGCTCCGGTCCTTGCCGCGGATGCGTGCGATAGCCTGGCCGCCCGGGTGATCCACGACACCGGCGCTTCGCTCGCCGGCCGGGCCGGCCCCTACGCGGTGTTCCGCGCCGAGGATGCGGAGCGGATGAGCCTCGATTGCCGGGCGCCCGCGCGGATCACCGTGGCCTCCCGGGATCGGGAGCCGTCTCAGGCCTATTTCATCCTGGTCGGCCGCGCGGCCCAGGCCCTGGCCGGGGCGGATCCCGCCGCCGCCGAGGTGCTGGCGCTCAAGCTGCATCAGGCCAGCCTCCTGGCCAACGCCCCGCGCCGCGGCAGCTCCGGTCGCGCGTCGATGCTGTGCGAGATCGGCCCACGGACCGATGGCCTCCGGGAGGATCTCACGGTCTGCCGGGTCGCGCCTCGCACCGGGCTTTCGCGGATCCGCCGTGCGGGCTAGACCGCACCCATGTCGAATCCCGAACACCCCGGTCCCGTCGTCCAGGTGGGCCAAGCGCGCTTCGCCAACCACTTGCCGCTCGCGCTGATCGCAGGCCCGTGCCAGCTGGAGGGGCGAAACCACGCCCTGGAGATCGCCGCTGCCCTCAAGGAGATGACGGCGCGTGCCGGGATCGGGCTCGTCTTCAAAACCTCGTTCGACAAGGCCAACCGCACCTCGGGCAGCGCCGCCCGCGGCGTCGGCCTGGACGAGGCGCTGCCGGTCTTCGCGGAGATCCGCGAATCCCTGGGCCTGCCGGTGCTGACCGACGTGCACGCGGCCGAGCATTGCGCCCGGGCCGCCGAGGCGGTGGACGTGCTCCAGATCCCGGCCTTCCTGTGCCGCCAGACCGACCTGCTCCTGGCGGCGGCCGCGACTGGCCGGGCGGTCAACATCAAGAAAGGCCAGTTCCTAGCGCCCTGGGACATGAAGCACGTGGCCGCCAAGGTCACGGAGGCCGGCAATCCCAATGTCATCGTCACCGAGCGAGGCGCCTCGTTCGGCTACAACACCCTGGTCTCCGACATGCGCAGCCTGCCGATCATGGCGCAGGTGACGGGCGGCGCGCCGGTGGTGTTCGACGCGACCCATTCCGTGCAGCAGCCGGGCGGCCAGGGCGCGAGCTCCGGCGGCCAGCGCGAATTCGTCGCCGTGCTGGCCCGGGCCGCCGTGGCGGTGGGGGTGGCGGGGGTGTTCATCGAGACCCATCCCGACCCCGACCGGGCGCCCTCCGACGGCCCCAACATGGTGGCGCTGAAAGACCTGCCGGCGCTGCTCGCCGAACTCATCGCCTTCGATAAGCTGGCCAAGAGCCGCGTCGCGTAGATGGGGTTTCCAAAGGGCGAGCCCTTTGGTGGGTTGTCAGGGCAAAGCCTTGACTGAGTTCCAAGGCTCCGCCCTGGACCCGCGAAAGGGCTCGCCCTTTCGAAACCCCGATCAGGGGCGCGCCAGCACCTGGATCCGCAGGGGTTGGACGAGACCGTAGCGGCCATCCGCCTCGCGTTCCGCCGCAGCCTCAAATGCCGCCTCCACGACGGGGCGCCGGGCCTCGACCGTTGCCGCGCGGGCGGGGTCCACGGCGCAGACCCGCGCCAGGAAGGCATCGAGGGACGCGAAGCTCTCCCGCCGCTCGACCGTGACGTCGCGGCGGCATGCAAACGTGCCGCCGGACAGGGCTGCCGCGATCGCGTCCTGGGCGGCCGCGCGCACCGCAGTTTCGTCCTCGATGGGCTGCAGGGCGTCGAAGAAACTGCCCACCGCGAGCGGTTCCACCACCACGAGCGACCCGCCCGGGACGAGCACGCGCGCCGCCTCGACGAGGGCGGCGGTAGGGTCGGGCACGTGGTGCAGGGCGTTGAGCAGGACGGCCCCGTCGAAACTGGCATCGGGGAAGGGTAGGGCTTCGCCCGAGGCGGCCTCGAACCGCGCCTCCGGGACCGCGGCCCGGGCTTGCGCAAGCGCCGCATCGCCCGGGTCGATGCCGGTCACCGCAGCACCATCCTCACTCAGGCGTTTCGCGAGCGTTCCGCCGCCACACCCGATGTCGAGGATCCGCTTGCGGGACAGCGGCGCGAAGGTCTCGCGGATCAGGGTCAGGGCATCCATGCGGTCAGTCCTCCAGGGCTGCCATCATAGGGCGGCACGGGGCGGAGGCGATCTCGACGTGCTTCGAGCAGAGGCGGCCCCTACGCCGCGGGATGGCGACCCGATTGGGCCGAGATGCGCGCGCATCGGAATATTTTCGCAAGGTTTCGGATCGGACGCTCCTCAGAACGGCAAGCAGCGCCGTACGGCCGAGGCATCGCGCATGATGAACCGCGGTTCATAAAACTGACTGTGTGCGGAGCCGCACGCCAAGACCTGTGAGAACTTGGAACTGTCCCGCGGTGGCTACGTTATTGGGCAGGTTCGATCGAGGATCGAGAAGGAACATCATGCGCAAGATCGGTATCATCGCCACCGCCGCCGCTCTGGCCCTCGGCAGCGTTGCCGCCACGTCCAGCGCCGAGGCACGTCCCTACGGCTACCATGGCGGCTACGGCGGCTACGGTCACGGCGGCTACTACCGCGGCGGCCGTCGCGGCATCGGCACCGGCGCCGCCATCGGCCTCGGCATCGCCGGCCTTGCGGCTGGCGCGATCGCCGCCGGCGCGGCCCGTGACAGCTACTACGGTGGCGGCTACGGCTACGCCCCGTCCTATGGCTACGGCTACGCGCCCGTCTACGGCGGCGGCTACGCGGCTCCGGGCTACGGCTACTATGGCTACGGCTACTGAGATCCAGTAACCGTCAGTGAAGGGGCGACCGGCGCAAGCCGGTCGCCCTTTTCGTTTGGCGGGATCCGTCGCCCATCACCGGCCGCGATAGGGCGGGACTCCGGGATCGGGCAGCCACGCGTTCTTGGGCAAATCGCCCGTCTGCCAGAACACGTCGATCGGGATGCCGCCGCGGGGATACCAGAACCCGCCAATGCGCAGGTAGCGTGGCTCCAGAAGGTCGCGCAGCCGCTTGCCGATCGCCACCGTGCAATCCTCGTGGAACGCGCCGTGGTTGCGGAACGCGCCCAGATAGAGCTTCAGCGACTTCGACTCCACCAGCCAGTCCCCCGGCACATAATCGATCACCAGGATGGCGAAGTCCGGCTGGCCGGTGACGGGGCAGATCGAGGTGAATTCGGGCGCGGTGAAGCGGGCTACGTAGTCTGTATCGGCGTGCGGGTTCGGGACCCGGTCGAGCCGCGCCTCCTCGGGGGAGGTCGGGAAGGGCGTCGGCTGGCCGAGTTGGAGCGTCTCAGGTGCGGTCATGTGAGCGGTATAGATCTGGAGAGTTCCAGATTCAAAAGGGCTGAGCCCTTTTGCGGGTCCAGGGCAGAGCCCAGGTCCATTGGGGGCTCTGCCCCCAAGCCCCGGCCAAAGGGCTGGCCCTTTGGGATCCCCTTAGTTGATCGCTGTCCAGTTCGGGCTGTCACGACACGTGCACAGGCACGGCCTACGGCGGTGCTTGCCGCCGAACGCGGCTTGACGGATAAGCCGCCGCGATGCGCCGCACCCCGAATCGGGGCTGCCGCCGCCGACAAGCGGCCCCGCGAGAGGACGTTCCATGACCGCGATCACCAATATCAGCGCCCGCGAGATCCTCGACAGCCGCGGTAATCCCACGGTCGAGGTCGACGTCATCCTAGAGGATGGCTCGTTCGGCCGTGCCGCGGTCCCCTCGGGCGCCTCCACGGGCGCCCACGAGGCGGTGGAGCTGCGCGACGGCGACACGAACCGCTTCCTCGGCAAGGGTGTGCTGAAGGCGGTCGAGGCGGCACAGACCGAGATCCTCGACGCGATCGGCGGCATGGAGGCCGAGGAACAGGTCGCGATCGACGAGGCGATGATCGAGCTCGACGGCACGCCCAACAAGGCGCGGCTCGGCGCGAACGCGATCCTGGGCGTGTCCCTGGCGGTGGCGAAGGCCGCGGCCGAGGCCTCCGGCCTGCCGCTCTACCGCTACGTCGGCGGCGTGCAGGGCCGGGTGCTGCCGGTGCCGATGATGAACATCATCAACGGCGGCGCGCATGCCGACAACCCGATCGACTTCCAGGAATTCATGATCATGCCGGTGGGCGCCGATTCGCTCGCCGAGGCCGTGCGCATGGGCTCCGAGGTGTTCCACACCCTCAAGAGCAAGCTGAAGAAGGCCGGCCACAACACCAATGTCGGCGATGAGGGCGGTTTCGCCCCGAATCTTCCGTCCGCTGAGGCCGCCCTCGATTTCGTGATGGACGCGATCAGCGCCGCCGGCTTCAAGCCCGGCCAGGACATGGCGCTCGCCCTCGACTGCGCCGCCACCGAGTTCTTCAAGAACGGCGCCTACGCGTACGAGGGCGAGGGCACGAGCCGGACCATCGAGGCGCAGGTCGACTACCTCGCCCAGCTCGTCGACGCCTACCCGATCGTCTCGATCGAGGACGGCATGTCGGAGGACGACTGGGCCGGCTGGAAGCTGCTGACCGAGAAGATCGGCGATCGCTGCCAGCTCGTGGGCGACGACCTGTTCGTCACCAATGTCGAGCGCCTGTCCCGCGGCATCGCGGAGGGTACGGCGAACTCGATCCTGATCAAGGTCAACCAGATCGGCACGCTCACCGAGACCCTGGCGGCGGTCGATATGGCCCAGCGCGCCGGCTACACCGCGGTGATGTCGCACCGCTCCGGCGAGACCGAGGATTCGACCATCGCCGACCTCGCGGTCGCCACCAATTGCGGGCAGATCAAGACCGGCTCGCTCGCCCGCTCGGACAGATTGGCCAAGTACAACCAGCTGATCCGCATCGAGGAGGGCCTCGGCCCGCAGGCGCTCTACGCCGGCCCGTCGGCGCTGAAGCAGCTCGCCCGCCGCTGAAGCCGCGCAGGCCCGCCTCGCCTGAGCGAGGCGGGCCATTCCTGTCACGAACCGGACCCTTTTCCCGGACAGGTGAAGCGTCAGCGGAACCTGATCCGGGAGCCAGCACAAGAACAGGCCGCGACCGCGGCACTTGTTAATCCAGACGGACGCTTCGTGACCTTCCGTGCTGGATCCCGGGACACATTCCGCTGGCGCTGCATGCGCCCGGGAAAAGGGCGGCGCCTCGAGCCATCCGTGCGGCGCTCTATGAGAAGGCCGGCTTTCACGCCCCCGGCACGCTCCAGACTCGCATCGGCCGCGACAGGCCCCGCAACTCGATCGTCCCGACCGGCTCCAGCCGCCGCGCGCACCGCTCGGCAAAGGCATCCGACACCAGGAGTTCGTGGCCGAGCGCCGCGCATTGGCTCTCGATCCGGCTGGCCTCGTTGACCGCCCGCCCGATGATCGTGAAGTCGAGCCGCCGCGCGGTGCCGACATTGCCGTAGATCACCGTTCCGAAATGCACGACGCACTCGGCCGGCAGTTCGGGCAGCCCGGCCGCGCGGCGGCGGACATTGAGCGCCGCATTGGCCGCGAGTCCCTCGGTCGCGGCATCGAGGGCGCCGCCGCAGACCGGGCAGGGGAGGGCGCCGGTGTCCGGCACCGGGAAGATCGCCAGGAACCCGTCCCCCAGGAACTTCAGGATCTCGCCCCCGTGCTGCTCCACCGGGTCGCCGAGGGCGTCGAAATGCTCGTTGAGCCAGGTGACCATGTCGGCCGGATCCACCCGGTCGGCCAGGGCCGTGAAGCCGCGCAGGTCGGTCAGCAGGATGGCGGCCGGCACGGCGCGTCCCTCGCCCCGCCGGATCTGGCCGTCGAGGACGCGCTCGGCGGTTGAGCGGCCGAGATAGGTGGCCGACACCTCGCGGAAGGTGTGGGCCAAGCCCATCTTGGCGATCGCCAGGGTCAGGAACGGCAGCACGTCCGCAATGGCCGACAGGTGCGCGTCGGTGAAGCCGGCGGCCTCGCGGGTGCAGAACGAGACCGCGATGCCCTGGAGCGCCGTGCCGGGGGCGAACGCGACGATGTGCAGGACGTAGTCGACCCCGCCCTGCGCCCCCAGCGCCTTCAGGACCGGAAAGTCCGCCTCCAGCTCGGGGGCGTCGAGGCGCCAGCGGCCGAACGTCTCGCCGGTCTCCACCAGGGCGTAGACCGGGCTGAGAAGCCAGTCGCTCTCCTCGTCGGCGCCGTGGGCATTGGCCACGAACGACATCCCCTCACCCGCGTGCCAGTTGAGGCTGACGCCGCGCAGCATCGGGTCCAGGGCCGGCGCCATGACGCTGACCCGCCAGACCGGGATGCCGGCCTCGACCAGCGACTCGCAGAAGCCGGAGAGCAGAGTGTCGTGGTCGTCGGTCGCCGTGGCGTGTTCGGCGATCCAGCGCCTCAGATGCGTCAGGTCCATCCCTCAGGCTCGCCCTCTGTTCGTGCCGGTCGCGGTGCGTGATCGAAGAGATCCGTTAACCTTTCCGCGCGAGGGTCACGCCATGGTCGTGCGCCGCCGAGTCAGAATGGTTGTGTTGCCGCTGGGTCTCTGGACCCTGTCGGCGCTCGTGGTCGGTTATTTCGTGTGGCAGGCCGAGAGCGGCAACCGCGGCCTTGAGGCCAAGAAGGTCCTCAAGATCCGCGCCTACCAGCTCACCCAGGAACTCAACGCCGTGAAGGCCGAGCGGGCGACCTGGGAGCACCGGGTGGCGCTCCTCAAGAGCGATCAGATCGACCGCGATCTTCTGGAGGAGCGCGCGCGGATCGTGCTCGGGCGGGTTCACGCCAACGACGTGGTGATCATCACGCCCTGATTGCCCACATCAAAGTATTCCTTAGTCCCCGCGATCCTCTGACAAGAGCGGCCTCCTGTCAGAGCGGTGACCCTCGCTTTCCCTTCGTCGCTGTCCTACACCCCCACGAAGTCGCGTGGAATCACGGGGAGAGCGCCGATGGATGCCGCCAAGGAGCCCGCCAAGGACGCCTCGTCCGGGTCATCGCAGGCCGGAAGTCCTCAGGCCGCCGAGTCGCACAAGCCGGCGGCGCCCAACATGCCGCAATTCACCCGCGAGGAAGACCTCCACGCCTACCACGAGATGCTGCTGATCCGGCGCTTCGAGGAGAAGGCCGGCCAGCTCTACGGCATGGGCCTGATCGGCGGCTTCTGCCACCTGTATATCGGCCAGGAAGCCGTGGTGATCGGCATGCAGATGGCCTCGGTCGACGGCGACCAGGTCATCACCGGCTACCGCGACCACGGTCACATGCTGGCCTGCGGCATGGACCCGAAGGGCGTCATGGCCGAGCTGACCGGACGCCGCGGCGGCTACAGCCGCGGGAAGGGCGGCTCGATGCACATGTTCAGCCGCGAGAAGCAGTTCTTCGGCGGCCACGGCATCGTCGGCGCCCAGGTCTCGCTCGGCACCGGCCTCGCTTTCGCCGACCATTACCGGGAGAACGGCAAGGTCAGCCTGACCTATATGGGCGACGGCGCCGCCAACCAGGGCCAGGTCTACGAGAGCTTCAACATGGCGGCTCTGTGGAAGCTGCCGGTTGTCTACGTGATCGAGAACAACCGCTACGCCATGGGCACCTCGGTGGCCCGGGCCTCGGCGCAGACCGACTTCTCGAAGCGCGGCCTCTCCTTCGGCATCCCGGGCGAGCAGGTCGACGGCATGGATGTCCGCACGGTCCGCGAGGCCGCCGGCCGGGCGATCGAGCACGCCCGCACCGGCCAGGGCCCGTACATCCTGGAGATGCAGACCTACCGCTACCGCGGCCATTCCATGTCCGATCCGGCCAAGTACCGGACTAAGGACGAGGTCTCGAAGATGCGCGACGAGCACGACCCGATCGAGATGGTGCGCAAGCGCCTGCTCGAATTGCATGGGGTTCCAGAGGCCGATCTGAAGGCGACCGACGCCAAGGTCCGCGAGACCGTCAACGCCTCGGCCGAGTTCGCCACCAACGACCCCGAGCCCGATCCGTCCGAGCTCTGGACCGACATCCTGCTGGACGCGCACGCCTGAGCGCGTCGCCGACGACGCTGGCCGCCCCCCTATCGAGACGACGACCGCAGAGCTGAGCATGGCGACCGACATCCTGATGCCCGCCCTCTCCCCGACCATGGAGGAGGGCAAGCTCGCCAAGTGGCTGAAGAAAGAGGGCGATCCGATCAAGTCCGGCGACGTGCTGGCCGAGATCGAGACCGACAAGGCCACCATGGAGGTGGAGGCGATCGACGAGGGCGTGCTCGCCAAGATCCTGATCGCGGAGGGCACCGAGGGTGTCGCGGTCAACACGCCGATCGCCATCATCGCCGGCGAGGGCGAGGATCCGGCGAGCGTCCAGTCGGGCGGGGCGCCGAAGCCCAACGGCGCCGGCGGCCATCCGGCCCCGACCCCCGACATGCAGGCCGAGGGCATGGCCGACACGGCCGCCCCGGCGTCGAAGACCAGCGACGACGCCCCGCGGGCGCCGGCGGCGCCGGCCGTCATCACCAACAAGGCCGACGAGCCGGTGATGGAGGAATTCCCGGCCGGCACGCCGATGGTCACCACCACGGTGCGCGAGGCCCTGCGCGACGCCATGGCGGAGGAGATGCGCCGCGACGGCGACGTGTTCGTGATGGGCGAGGAGGTCGCCGAGTACCAGGGCGCCTACAAGATCACCCAGAATTTGCTGCAGGAGTTCGGCGCCAAGCGCGTGGTCGACACCCCGATCACCGAGCACGGATTCGCCGGCATCGGCGTCGGCGCGGCGCTTGCCGGCCTGAAGCCGATCATCGAGTTCATGACCTTCAACTTCGCCATGCAGGCGATCGACCACATCATCAATTCGGCGGCCAAGACCCTGTACATGTCGGGCGGCCAGCTCGGCTGCCCGATCGTGTTCCGCGGACCCAACGGCGCCGCCGCCCGGGTCGGCGCCCAGCACAGCCACGATTACGCCGCGTGGTACTCCAACGTGCCGGGCCTGAAGGTGATCGCGCCCTACACGGCATCGGACGCCAAGGGCCTGCTCAAGGCCGCGATCCGCGATCCGAACCCGGTGATCTTCCTCGAGAACGAGATCCTGTACGGCCAGTCCTTCCCGGTGCCGCAGCTCGACGATTTCGTGCTGCCGATCGGCAAGGCGCGGATCCACCGCCCCGGCACGGACGTGACCATCGTGTCGTTCGCCATCGGCATGACCTACGCGCTCAAGGCCGCCCAGATCCTGGCCGAGCAGGGGATCGAGGCCGAGGTGATCGACCTGCGCACGATCCGCCCGATGGATTCCGAGACGGTGGTCCGGTCGGTGAAGAAGACCGGCCGCTGCATCACCGTGGAGGAGGGGTTCCCGCAATCGGGCATCGGCGCCGAGATCGTCGCCCGCCTGATGGTCGATGCCTTCGACTACCTCGACGCCCCGGTCCTGCGCATCACCGGCAAGGACGTGCCGATGCCCTACGCGGCCAACCTCGAGAAGCTGGCCCTGCCGAACGTGGCCGAGGTCGTCGAGGCGGCCAAGAGCGTCTGCTACAAGTGACCGGTGCGTGGGCGGGCCTGGTCCCGCCCCGTCCCGGCAGGGGGTCAAGGAACAGCCGGCGCGCCATGAGCCAAGATTCCAGCAGCGACTTCGCCGAACTCGCGATCCCGCCCGACGCCCGGGAACAGGGCGGCGTCGAGGTGCTGCGCGCGGCCGTGGTCGATGGCGCGGTGAGCGTCGCGCTCCGCCGCTCCTTCGACGATCCGGCGACCTGGGGACGGCTTCTGGCCGACCTCGCCCGGCAGGCGGCCCGCGCCTACGCGCTGGAGACCGACATGTCGGAGGAGGAGGCGGTCGAGCGCATCCGCGCCGGGTGGGAGGCCGAGGGGCTCGACCCCGGCGGCCTCAACTAGCGATGGCATCCGACCATGGCTGAGGCGGCCGTCCGGCAGGCGACCTACGCGGATCTCGAAGCGGTCCCGGCGCATCTCGTCGCCGAGATCATCGATGGGACGTTGGAGACGCATCCGCGTCCGAGGCCACGGCATGGCATGGCCGCAGCCCGCCTGTCGGGAGAGCTGGATCGGCCATTCGCACGTGGGCGTGGTGGTCCAGGCGGATGGATCTTCATCATCGAGCCGGAGCTTCACCTTGGATTGCAGGTGGTCGTGCCCGATCTGGCGGGCTGGCGCCGCGAGCGGATGCCGACCGAACCCGAGGATGCCTTCATAGAGACGCCCCCGGATTGGATCTGTGGGATCCTCTCGCCGTCCACGACCCGGCTCGACCGGGGCCCGAAGCGCCGCATCTACGGGGAGGCCGGTGTCGGCCATCTCTGGCTGCTCGATCCGGCGGCCGGCGTACTCGAAGGCTTTGCCTTCATGAACGAGCGCTGGGTGCTCCTCGCCACGATCCAGTGCGGCGAGACCGTGGCCCTGCCGCCCTTCGACGCCGTTCCGTTCCCCCTCGACGACCTCTTCCCCTTCGACGATCCGGCCGCCCCGGCCCAGCCCGAGACCTGATGCCATGCCGATCAACGTGCTGATGCCCGCGCTCTCCCCAACCATGGAGAAGGGCAACCTCGCCAAGTGGCTGAAGAAAGAGGGCGACCCGGTCAAGTCCGGCGACGTGCTGGCCGAGATCGAGACCGACAAGGCTACCATGGAGGTGGAGGCCATCGATGAGGGCGTGCTCGCCAAGATCCTCGTGCCCGAGGGCACCGCGGACGTGCCGGTCAACGACCTGATCGCCATCATCGCCTCCGAGGGCGAGGATCCGGCGAGCGTGCAGGCCGGCGGCGCTGCGCCGAAGGCGGCCTCCAACGGCGCGGCCAAGCCGGAAGCCAACGCTTCCGCTGCCGATCAGAACACCACGCCCGGCGGCGGCCACATGTCGTACGAGCGGATCAACGCGGCGCCGGAGGGCGCGCAGCCGAGCGGGACGCCGCAGGCTGGCGCGGGCGGCCGGGTCTTCGCCTCGCCGCTGGCCCGCCGGATCGCCAAGCAGGAGGGCGTGGAACTCGGTGCCGTCCAGGGCAGCGGCCCGCATGGCCGGATCATCGCCCGCGACGTCCAGGCTGCGAAGGCCTCCGGCGCCACCAAGGCACCCGCGCCCCAGGCCGCCGCCGAGGCGCCGAAGGCGGCAGCCCCCGCCCCGAAGGCCGCGCCTGCCGGCGGCGCGCCGGCCGGGCTCACGACCGATCAGGTCCGGGGCTTCTTCGCCAAGGATTCCTACGAGGAAGTGCCGCTCGACGGCATGCGCAAGACGATCGCCAAGCGCCTCACCGAGGCGATGCAGGTCGCGCCGCACTTCTACCTGACGGTGGATTGCGAGCTCGACGCGCTGATGAAGCTGCGCGAGACGCTGAACGCCTCCGCCGGCAAGGACAAGGACGGCAAGCCCGCCTTCAAGCTCTCGGTGAACGACTTCGTCATCAAGGCGATGGGCCTCGCGCTGACCCGGGTGCCCGCCGCCAATGCGGTCTGGGCCGAGGACCGGATCCTGCGCTTCAAGAACGCCGAGGTCGGCGTCGCGGTGGCGATCGACGGCGGGCTGTTCACCCCGGTGATCCGCCGGGCCAACGAGAAGACGCTCTCGACCATCTCCAACGAGATGAAGGACTTTGCCGCCCGCGCCCGGGCCAAGAAGCTGAAGCCCGAGGAGTACCAGGGCGGCGTTACCTCGGTGTCGAACCTCGGCATGTTCGGGATCAAGCACTTCACCGCGGTGATCAACCCGCCGCAATCCAGCATCCTGGCGGTGGGCGCGGGCGAGAAGCGCATCGTCGTGCGCGACGGGGCCCCGGCCGTGGCGCAGGTGATGACCGCCACCCTGTCGTGCGACCACCGGGTGCTCGACGGAGCGCTCGGCGCGGAGCTGGTCTCGGCCTTCAAGGGGCTGATCGAGAACCCGATGGGCATGCTGGTCTGAGGCGGAGCACACGATGTCCGATACCTACGACGTCCTCATCATCGGCGCCGGGCCCGGCGGCTACGTCACGGCGATCCGTGCGGCGCAGCTCGGGTTCAAGACCGCCGTGGTCGACCGCGAGCACCTGGGCGGCATCTGCCTGAACTGGGGCTGCATCCCCACCAAGGCGCTGCTGCGCTCGGCCGAGATTTTTCATTATTTCCAGCACGCTGGCGATTACGGTTTGACGGCGGAGAAGGTCGGGTTCGACACCGCCGCCATCGTGAAGCGCTCCCGCGGCGTCTCGGGCCGGCTCAACGGCGGCGTCGGCATGCTGCTCAAGAAGAACAAGGTCGACGTGATCTGGGGCGAGGCCGCGGTCGACAGCGTCGCGAAGGGCAACCAGCCCGGCCAGGTCACCGTGAAGGAGACCAAGCGGGCCGAGGCGCCGAAGGGCGCCAAGGGCGCCGGCACCTACCAGGCCAAGCACATCATCGTGGCGACCGGCGCGCGCCCCCGGGCGATCCCCGGGATCGAGCCCGACAAGAAGCTGATCTGGACCTACTACGAGGCCATGGTGCCCGAGACGATGCCCAAGAGCCTGCTGGTGATGGGCTCGGGCGCGATCGGCATCGAGTTCGCCTCGTTCTACCGCACCATGGGCGCCGACGTGACCGTGGTGGAGCTGCTGCCGCAGATCCTGCCCGTGGAGGATGCCGAGATCGCCGGGCTGGCCCGCAAGCGCTTCGAGAAGCAGGGCATCAAGATCCTCACCGGTGCCAAGGTCACGAAGGTCGAGAAGGGCGCGGATTCGATCACGGCGACCATCGAAAGCGGCGACGGAAAGTCACAAACAATCACCGCGGAGAAGCTGATCTCGGCGGTGGGCGTGGTCGGCAACATCGAGGGCATCGGCCTCGAGAAGCTCGGGGTGACGATCGACCGCGGGATCGTGGCGACCGACGGGCTCGGCCGCACCAACGTGCCCGGCCTCTACGCGATCGGCGACGTCGCCGGCCCGCCGATGCTGGCCCACAAGGCCGAGCACGAGGGCGTCATCTGCATCGAGACCATCAAGGGCCTGCACACCCACCCGATGGACAAGGCCAAGATCCCGGGCTGCACCTATTGCCAGCCGCAGATCGCCAGCGTCGGGCTGACCGAGGCCAAGGCCAAGGAGCAGGGCTTTGCCGTGAAGGTCGGCCGGTTCCCCTTCGCGGGCAACGGCAAGGCGATCGCGCTCGGCGAGCCGGACGGGCTGATCAAGACCGTGTTCGACGCCAAGACCGGCCAGCTGCTCGGCGCCCACATGGTCGGCGCCGAGGTGACCGAGCTGATCCAGGGCTACGTGGTGGCGATGAACCTGGAGAGCACCGAGGAGGAGCTGATGCACACGGTGTTCCCGCACCCGACGCTCAGCGAGATGATGCACGAGAGCGTGCTGGACGCGTATGGGAAGGTGATTCATACATAGGCGGGAAACTAATTTTCGACCGATCTTTACTTCAATCCTTCGGGGTACTCAATTATTCCGAAGGTTAACTAGTTTGAAATATACGCCTCCACAGGGGCAATTTTGAAGGCAAATTCCGCTAAAGTGCGCGACAAAGAACATGTTCGAGACGAAATAAGCGTCAATCTATAATTCGGTCACCCCACTGTATGTCCCCCTAAATGTAAATCTCTCTCCCTTGACCACTTGGTCGCCAGAAAAATCCAGCTCTATCAATTGTGGAACACCATACTGTTTTATATCCGCCGCGCTAAACATTGGCACGAGTGGCATATCTATACCGCCGTCTTCCACCATAAAATCTTTCGCCGAAGATGGAATGTGCACCTGGAAAGAGTGAATACCATAATTGATTAATAGCATCGCATAAGGTAGTTTTAACCAATCGTTATTTCTATAAAGCATTGCGATGGTCACATCTGTAATTTTGCTTGGCCCAGGCATAGCATAAGATTGTATGGGCCATGTCCGAACACGTTCATCTGGCTTCAAATCACCCTTAACCCATGCTACAGCATCACTGAAATAACGGTATCTGCTTTCGTCGACGAGACTTATACCCATTTTTACAAACGCCCTCCATACGTTTATTGGGATATAAGACGGCACATCTAAGTTTAATTTCAGCGTTTTACTTTCTTCGTCTGCGATGAAGAAATCACTCTCATCTGCATTATCAACATGGAGTCCAGTATCTCGCCAATCGAGCCGGGATTTTCTGTCCTTACTCTTTATTTTCGGGTATTTATTTTTTCCTTTTAGACCCGCCAGCATTCTTCGAGGCAAAAACCAGTTTCCAAAGTCATTCTCAATCGTGTCCCCGAACTCTTGATTGCAAACATCGCATTCGAAATTCGAAAATACCGTGTTGTTTCCCAACGCCTCTGGTATAGCGTGAGCGTTATTTCGGAACGAAACGTCTGGCTCAGAACGTCTACAAAAGCGACATTTGCGATTTGTTGCACTTCCTAGAAATAATTTGTCAGAGCCGCCTCGACCGACGCGCCAAGTTTTAAGGTCATAATTCTTCGCGTAGAAAAGGGTAGCTTCGTGGATAAGTCGTGCTACCTCTTCATCAGATTGTTGAAGTTTCATTTTGTTTAAGCCGCAGATCTTTGTGGAAGAGTGAGCGTCAATCAAAGGCGGAAAAGCTCACCCCCGCCCCACCTCCACCGGTTCCGCCTCCTCCGGCGAAGGCACATACGCGCACCACTCACAGATCCCCCGCTCGGCCCCCCGCTGCGCGTTCCGCTGCGAGCAGAGCGGACACACCAAGAGGATCAGCCGCCCGCCGGCGCGCAGGGCCAGCCCGCGGCCCCGGAACGTGACCTCGGTCGCCCCGTCGCCCGGCTTTTGCGCGCGCACCCAGCCGCTCACCGGGCGCCCCCTCCGGCCAGCCGGTCAGCGGCCGTGCCGCGTCGTCCGTTCGATCCCATCCGCATGACGACGCCGCCCCCCAGCGCTGCTGCCAAGATTGATCCTGTCGGGATAAGCCCTGAGCCGACGAATGGCTCCGCTTGCAGCCGTGCGTGGGACCGGGATGCGCGGGGGGCCGATCGCCCGTATGACTCGGCCCCACGGAGCGGGAACGAGGCGGGATCCGATGCAGGGCGAACACGGCGCGGCGGCCACCCGCCTGCCCACCTATGCCGACGTGGCGCGCGCGGCCGAGCGCATCGCGGGGGCCGCGCACCGCACACCGGTGCTCACCTCCCGCACCGCGGACGCGATGACCGGCGCAACACTGTTCTTCAAGGCCGAGAACCTGCAGCGGGCCGGGGCCTTCAAGTTCCGCGGGGCCTACAACGCCATCAGCGCCCTGTCCGAGGCGGAGCGCGCCCGCGGGGTGATCACCTTCTCGTCGGGCAACCACGCCCAGGCGGTCGCCCTGGCCTGCCGCCTGCTCGGCGCCCCGGCCACGATCATCATGCCGGCGGACGCCCCGGCGGCGAAGATCGAGGGCACCCGCGGCTACGGCGCCGAGGTGATCCTGTACGACCGCTACAGCCAGGACCGGGAGGCGCTCGGCCGGTCGATCGCGGAGCCCCGGGGCCTGACCCTGATCCCGCCGTTCAACCATCCCGACGTCATAGCCGGGCAGGGGACGCTGGCGCAGGAGCTGATCGAGACCGTGGGCCAGCTCGACATGCTGGTGGCCTGCCTCGGCGGCGGCGGCCAGCTCGCGGGCTGCGCGCTCGCCGCCGCGGAACTGTCCCCGGGCTGCCGGGTGATCGGCGTCGAGCCCGAGGCTGGCAATGACGGGCAGCGTTCGTTCCGGGATGGCCGGATCGTCACGATCTCGGTGCCCCGCACCATCGCCGACGGGGCGCAATCGACGGCGCTCGGCGCGCTCACCTTCGGGATCATCCAGAGCCACGTGGCCGACATCGTCACGGTGTCGGACGCACAGCTCGTCGAGACCATGCGGTTCTTCGCGAGCCGGATGAAGATCGTGGTCGAGCCGACCGGCTGCCTCGCGGCGGCGGCGGTGCTGCACGGGCTGGTGGATATCAGGGACAAGCGGGTCGGCGTGGTGATCAGCGGCGGCAATGTCGATCTCGCGACGTTTGCGCAGCTCACGGCCTGACGCGCCGAATGCCGGGCGGGTGTGACCCGGGCGCGGTGGACCGACTGCCGCCCAATGCTTATCTTGTAGCGGTCAGAATACGCGCCCCCGGGCCTTGAACCCGGATCGGCGGGAGGGTGACGATGTCGACTGGGTTCAAGGTTCTCTCGCTGACCGATCGGGCCGCCGATCGGATCAAGGCGATCATGGCGGATGCCGACCGGCCGATCGCCGGCCTGCGAGTCGGCGTCCGCAACGGCGGCTGCGCCGGCATGTCGTACACGATGGAGTATGCGGAAGCCGCCAAGCCCGGCGAGGACGTGGTCGAGGATCGCGGCGTGCGGGTGTTCGTGGATCCGAAGGCGGTGCTGTTCCTGCTCGGCACCGAGATGGATTTCACCACCAACAAGCTCGCCTCGCAGTTCGTGTTCAACAACCCGAACCAGACCTCCGCCTGCGGCTGCGGCGAGTCCGTGGCGATCACGCCGGTCTCGGCCGACCGGATCCCCGCTCCGGTCTGACGTCCCGGGTTCCCAAAGGACGCGTCCTTTGGTGGGGTGTTGGGGTGAAACCCCGACAAACGGCTCTTTCACCCCCTTCGAGGGGGTGGAAGAGCCGTATCGCAGGGCTCTGCCCTGCACCCGCGAAAGGGCTCGCCCTTTCGAAACCCGTTACGCCACCTGCGTTAGGGCCTCGGCGGTGTCGTCCACGGCGCGGTTACGGCCGCCGCGCTTGGCCGCGAACATGCACAGGTCGGCCCGCTCCATCAGCGAGGCCGGCGTGTCGCCCGGGCGCAAAACCGCGACGCCGAGCGACACCGTGACCTTGCCGAGCGATTCCCCCGTCGAGCGCTTCACGAGTTCCCGCCCCATCACGCTGGCGCGGACCGTCTCGGCCACCTGCCGCGCGGCGCTGCGGTCCGCCCCGGGCAGGACGATGCCGAACTCCTCGCCGCCGAACCGGGCGAGCTGCGCGGTTTTGCCGGCTTTCTCGCGCATCACGATCGCCACGAGCCGGAGCACCTGATCGCCCGTCAGATGGCCGTACTGGTCGTTGAAGCGCTTGAAGAAGTCGATGTCGAGGATGATCAGGCTCATCGGGCCGGCCCGCAGGCGCGCCGCGTCCATGGCCGCCTTCAGGGCCTCCTCGAACGACTTGCGGTTGGACAGGCCGGTCAGCGTGTCGGTCAGGCTCTCGAGGCGGGTCGCCTCCAGCTTCTCGCGCAGGGTCTCGATCTCGCTGCGGGTCTCGCGCATGCGCGCTTCGAGCACCCGGTTGTTCACCGCGACCTCGCGCGTCGTGGACGCAAGCGTCGCGACGATCTCGCCCAGCCGCGCGCCGCTCGGCAGGCCCTGGGCGAGGTCCTGGGCCAGCCCGCGCAGGGATTCGCCGAACTGGGCGGTGGAGCCGAGGGAGAGGTCGAGGATATCGGTGACGGCGGCGATCTCGCTCAGGACCACGCCGCTGATGTCCCCGGCCGCGGTCGCGAGACGCCGCCCATCGAGATACGTCTCGTGCAGGTCGTCGATATCGGCCTCGGTGAGGGCGCCATTCTCGGTGGTGAGGCGCTTCACCGCGTCGCTGAGCAGGGGAATTTCCGCCGCGACGTAGGTGTACCAGACCGCATAGGCGCGGGGGGTCGCGGAAGGGCCGTAGTCGCGAATCAGATCGTGCGCCCGCTTCGCCAGCGCGAAGCTGCGATCACGATCCGAATGGGTCTCCTGGCTCATTCCGGTCCTGCCGCTCCCAGACCACCGGCGCTTGGGCGCGCGGGGCCTGAAAACCAATCTACGGCAGGTGGGTAGATGGGACGTTAAGCCGGAATAGTCTTGTTATTTATCTTTCTTCGCCAAGACTGGACGAAGCAGGAAGGCGGGCACGTGCGACCCCAGGCCGACGGGGGTGTCGCCCTCCGGCTCATGCCGGCGCCCGCGCTCGTCCCGCACCCGCTCCTCGCGGCGCGGCTCCGGTCGGCTCTGGGCCCGCGGGGCAGCGGATGCGGGCCGGCTCTCAGCCCGCGGAGCCGCGGATGCGGGGCGGCTCTCAGCCCGCGGAGCCGCAGATGCAGGCCGGCTCTCGGCCCGCGGAGCAGCAGAAGATCCGCCGCGCCCGCCGCGCGCCTTCGGGCGCTCCCCGGCCTCGGCGCTCCGACCACCGCCTGAGGCAGCGCCCTTGGCCGAGCGGGCCCCCCGGCGGCCCTCGCCGGAGCGGCCGCGATGGCGGGTGCTGGTCTCGCCGGAGGAATCGGACACCGAGGTCAGATCGCCGTCGAACCACGGGATCGGCTGGCCGATCAACGTCTCGATGGCCCCGAGCGAGCGCGCATCCTCCGGCGACGCAAGCGTGTAGGCCGTGCCGCTCCGGCCCGCGCGGCCGGTACGGCCGATCCGGTGGACGTAGTCCTCCGGGTGGTGCGGCACGTCGAAGTTGAAGACGTGGCTGACCGCCGGGATGTCGAGCCCGCGCGCCGCCACGTCGCTGGCGACCAGCAGGGCGGTCTCGCCGTTCCGGAACCCGTCGAGGGCCGTGGTGCGCGCGCGCTGATCCATGTCGCCATGGAGCGCCACCGCGTCGAAGCCGTGGCTCACCAGCGATTTCTGCAGCAGGGCGACATCACGTTTCCGGTTGCAGAAGATGATCCCGTTCTTGAGCTCGGCCTCGCCGCGGATCAGGTCCCGCAGCCGCTCGCGCTTGGAATGGCCCTCGGAGCCGGTGGCGACGAGGCGCTGCGTGATCGTGGTGGCCGTGGAGGCCGGCCGCGCCACCTCGACCCGCTGCGGGTTGTGCAGGAACATGTCGGCCAGCCGCTCGATCTCCGGCGGCATGGTCGCGGAGAAGAACAGGGTCTGCCGGGTGAACGGCACCATCTTCACGATGCGCTCGATATCGGGGATGAACCCCATGTCGAGCATCCGGTCGGCCTCATCGATCACGAGGAGCTCGACACCGGTGAGCAGCAGCTTGCCCCGCTCGAAATGGTCGAGCAGGCGGCCGGGCGTCGCGATCAGCACGTCCGTGCCGCGCATCAGCTTGGCGTCCTGATCGGCGAAGGAGACGCCGCCGATGATCAGCGCCACGTTGAGCTTGTGGTTGGTGCCGTAGCGGTCGAAGTTCTCGACCACCTGGGCGGCCAGCTCGCGGGTCGGCTCGAGGATGAGCGTGCGCGGCATCCGCGCCCGGGCGCGGCCGTTCTCCAGCAGCGTCAGCATCGGCAGCGTGAAGGCGGCAGTCTTGCCGGTCCCGGTCTGGGCGATACCGAGGACGTCGCGGCGCGCCAGCACGTGGGGAATGGCCTCGGCCTGGATCGGCGTCGGCTCGGTGTATCCCGCCGTTTCGACGGCGTTCAGGACTTTCTCACTCAGTCCCAGGTCGGAAAAAGGCATCTGCGTTCAGGAACCGTTGCGCGCCCGGCCGGCGCGAAGGACACCGTCGCGGCAACGGCTGGGGATGGCTCGCGCGGGGCGCTGGTACGCTCCGGGGCCGCGGGGCGCATGCCAGGAGTCAGTTAGGGGGTTGGCGCGACTTGTCAATCTCGCAATGCGCGACCCTGCGCCGCCACGCACAGCGGATCAGGGCCTGAGCTGCGTCGAGTCGGCCAGGCGACAGGGGTCGAGATGCGTACCCCGCGCTGCCCCGGCCGCCGTGATCGCGCCGGTGGTCTCGGGCTCGGCCGGCACCGGACCGGCCACATGGGCGATCCGGGCGGGCGCCTCGTCGGCCGCGATCCATCGGGCCAACTGCGTGATGCCGAGGACGGACAGGAACCCGACGACCGCCGACACGCGCAGCGTCCGGCCGAACAGGCTCGCCGATCTATCGGGCCTCGTGCGTTCCGGGCCTGGCGCATCGACCGGCCGCCGCCGGCCGAAGGATCGCGGAGCCTGATCGTGGCGGACGGGCATGAGCGCCTCACTCTGCCGAGCGCGCGCCCGGCCTTCGACCGGGATTCATCGGATGACAAAGTTAACCTGGACTTTACGCGCCGCGCCGCCAGACAGAGCCCAAGCGAGACGGCACCGTTTCCGCACCCGAAGCTTCCCAAATTGCCGTTTTCGATTGTATTCCCCCTCACGGACCATCTACTTGCGGCTTTAATCTCGGCTTCGCTCGCGAGATACAAATCGAATATGACAATATCGATAGCAATCTTGACGTTCATAGAGCCTTCATGAAGGATGATAACGCGGAAAAGTCTTCATGATTCGTTGACTCGATGCATCTAGTCTGCCGATGCTCGTTGCAGGAAAGCGACAGACCTTGCGAACCGGAGCGCCTAGAAGACTGCCGGCTCCCGTTAACCCAGGACCTTTGGAACTATGAAGAAGCTTCTCCTTGCGTCGACTGTGCTTGTCGGCACCGCCGCCGCAGTTTCCGCGGCCGACCTGCCGCGCCGCGCGGCCCCGCCGCCGGCTTTCGCGCCCATGCCGGTCTTCACCTGGACGGGGTTCTACTTCGGTGGAAACGCCGGCTACGGCATCGACGCCAACAGCCGTCGCACCACGAACTACAACCTGCCGGCCGGCTCGGTCGTCGGGTCGGAAGACACCGCTGGCGTCATCAGCGTGAACAAGCGGCCGAGCAACGACGGCTTCACCGGCGGCGCGCAGATCGGCTACAACTACCAGTTCACGCCGGGCTCGGGCGTGGTGATCGGCTTCGAGGCTGACGCCCAGTATGTCGACTTCGCCCGCCGCGCCAACGGCACGCAGAACTACACCGGTTTCGGCAATCCGGGCTCCGCCTTCACCAGCCCGCGCGCCTACGTCGCCACCAGCGGCAATGGCCTAGACTACTTCGGCACGGCGCGTGGCCGCATCGGCTACGCCTTCGACCGAACCCTGGTGTATGCCACCGGCGGTTACGCCTACGGCTCGGGCCAGGACGACCAGAACTTCGCTGGCCGTCGCTTCCGCGACAGCTTCCGCACCGGCTACGCGGTCGGCGGCGGTGTCGAGTACGCGCTGCCCACCGACTCGTTCCTGAACTTCTTCAAGTCCTCGGCCGTGACGTTCAAGGTCGAAGGCCTGTACGTGAACCTCGATCGCCAGAAGAACGCCGCCTCGGGCGTCTACTTCTCGGGCGTCCTGCCCCCGAACGGCACCGTCTACCTCAACGGCGGCGCTGCGAAGACCGAGTTCGCCGTCATCCGCGCCGGCGTGAACTACAAGTTCGGCTCCTACTGAGCTTCATGCACGGAGCCGGGTTTCCCGGCCCCATCGCGAAGGGGTCCGGCTGCAAGGCCGGGCCCTTTTTCGTTCTGAGGTGCCCGACGGGTTCGGGCGGGTGCGACATGGCGGGCCGGAACCGGGCCAGGGCCGAACGATTGTGTCCGCGTCGCCCGCTGGACCAGGGCGCAGCGGAGCGATCAGCCATGCGGAGCCCATATCTTCTCCTGTCGCTGGCGGCCTTCCTCGCCGCCGCCCCGGCTCATGCCCAGGATACGAGCGTGATCGGCAACGGCACGGTCCTGCCGGGAACGGGGCCGGGGACATCGACCAGCGGCGGCACCGGAGCCGGCCGCTTGATGGAGGCGGCCAATGCCCAGGATGCGGCCAAGCGTCAGGGATTGAAGCCTGTCGCGTTCCTGACCACGACGATGATCGGCGTGGAGGTGCGCAACGCCGCGGGCGACAGCGTCGGCAAGATCGACAACCTGCTGATCGCCGATGGCGGGACCCTCAAGGCGGTCGTGCTCGATGTCGGCGGCTTCCTCGGCATCGGAAGCAAGCACATCGCGGTGGAGCCCGGCGCCCTGGTGCTACGGCCGGGCGGCGACCGGTTCTCGGCGGTCCTCAACATGAGCAAGGACGCGATCTCCGCCGCCCATCCCTTCGATCCCGCGAAGGCGATCGCCGCGCATTAGGCGAGAGCGCTCTCCCACGAGGCAGACATCAGCTAAGCCAAGGAGCGCGCGTCACAACGCGCGTTTCGAGTCGCGCACGAGGGCAACGCGGACGGGACACGACCGCGCCGTGCCGGGCAATCCCAATCCAACCCACGGCCTCATCCTGAGGTGTCGCAGCGTAGCGGAGGCCTCGAAAGAGCTCTCCAGAAGGACCTGCGATCCCTGGAGCCCTCCTTCGAGGCCCGCTGACGCGGGCACCTCAGGATGAAGGTGTTGGATGGGAAACCCGATACAGCGCGCTGTCGTGTACCCTGCGCAACGTTAGCGAAAACGATTCTCAGCGCCCTACACCGCCGCATCGCCCGATGCGGCGGCCTGTGCAGGGGCCTCAGATATCGAGATCCGCCCCCTCGGCGAAGGCTGCGCGCTCGCTGATGAAGGCGAAGCGGGCCTCGGGCTTGTTGCCCATCAAGCGCTCGACCGTGTCGCCGGTCGATTCCCGGGCCTCGTCCAGGATCGCGACGCGCAGCAACGTGCGCTTCTTCGGATCCATGGTGGTCTCCTTGAGCTGGGCCGGCATCATCTCGCCCAGGCCCTTGAACCGCCCGATCTCGACCTTGCCGCCCTTGAACACCGTCTTGGTGATGCGCTCCCGGTCGGCGTCGTCCCGGGCGTAGGCCACCTTCGAACCCTGCTGCAGCCGGTAGAGCGGCGGGATCGCGAGGTAGAGATGCCCGCGGTCGATCAGCTTCGGCATCTGGCGGTAGAAGAACGTGATCAGCAGCGAGGCGATATGGGCGCCGTCGACGTCGGCGTCCGTCATGATGATCACCTTGTCGTAGCGGAGATCCGCCTCGCGGAAGGCCGTCCCGGTGCCGCAGCCGAGCGCCAGGGTCAGATCCGAGATCAGCTGGTTGGCGCCGAGCTTGTCCCGGCTCGCCGAGGCGACGTTCAGGATCTTGCCGCGCAAGGGGAGAATCGCCTGGGTCGCCCGGTCGCGGGCCTGCTTGGCCGAACCGCCGGCGGAATCACCCTCGACGATGAAGATCTCCGAGCCCGCCGTGCCGGCTGCCGAGCAATCGGCGAGCTTGCCGGGCAGGCGCAGCTTGCGGGTGGCGCTCTTGCGGGCGACCTCCTTCTCCTGACGGCGACGCAGACGCTCCTCGGCGCGATCGATCACCCAATCCAGGACCTTGTTGGCCTGGGCCGGGGAGGCGGCCAGCCAATGGTCGAAGGCGTCGCGCACCGCCGTCTCGACGATGCGCTGCGCCTCCACGGTGGCGAGCTTGTCCTTGGTCTGGCCCTGGAATTCCGGCTCGCGGATGAAGACAGACAGCATCGACGCGCAGGTCGCCATGACGTCGTCGGTGGTGACCGCCGTCATGCGCTTGGCTTGGTTCACGCGCTCGGCGTGCTCGCGCAGGCCCCGGAGCAGGGCGACCCGCAGGCCGGCCTCGTGGGTGCCGCCCTCGGGCGTCGGGATCGTGTTGCAGTAGGAGTGCGAGAACCCGTCCTCGGTGACCATCCAGGTCACCGCCCACTCGAGCGACCCGTGCGAGCCCGGCTTGGTGATCTTGCCGGAGAACATCGCCTCGGTGACCAGATCCTTGCCGTCGATGTCCCGGGCGAGGTAGTCGCGCAACCCGTCGGGGAAGCGATGCACCGCCTCGGCCGGCACGTCCGCCAGCCCTTCGAGCAGGGCAGGGGCGCAGCGCCAACGGATCTCGACGCCGCCGAACAGGTAGGCCTTCGAGCGCGCCATCTTGAACAGGCGGCGCGGGTCGAACTTCAGCGAGCCGAAGATCTCGGCGTCGGGATGGAAGCGGACCCGCGTGCCGCGCCGGTTCTGAACCCGGCCGACCAGCTCCAAGGCCCCCTGCGCATGACCGCGCGAGAACGTCTGGCGGTAGAGGGTCTGGTTGCGGGCGACCTCGACCTCAAGCAGGTCCGAGAGCGCATTCACCACCGAGATGCCGACGCCGTGCAGGCCGCCCGAGGTCTCGTAGACCTTCGAGTCGAACTTACCGCCGGCATGCAGCGTGGTCATGATGACCTCCAGCGCCGACTTGCCGGGGAATTTCGGGTGCGGGTCGACCGGGATGCCGCGGCCGTTATCGGTCACCACCAGGGAGCCGGATTCCTCCAGCTCGACCTCGATGAAGCTGGCATGGCCCGCCACCGCCTCGTCCATGGAATTATCGATCACCTCGGCGAAGAGGTGGTGCAGCGCCCGCTCGTCGGTGCCGCCGATATACATGCCGGGCCGGCGCCGGACCGGCTCCAGGCCTTCCAGCACCTCGATGTCGGAGGCAGTGTAGCCGGACTCGGGCTCGGCGGCTGCGAGCGCCGTGATCGAGGCGGAGGCCTCCAGGCGCCGCCGCGGCTCGGGCGAACGGGCGGCCGAGCCCTTCCCGCCCGGCCCGAATATGTCGCGTGCCGGATCGCTCACGCGCGGCCTCCGCGGGCGCGGCGCGTCGGCCGGCTCGGAATCGCGCAGACGGATCTGGGGTCGTGGAGCATGCGCCTTCATCCCCGCATCATAGCGGAACAAAACGGAAACATCAAAGCCATTCGCCCCGAGCGTTTCGCTCTGGCGACGCAGCCGTATCATCGCATGCTGCGCCGCCGCGAGCGAGGGGCTGTTCGGCGCGCCCGTACGAGACCGTTCGGCCGCACGTCATCGCAGTGTTGCACAACAATGAGTTAAAGCTTTCTCGCGACGCAACCGCCGGATCTCAGTAGATCTCCGTCGGAACGGCTGCGAATGCGCGACGTTGTTGGCGAAGATAAAACTTGACCGTGGCCAGCGGGCCGCAGTCCTGGGAGGCTCAGTCCATGAGTGACGCCGCGATCGAGGCCCGTCGCCTGACGCTGATTCGCTTCGAGCATGCGGCCGGTGCCGCCTTCGGATGTGACGACGACGCGGCCGGCATTCCGCCTGCACGCGCTCTGGTCAACGCCACCACGATCGCGCTGGCGACCTTCGCAACCGCAGTCGCGGCGACGATCACCTATCTGGTTTGAGCCGGACAGGATCCACGATGTGCCCCGGCACAGCGCGAACCGGAGCGAAGCCCAGTCCTCAGCCTTATCCTGACGTAGCGGAGCGGAGGCCTCGAAGGAGCCCTCCACATCCCACTGCGATCCCTGGAGCCTTCCTTCGAGGCCCGCTCACGCGGTCACCTCAGGATGAGGGGGTTTGAGAGGATCGCTTTCGTATTCGCCCCAACGTATGTTCAACCGGCCCCCGTCTTCTTCGCAGGCGCCTTCTTAGCGGCCGGCTTTTTCGCGGGGGCCTTCTTGGCCGCCGGCTTGTCGCCGCTGGCCGCACGGGATGACGTCTTGGCCGCGGGCTTGGACGCGGTTTTCCGCGCGCCGCCGCGCTTCGCCGGCTTGCCGCCACCCGCGGCGCGCTTGGCGTTCACCAGGGCGATCGCCTCGTCCAGCGTCAGCGCCTCGGCGTTCATCGTCTTCGGCAGCGTGGCGTTGACCTCGCCGTCCGTGACGTAGGGGCCGTACTTGCCGGCCTTGACCACGAGGTCGCGCCCGCTGGTCTCGTCCTTGCCGATTGGCCGGCCCGGATCGGCGGCCGGGCGGCCGCGTCCGCCGCCCTGCTCCTTGGCGACGATCAGGTCGATGGCGCGGTTGCCGCCGATCTCCAGCACGTCGTCGTCCTTGCCGAGATTGGCGTAGGTCTTCCCGTGCTGCACGTAGGGCCCGAACCGGCCGAGATTGGCCAGGATCGGCTCGCCGGTCTCGGGATGGCGCGCCACCTCCCGGGGGAGCGACAGCAGCGCCAGCGCCTTCTCCAGATCGACCGACGAGGGGCTGGCCCCCTTCGGCAGCGACGAGCGCTTCGGCTTCGCGGCGTCCTTCTCGGTGGAAGCCTCGCCGAGCTGGACGAACGGGCCGAACCGCCCGTCGCGGATCGTCACCGGCATCCCGGTCACGGGATCGTTGCCCAGCACCCGCACGCCCGGTTGACCGCCCTCGGCCGACGAACCGTCCCCGTCGCCGTCGACCCCGGTGGCCGAGAGCTGGCGGGTGTATTTGCATTCCGGATAGTTCGAGCAGCCGATGAAGGCGCCGAACTTGCCGAGCTTCAGCGACAGCTGGCCGGCCCCGCAGGTCGGGCAGGTGCGCGGGTTCGAGCCGTCGCCCTTGTCGGGGAAGATGTGCGGGCCGAGCAGGCCGTTCAGGGCCTCCAGCACGTCGGTGACGCGCAACTCCTTGGTCTCGCCGATCGCGGCGGAGAAGTCGCGCCAGAAGTCGCGCAGAACCGCCCGCCAGTCGATCTCGGCGTTGGAGACCCGGTCGAGCTGCTCCTCCAGGCTGGCGGTGAAATCGTACTCGACGTAGCGCCGGAAGAAGCTCTCCAGGAAGCCCGTGACGAGCCGGCCCTTATCCTCCGGCTGCAGCCGCTTCTTTTCGATCTTGACGTATTCGCGATCCCGCAGGGTCTGGAGCACGGCCGCATAGGTGGACGGGCGGCCGATACCGAGTTCCTCCATCCGCTTCACGAGGCTCGCCTCGGAATAGCGCGGCGGCGGCTCGGTGAAATGCTGGGTCGAGCTGATCCGCTCGCGCTTGAGCGGGTCGCCGGCCTTCATGGGCGGCAGGCGGCGGCTCTCCTCGTCCTCCTCGTCGTCCTTGCCCTCTTGGTAGAGCGCCAGGAAGCCGTCGAACTTCACCACCTGCCCGGTGGCGCGCAGGTCGATCTGGCGCGGCCCGACCTTCGCGGTGACGTCGACGGTGGTGCGCTCCAATTCGGCCGATTCCATCTGGCTCGCCATGGTGCGGGTCCAGATCAGGTCGTAGAGCTTGGCCTGCTCGGGCTCCAGGTGGCGCGCGACGGCCTTCGGCAGGCGGCCCATATCGGTCGGCCGCACCGCCTCGTGGGCTTCCTGGGCGTTCTTGGCCTTGACGGTGTACTTGCGCGGCACGTCCGGCACGTAGCGGTCGCCGAACTCCTTGCCGATCACCCGGCGGGTGTCCTGGATCGCCTCCGGCGCCATATCGACGCCGTCGGTCCGCATGTAGGTGATGATGCCGACCGTCTCGCCGCCGACATCGACGCCCTCGTAGAGGCGCTGGGCGACCCGCATGGTCTGGGCCGGCGCCATCCCGAGCTTGCGCGAGGCTTCCTGCTGGAGGGTCGAGGTGGTGAAGGGCGGCTGCGGATGGCGCTTGGCGGGCTTCGCCTCGACGCTCGCCACCTGGAAGGTCGCGAGTTCGAGGTCGCGCTTGAACGCGGCGGCCTCGTCGCCGGTGCCGACGTCGAGGCGCTGGATGCGCTTGCCGTCGGCGCCGACGAGGCGGGCCTCGAAGGTCGCGCCGTCGGCGGTCGTCAGCGTGGCGATGAGCGTCCAGTACTCGCGCGGCTTGAACCGCTCGATCTCCATCTCGCGCTCGACCACGAGGCGCAACGCCACGGACTGTACGCGCCCGGCCGAGCGGGCACCCGGAAGCTTGCGCCACAGGACCGGCGAGAGGTTGAAGCCGACCAGATAGTCGAGCGCCCTGCGCGCCAGGTAGGCATCGACCAGCGCCTGGTCGATCTCGCGCGGCTTGCGCATCGCCTGCTCGACCGACGACTTGGTGATGGCGTTGAAGGTCACGCGCTCGACCGGGATGCCCTTGAGCACCTTGCGGGCGTTCAGCGCCTCCAGCACGTGCCAGGAGATCGCCTCGCCCTCGCGATCCGGGTCGGTCGCCAGGATCAGCTTGTCGGCGCCCTTGACGGCCTTGGCGATCTCGCTGACCCGGCTGGCGCCGCGGTCGGCAAGCTCCCAGATCATCTTGAAATCCTGTTCGGGATCGACCGAACCGTCCTTGGCCGGCAGGTCGCGGATATGCCCGAAGGAGGCGATGACTTCATAGTCGCGGCCGAGATACTTATTGATTGTCTTCGCTTTGGCCGGCGACTCGACGACGACGACTTTCATTCAGACCTCTGCCCCTGACGGAGCCTGGGCGCGACGGACGAATTCTGTTCGAGATTCGCGTGGGACGTATGCCCGCCGTCGGGCCGGGGCCGCGCGCCGGGGACAAGTGGGTCACGGGCGGCGGGATGTCAAATGGCGGGGGTGACGCAAGCTTCACCCGAGGGAGCCGGCGTAGGCCGCGCACGAGGCCTATGAGAGTCGTGTGCGATGGCGATCACTTACGATCCCGCGAAGCGCGATCGGACGCTGGCGGAACGGGGACTCGATTTCGAGGACGCAGCCGTTGTGTTCGAAGGCCCGGTGTTCACGTTCGAAGATACCCGCCAGGATTACGGCGAATGCCGTATCGTCACCGTCGGCTTCCTGGCCGGTCGGATGGCGATCATAATCTGGACCCGGCGCGGGTGGGACCGTCACGTTTTCTCGATGAGGAAGGCCAATGTCAGAGAGCAGAAGCCATACGCACCGCTCATCCGCTGAGGCCGCGATCAAGAGCGACCTGGCCAAGGTAGACGCACACACGATCACGCCGGAGGAGTACGACGAGATCCCGGAGTTGACGGACGCGATGCTCGCGCGCGCCGATTTTTATGTCGGCGACCGCCTCGTACGGCGTGGGTCGACCGGCAGGTCTGACGAGATGGTCGCAATCCATCTCCTGCCGGAAATCGTCACATATTTCCGCGCCCAAGGGCCGGGTTGGCAAGCCCGCATCAACACCGTGCTGACGGAGGCGATTGAGCGCGAGCGTACGTTGAAACCTCGCTGAGCGCTCAGATCCCCGCATACCACTCGTAGCCGCGGTCCTCCCAATAGCCGCCGCTACCCTGGCCGATGCCGGCGAGGGACTCCACCATCTCCACCCGCATCACGTACTTGGCCTGCTTGTAGCCGAGCTGGCGCTCGACCCGCAGGCGCAGAGGGGCGCCGTTCGAAACCGGCAGCGGCTTGCCGTTGAGGTCGTAGGCCAGGATCGTCTGCGGATTGAAGGCGTCGTAGAGGTCGATGCTCTCGTAGTAGCGGATCGGCGTGCCGACCGGCTCCGGCTCCGGGGCCGCATCGCCCTGACCCCAATCGTCTTTTGGCGCATCGGTCGCGGTGGCAGGGCCGCCCCAATCGTCGGCGGCGGCGAGCTGGACATAAGCCTCGCGCACCGCCCCGGGATGGGTCGGGCGCCATAGGGACGCTCCCTGACCGCGCCCCTTGCCCCCGCCCTTGGGGCCCGCTTCGACCTCCAGGGTGTCGGCGCAATGGAACACCGCGTAGCGCGCCTGCGGCTTCAGCCCGGCCTTCTTCAGCACATCGGCGAGCGGCACGCCGCTCCATTGCCCGATGCAGCTCCAGCCCTCCACGCAATCGTGACGGGTGATCTGGGTGCGCGCGGGCAGGGCGCGCAGGTCCGCGAGGCTGAGCGAGAGCGGCGTCTGAACGAGCCCGTCCACCGTCAGCTTGAAGTCCGAAAACGTCTTCGCCACGAGGCTGCGAAACGCCCGGTCCGGCGGGTCGATGGTGCCGTTCGGCTTGAACCAGGGCGAGATCATCGAGGTCGGGAATTCCCGGGCCAGGGTCGTGGGCGACATCAACAGGCGCTGGACGTACTGGTTGGCATCCTCGCCGACCTGAAGGGTGCGCTGCCCCCTCTCGGTCCCGGCGAACTTGTCGCAGCCGCCGAGCAGCGCGGTGCCCATCAGGCCCGCGCCGGCGGTGAGGAGCTTGCGGCGGTGGAGGATCATCGGGCGCTCTCCCGGTCGCGGCCGAGGCTGAACCAGCCGGTGATCATGCCGCGCATGTTGTTGACGAGCCCGGAGACGATCACCAGCAGAACGTGGACCACCACGAACAGCACGATCAGCCCGGCCGCGATGAAGTGGATGCTGCGGGCCGATTGCCGGCCGCCGAACAGCTCGGTGAGCCAGGGCCAGGCGGCATCCACTCCGGGCGACATCGCGAGCCCGGCGAGCACCATGGCGGGCAGCAGGCCCAGCACCAGAACGAGATAGGTCAGCTTCTGGATCGCATTGTAGCGCTTGGCCTCCGTGCCCTCGGGGAAGCGCAGGAGGAGGTGCTCCTTCACGGAGCCGCCGAGATGGCGGATCTGGTCGCCGTCCGGGATCAGGCGGCGGCGGAGCTGGCCGGAGACCAGCCCGTACAGGAGGTAGACCGCGCCGTTGATCACCAGCAGCCATGCAAACAGGAAGTGCCAGCGCCGCCCCGTGGCGAGGTCTTGGTTGGCCGGCAGGGTCGCCCAGCCCGGGAAGGCGCGCTCGACCTCGGTGCCGCCTTCCTCCGACAGGCCAAGCACGCCGGTGGTGTCGAGGGTGTGGGAGCCAATCGTCACGACGCCGCGGTTGGTGCCGTCGCGTCCCTGATCGCTGGTGATGGCGAGCGCCGGCGTGTCGAAGGTCGAGGTCGCGCCCCAGTAGAGGGCCGGGTGGGCGTTGAAGATCTGCAGGCCGCTCATCAGCAGCACGAGCAGCACCGCGGCGTTGATCCAGTGCGCCAGCCGGATCACCAGCGGATGGCGGTAGAACCAGCGGCGGCCCTGCCGGTCGACGGTCTCGGGGGCTTCGAGGGCGGGGGAGGCGGCCAAGCGTCTGGATCCCGGGTCAGCGTCGTGGGGGGGCGGGAGCGTATGGGTCCCGATCGTTCGGGCGGATACGTGGCGCAGGGGCGTTCGGTTACCATCGGCCGGAAAGAAAAGCCGCAGGCGCCTTTTGCTTTTCCCTTGCGGGCTAGTGGATGCATACACGGCCCTCCGCGGCTGAACCGTCTCAGAACAATGAGCTTTTTCCCCTCGCCCTTGCGGGGAGGGGGCAGGGGTGGGGGTGGTGCAGAAGGCACCGCTACGCTCGATCCTGAGCCACCCCCACCTCCGGCTCCTCCCCTGGCGATCCCGGACAAGCCCGGGGTCGCCAGGGGAGGAGAGTGGGTCGCGACCGAACCGCGATGTCGGTGCACGACAGCCTTGCCCACAGGCCGCGCCGCACCTACACCCGGGCCTCATCATGACGACGCCCGCGCCCCCGGCCTTCCCGCACCGGCACCTCCTCGGCATCGAGGGGCTGACCCGGCCCGATATCGAAGCGCTGCTCGACGCGGCCGACGCCGCCGTCGAGATCTCGCGGCAGGTGGAGAAGAAGCGCACGACCCTGCGGGGCCGCACGCAGATCAACCTGTTCTTCGAGCCCTCGACCCGGACGCAATCCTCCTTCGAGCTCGCGGGCAAGCGGCTCGGCGCCGACGTGATGAACATGTCGGTGGCCTCGTCCTCGGTGAAGAAGGGCGAGACCCTGATCGACACCGCGGCGACGCTGAACGCCATGCGGCCCGACATCATCGTGGTCCGCCACGAATCGGCCGGCGCCGTGCATCTGCTCGCCCGCAAGGTCGATTGCGCGGTGGTCAATGCCGGCGACGGCGCCCACGAGCACCCGACCCAGGCGCTGCTCGACGCGCTGACCATCCGCCGCAACAAGGGCCGGATCGAGGGCTTGCGGGTGGCGATCTGCGGCGACGTCCTGCACTCGCGGGTGGCGCGCTCCAACATCATCCTGCTGCAGGCGATGGGCGCGCGGGTCCGGCTGATCGCGCCCTCGACGCTGCTGCCCGCGGGAATCGAACGCTTCGGCGTCGAGACCTTCACGGATATGCGAAAAGGCCTCGACGGCTGCGACATCGTGATGATGCTGCGCCTCCAGCGCGAGCGCATGAACGGCTCGTTCGTACCCTCCGTGAAGGAGTATTTTCGGTATTTCGGCCTCGATGGCGAGAAGCTGGCGCTGGCCAAGCCCGACGCCCTGGTGATGCATCCGGGCCCGATGAACCGGGGCGTCGAGATCTCGTCCGAGATCGCCGACGGGGCGCAGTCGCTGATCCGCGAGCAGGTCGAGATGGGCGTCGCCGTGCGCATGGCGGTGCTGGAGGCGTTGGCCCGGCACCTGCCGAACGAGTAGGCGGCGCGGTGGGGCCGATGAGACGCCCCCCTTTCCCGGACGCCTGGAACGCAGTGGAAGGCGATCCGGGACCCAGCATGGGGCCCGCCGCGCAAGCGGCACAGGTTGGTACAGTTGGACGCTTCGCGCCGCCTTCTGCTGGATCCCGGGTCGCATTCCGCTCCCCCTGCATGCGCCCGGGAAAAGGGCGGCGCACCGGACAATCCCCGCCCGGCTTCACCCGCGCGGCTTGCCCGCGAGGCGGCCGTGACGCAGTTTCCTGCCGAAATCCGGTCCTGATCCCTATAAGGGGCCGTCGTAACATGCAGATCGCTTCATGACCGCCTACACGCTCGCCGACCTCGCCGCCCTGGTGGCGAGCCGTGCCGGGACCGACCCGGCCACCTCCTATACGGCCAAGCTCCTGTCCGAAGGCCCCGCCAAAGCGGCGAAGAAACTCGGCGAGGAGGCCGTGGAGGCGGCGATCGCGGCCGTGCAGGGCGACAAGACCGGCCTGCGGAACGAGGCTGCCGACGTGCTCTACCACCTCGTGGTGCTGCTGCGCGCCGGCGGGGTCGAACTCGACGCCGTGATGGCGGAACTGGAACGCCGCACCGCCCAGAGCGGCATCGCCGAGAAGGCCGCGAGGCCGCCCACGTGAACGCGGCCGCGCTGCCGGGCTCGGTCGAGGCGATCCTCGAAGCGTCGGCCGGGCTCTCGCCCTATCGCCGCTTCAGCCGCGAGGAATGGGCGCAATTGCGCGCCGACACGCCGCTCACCCTCAAACAAGAGGATATCGAGCGGCTGCAATCGATCAACGACCCGATCTCGGTCGAGGAGGTGGTGGCGATCTACCTGCCGCTGTCGCGGCTGCTCGCCCTCTACGTCGCGGCGACGCAGGGGCTGTTCAAGGCGACCCAGCGCTTCCTGCTGGCCGAGCGCGAGACCAAGGCGCCCTACATCATCGGGCTGGCCGGCTCGGTGGCGGTGGGCAAATCGACCACGGCCCGCATCCTGACCGCCCTGCTGGCGCGCTGGCCCAACACCCCGAAGGTCGACCTCGTCACCACCGACGGGTTCCTGCTGCCCAACGCCGAGCTCGCCGCCAACGGGCTGATGGAGCGCAAGGGCTTCCCTGAGAGCTACGACACGGCCGCGCTGCTGCGCTTTCTCCACGACGTGAAGGCCGGCCACAAGCGCGTGACCGCACCGCTCTACTCGCACCTCGTCTACGACCGGGTGCCCGGGGAGGAGCGGGTGGTGGAGAGCCCCGACATCCTGATCGTCGAGGGCCTGAACGTGCTCCAGCCCGCCCGCCTGCCGCGGGACGGCACCGCGATCCCGTTCGTGTCCGACTTCTTCGACTTCTCGATCTATCTCGACGGCCACGAGGACGACCTGCACCGCTGGTACGTCACGCGCTTCATGAAGCTGAGGCAGACGGCTTTCCGCGATCCGCGCTCCTACTTCCGGAAATACGCCGAGATCCCCGAGACCGAGGCGCTCGACATCGCCGACCGGCTCTGGACCACGATCAACCTGCCGAACCTGCGCGAGAATATCTTACCCACGCGCCAGCGGGCGAGCCTGATCCTCACCAAGGGGGCGAGCCACCGGATCGAGAGCGTGGCATTGCGGCGGTTGTAGAGACACTGGTGGCGCCGCGCGTTTCCCTGCCCCCTCTGCGGGCAAGCGGATTCCCATATCGCTGGCCGAGACGCGCGCTCCTCCCCCCTGTGGGGAGGAGTTGGAGGTGGGGGTGGTGCAGGAGGCACCGTCACGCTCGATCCTGAACCACCCCCACCCCCGACCCCTCCCCGCAAGCTCGAGCGATCCCGGGCAGGCCCGGGATCGCCAGGGGAGGGGAAGCGTGCTTATTTCTCAAGATCTTGGCGTCCGGCAGAGATGTGTGAATCCTGTAGCCTCTGCGGGGAGGGAAAACCGCGCGGTTGATCCGAACCACGAACTACACGAACGAAAACTCACCCTCCGCCACATACGGCCCACCCCCGGTCGATGCCTTCGCCGAGAACAGCGTCACCCGGTCGACATCGAACGTCAGCGGCGCGAAGGCCGGCGCCTGCGACAGGTACATCGCGGCGGCCTCTGGGGTCGCGTCGCGGCGCAGGCGGGCCAGCGTGATGTGCGGGGTGAATTTCCGTCGCTCCGGCACGAGTCCGGCCCGGCGGACCAGCCGCTCCTGCTCGGCCTGCAGATCCGTCAGGCCCGCCTCCGGCACCACCGACGCGTAGAGCGCCCGCGGCTTGTCGCCGCCGAAGATCCCGAGACCATCGAGCGTCACCGTCAGGGCAGGGCGCGCCCGCATCTCGGACAAAGCTTCGACCACGTCATTGGCCTCGGGTGCCTCGACATCGCCGATGAAGCGCAGAGTCACGTGAAAGTCGCCGGGCTCGATCCAGCGCGCGCCGGGCAGGCCGCCTTGAAACACCGTCAGCGCGTCGGTGACCGCCTGCGGCACGGCGAGTCCGGTGAACAGCCGCGGCACTACCGCGACGCCCCCTGCCGGAGGCCGCCCAGAAACGTCTCGACCGTCGGCAGCATGCGGGACGCGATGGTCTCGACGCCCTGCCGGTTCGGGTGCAGCATGTCGTCGAGGTGCTGTGCCCGGTCGCCGATGATCCCGTCGAGGAAGAACGGATAGAGCATCAGGTCGTAGCGCTTGGCGAGTGTCGGGTAGATCGCGTCGAACCGCGCCTTGTAGTCCGGCCCAAGATTGGGCGACGCCTGCATGCCGGCGAGCAGGACCGGGATGCCGCGCGCCTTCAGCCGCGCGATGATCGCCGACAGCGCGCCCTCGGTCACAGTCGGGTCGGTGCCGCGCAGCATGTCGTTGGCGCCGAGTTCGAGGATCACCCCGTCGGTCCCATCCGGTACCGACCAGTCGACCCGGTCGAGCCCGCCGGTGGCGGTGTCGCCGGAGACGCCGGCATTGGCCACCGTCGCGTCCACGCCCTTGGCCTTGAGCAGGCGCTCCAGCACGGTCGGGAAGGCGGCGTCGGCCGGGAGCTTGTAGCCCGCGGTGAGGCTGTCGCCCAGCGCAACGAGCTTGATCGGGCCGCCCGGGGCGGCCTGCAGAGCTGTCATGAAAGGGACCATCAGGAGCGTTAGCGCTGCGGCAAACAGGGCCGTGCGCCGGAACACAGCGCCGCCATCATGGCGCGGCCCCAATGCGCGACCCATATCGCGGTGCAACCACGGCCCGTGCAGCCAAGATCGAAACCAAGACAGGACCTCGCGCGCCATGCTCGTCATCGCCCACAGATCGTCCGCACGATGAGCCAAGACAAGATGGGACATGCCCCCGCGATCGCGCTGTCCGACATCGATCTCAGCCTCGGCCGCGGCGCCGCCCGGGTCCATGTCCTGCGCGGGATCTCGCTCAGCGTCGGCCGCGGCGAGGCAGTGGGCCTCGTCGGCCCGTCCGGCTCGGGCAAGTCGACCCTGCTGATGGTCATGGCCGGGCTGGAGCGGCCGGATTCCGGCGGCGTCGTCATCGAGGACACCGATCTCGTCCGCCTCGACGAGGACGCGCTCGCCCGGTTCCGGGGCCGGCGGATCGGCATCGTGTTCCAGGCCTTCCACCTCGTGCCGACCATGACGGCGCTTGAGAACGTGGCGCTGCCGCTGGAACTCGCCGACCGGCCCGGCGCCCTGGTGCGGGCCCGCGCCGAATTGGAGGCGGTGGGCCTCGGGCACCGGCTGCACCATTACCCGGCGCAGCTCTCGGGGGGCGAGCAGCAGCGCGTCGCCATCGCGCGGGCGGTCGCCCCCGATCCCGCGATCCTGGTGGCCGACGAGCCCACCGGCAATCTCGACGAGGCCACCGGCCGGCAGATCGTCGATCTCCTGTTCCGGCTGAAGCGCGACCGCGGCGCGACCCTGGTGCTGGTCACCCACGATAACGGCCTTGCCCGCCTGTGCGACCGCACCGTGCGGCTGCGCTCGGGGCAGATCGAGGAGGCGGTGACCGCCTGATGCACGGCACGATCACCCACCCCGATCCCGCCCCCCGGCGCATCCCGCTCACCCTGCGTCTGGCCCTGCGCGAATTGCGCGCCGGGCTCTCGGGCTTTGCGGTGTTCCTTGCCTGCATCGCGCTCGGCGTCATGGCCATCGCGGGCGTGGCGTCGATCTCGCGCTCGCTCTCGGACGGGCTCGGCCGGGAGGGTCGCCGGATCCTCGGGGGCGATCTCGCCTACAACCTCATCAACCGCGAGGCGACCGACGCAGAGAAGCAGGCCCTGGCGCGGGAAGGAAAGCTCGATACCGTCGCCTCCCTGCGGGCCATGGCGGTGGCCGGCAGCGGCGATGCGGCCCTGGTCGAGCTGAAGGCGGTCGATCCGGCCACCTACCCGGCGGCGGGCGAACTCGCCACCGATCCGCAGGCGCCCGTCGCCGACCTCCTGGCGGAGCGCGACGGCGTGCCGGGGGCGCTGGCCGACCCGGCGCTCCTCACCCGGCTCGACATCAAGGTCGGCGACCGGATCGCGCTGGCCGGCCATCCGCTGGCGATCCGCGGCACCCTCGTGTCCGAGCCCGACAAGATCGCGGGCGGTATCGGCTTCGGGCCGCGGCTGATGATCTCCGAGCCGACATTGCGCGCGACCGGCCTGGTCCAGCCCGGCAGTCTGAACCGCTGGAGCTACCGCCTCATCCTGCCGCCCGGCGCCTCGGATGCCGACCTCGGCGCCGTGCAGGAAAAAATCCGCGCCGCCACCCCGGAGGCCGGCTGGGAGATCCGCTCGCGCAGCAACGCCGATCCGCGCTTCGCCAAGAGCATCGAACGCTTCACGCAGTTCCTGACCCTGGTGGGGCTGACCGCGCTGATCGTCGGTGGCGTCGGCGTCGGCAACGCCGTCCACGCCTTCGTCGAGCGCAAGCGGCCCTCGATCGCGACCCTCAAGAGCGTCGGCGCGCCGGGCTCGCAGGTGGTCGCGCTTTACCTGACGCAGGTGATGCTGATCGCCAGCCTCGGCACCCTCATCGGCCTCGTCGTCGGCGCGAGCCTGCCCTTCGTGCTCGACGCGCTGTTCTCCGCCGACCTGCCGCTGCCGCTCAACCCGACGCTCGCCCCGGGGGAGCTGGCGCTCGCCGCCGCCTACGGGCTGATCACCGCCTTCGCGTTCGCGATCACGCCGCTCGGCCGCGCCCACGACGTGCCGGTCTCCGGCCTGTTCCGCGATACGGTCGATCCCGCCCGGGTCAGCCCGCGCTGGCGCTACCGAATCCTGCTGGCCGCGAGCCTCGCGGCGCTGGTCGGGCTGTCGGTGGCGACCGCCTTCGACCGGCGGGTGGCGCTGATCTTCATCGCGGCCGCCGCCATCGCGTTCGGCCTGCTGCATTTGGTGGCGCTCGGCCTGATGGCACTCGCCCGGCGCCTGCCGCATCCGCGCTGGCCGGCGCCCCGGATGGCGCTGGCCAACCTGCACCGGCCCGGGGCGCTGACGCCCGCCATCGTGTTGTCGCTGGGCCTGGGCGTGACGCTCCTCGTGACGCTCAGCCTGATCGACGCCAATGTCCGCCGCACGATCAGCGCGACCCTGCCGGCCCGGGCGCCGAATCTCTTTTTCCTCGATATCCCCTCGCGGGACGCGGGCGCGTTCCGGGAGTTTTTGGCGCGCGCGGCGCCCAACGGGAAGATCGAGGACGTGCCGATGATGCGTGGCCGGATCGTCGCCCTGAACGGCGTGCCGGCGAGCAAGATCCGCGCGCCGGAGGATGCCGCCTGGGTGCTCGACGGCGACCGCGGCATCACCTACGGCGATACGGTGCCGGAGGGCTCGAACCTGACCGAGGGCGCGTGGTGGAGCCCGGAGCAGGGCGCCAAGCCGCTGGTCTCCTTCGAGGCCGACCTCGCCCGCCAGCTCGGCCTGAAGCTCGGCGACACCGTGACGGTGAACGTGCTCGGCCGCGACCTCACCGCGACGATCTTCAACCTGCGCCGGGTGGAGTGGCGCAACCTCGGCATCAACTTCGTGATGGTGTTCTCGCCCGGCACCTTCCGCGGCGCGCCGCATTCCGACCTCGCCACCCTGACCCTGCCGGGCGGCACCGACGCGGCCACCGAGAACCACATCCTGCGGGATGTCGCCAAGACCTTCCCGTCGGTGAGCGCCGTGCGGGTGAAGGATGCGCTCGACGCGATCGGCGACCTCGTCGGCCGGCTGGTCCTGGCGATCCGCGGGGCGAGCGCGGTCGCGGTGCTGGCCAGCCTGTTCGTGCTGGCGGGCGCCATCGCGGCCGGACACCGGGCGCGGCTCTACGACGCCGTGGTGCTCAAGGTGCTGGGGGCGAGCCGGTCGCGGCTGCTCTCGGCCTACGCCATCGAGTACGCGGCGCTCGGCCTCGCCACGGCCCTGTTCGGCCTGATGGCCGGGAGCCTCGCCGGCTGGGTGATCGTGGCCAAGGTGATGCACCTCGACTTCCGCCTCGACCTGTCGGGGGCGCTGGTGGCGGCGGTCGCCGCCGTGGCGCTGGCAATCCTGCTCGGGCTGCTGGGCACGTGGCGGATCCTGGGGCAGAAGCCCGCGCCGTATTTGAGGCAGATCTGAGCGCGTCGGGCCGCCCGCAGGGCCCGCGGGGCGTCGCCCGACCGACGCAGCGAAACGCCGCACCGGACGCCCGGATTAGAGGGAAGGTGGGGGACGTTCGATACGCCACTGGAGAATCCTGCGGGCGGCATGGCGCTGCGGGAACCAGGGGGGATCTGCCTTCATGCACGCCAATTGCGATTGCTGCACCGAGACCGGCCTGACGCGTTTCGGGCGCCGCCGCCTCTTACTCGGGGCCGCTTGTATCCTGGCGGCCACAGCGCTGCCGAGCGGTGCCGTGCAGGCGGCCGGGCCGGTGGCGAAGACCACGCTGCCCCCCGCCGAGGCTCTCAAGCTCATGAAGGAGGGTAACGCCAACTTCCGGAACGAGGCGCCGTCGCTGGCGGCGAACGGCCGCGAGCGCCGCCTCGAATTGGCGCGCGGACAGGCCCCGTTCTGCGTGCTCGTGGGCTGCTCCGACAGCCGGGTCTCTCCGGAGATCCTGTTCGGGCGCGGCCTCGGCGAGCTGTTCATCGTCCGCAACGCCGGCAACACCGTCGACACGGCGGCTTTGGGCAGCATCGAGTATGCCGTCGGCGTCCTCGGCGTCCCGCTGGTGATCGTGCTCGGGCACCAATCCTGCGGCGCCGTCGCGGCAGCCGTGGAGGTGGTGCAGAACAACGCGACCTTCCCGGGCGTGATCGGCGAGATGGTGCAACCGATCGTGCCGGCGGTTCTGGATGCCAAGACCCTGGGCGGCGACCTGCTCGAAGCCTCCGTGCGCAGCAACGCGCGCCGGGTCGCCAAGCGCCTCACCACCCAGAGCCTGGTCATCAAGGACGCGCTGAACGCCGGCACCGTGAAGGTCGTGGGCGCCCGCTACGGCCTCTCCGACGGCCACGTGGAGTGGATGGAGGATATCTGAGACCCCGCGACGGCCAGCGGCGCCCGGAGTTGCGTGGCCGTATCTGCCGGTGCCGTTAAGCAGCCGTCAAGATTTCGCCCGGACCCGTTGAAGTGCAGGGGCCGGGCGATTGCGGGTCGAACGCGGCCCGCACCAGCAGGGACTGCGTTTTAATCCCTGATCCGATGGACAAAAATACATCCTCCGGACACCGAAAACCGCCCCTGCAACCGTGGCAGGGCACTTGTGTCGGAGGCGCGGGCGCAACATATTCCGGTTCGAGGTGCCAGCCTGGCGCCAGAGGTCCTGCGTGGGCCTCGCCCGAAACACCACGCTGAGAGAGCCTCCGCAAGGAAACTCCCATGGCATTCGAGAACAGCCCCTTCCGGTACGGCACCCAGCAGCCGTCGGGCTACGCCGGCACCCAGGTCGAGGTCGACCAGGGCCTGCGTGCCTTCATGCTCGGCGTCTACAACAACATGGTCGTCGGCCTCGGGATCTCCGGTCTCGTCGCCCTCGGCCTGAACATGGCCTCGGTCGCGGCCTATCAGGGTACGCGCCCGATCCTGACCCCGTTCGGTCAGACCCTCTATCTCAGCCCGCTCAAGTGGGTGCTGATGCTCGCCCCGCTGGCGTTCATCTTCGTCTTCTCGATGCGGATGGACCGCATGTCGGCCTCGTCGGCGCGGACGATGTTCTTCGCCTTCGCGGCGGTGATGGGTGCGTCGATGTCCTCGCTCCTCCTGGTGTTCACCGGGGGTAGCGTGGTCCAGGTGTTCTTCATCACGGCGGCGGCCTTCGGCTCGCTGAGCTTGTGGGGCTACACCACCAAGCGCAGCCTGTCGGGCATGGGCTCGTTCCTGATGATGGGCCTGATCGGCATCATCCTCGCCTCGCTGGTGAACATCTTCTTCGCCTCGTCGGCCCTCCAGTTCGCCATCTCGGTGCTGGGCGTGCTGATCTTCGCGGGGCTGACCGCCTACGACACCCAGAAGCTCAAGGAGATGTATCTCTACGGCGGCTTCGACGGTGAGATGGCGGCCAAGATGTCGGTCAACGGCGCCCTGACCCTCTATCTCGACTTCATCAACATGTTCCAGTTCCTGCTCAGCCTGATGGGCGACCGCCGCTAAGGCGATACGGACTGACGGGTTGAGGAGACCCCGGCGGGCAACCGCCGGGGTTTCTTTTTGCCTGACCGGCCGGCGCGCTACGCTGCCGACATGCACAGGATGACCGGCCTCTCCGCCCTCCCGATCGCGTCGATGCCGCCGCCCTGCGCCGACTGCTGGAGCCTCTGACGGCGGCGGGGGTCGATTGGGTCGGCCTGCTCGGCAGCACCGGCACCTCCGCCTACCTGTCCCGCGACGAGCGGCGGCGGGCGGACGAGATCGCCGCCGAGACGGTCTCCGGACGAGCGCCCCTCCTGGCCAGCATTGGCGCGCTGCGCACCGACAAGGCGATCCGCCTGGCCCGGGATGCGCAGGCGGCGGGAGCGGCCGAGCGGCTCCTTGCCGCCGTCTCCTACACGCCGCTCACCGAAGCCGAGCTGGTCGGGCATCTCGAGGCGGTGGCCGGAGAGGGCGGCCTGCCGCTCGTGATCTACGACGATCCCAACGCCACGGATGTGCAGTTCTCGCCAGAGCTGACCGGCCGGATCGCACGCCTGCCCGGCGTGGTAGCCGCCAGGTGTCCGGCGCCGGAACAAGCCGCCGCCGGAGCCAGGGTCTCCGCCCTGCGCGTCGCAGCGCCGGCCGGTTTTCCCATCGGCTTCAGCGGTGACTGGAACGCCACGGAGGCCCTGATCGCCAGGGGCGCCGCGTGGTTCAGCGTCGCCGCAAGCCTGTTCCCACAGATATGCCGCGTCATCGTCCGGGCGGTCGAGGCGGGCGACGCGGACCGTGCCCGGGCGCTGAATGCGACGCTCGAACCGCTCTGGGAGCTGTTCAAGGCCCATTCGAGCCTGCGGGTCGTCTAGCGCTAGTCGACATCCCGGGCCTCTGCCAGGCCGAGCTGCCGCGTCCGATCCGGCCGCTGTCGCCGGAGGTCCGGGCCGGGATCGCCGGGACCGTGCGCAGGATGTCCCTCGCGTGAGTTCGCCCGGTCAGACCGCCTTCGGCGCCGGCTCCAGCACGGCGATGACCCGTGCCAACTCGGTGCCGCGCTTCAGGATCTGGCCGCTGGCGGCGATCACCGCGTAGGCGCCCTGGCGGCGGGCGAGCTTCGGATCCTTCTCGATCCGGTAGAGCGGCATCTCGGAGGCGCGGCGGTAGATCGAGAACACCGCCTTGTCGCGGCGGAAGTCGAGGGCGTAGTCGCGCCACTCGCCCGCGGCGACCTGCCGTCCGTAGAGGTTGAAGATCACGCGCAATTCGTCCCGGTTGAAGGCCACCTGGGGCGGCTCCGCGCGGGCGGGAAAGGGAATCACATGCCCCGCCGCCTCGTCGGGCCCCGGCCCGGGGCCCATCCTCTCGGTCATCCTAACTCCCGCACGCCGTTGCTTTGCCGGATGATGGCCTCCGCCGCAGCCGCCCGCAAGGGTGGGGTCGGGCCCGGTCGTGGCGCGCGCGACACACCCAAGCGACAAAAAACACCGTTCCGCCCGATTCGCGCCTTTTGCGAGCCGCGTTGCAGTGGCACAACAGACGGTGAACCTCGCCGGTTTTTGACCGGCCGGCGCCGCGACCCAGCTCCCCAGCCATCGGTCGCCGGTCGGGATCCCAGAACCCGGCACTCCGAGGTTTCGAGACCCAAGACTTCAGGCCGCCCCATCCGGGCGGCCTTTTTTCTGTTCCGGTCCGGGCCGGGATGCTTGTATGCCACCGTTATGGGGCCGCCCGCCTTCGACGACACCTTCCTGCAGGATCTCGACGCGCTGTTCGCGTGGCGCCGGGACGTGCGCCGGTTCCGGACCGATCCGGTCGACGGGAGCCAACTCGACGCGTGCCTGGCCGCGGCGCACCGGGCGCCCTCGGTCGGCAACAGCCGGCCCTGGCGGTTCGTGCGGGTCTCGGACCCCGACCGGCGCGCCGCCGTGACCGCGAGCTTCGGCCGGTGCAACGCGGCGGCGGCGGAACGCTACGACGCGGATCGGGCGGCCCGCTACCGGGCGCTGAAGCTCGCCGGCCTGCGCGAGGCGCCGATCCATCTCGCGGTCTTCTGCGACGGGGCGACCGAGACCGGCCTCGGGCTCGGCCGGGCCAGCATGCCCGAGACCCTGGCGTATTCTGTGGTCGGCGCCATCCAGTGCTTCTGGCTCGCCGCCCGGGCGCGGGGGCTCGGCGTCGGCTGGGTCTCGATCCTCGAACCCGAGGCGGTGACCGCGATCCTGTCGGTGCCGGAGACGTGGCGGCTCGTCGCCTATCTGTGCGTCGGCCATCCGGTGGAGGAGCATTGCGATCCGGAGCTGGAGCGCCACGGCTGGCAGGCCGAGGACGCGCGCGGCCGCCGCTTCATCGAGCGCTGAGCGATCGCGGAGCAGGGTCCGAAGTCGTGCGTAAGATCTCGGCGCACAAATTTACGTTGCTGCTTTACCGTAATCAGTGGTTTTAGGCGCCATCCACGTATCAACCATAGCTCTCACTGGAACGGCAAGCTCGGCCGTGGATTACTCGGCCGCAGACGCTCTTGCTGGTCGAGGAACGGGTTATGTCGGGTCGAGTGGCGGCTTTATTGGGTCTGACCGGCGCTTTGCTGGCCGGATGTTTCGGCGGCGCGCAGGCCCGCGAGGTCGTGCCGTTCCAGAACGGGGTCGCGCCGGGTTCGATCGTGATCAGCGTGACCCAGCGCAAGCTGTACTTGGTCAACGGGGACGGGACGGCGCTCCGCTATCCGGTGGCGGTGGGCAAGCCCGGCAAGCAATGGTTCGGCACCGCCGCCATCGACGGCAAGTACGTGGCGCCGGCCTGGTCACCCCCGGCCGAGGTCAAGCGCGACAACCCGCGCCTTCCGAACCTGATCGCGGGCGGCTCGCCGCACAACCCGATGGGCGCGGCCGCGATGACCCTGCAGGGCGGCCAGTACGCGATCCACGGTACCAACCGGCCGAACTCGGTGGGCACCTACGCATCCTATGGCTGCATCCGGATGTACAACCAGGACGTGGTCGATCTCTACGCCCGGGTCGATGTCGGCACGCCGGTCTACATGACGCACTGACGATCGAGTCGCGGTTTCGAAAGGGCTCGCCCTTTCGCGGGTCCAGGGCAGAGCCCTGGTGAAGACCTCAGGGCCAAGCTCTCAGGGCACCGCCCTGAGAACCCGCCAAAGGGCTCGTCCTTTGGGAACCCGATATTACCCAGCCGGCGGCGCGGTCGCCTCGACGGCCGTGAAGGTCTCCAGGATCCGGTAGGTGTGCTCGGCCCCGGCCGGCACACAGTAGGAATCCCCGGCCGCGAGCGCGATGGTCTCGCCGCCCACCACCAGTTCCGCCTTGCCGCTGATCACGTAGCCCACGGTCTCGTGCGGGGAGGTGGTCATCGGCTTGTCGGCGTTCGGCTCCTCGGCGCGCCACATCCGCATCCCGAGCCGCTCGCCCCGGGCCAGGGTGATCTCGCCGTGCGGCCCCTCGGCCGCACCCCGTGCCGATACCTTCGTCGCCATCGCGTTCGCTCCCTGTCGATCAGGCAGGGGCAACGGCCCTCGGGCCGCCGCGTTCCGGCGTCAGAAGTCGACCGCGAGGCCCTTCACCTCCCAATCGTCGTAGCGCACCGGCTCCAGCCCCCCGCGGCCCTGCCGCTCGGGCTTGGCGCTGATCTCGGCCGCGCGGGCGTCGATCGCGGCGCGGCGCTCGGCGGCCTCCGCGAGGGCGCGCTCCGCCGCGGGGCTCAGCGCTCGGGGCGCGGCCGCGGTGGTGTTCGGGTCTTGCCCGTTGGGGTCTTGCCAGTTCAGGTCTTGCATCGCGCTCGCTCGGGTGTGAGGGCGTGGAACGAGAGAATTCGGCTCTGGAGCAGAAGTGGCATCGCGGGACATCGACCGCAACACGCGGACAAAGACTTCAACGCCAGCCACGGGTTCCGATACGGCGGGCCTCGGCGCCCGGCGCGCGGCGCAGCAGGCGGTCGTGGCGCTGATCGGCCAGGAGCGGCCGCCCGCGCTCGACGAGGCCCTCGCGCTGGCGATCCGCACCGAGGCGCTGGCGCCGGCAGACGCCGCCCTGGCGCGCGCCATCGCGGTCGCGACCTTCCGGCATTACGGCCTGATCCGCGCGGCGCTCGCCCAGCGGCTGGATCGCGGGCTCCCCGACGCCAAGCCGCAGCTCACGGCCCTGCTCGCCACCGCGACGGCCCAGATCCTCGATCTCGCGGTCCCCGATCATGCGGCGGTCGACCTCGCGGTGCGGCTCGCCAAGGCGGACAACCGGACCGCCCATCTCGGCGGCCTCGTGAACGCGGTGCTGCGCCGGATCGCCCGGGAGCGCGAGACCATCCTGGCCGAGGGCTCCGACGCGCTCGCCACCAACACGCCGGACTGGCTCGCCCGCCGCTGGAGCGCCGCCTACGGGCCGGAGCGCGCGGGCGCGATCGCGCGGGCGCATCTGGCCGGCGCCGCGATCGACCTGACACCGCGGGGGGACCCGGGTGAGTGGGCCGAGCGGCTCGGCGCCGTGCGGCTTCCCACCGGCTCCCTGCGCCTGCCGGAGAACGGGCCGGCAATCCCGGAGCTGCCCGGCTTCCAGGAAGGGGCGTGGTGGGTGCAGGACGCCGCCGCCGCGATCCCGGCCCGGCTGCTCGCACCGCAGCCCGGCGCCCGCGTGCTCGACCTCTGCGCCGCCCCCGGCGGCAAGACCCTGCAGCTCGCCGGCACGGGCGCGCACGTCACGGCCATCGACCGGTCCGCGCCGCGGCTGGAGCGCCTGCGCGAGAACGTCGCCCGGCTGAACTTCGACGTGGAGATCGTCGTCGCCGACGCCCTGGCGCTGGAGGGACAGGACCACGACGCGGTGCTGCTCGACGCGCCCTGCTCGGCCACCGGCACGATCCGCCGCCATCCGGACGTGGCCTGGACCAAGTCGGAGGCCGACATCATCCGGCTCGCCGTGCTTCAGAGGAAGCTTTTGGACCACGCGGCCGGGCTGGTGCGGCCGGGCGGGCTCCTTGTTTACTGCACCTGCTCGCTGGAGCCGGAGGAGGGGGAGGCGCAGATTGCAGCCTTCCTTTCCCGCGACACCCGGTACACGCGCGTGCCAGTCCGGCCCGAGGAGGTCGGCGGGGCGGCCGAGCTGATCGATGCCAACGGTGATCTGCGCACCCTGCCGTGCCACCTCGCCGAGGTCCCTGGGGCCCGCGGCGGGCTCGACGGGTTCTTCGCGAGCCGGTTGCAGCGCGTGGGGTGAGGCAGGCGGCTCCGCGTGACCATCGAGTGCGTCGAGGTGTTCTGCGGTTCAGCAGCGAAATCGGGGGGTCTCGCTCTACCGCGGGCGTCGATGTGCCGATCCCCGGCTGGAATAGGGGCCGCAGTTGCAGCGAGCGACGGGCCTCCACGGGCGGGCTAGCGGATTCAAACACCTCCATCCGGCGCCAACGCCTTGAGAGCAGGCCGCTTTCCCCTTCCCGCAAGGGAAAGGAGTGCGCGTCGGCTTGCATCGTCACCGTTGGAGGCACGGTGACGAGAAGGACGGCACCGGCCGGGGGGAGCCCGATTAATGCCGCGGGGACCGGCTCCCGCGCCTACTTGGCCGACACCTGGGCTCCCGCGGCATCCCGCGTGTTGCTTGTTGGGCCAGGCCCCCGGCGCCGAGAGGCGGGTGGGGACGATGGCGCATGCGGTGAGGACAGGCTGGGGCAGGCCAGCCGGGTCAGGAATGCGGGCAGTTGCGCCGCACCGTTGTTCCCTCGCCCCACAAATCGGTCTACACGGCCGCTCCCTCGAAACCGCTTACCTGCCCCGTATGCAGGACTGAGCCCGGAGACGCTTGATCCATGCCGATTCTCACCTTCCCCGACGGCAACACCCGGGAGATCGCCGCCGGCACCACCGGCCGCGCCGTGGTCGAGGGCATCGCCAAGTCGCTGGCCAAGCGCACCGTCGCCATGGCGCTCGACGGCACGGTCGCCGATCTCGACGATCCGATCGCGCGCGACGCCCGCATCGAGTTCCTCGACCGCACCGACCCGCGCAGCCTGGAGCTGATCCGGCACGATTGCGCGCACGTGCTCGCCGAGGCGGTGCAGGCACTCTGGCCGGACACCCAGGTGACCATCGGCCCGGTGATCGAGAACGGCTTCTATTACGACTTCTACCGCGAGACCCCGTTCACACCGGAGGACTTCCCGAAGATCGAGGCGAAGATGCGCGAGATCATTGCGCGCGACGCGCCTTTCACCAAGGAAGTCTGGACGCGCGAGGATGTGCGGGCGCTGTTCGCCGGCAAGGACGAGACATTCAAGGTCGAGCTGGTCGACGCGATCCCTCCGGGCGAGGATCTGAAGATCTACCGGCAGGGCGAGTGGTTCGACCTGTGCCGAGGCCCGCACATGACCTCCACGGGCAAGGTCGGCACCGCCTTCAAGCTGATGAAGGTCGCGGGCGCCTATTGGCGGGGTGATTCGAACAACCCGATGCTGACCCGCATCTACGGCACCGCCTGGGCGGCGCAGGCCGACCTCGACGGCTACCTCCACCGGCTGGAGGAGGCCGAGCGCCGCGACCACCGCCGGCTCGGCCGGGAGATGGACCTGTTCCACTTCCAGGAGGAGGGGCCGGGCGTCGTGTTCTGGCACGCCAAGGGCTGGACGATCTTCCAGGAGCTGATCGCCTACATGCGCCGGCGCCTGCGCGGCGATTATGCCGAGGTCAACGCCCCGCAGATCCTCGACAAGGCCCTGTGGGAGACCTCCGGCCACTGGGGCTGGTACCGGGAGAACATGTTCGCCGCGCAATCGGCCGGCGAGGAGGCCGAAGACAAGCGCTGGTTCGCGCTCAAGCCGATGAACTGCCCGGGCCACGTGCAGATCTTCAAGCACGGGCTGAAATCCTACCGCGACCTGCCCCTGCGCATGGCCGAGTTCGGCGTGGTCCACCGCTACGAGCCGTCCGGCGCGATGCACGGGCTGATGCGCGTGCGCGGCTTCACCCAGGACGACGCCCACGTCTTCTGCACCGAGGACCAGCTCGCCGACGAGTGCCTGAAGATCAACGACCTGATCCTCTCGACCTACGCGGATTTCGGCTTCGGCGAGATCGTGGTGAAGCTCTCGACCCGGCCCGAGAAGCGCGTGGGCTCCGACGCGCTGTGGGACCACGCCGAGGAGGTGATGACCCGGGTTCTGGCGCAGATCGAGGAGCAGTCGGCCGGGCGGATCAAGACCGCGATCAACCCGGGGGAGGGCGCGTTCTACGGGCCGAAATTCGAGTACGTCCTGCGCGACGCGATCGGCCGCGACTGGCAATGCGGCACCACGCAGGTCGACTTCAACCTGCCCGAGCGGTTCGGCGCGTTCTACATCGACGCCGACGGCGCAAGGAAGCCGCCCGTGATGGTCCACCGGGCGATCTGCGGCTCGATGGAGCGCTTCACCGGCATCCTGATCGAACACTTCGCCGGGCATTTCCCGCTCTGGCTGGCGCCCGTGCAGGTGGTGGTGGCGACGATCACCGGCGAGGCCGATCCTTACGCCCGGGAGGTCATCCGCACCCTGGAGCGCGCGGGCCTGCGGGTCGAGGCGGATCTGCGCAACGAGAAGATCAACTACAAGGTCCGCGAGCACTCGCTGGCCAAGGTGCCGGTGCTGCTGGCGCTGGGCAAGCGCGAGGCGGAGGAGCGGACGGTCTCGATCCGGCGGCTCGGCAGCCAGCAGACCCGCACGCTGCCGCTGACCGAGGCGGTGGCGGCCTTCGTGGCGGAGGCGACGGCTCCGGACCGCCGCCGGGCCGACGCGGTGGCCGAGACGGTGCCGACCAGCGACACGGTGCTCGACGGGCATCATGAGGTGCAGCCCGCGCCCTGAGGGGGGATGGTTTCCGGGCAGAGGCAGCCTGCATATCCGCGGGTGTTTCCCTCCCCCCTCTGCGGGGGAGGGAGAGACGCTGGACCGTTCGTTCTTATCCTCGAATAAATCTTTGAAGTCGCTATTCGCGGCGTTCCGGCAGCGCGCCGAAGACATCCGGAAACACTGACGAAACCGGCTTCCGGTATCGGGCCACAAACATCCGGAGGGACCCATGCCCCGCCTCGCCTGTGCCCTCGTCCTGAGCGTCCTTGCGACCGCTGCCGTTGCACAGGAGCGGATCGACACGCACGGCCTGACCTGCGCCGCCCTGCGGGCCCGCGTCGCCCGGGACCGCAGCGTGATCCTCGCGAGGAGCGCGACGGCCTACGAGACCGTCCATCTGGATTCCGGATCATGCCAACAGGACGAGACCGGCGCGCCGGCCTTCGAGCCCTCCGCCGATGTGCCGTCCTGCTGGGCCGGATGGCGCTGCACGCAGCGCAACAGCGACAGCGGCCAGCGCTGAGCCGTCAGCGCGCCTTCTCGTGCTCCGCGAGGCCCACCGCCCGGTAATCGTAGGTCGGGTAGAACTCGGTGCGGTAGGCGCCCCAGGCCGTGTCCTCGAGGACGCGATTGACCTCCCGGAGCCGGGTGGCGGGCAGCCGCAGCGTGATGATCTGCCCGATCCCCATGACGACATTCCACGAGACGACCTCGATCCCGGGGGGCGGGAAGGCCTTGTAGAAACCCTGCTTGGCGAGTTGCGCGTTCAGTTCGGCCAAGGGGCGCGACTGGTCATGACGCAGGAAGACCGTCAGCAGGACGGCGTTGTCCGGCGTCGCCGTCGCGGACCCCGCCGGGGGCGGCGGTGCCGTCTGCGCCCGCGCCGCCAGGGGCAGGGCGCAGAGCAGCGCGAGCGCCGCCGCGCAAGATCCGATCGCACCCGTTGTCCGTGTCATCCGTCCTCCTCGACCGCTCCAGCGACGCGCACCAACGCGGCGGACCGACCGCGCTATCCCTGTCTCGCCCCTCAACCGCCGTCAGCCTTGCTCGATGTCGTAGGAGAGCCGCAGGCGCAGACGGACCTCGCCCTGCGCGTCGCGCACCGCGATCACGTAATCCTGCCGCTCCCGCGGATCCGACAGGCCCTGGGCGATGCGGGTCATCATCCGCACCGCCTGCGCCCGCGCTGCGGTCAGATCAGGAACATCAAAACCCTCCTGGTCGCGGACAAGGTTGGTGCCATCATGGATGTCGATGAAATAGCGTGTCACAGGTTCTGGCTCAGCGAGCACAACTGCTCGCAAGAATCACTATCCGTTGTTTCTACGTAGTTTCGGTCCACCTATAAACCTGCGCTGCCTGTGTCGCATGGACGGAAGCAGGTGCCTGTCAGCCGCCGACCAGGCTCTCGGCGAAGTCGTCCGGCACGTCGCCGAACTGGCCGAGGATCGCCACACTCTCGAGTTCGCCGGTCTCGTCGTCGGCGACGACCTTCAGGGCGACGGCGCCGGGCAGGCGTCCGGCCAGCGCCTCCGCCTTCTTGAGGGCGCCGAATTCGCTCTGCGCGGGCTCCTGGCGTGCCGGGCGCAGACGCTTGCGATGCAGTTCGAAGGGCTGAACCACGAAGGTGGTTTTCAGGGCCATGGCGGTCTCCTCGGTGCAGGCGGCCTCCGTGACCGAGGCCCGCCGCTCACAGGCTGCGTGTCGTCACACCGAGCGCCAGAAGGACGTAGGCGCCGATGAAGAACCATTGCCGGTGCGCCACCACGGTCCGTCCGACCATCGGGATCCGTGTGTACAGGCTGGCGACGGCGAGACCGATCAGAACGGCCGACACGAGAAAGGTCAGGAGGCGCGGTGCGGAGAGCGTGGGCATGGTCCATGCTGGCCGCGACAGGCTTACCGGACCGTTACCGGTCGAGTCCGGGCACGAGGGGTCGGTCGGCGGTCAGCGGCCCCTTGGACCCCGGGAGCAACCCGACCTCGGCCAGCCAGAGGGCCATGATCGCCGCAGCGAGCAGCGTCGCCAGCGAGGCCAGCCGGCCGGTCCAGCGCCGCAGGACGATCATCATCACCAAGACGACGAGGAGGGCGAGGATGAGGGCCAGCAGGAGCATGGTCGCGCAATGCCACGTCGCGGCCGCGCCGTCACCACGGCGGTCTCGCGCCGTCGCAGCCCCGTCGACCGAATACCTGAAGCGCGCGGCCACGGATATTCCTGAACTCTAGGTGCATTGCTGGATCGTTTCGCAGCCTGGGATTAACAGTCCGGCAGTCGACGGTATCGCCCGGCCGCCGCGGCTAAGATCTCTTGGACGATTGCCGGAAATACCCGGCTGCCGGCCGTGCCGGGCATGCCAATCATGCACCGGATGCCGGTCCACAAACGATTTTGTAACTTGCATTCAGCGGGGGGAAGTAGCAAATCACTTGTGAGGGGCACACTAGGAATGCTGAAGTGACAGAAGAAACCACCGGGCCCACCCCCAACTTCATCGAGCTGGCCGGTGACATCGTCGCCGCCTACGTGTCGAACAATCCCGTTCCGGCCGCGGAGCTGCCGGCGCTGATCGCCCGGGTTCATGGGGCCATCGCGGGCCTCGTCTCGGGCACCCTGACGGCGGAGACCGGCACGGCGGCCCAGCCCGATATCGACCGGCCGAGCGCGGCCCAGATCCGCAAGTCGGTTCGTCCGGACGGGATCGTCAGCTTCATCGACGGCAAGACCTACAAGACGCTCAAGCGCCACCTGACCAGCCACGGGCTGGACCCGCGGGCCTACCGCGACCGCTACGGCCTGCCGGCCGATTACCCGATGGTCGCCCCGGCTTACGCCGAGCA
>NZ_JAKSYD010000302.1 GCF_022829605.1 Methylobacterium sp. E-065 | reverse complement strand
CCGCCGGCGACGCGGCCAGGGTCATCACCGATCAGTGCCACGATCCCGATCCGTCCTTCGCTCCGCGCGTAGCTCCACTCCGACAGGTCGATCGTCGGCGCGGGGTCCACCGCCTCCGACTGGCGCTGCAGTTCCGCCAGAATGGCGTCGCGCACGCCGTTGTTCAGGTCCACCGAGCTCGCTCCCCGTCGGCCGCGCAGCCGAGAGCACTATCCTTGCATGGTTCCGGCAGCGCCACGAGGCTAACCGCCCATTCGTCGCGCCGCTTCGCGGCCGACCGCTCAAGCGACCGAGGCGCGTTCGTCGACACCGCCGCCAACAACTGCCCGGTCGTCACCAGCGGCGCGGGCCGCCGACCCGACGAGTTCGCCGTCGTCCGCGCCGGCCTGAACTACAAGTTCGGCTCGTACTAAGACCGATCCCAGGCGCGGCTCAGGCCGCGCCCCGGACCTGACGTTCGGCGAGGCCGCTTCCGCAAGGGAGCGGCCTCGCTGCCGTTTCGGCGGCGGCCTCTCCCGTCATGGCCCGCCGGCGAGCGCGCCCGCGACGACCATGATCAGCGCCTCGATATCGATCCGACCTTCGATCCGCGCGTAGCCCGACTCCGACAGGTCGATCGTCGGCGCGGGGTCTTCCGCCTCCGACTGGCGCTTCAGTTCCGCCAGAATGGCGTCGCGCACGGTGGTGTTCAGGTCCATCGAGCTGGCTCCCCGTCGGCCGCGCAGCCGAGAGCACAATCCTTCGATGGTTCCGGCAGCGACACGAGGCTAACCGCCCATTCGTCGCGCCGGTTCGCAGGCGACCGCTCAGGCCACCGAGGGCCGGCGGGCGCCCGAGTCCGGTTGCGAGGCGCGCCCCGGCACCAGCGACAGTCCGGCCGACACCAGGGCGAAGACCACTAGGGGCAGGAGACTCAGGGTGAAGCTGCCGGTCCCGTCCTTGATCGCACCGATCAGGTAGGGCCCGAGGAAACCGCCAAGATTCCCGACCGCATTGATCGCCGCGATGCTCGCCGCCGCCGTGGCGGGGAGCATCTGCTCGGTGGCGAGCGCCCAGAACGGACCCTTGAGCATATAGACGCCAACCGCCGCCACGGTCAGCGCCGCGACCACAGGGCCGAGGCCCGTCAGCACGGTGCCGCCCGCGAGCCCGAGCGCCAGGACCAGGAAGGAGAGTGCGAGGTGCCAGCGCCGCTCGGCCATCCGGTCGCTGTGCCGCCCCCAGAGGATCATGGCGACCGACGCGAAACCGTACGGGATGCTGTTCAGCAGGCCGGTCTCGAAATTGCCCAGGCCGAAGCTCTTGACGATCTGCGGGGTCCAGAACGAGAGCCCGTAGCTGCTCGCCGTCGAGCCGAAATAGATTGCCGCGAACAGGGCGAGGCGCCGGTCGCGCAGGATCTCCCACAGGGGCGGCTTGGCTGCCTGCCCACGCTTCGTGTTGCGTGCCGCCTCGGCCTGGAGCTGCCGCTCCAGCCAATCGCGCTCGGCCGCCGGCAGCCAGGCCGCGTCCCGCGGGCCGTCCGGCAGCAGCCACAGGACCGCGCCGGCCATCAGCACCGCCGGCAGCCCTTCGAGGATGAACAGCCACTGCCAGCCGGCGAGCCCCAAGCCGGTCACGTTAAGGAGCGCCCCCGAGATCGGCGAGCCGAGGAACGACGAGATCGGGATCGAGATCATGAACACCCCGATGATCCGCGCCCGGTAGGCCGAGGGGAACCAGTAGGTGAGGTAGAGGATCACGCCCGGGAAGAAGCCGGCCTCGGCCAGGCCCAGCAGGAAGCGCAGTCCGACGAACGACCACGGCCCCTGCACGAGCGCCATGGCGGCGGAGATCAGCCCCCAGGTCGCCATGATCCGGGCGATCCACAGCCGTGCCCCGAAGCGCTCCAGCATCAGGTTGCTGGGGATCTCCATCAGGAAGTAGCCGATGAAGAAGATCCCGGCCCCCCAGCCGAACACCGTCGCCGAGAGGCCGACATCGTGGTTCATCTGGATCGCCGCGAAGCCGACATTCACGCGGTCGAGGAAGGAGATGAAGTAGGCGAGGATCAGGAACGGCACGAGCCGCCAGCTGATCCGGCGGATCGCCGAGCGTTCGAGGGCGGTCTCGTCCGGGGAGCCGGGTGTCGGGTCGGTGGTCGCAGAGCCAGTTATGGGGCCGGTCATGGGGCCTGTCCTCGTCGCGCGTCGCGGGGTCCGCGCGGATTCGAGGCAGGCCGAACAAAGCCGCGACGGCGGCGTGACGGACTTCTCGGGCTTCCTCGCGAGCCGGTCATCTCTGGCGGTGACCTGTGCCGATCCTGCTTAACCCGATCCCGGCGCGGCTGGGAAGCGGGCGCGATACCGTAACGGATCGGATTTGTTGATGGTCTGAAGGTATTCGTAAGCCAGAAGACCTTCGAAGATCGCGCAGCCAGGCCCTTTCCCGCCGTCAGCGCACACAGCGTTTCGCGGCAGGCCCTGCTCAGCCAGGCCCTCGCTCACACGGGCCATCACGCCCTTCGCCGGATCCGCAGGGCAAGGCCTGAAGACCGGTCGTGTTGCCGGCCTCGACAGGCAGCGTCGGTGTTCTCAATCCTGATCCGGATGCGGATCGGATCTCCGGACCGTGATCTTTCCCGCATGCTCGCTGTTCGGAACCGCAGCCCAGCCATAACGGGCGGCTGCGTTCGCCTGCTCGGGCGTGACGGCGAGTTCACCATGGACAAGCCGATCACCCAGCACATCGAGCCAGAGATCACCGGACTGATCGGCGACGTCACCCGGCGTCACGATCGGAGCCTGAACCATCGGCGCATCGAATCCCGGCGCTGTCGGAAAGCCCAGAGTTCCGAAATCGGGCGCTTCGATAATCTTCCGCGTCATCGTTTGTCCTCGCCTTTCGAGGGACGAAGTGCCCCACATCCGACACGCCACCCCCTGCGCACCCCCAGCGGGCTGCACCCGGTCATACCGCGGTTTTGGTATGAGCCTGAACCGAAGGTTGATCCTTCATCGGCCCAAGGCCCATCGTATCGATAAGTCGCGTTGGGGAATCTCGCGCGTTTCGAGGGTCGTCGTCGAGGGATCGGGGAACGCGAACCCGACCGGGCCGCAGCGTGTTCCTCAACATACGGTCGACCTGAAATGCCAAGCTCGATGCCGATGGCGAGGCCGCGCTGACGCGGGCGATCCAGGGGGTGCGAAGCCGCAGCGGGATCTGCATCGTCGTCGCCCACCGACCGAGCGCGCTGGCCGCCGTCGATTCCGTGCTCGTGATGGCGGACGGACGCCTGCAGGCGTTCGGCCCGAAGGATGATGTCCTCAAGCGTGTTCTGCGGCCCGTCGGGGCAGAGCGTGCCGATCAACAGAGGGTGAGCGCGTGATGTCGGCAGGATCCCCCATCCTCACCGGATCCGGCCTGGATCTGACCGCCCGGACGCGGCCGCGACGCCATCCGCGCGCCTCCATCCGCCGCCAGCTCGTCTTCGCCGGCGTCCTCTCCGTGGCGCTGGTGCCGGGTCTGGCCGGCTGGACCACCATGACCTCGTTCGCGGGCGCGATCATCGCCCCCGGCCAGCTCGTGGTCGAGTCCGAGATCAAGAAGGTTCAGCATCCCACCGGCGGCGGCGTCGGCGAATTGCTGGTCAAGGATGGCGATCACGTCAGGGCCGGCGACGTCCTGATCCGCCTCGACAAGACGCAGGTCCAGGCCAATCTCGACATCACGCTCAAGGCGTTGAACGAACTGGCGGCGCGCTGCGCCCGCGAGGAGGCCCAGCGGGACGGTTCCGCGGCGATCCTGTTTCCGCCTGATATGGCGATGTGGAACAGATCGAGCCCAGAGATCACGGCCCTTCTGGACGGCGATAGGCGGCTGTTCTCGGCCCGACTGGCCAGCCGGGACGGTCAACGCGCGCAGATGGGTCGTCCGTCCGCGCGGGTCCGGGTCGCCCTTCAAGCGTTGAAGGGTCAGCTCACTGCCCGCCCCATCGCCCGGCGGCAAACCGGCGCCGCGAACGCAAAAATCGCTGCCCGTTCCAGCGACTTGGTACTTAATCACTAAGCAGTTTTCTGTTTCGATCCGAATATGAGCGCGTTAGCCCGCGCAGAACGGCGACAGAACCCTCTTTGTCTCGTCACATATTTAACGCCGGATCAAAAGCCAGTCGCCATCGATAAAAAACTTGCAAGTCAATATACAGCGTATCTGGACGCGATCACACCCGCCTAAAAAAGGATTCAATAACTGAAGAAATTACCTGAGATACAGGCGACGAGCCCCTCTCAGGGAAAAAACGATAGCAAGTCATCTTTAAAAAAATAGCATAACAATTGGCGCTATAATATTGCTACATGCGATCCGCTGCCACCCACAATTAGGATCATTCCTTGTATCTGGCTTAACGCCGAGTTAAACGGCGGAGCTGTGGCGGCGCCCGGACTGGGACTCAGTTGGCGTCGCCGCCTTCAGGTACCCGGCGGCCGCGCCCACCCAGCCGGATCTGAATAGGGGCTCATCGCATGAAGGCCGCAGAACGCAGCTTGGCTGCTGACGAACCGCTGACGCCCGTGACGTCCGGCGGCCAACAGCCAAGCGCAACTCTGCGAACCGGGCTGGACGTCACTGTCGCGGCCCTGGCGTTGGTCCTGCTGGCGCCGCTTCTGGCGCTTGTCGCGCTGCTGGTGCGTCTGGACAGCCCAGGTCCGGCGCTGTTCCGTCAGACGCGGACGGGCCTGAACGGGCGCTCGTTCCTGATCTACAAGTTCCGGACCATGCACGTGCAGGAGGACGGGGCGGTCGTCTCACAAGTGCGCCGGGGCGATGCCCGCCTGACCCGGCTCGGCGGGCTCCTGCGCAGCTCGAGCCTGGACGAGCTGCCGCAGCTGATCAACGTGCTGCGCGGCGAGATGGCGCTGGTCGGCCCGCGTCCCCACGCGCTGGCCCATGACCGCCATTACGGCGCGCTGCTGAGCGCCTATTCCGGCCGCTTCGCGGTGCGGCCCGGCATCACCGGCTGGGCTCAGGTCAACGGCTCGCGCGGCGGCACCCCGCAACTGGCCGACATGCAGCGCCGGGTCGAATTCGATCTGTGGTACATTGAGAACCAGAGTTTCGCTTTGGATCTCAAGATCCTGGCCGCCACGGCGCTTCACGTGTTCCCGGGTCGCTCCGACGCTTACTGATCCGATGCGCTGTGCGACGGCAAGGCTTGCGGGGCCGCCGTCAGCCCGGACAGAGCCGGATCCGACGAGTCATGCCGGGGAGCTTGAACGGTGTCCGATCCATCGTCCTCAATGATCGGGGCGCTTAACGCCTCATTTAGGAAGTAACCGACGCATGCCAGCGTCATGATGGCCCAGCCAAGCATGCGCCCCCAATGGATCGGTTTGCCGTGGTGGTCCTGATGCCTCGAAGCGGCACGCATGGACAGATACCAAGTCGCACACCAAGCTGAAGCTATCTTTAATTGCGGTCTCCTGACTGCGCGATTCCCTCTCCAAGCTAGATCGCGCGGCCGCGGTCTTTGAAACACCGTCGGTCGGATCTGCGTGTCTGCTGCACTGTGCCGGCCTGCCCACCCCGGATGCGAACGATGCCGCACGCCTGGACGGTCGCGATCGGTCCGGCTTGGAGCCGACATCCGCGACTTGGCTCGCACCGGTCGTTGCAGTTCAAAACCCCAGGCTCAGACACGGCGCGGGTTGGCGCGGGCGTTGAGCCGCGTGGCGGTTATTCATCCCAGATGAATTTCCGTTTGTGCGATCACGAGGCGGCTCCGTTGCTTGGACGACGACCGACTCCGCTGATACGCGAGGAAAAGCCCGATCGAAATCGCCAGGCCCCCCGCCGCCAAGGGGCCGCTCAGAATGGCGTAAGGGCCAAACCAGGGCCAGGTCCCAATAACGGCAAGTAAGCCCCCGATCACGGCGGGCATGAGTACAGCGATCATCTGCGTGTTCCCGTAACGACAGTTATGGATTTCAACGATCCTCACTGCACGATCGTCGCGACAGCATGTGCGTCAAGCTACCTCGATCGGCCCTGCTCTTTCATCACGAATATTAAACGATATAAGCTACTGTCTCAAATACTGGATAATATTACATCAAATCATAATATGAATAATCGGATCTGAACTTTCTTGGTCACTTGTCGAGGATCGAACGATCTGCAGGGTGCCGCCTTGAACCATCGATGTCCGCAGCCGGCCCGGAACGGCATGCGAGAGCGCTTTGCGCCGAAGTGAACTCCGGTTCAGCGCAAGACAGTACGTCCCTACAAAGGCTTAGAGCCGGGCACGCTTGCATGCGTTGCAGAGCACGGCCGTCGCAGACCTGGCGCCGAAACGCGATGGCGCGTTCAGGCCATGTGCCCGATCCGCAGGTTAAGCAACGCGGTCGAACAACCAGATTTCATCAACATTTGTACTGATTTTAGTTGGCAATCTCAAGAAAGACCCATTCCTTTCCCCAGCTCTCGATTCGCCTTGATCGACGACGTCTGAACTTTGCACGGCTTGCCTGAGACCACAAGGATGTGCTTTTACGCAGACGCCTGATTAACCAGCTTTCCAACGTCATGAAGTCTCGAAAATCTGCACATCCTGTCAAGCCAATGCACTCATTCAAACAACAAATCGAATGTCTGTGACAGCTACGGAGACGTTTTGATCGCAGATCTTTAATAAAATTCGCTAATTCCATGGTCAGTCGATAGTCAAAGGATGATTGGCGTTCACCGAAGTGAGACGTGAGAATCACGTCGCGTTACATCGATGGGCACTGTGGCCTCAGCCGCGCGGTGCTTCGATCGGAACGACGCTCGCGGGCAGGACTTAACCACGTTCCCGCGTTGCGGCTCCCGAGACCGGGGCGTCTGAAGGCAAGGCCCCATTCTGCTCGGCCTCGCGCGTTCCATAGGACATCAGACCGAAAGGCGCGCACGCACCAGAGCGCCGTCAGGGACGGATAGCCTCGATCGATATCGAGGCTTGCGATCGGGGGGCCGCTGAAACCCCGCATGACCATCAGGGACTGATCGCGAGACGCAAACTTGGAAGACACGCCACGCCCGTCGCCGTTGGCCTCGAGACCGTGATCGCAGCCCTGCGCATCGTCAGCCTTGCCGGGCTGACTTGCCAAGTGACGCGCTAGGACTGACTTGCCGAGTTGACTTGCGAAAACGCCGGGTGACTAATTTGCAGCAACATGGACGGACGCGTCACTTTATCCAGTTCAACACCGTCGACCCGATCCACCATGCGGCATAGCCCCAAGCGCCGATCACGGCCAGCGTGGCGGCGGCCAACACACCGATCGACAGCCACTCTGTCGGGCTTCGATAGCGCGACCTGCTGGTCTTCTCTGGGGTGCTCAACGGCTTCTCGTCACTGCCCATCTCTGTAGAGTCGAAACGAAATCTGGCTTCAGGGCAGGACTTGCTTCAATCTAAACCGAAATATTTGTGATTGATAAGGGAAACTCAAAACGTCAACAGCGGAATCTATTTAGGTAAATCCGGCAAACCCGAGGGTTCAGCGCCAAGAGCGGATCTCTTGGATTGTGAGCAGACTGAAGCGTGACCAGACACGCAGCCGCTCATGAACACGGACAGGCGCAAGGGCTGGCCAAATCTTGTTCAGCGCCAAGTACGCCGTCGCGGCAGCAATCAGGACAGCTGCGATCACGCACAGACAGGCAACGATCAATGCGTCGCGCAGATGGATCACGCCGGATTTTGCTTTTCGCCCTCTTCCCTTAATTTGGAGAGTGACGTGAGCTGTTTCCGCCATCGAACCTTCCGGTTTTAACCGCGCGTGAACTACGCATATCCGGGATCCTATGTCGATGCGGCGGCCCCGGGAGCGCCACGTGAACGAGCGGTTGTGATGAGCCGCGCGTGCCGTCCGTTCCGACTTGAGGGCGACGCGGTGGAGACCCGGCAGAGCGCACGGCCGATCCCGGACCATCCCTTGCAGAGATCGCATGGTCCAAGAACGAAGGGACGCGATGGCTGTTCAGAGCAGAACACTTTTGGCTCGGACCAAGACCCGGTGTCCCCGACGGGGACGCCCGACCGGTCTCCGTCGCGAGCCTCGGCACGGCGCTGGCCAATCCCTCCCAGATGCGACCGGCCGCCAATGTGACCCGGATGGCCGGCGGCGCGACGTTACGCGCGCGATTGTCTCCCGCCGCTGCCTTTGCACGCACGGAAGCCCTCGCCCGGCGCGCGCTCGGCTCGATCTGCGCGGGGTGCGGGTCCGCTCCCAGCCGGAAATCCGGCCCTGTGCACGCCTCCTCCGCGTCCGCCCGGTTCGGGACACCGACCAGCAACCCGGCGATGGCCGCCCGCGACCGAAACGTGATGGCGCGGTAAGGCACCCTCCGCGCGAGCCGAGACCGGTCTGGCCGAGAGCACGTCAAAACAAAGCCTCAGAGCTGTGGTCGATGGCGATGCGACCCGGCACGGGTCCAGCCATAGGGCGGTGGGAAGCCGGTGCGCGAGTTCAGCAACGCGCGTCTGCCCCATGCGTATGCCCCGCTCCGCGGGTCGGGCCGATGGCCGGACGCTTGCGACAGCGATCCGGCCCACACCACTGTGCCTGGCATGATCCGAACACGGGGTCATCAATGATCAGAGGCGCTCGGCCGCTGTGACGACCGCCCCCATGGTCACGTCCAGGACCACCCCGTCCAAGACCGGTCCCGAGACCGCCTCCAGGAAGGCCGCGCCCAGGACGACCACGTCCGGGGCGATGTCGAAGGCCCACGGTTCCAGCTTCCGCAAAGCGGAGGCCGGCAACGCCCTGGCGATGCGCTGGACCTGCGTCGGGTGTACGGCCCAGAAGCACCCCCGCCCGGACCTGGACGATCGGCCCGGCCGACCCAACGTCCCCGACGAGCCGGTGATCCTGGACCCTGCACAGGCGCCGGTGATCGAATAGACGGGATCGACCGCGACGCGCGGCACCCGGGGATCAGATGTAGCTCGAAGCCAGCGCCGGTGAGCCTTCCAGCGCGTGGGCGAGCATCTCCAGGCCGTTCGTGATCTGCTGCCGGGTCGAGGGGCCACCGAGGCAGAGGCGGACCGCCTCCGGGGGCGTGCCCGTCACGCAGAACGGATCGCTGCCGACGACGCCGAGGCCGGCGGACCGCCCCTGGCTGGCGAAGGCCGAGCGGGTCCAGCCCGCCGGCAGGGTGATCCACGCATGGAAGGCGTGCGGATCGGCCGTGTAGGTCTCGGGCGGAAGCAGCGCCGCCGCGAGGCGCTGGCGGGCAGCCGATTCCGAGCGCACGAACTGCACGATCGCCTCCGCGGTCCCATCGTTGATCCAGCGCGTCGTCAGAGCCGTCGCGATCGGCGAGGCCATGACGGTGGCGGCCCGCAGGGCGCCGCCGAGCGGCAGGGCGGCCCGGGCGCTCGGGGCGACGAGGTAGGCGAGGCGCAGGCCCGCACCCAGGCATTTGGCGAGGCCGGCCACGTAGTAGGTGATCTCGGGGGCGAGTTCCGCGAAGCTCGGCGGGGGCGTCGGGCAGATGCGCGCGTAGGCGTCATCCTCGATGATGGTCACGGCGTACCGGCGCGCCACCGCGATGATCGCCTCGCGCCGCGGCCGCGACAGGGTCGCGGTGGTCGGGTTCTGCAGCAGCGGATTGAGATAGAGCGCCTTCGGGGGGGCCTTGGTGCAGGCGGCCGCGAAGGCGTCGGGGTCGATCCCGTGCCGGTCCATCGGCAGGCCGACGAGGCGCAGGCCCCGGTGCGCCGCCAGCGTCCGGATGCCCGGATAGGTGATGCGCTCGGCGCAGATCGTGTCCCCCGCCTGGGCGACCTGCCCCAGCACGCCGAACAGCGCGCTGTGCCCGCCCGGGCAGATCAGCAGGCGCTCCCGGGTCGCCGCGATCCCGCGGCCCCTCAACCAGCGCAGGGCGGCTTCCTTGTCGCCGTCGGTCCCGCCAAAGCCCTGGTAGCGCAGCAGGTTGGTGAGATCGCCGGACAGCTCTGCGAACGACGACCGCATGCGGGCCTGCAGGGCCGGCTGGTCGGGCTCGGGCGGCAGGTTCATGGTGAAGTCGACCGGCCCGACCCGGGGCGCCCGGGCGGGTCCGCTCGGCCGGGCCGCGCCCGCCGGATCGACCACGAAGGTCCCCTGGCCGACGCGCCCCTCGATCAGGCCGCGCCTGTGCGCCTCCACATAGCCGCGGGACACGGTGGTGAAGTTCAGGCCGATCGCCTCCGCCAGGGCGCGCTGCGTCGGCAGGCGCAGGCCCGGGCCGAGGCGTCCCGTCCGGATGTCGTCCGCCAGGGCCTCCGCGATGGCCAGATAATGGGGCTTGCCCCAGCGCTTGAGGTCGGGCGTCCAGGCATCCGCCGCGCCGGTCCGGCTGTCCGGCCACCCCGCCTGCTCCGTCGGCTTCATCGGTTCCGCGTCCAGACCATCAAGATGCGATCAATGCTTGATTGTATGGCCTGCAAGCACCGTACCGTGCGGGCGCTCCCGCAAATCATAGCCTGGGTCCATACAATTCATACAATCTCTGATGCAGCGGCAAGCAGTCCATGGGTATTCCTGACGCATAATATGCTGTTTCAGTGAGCGATCCTCCGGCGATCATCGTCGCTGTATTGATCGGATATTTGTATGTATTCCTGACCGGCGCATTGCATGGAATGTTGATCGCGCTGAGCTGGCACGTCGCTTGCCATTATGGGTTGCGATCGCCCGCAGCCCCCACTGCCGCGGTCCAACCCATCGAGGAGCGTGTGCGATGCCTGCCGTGAACCGCGAACCCCACAAGAAGGGCGACTTTCTGGTCGATTACGAGGAGAAGGTCTTCGAGGATGTGAAGGCCGAGCCGGGCCAGAAGGCGCTCGTCACCTTCCACACCGTCGCGTTCGAGGGCTCGATCGGCCTCGTCAACCTGCTCCAGGCCACGCGCCTGCAGCGGAAAGGCTTCGAGACCTCGATCCTGCTCTACGGGCCGGGCATCACGCTCGGCGTCCAGCGCGGCTTCCCGCGGCTCGGCGACGAGGCCTTCCCGGGCCACCTCAACTTCAACAACCAGCTCGAGAAGTTCATGGCCGAGGGCGGCAAGGTTTATGCCTGCCGGTTTTCGACCCAGGCCCTGTACGGCCACGGCGAGGCCGCCTTCATCGAGGGCATCCGCATGATCAACCCGCTCGACGTGCTCGACTGCATGCTCCTGCACAAGCGCGACAACGCGGTGATCATCGACACCTGGACCGTCTGAGTCGCCTGGACCGTCTGACGCCCGTACCCGGCGGCCGCGCAAGCCGCGCAGCCGCTGGTCCAGCCGGAGGATCATCCATGTCAGAGAGCCCGCCAGAGACCCGGATCGTACGCGCGGCTGCCGTCCAGATCGCGCCGGACCTCGACCGGCCGGAGGGCACTCTGGAGCGCGTGCTCAACGCCGTCGACGAGGCCGCCGCCAAGGGCGCGCGCTTCATGGTCTTCCCCGAGACCTTCGTGCCCTACTACCCCTACTTCTCCTTCGTCCTGCCGCCGGCGCTGCAGGGCGCGGAGCACCTGAAGCTCTACGAGCGCGCGGTGGCGGTACCAGGGCCGGTGACCCAGGCCGTCTCGGCGGCCGCACGCCGACACGGCGTGGTGATCGTGCTCGGTGTCAACGAGCGCGACCACGGTTCGCTCTACAACGCGCAGCTGATCTTCGATGCCGACGGGGCGCTGAAGCTGAAGCGCCGCAAGATCACCCCGACCTACCACGAGCGCATGATCTGGGGTCAGGGCGATGGCGCCGGCCTCACCGTCGTCGAGACCGCCGTCGGTCGGGTCGGGGCACTGGCTTGCTGGGAGCACTACAACCCGCTCGCCCGCTACGCCCTGATGGCGCGCCACGAAGAGATCCACGCCGCGCAATTCCCGGGCTCGCTGGTCGGCCAGATCTTCGCCGACCAGATGGAGGTCACGATCCGCCACCATGCCCTGGAGGCGGCCTGCTTCGTGGTCAACGCCACTGGCTGGCTCACCGACGCACAGGTCGCGCAGGTCTGCCCGGACGAGCGCCTGCGCGGCGCCTGCCGGGGCGGCAACTGCACCGCCATCGTGTCGCCCGAGGGCAAGCACCTCGCCGATCCGCTCGGACCCGGCGAGGGCATCCTGATCGCCGACATGGACCTCGCGCTGGTGACCAAGCGCAAGCGGATGATGGACTCGGTCGGCCACTACGCCCGGCCCGAACTCCTCAGCCTCCTCCACGACGACCGCCCGGCCGCGTTCGTCCACCCGCCGGCCCGTTCGCAGCCCGCCTCCCGGAGCCTCGACCATGAGCAGCAGCCCGCTTCCGACGCGTCTGTCCCCCACGGCGCCGGTCACGACGGGCCTGATCGGGATGCCGACGGAGCGCCTGATCAACGCGTTGCAATCCTACGGCGTTAGGCTGGCCGACAGCCGCGCCGGGGCGCCGAGCCGCCGCGGCGGTGCCGGCCCGTCCGACCACAAGGCCATGACGATCGCGGGCCGCACCGTGATGGTGCCGGTCCACACCGAGACCGCCTTCGACTCGCCCTTCCTGGTGCGTCGGCCGGATGCGGACGGGATCGCGGTGATCGAGCACGACGGCGTCGTGATCGGCCGTGCCACCTTCCCGGGCAAACCGCGCTTCTACGGGCTCTCGACCTTCGACGGCGTGCCCTACTCCAAGATTGCCGTGCTGCACGGGCGCGACGTGCTCGCCACCACGGTGCTGCAGACCTGCATCCGGTACGCGAGCCGCACCAAGACCTGCCAGTTCTGCGCGATCGGCCAGTCGCTGGCCGCCGGGCGCACCGTGGCGCGCAAGACGCCCGAGCAGCTCGCCGAGGTCGCCCGGGCCGCGGTGCTGCTCGACGGCGTCAAGCACATGGTGATGACCACCGGCACGCCGAACGCCACTGACCGCGGCGCCGCGATCCTGTGCGAGAGCGCCTTCGCGGTGAAGGCCGCCGTCGATCTGCCGATCCAGGCCCAGTGCGAGCCCCCCGACGATGACCGGTGGTTCGAGCGATTGAAGGCCTCGGGCGTCGACGCGCTCGGCATGCATCTCGAGGCCGTCACCTCCGAGGTCCGCGCCCGCATCATGCCCGGCAAGGCCAGCGTGCCGCTGGAGCGCTACTTCGACGCCTTCGCGGCCGCCATCCCGGTCTTCGGACGGGGCCAGGTCTCGACCTACATCCTCGCCGGCCTCGGCGACACGCCGGAGGCGATCCTGGCGATGGCCGAGCGCCTGATCGGGATGGGCGTCTACCCGTTCGTAGTGCCGTTCGTGCCGATCTCCGGCACGCCGCTGGAGAGCCATCCGGCCCCGGGCCCGGATGTCATGCACGCGATCCTTCAGCCCCTCGCCGCCCTGCTGGCGAAAGCGGACCTGCGCTCCACCGACATCAAGGCCGGCTGCGGGCGCTGCGGCGCCTGCTCGGCGCTCTCCGCCTACGAGCGGACGGGAGCGGCCTGATGTTCGACCCCGTCCCGCCCTACCGGCCCAATAGTTTTCACGTGAAATTAGCGATTGCGTGCTGGGAGCGCCGCGCCTGTGCGGCCCTGCGCCGTCAAGTCTTCTGCGTCGAGCAGGGCCTGTTCTCGGGCGACGACCAGGACGCGGTCGATGCCCACGCCATCCCGATCTGCGCCCTCTCGACGCTCGGCGGCGAGGCCGATGCCGTGGTCGGCACCGTGCGCATCCATGCTGTGCCGGAGCGGCCCGGCGAGTGGTGGGGCTCGCGCCTCGCGGTCGCCAAACCGTTCCGGAGCGCAGCCGCGCTCGGCACCGGGCTCATCCGGGTCGCGGTCTCGGCGGCCCATGCCAGGGGCTGCACCCGCTTCCTCGCGCATGTGCAGGAGGCGAATGCCGCACTGTTCGAGAGCCTGCACTGGACGAGCCTCGACGCACTGAACCTCCACGGGCGCCCGCATCGCCTGATGGAAGCCGACCTCGCGGCCTACCCGCCGATGCACGATCCCGAGCACGGCCTCATCACGCTGCGCCGGGCCGCGTGAGCGCCGCCGCCGACATTCAGGCGCTCGCCCGCCAGATCCGCGAGGCCCGCGGGGTCGGCCACAAGCGCGACATCGACGCCGTCGTGGCGCGGCTCGGTCTCGGGGGCCGGCACGCCGCAATCCCGGTCGGCGACGATTGCGCGGCGATCCCCGATGGCGACGGGCACTTGCTGCTGGCCATCGAGGGCTTCCTCGACGGCTTCGTGGCCGAGGATCCGTATTTCGCGGGCTATTGCGGGATCATGGTCAACCTGAGCGACGTCGCCGCCATGGGTGGGCGCCCGCTCGCGGTGGTCGACGCCCTGTGGAGCCGGGATGCCGGGGCGGCGGACCCGATCCTGGCCGGCCTATCGGACGCCGCCGCGCTCTACGGCGTACCGGTGGTAGGCGGCCACACCAACACGCGCGCAGCCACCGGCAATTTGGCGGTCGCCGTGCTGGGGCGAGCGGGTCCGCGCCTCCTGACGAGCTTCGACGCCGCGCCGGGCGACGACCTCATAGCGGCCATCGATCTGCGCGGGCGTTTCCGCGAGCCGCACCCCTACTGGGACGCCTCGACCGGCGCACGGGGGGACCGGCTGCGTGGCGACCTCGCCCTGCTACCGGGCCTTGCCGAGGATGGCCTGGCCCGCGCCGCCAAGGACATCAGCATGGCGGGCATCGTCGGCACGGCGCTAATGCTGCTCGAATGCTCGGGCGTCGGCGGCGTCATCGACCTCGATGCGATCCCGCGCCCCGCCGAAATCCCGCTGGCACGCTGGCTGACGGCCTTCCCGAGCTTCGGCTACCTCGTAAGCGTGCGCCCCGACCGGACGCCGGCCGTCATCGCGCGCTTCGCAGAGCGCGGCATCGCTGCTGCCACGATCGGGCATCTCGATGCGAGCTGGGTTGCCCGGGTGCGGGATTCCGCGGGGGCCGAGGCCGTGGTCTGGGATTTCGCGGCCGGCCCGCTGATAGGCTGCGGCCGGCACGACGCGGGGGCCGCCCCGTGAAAGCCCTGCGCATCGCCATCCTGACCCATTCCACCAACCCGCGGGGCGGCGTCGCACATTGTCTGGCGCTGGCGGAGGCCCTGTGCGCGCTGGGCCACGAGGCCGTGGTCCACGCCCCTGACCCATCCGGACGCGGCTTTTTCCGGGCGGCGGCCTGCCCCACCGTGGCGGTGACGGCCCGACCGGTCGCTGGCTCGACGGTCGATCTCGTGCGCGCCCGCATCGACGACTACCTGCGCCACTTCGAAGACGCGGCGGCCCGCGATTTCGAAGTGTTCCACGCTCATGACGGGATCGGCGGCAACGCGCTCGCGACCCTGACGCAGCGGCGCCTGATCCCGGGCTTCGTGCGCACCGTCCACCACGTCGATCACTTCGCCGACCCGGTGCTGGCCGACTGGCAGACGCGATCGATCCGCGAGGCCCGGCGTCTGCTCTGCGTCAGCCGCCTCTGGGCGGACTGGATCCGGAACGAGATCGGCGCGGACGCCGAGATCGTCGGCAACGGGGTCGATCTGTCGATCTATGGTGACGCGCCGACCGGGGCGGACGCCGCCCTGCGCGCGCGCTGGGGACTCGGCCCGGGGCCCGTCGTCCTGAGCGTCGGCGGCTTCGAGGCGCGCAAGAACACGCTGGGCATCATCGCGGGTTTCGCCCGGCTGCGTGCCCGCTTTCCGAGCGCGCAGCTCGTCATCGCCGGCGGCGCCTCGCTCCTCGACCACGCGGCCTACCGCGCCCGCTGCCAAGCCGCCCTGGATTCCGAGGAGCTCACGGTCGGCCGGGGCGCGGCTCTCATCGAGACGGGCCCCGTCCCGCAGGCCGAGATGCCGGCGCTCTACCGGGCCGCAGACCTCCTGGCCTTCCCGTCGTGGACCGAGGGGTTCGGCCTGTGCGTGCTGGAGGCCATGGCGTGCGGCACCCCCGCGATCGTCTCCGACCGGCCGCCGTTCACCGCCTATCTGGCGCCGGCCGACGCCCTGTTCGTCGATCCCGCCGACCCCGACGCCATCGCCGACGCCATGGCGGCGGCGCTCGTACCGCAGATCCGGGCCCGGCTGCGGGCGGCCGGCCGCGGGCGCGCGGCCGCCCTGTCTTGGCGCGCCTGCGCCGAGCGCCACGACGCGACCTACCGGGCCTGCGCCCGGCGGGCACCGATCCCCGCCTGAACAGCCCGTCCTCCCGAACCCACGCAGGAGTTGGCGCCATGACCGCCCCGATCCCTCACAGTCCCGTCGCCATCGTGGGCGGCGGTCAGGCCGGCCTCTCGGTCAGCCACCACCTTGCGCAGCGCGGCATCGACCACCTCGTGTTCGAGAAGCACACAGCCGCCCACACCTGGGCGACGCAGCGCTGGGACACGTTCTGCCTCGTGACGCCGAACTGGCAATGCGACCTGCCGGGCCATCGCTACGACGGGCCGGACCCGGACGGGTTCATGAAGAAGGACGAGATCGTCGCCTATCTCCAGGCCTTCGTGGCGAAGGTGAAGCCGCCCATCCGCGAGGGCGTTGCGGTCACGCGCGTGGTGCGGCGCGACGACGGCCTGTTCGCGGTGCAGACCTCGGACGGCGACTACACGGCCGACGAGATCGTCGTCGCTTCGGGCGGCTATCACACCCCGATCATTCCGCGCATGGCGGAGAAGCTGCCGGGCGCGATCGCACAGATCCACTCCAACCAGTATCGCAATCCGGCCCAGCTGCCGGACGGCGCCGTGCTGGTCGTCGGCTCCGGGCAATCGGGCGCGCAGATCGCGGAGGACCTGCACCTCGCCGGGCGCCGGGTGCATCTGGCGGTGGGCGATGCGCCCCGCTGCGCCCGCTTCTACCGCGGCCGCGACGTCGTCACATGGCTCGCCGACATGGGCTATTACGACATGACCGTCGAGAACCACCCGCTGCGCGACGGCGTCCGCGACAACACCAACCACTACGTGACCGGGCGCGACGGGGGCCGCGACATCGACCTGCGCCGCTTCGCCACCGAGGGCATGCAGCTCTACGGCGTGCTGGAGGATTACGCCGACGGAGCCTTCCGCTTCCGCGACAACCTCAAGCGCGCGCTTGATCAGGCCGACCGGACCTACAACAGCATCAACGCGGCCATCGACACCCACATCGCCAAGGCCGGCATCGCGGCGCCGGCGCAGGCGCCCTACACCCCCGTCTGGGAGCCGGACGCGCCCGTCACCGCGCTCCCCCTCGAAGGCTCCGGCATCACCAGCATCCTCTGGTGCATCGGCTTCACGCCGGATTTCCGGTGGCTCGACGCCTCCGTGTTCAACGGCGCGGGCCATCCCAAGCACCGGCGCGGCGTGACCGCCGAGGCCGGCATCTCCTTCATCGGCCTGCCCTGGCTGAACACCTGGGGCTCGGGCCGCTTCGGTGCGGTCGGCCGCGATGCCGAACACCTCGCGCAGGTCATCGAGGCGCGCCTCGGAACCGGGGATGCGGCCATGAGGGTCGCGGTCTGAGGTCGATCGTCGCGCGCGGAGATCTTGTTCCCAGCGGATCACGATTTGCGCGCGGCTCGAACGAACTTTGGAGTACACGGCAAGATCTAATATATAGAAATATGTTCTTTCGAATATAAATACTTGAAATATTCCAGCTTCAGCTGTCGATCCGACTTTCCAGGCAGGAATAAATTTACTAGACGCTGCGCATTGCTGCGCAGCGCCGAACTCGGATCGGTGCGACGCGGCTGAAACCGCTGCAGATCCTTGTGGTTCCGCCATGCCCTTGCCGTTCCGTACGGGCCCTGGCGGGTAAGAGGCGTATGGCCGATGTCGTGCTCGCGGGTTGTACGGTCCCTCGGGATCCTCGACGGGCGGATGCGGCCCTCCGCATGGCTTCTGGCGACGGTCAGCCTGATCGCCATGCAGGGCCTCGCTGGGCCCGCGCGCGCCGCCGAGCGACCCCAGCCCCAGGTGGTCACCGGCGCGAATGGCCAGGACGGGAAAGTCTACATCCTCCAGCGGAACACCCCGGCGACGCCCGGCGGGGACGGCGGCGACCTGAGCCTGATCGATGTCGATACCGCGGCCGCCGGGCGTGACCCCGCGGCGGCGATCCAGATCGGATCGCAGGGCGGGCGCGGCGGACGGGGCGACGATTACGGCACGGGTTCGGTCTTCGGCGCCAGGGGCGGTCGGGGCGGCGCCGTGTCGGTGGTGCTGTCGGAGGACGTGACCGGGCAGGGCGACCAGACCGACCCGACCGGGCAGGCGGCGTTCAGGCCGGCTCCGCGGTTCTGGGTCTATTCCATGGGCGGAAAGGGCGGTGACGCCCTGACGAATTTCGGCGGCGGCGGCGATGCCGGCCCGGTCGCCCTCACCCTGTCGTCCACGGTCTCGACCGTGGGGCAGGCCTTCCTGGCCGTGCGGGTCAGCGCAACCGGGGGTGACGCCGGTTCGGGGGGCACGGCGGCCGACCAGACCGCGTTCAGGACGGGCGGGGCCGGCGGGGCGGCCTCGCTCACGGTGACGCCCTCCGGCCGGGTCAGCACCGACGGCGTCGGCGCCACCGCGGTGATCGTCGAATCCATCGGCGGTGCGGGCGGCGACCGCGGGCGGATGGGCACCGCCTACAGCAAACCCCAGGTGACCCAGGGGGGTGCGGGCGCGCTCGCGAATCTCGACATGGCCGGGACGATCCGGACGGCCGGCGACTACGCCTTCGGCGCCCTGGTCCAGAGCGTCGGAGGCCGGGGCGGCGACCAGGGCGATTCCGGCGGACGCGACGGGGCTCGGGGCGGGAACGGCGGCACCGTCACGGTGACCCAGCGCGGCACGGTCGTCACGCAGGGCGATTACGCCCTGGGCGTCGTGGCCCAGTCGGTCGGCGGCCCCGGCGGCAAGGGCGGCGGCGGCGTCTTCGGCGGCGGCACCGGCGGCGATGCCGCCACGGGCGGATCGGTGACGCTGACCAACAGCGGCTCCGTGACGACCGCGGGCACGGGGGCGATCGGTCTGGTCGCCCAGAGCATCGGCGGCGGCAGCGCCGACGCGGCCCTGCCCCTCTCGCCGCTCGCCGTGCCATCCACGACGAATGGCGGCGGTGCCGGGGGCGAGACGCTGTGGTTCTCCCGCGGCGGCACCGGCGGAACGGGGGGCTTCGGCGGCACCGCCGAGATCATCAACGCCGGCGGCCGGATCGCGACGAGCGGCGAGGCCGCCTACGGGGCCCTGGTCCAGAGCATCGGCGGCAGCGGCGGCAGCGGCGGGCGGGCCTTCACGGCCAACGCGTTCATCGCGGTCGGCCTCGGCGGCGCCGCCGGCGGCGGCGGCGATGGCGCGCTTGCCAAGTTCACCGGCCTCGACGGTACGATCGAGACCGCCGGCGACGGTGCGACGGGTGTCCTGGTCCAGAGCATCGGCGGCGGCGGCGGCGCCGGCGGGGACGCCAAGAGCAAGGCCGTGGGCTTCGCGCTCTCGGTCTCCTGGGCGGTCGGCGGGAGCGGCGGCCGGGGCGGACAGGGCGGCACCGCCGTCATCGACAGCTCGACCACCGTCACGACCGGCGGCCTCGGCGCGGACGGCCTCGCGGCGCTCAGCATCGGCGGCGGCGGCGGCGTGGGCGGTCTCGCCGACGCGAAGGCGATTGCGGCGCCCCTCGTGACGCCGACCGGCAACACGTTGCCGAGCCTCGCGTTCTCCACCGCGATCGGCGGGTCCGGCGGGGATGGCGGCGCGGGCGGCACGGCGCGCGTCCTCAACGGCGGCGCGGTCACCACCTACGGCGATGGGGCGACCGGCCTGCGCGCCCTCAGCGTCGGCGGCGGCGGCGGCATCGGCGGCGACGCGGCCGCCTATGCGCTGGCCGTCGCACCGCCGGGGCAGATGGCCGTGGCGGCCACCACGACCCTCGGCGGCACGGGCGGCGGCGGCGGCAATGGCGGCAGCGCCACCGTCACCAATCGCGGCACCGTGCGGACCTCCGGCGACAGCGCGTCCGGCATCGAAGCCATGAGCATCGGCGGCGGCGGCGGCTCGGGCGGCGGCGCGACCGCGACGGCCAACACCCTGAGCCTGCGCCAGAACATCGCCGTCACCCGGGGCGTCGGCGGCACGGGCGGCGGCGGCGGCACGGGCGGCGAAGTCACCGTCACGCAGGCGGGCAGCATCACGACCGGGGGCGACGCCGCGATCGGCGTCCTTGCCCTGAGCGTCGGCGGCGGCGGCGGCAATGCCGGCCCGGCCTCCGCGATCGCGACCTCCGGGGTCTCCTTCGACGAGACCCTCAACGAAGTCCTCAGCAAGCTTCCGATCGCCGATACCCTGACGGTGACCGACACCGTGGGCGGCGCGGGCGGCACCGGCAATCGGGGCGGCCTCGTCGGGGTGACGAACGCCGGCGCGATCCTGACCGGCGGCTCGAACGCCAGCGGCATCCAGGCCCAGAGCATCGGCGGCGGCGGCGGCAATGGCGGCGATGTGTCGAGCACCGCCACGGGCACGCTCAAGATCACCCGAAAGCTCGGCGGGACCGGCGGGACCGGCAGCACGGGCGGGTCCGTGACCGTCATCAACGACGCGGCCGGCACGATCACGACCGCGGGCGCCGGCGCGCACGGCATCCTGGCCCAGAGCATCGGCGGGGGCGGCGGTACCGGCGGCAGCCTCGCGGCCGGGACCGGGGTCACGCCCGATGCCGTGGGCGAGATCTGGCAGCAGATCAAGCAGGCGATCGGCGTCGAGGCCTACCAGACATGGGCCGCCGACAAGGCCAACAAGGACGACAAGAAGGCCCTCGACCAGTTCCTCAAGGACATCAAGTCCAGCGACACCTACAAGGGTCTTGCCGACACGCTGAAGAACTCGGATTTCGCCAAGGCGCTGAAATCCTACTCCAGCAGCATCGCGACCTATCTGGACAAGCAGAAGAAGACCGCGACGAAGCTGCCCGATATCCAGGCGAGTCTGGCCCTTGGGGGGCACCGGGGCGAGCGGCGGCACCGGCGGCGACGTCAACGTCAAGAACGAGGGGACGATCACCACCTTCGGCGCCTCCGCGCACGGGATCCTGGCGCAGAGCATCGGCGGCGGCGGCGGCCAGGGCGGCGTGTCCTTCGCCGAGGCCACCAACCAGACCACCTTCACGGCGACCGTCGGCGGCGCGGGCGGCACGGGCAATACCGGCGGTTTCGTCGGGATCATCAACAGCGGCACGGTCGCCACGCAGGGGGACGCCGCCTACGGCCTCACCGCGCAGAGCATCGGCGGCGGCGGCGGCACCGGCGTCGGGGGGAGCGTCAACAGCAAGGCCGGCAAGGGGCTGACCCTCAACCTGAATGTCGGTGGCAACGGCGGGACCGGCGCCAATGGCGGCGTGGTCACGGTCGAGAATCGCGGCACCGTCACGACGGTCGGGATCGAGGCGCATGCTCTGGTCGCCCAGAGCATCGGCGGCGGCGGCGGCAGCTTCGCCGCGCCGGCCGGCGACGACGCGGCGGCGGAGGCCGGGACTTCGCACGGGACTGCGGACGGGAAGACGGACGGCTCCGGGAGCGACGCGAAGGCGCTGGCGAACGCGCTGCTGGCGGCGCTCGACATCGTGCCGATCGCGCCGCCGGAGGATCCCGCCTCCGTCTCGGGGAAGTCCGGCAGCCTGACGCTCGGCGGCTCCGGCGCCGTGGCGGGCAACGGCGGCACCGTGCGGGTCATCCAGGAGGGCACGGTCGCCACGGGCGGCTTCGGCGCCGTCGGCATCCTGGCCCAGAGCATCGGCGGCGGTGGCGGTCTCGCCTCCGTGGCGGCGGGGCCGGGCGGCCACCGGTACACGTTCGGGCTGGGCGGCTCGGGGGGTGCCGCGGGTGACGGCGGCATGATCGACGTCAGGATGGGCGCGAACGCGAAAATCTCGACCAGCGGCGACGCCGCGCCGGCCCTGCTGCTGCAATCGATCGGCGGCGGTGGCGGCTACGGCGGCGCCCATCAGGCCGTGGGCTACGCGATCCCCTACGCGCTGCGGGACGGCGCCCGCGGCGATCGCGGGACAATCAAGGTCATTCTGGAGAAGGGCTCCGTGATCCGCACCACCGGCACGGAATCCCACGGCCTCCTGGCGCAGAGCCTCGGCGGCGGCGGCGGTCTGCTCGTCGGCCTGTCGGGCGAGACGACGACGACGACGGATCCCGTGCGCAGACGCGCGGTGACCGGAACCGGCGGGATCATCACCATCGACGCGTTCGGTTCGATCATCGCTTCGGGCCTGGACGCCCACGCGATCTACGCCCAGTCGGGCGTCCAGCGGACCGACGGCAGCCTCGAGCCCGACACGAGCCGCGGCAACGACATCGTCATCCGGGTGGACGGCGTCGTAACCGGCGGCAGCGGCACCGGCTCGGCGTTGCGCGTCGAGGGCGGCCGCGACAACCGGATCACCATCGAACCGGGTGGCGTGGTCAGCGCGGCCTCGGGCCGCGCGATCACCGGTGCCTTCGCCACCGGCACGATCACCAACCGCGGCACCGTGACCGGCGATATCGACGTGACCGGCGGCGGGCAGTTCGGGCGCGTGGTGTTCGAGAACGGGTCCGGCACCGCGTCGGCGATCCTGCGCACCGGGCCCGAGGGCGTCGTCGCGCTGGGCCGCGACGGGCTGCTGCGCAACGGCGCGATCCTCGATCTCGGCGGCGTCGGCACGGTGGCGCAGGCGACCGTCACCGGCAGCTTCGTGCAGACCGCAACCGGCCGCCTGCTGGTCGACATCGCGCCGCTGGCTCCGGCCGGCACGCCGCGCAACGACCTCCTGACCGTCTCCGGCACCGCGACGCTGGGCGGCGTGGTCGAGCCCCACATCGTCAGCGGCCTGCTGCCGGGGCGCTACACCTTCCTCAGGGCCGAGCAGGTCCGGGCCGTCACCGCCACCACGACCGACAGCGTCCTGCATTCCGGCGCGGTTCCGATCTCGTGGGCGCTGGCCTCGACCGCCGACGCCGTCGCGCTCACGCCGCAGGCGCATTTCACGACGCCCGTGGGCATCACGCTCACCACCGACCAGCGCAACGTCGCCCAGGGCCTGCAGGATGCCTGGGACGGCAACACCACCCGGCTCGGCAATCTCTACGCCCGCTTCCTGTCGGTCGACAGCCAGAAGGGCTACGCCGCCGCGCTGGACGAGCTGAAGCCCGAATCCAACCAGGACACGCTCACCGACCGGACGCTCGACACCCGCAAGGGCCTGCAGCGGGCCATGAGCTGCCCCGCCTTCGTGGGCACCGGCACGCTGCTGCGCGAGGGCGAATGCGTCTGGGGCCGCATCACCGGCACCAACGCGCGCCAGTTCTCGACCCCCGACGACGGCGGCTATCACCAGAACGCCCTGAGCTACCAGACCGGCCTCCAGACCGAGTTCGCGCCGGATTGGTTCTTCGGCCTGACCGGCGCCTACACCCGCGCGATCCAGAGCGATCCCGACCGGATCACCGGCACGACGAGCGATGCCGGCGACGTCTCGGCCGCGCTCAAGCATCAGGTCGGCCCCTGGCTGTTCGCGACCTCGGCCAACGTCGGCTACGCCTGGGCCGACAACAAGCGCGCGATCGACTTCGCGGGGGCCCGCGCCACGGCGCGCAGCCGGTCCGAGATCCTCAGCGCCGGTGGGCGCCTGCGGGCGAGCTATCAGGTCCTGTTCGGCGACTGGTACATCAAGCCCTACGCGGATCTCGACCTGCTCTACAGCTACAGCCCGGCCTATTCCGAGACGGGCGCGGGGGATTTCAACCTCTACGTCCGCCCCCTGGCCAAGACGCTGGTGGCGTTCAGCCCGAACGTCGAGATCGGCGGCCGGATCGATCTGGAGGGCGGGCGCTGGGTTCGGCCCTACGGCACGCTGGGCCTGATGGTCCTGTCGGACGACCGCTTCACCGGCCGGGCGAGCTTCCAGGGTACCGGCGCGCTCGGGCGGTTCGCGACGGAATCGTCGATCCCCGACCGCCTCGGCGAAGCCGGGCTGGGGCTTCAGATCAGTCTCGGCAACGGCGTGGAGGTGACGGGCGAGTATCAGGCACAGGTCGGCGACCACTTCGTCGCGCAATCCGGGACCGCGCGCCTGCAAATGCGCTTCTGACACTTGGGTGCGGCCCGGGACCGCCTCCACGTTGGTCTTGCCGCCGAGACGAAACCCCTGAAGACGCGCCGAGACCCGTTCGCACGCGATCGGACGGCCGATTGACTGCTTGATGTGACCACAATTTAGTCGTGTGCTATCTCTAGTTGAAAGCAGACTGATTTGGGGGAATCGAGCCGATGCGAATGTCGGGAGGCGTGAGCGCCCATCCGGGGCACGAGGAGCTGCAGACCGTTCTCGACGATGCCGATACTGTGGGCCGCTGGCAGATCGACGTGCGCCGGTGCGTCGTGATGGCCGATCCCATCGTGGCCCAGCTGTTCGGCTTCACACCCGAGTTCGGCGCGCGGGGCATCCCGTTCGAGACCTTCAACAACGGGGTCCATCCGGATGACCGCGCGCACGTCATGGAGCACATCCTCGGATGCGCGGAGGCCGGCGGGTGGTTCATCGCCGAGCACCGGGTCTGCTCGGCCGACGGCCAGATCCGCCGGATCCTGGCCCGCGGAAAGTTCGATCCGGACGAATCCGGCACCGTGGTGGTGGGCCGCGGCATCGTGGTGGACATCACGCAGAGCGACGCCAGCGACGATCCGCTCGTCGCCTCGCGGATCTCCCAGGCGACGCCGCCGCTGGAGCAGGTCGTGGACCTCGTTCTGGCGAGCTACCGCACCCTCAAGGATCTGGGAGAGCCGAAGGCCGTGGCCCTGACCGAGGCGCTGCTGATGGAACTCGGCTTCTGCCTCGCCCGCGCCCAGGTGCGCGGCCGGCTCGCCCACATGCATTGACCGGATCGGCCACCCGGCGCGGAAGCGTCACGCCGTGCCGACCCGGTATTGCCGGGGCGGCGGCGCGCCCGTGATGGCGAAGGCGCCGACGATCCGGTCCCGGTAGATCCGCGGATTGTGGGACGCGATGGTCCGCGCGTTGCGCCAGTAGCGGTCGAGCCCGAGCCCCGTCTTCACCGCGGAGGCGCCGAGGGCGTCGAACAGCGTCGTCGTCGCCTGCAGCACGAGATCGGTCACCACGCTCACCGCCTGGTTGACCTCGACATCGGCGAGCGTCGCCGCCCGGTCGGCCGCCGGGCCGTCCCCGGCCTGGTGCGCCGCGTAGGCCCGTTCGAGTGCTTCGGCGGCCTTCAGCACGATGGCGCCGGCCGCGTAGGCGTTGCCCCGGACCCGGCCGACCACCGCCTGGATCTGCGGGTCGTCCGCGGTGCGCCCGGCATTGCCGTGGCTGTAGACCCGGGTGCGTTCGGCCACCAGCCGGGCCACGTCCTCGGCCGCCGCCCGGCCGATGCCGGCGAGGGTGGCGAGGTGCACGAGCTGGAAATACGCCATCGCGTAGGGAAAGCGGGGGGCATCCGGCTTGATCAGGTCCGGATCGAGCACGACGCCCGCGAAGGTCGCGGTGCCGCTGGCGGTCAGCGCCTGCCCGAACCCGTCCCAATCGTCCACGATGGTCACGCCGGGGGCCCGGACCGGCACCGCCGCGGTCACGGCCTCCCCGGCCTCGTCCTCGGCCGCGAGGTGGATGTAGTCGGCAAACAAAGAGCCGGTGGTGTAGAACTTCCGGCCGTCGACCACCGGGTTCCCGTCGCGGTGGCGCACCACCGTGTCGAACGCGCCGACCTTGGCGGGGCCGGTCTCGGAGACGCCGCTGCCGATCGTCGCTCCGGCCGCGATCCGCGCGATCCAGGCGGCGCGCCATTCGGGCGACGACGAGCAGAGCGCATCCTCGGTGAAGCCGAAATGCGCCCGCAGCGCGTTGGTGACGTTGGAATCGGCGCTCGACAGCTCGATCAGCAGGGCGAACAGTTCGGGCAGGCTGGCGCCGTGGCCGCCATCCTCCGGGGCGAGCCGCAGGGTCGTGAAATTCGCCTCCCGCAACCAGCCGATCTCGGCATGGGGCAGGCCGCGGGTCCGGTCCCGCTCCGCCGCGGTGGCCCGGATCTCGGCAAAGACCGGGCGGAAGCGCTCGGCCAGCGCCTCGTAGCGCGCGCTCGGACCCGCGCCCCAGCCCGCTTCCGTCTGCGACATGGCACCCATTCCCAATTCCAGGCCTGCCCAATTCCAGGCCCGACCGATGGGCAGAGCCATGGAATCGCGAAGTTCTTTTCCGATCTCAAGAGCGAACCGACGTTCGGTCGCGCCTTTGGAAGCGTCATTTCTCTATGGACGCCATCGGAATACTTTCATCTTGCGCGCGGTGGGTTGAGGAGAAAACGGTTTCCCGTGTTCGACGCAGTCGTTTCCCGTTGCAGCACCGAGGACGCCGGCTCATCCGGGATACGCGCGATCACCGCGGGCGCAGGTTGTCGGCTATCAATCGAAACAGCATCGCTGCCGATACGATCCGATGAAGGATCGACTTCCACGAGCGGCGGAAAGATCGAAAAATTGTTTCATTGATCCGGAAATCGACCTCGGCCACCAATGGAGGCGGTCGCGATGCGGCGAAGAGCTTCGCCGACTCAGCGCCGAGCCCAAGTCTCCCGCCCCTCATCCCACCTGACCCGATGCCCCCCGAGCGCCCGATGACCGACGAAACCCTGTCCCGGCGCCGGCTCCTGCGCGCCGGCCTCGGCGGAGCTGCCGCCGTGGCGCTCGGCGCGCCGTCCGTGCACGCGGCGCCGCGTGAGGTGAAGATCAGCATGCAGCGCTCCTCGGTGCTGTTCACCGTGCTGAAGGTGAAGGGCACGCTGGCCGAGCGCCTCGCGCCGCTGGGCTTCGCGCCGAGCTGGCACCTGTTCACCAGCGTGATTGAGCCGATGACGGCCGGCGCGGTCGATATCCACGCTGACGTCGCCGATGCGGTGCCGATCTTCACGCAGGCGGCCCGGGCGCCCCTGACCTTCTACGCCCGCGAGCGCGGCGCGCCGGCCGCCGAGGCGATCATCGTGCCGGCGGACTCGCCGATCCGCACGGTGGCGGACCTCAAGGGCCGCACGGTCGGCGTGTCCCGAGGCTCGGGCAGCCACTACGTGCTGGCCGCTGCCCTGAAGCGCGCCGGGCTGACCTTCGCCGACATCAAGCCGGCCTATCTCCAGGCCCCCGAGGGCGCGGCCGCCTTCGAGCAGGGCAGCCTCGACGCGTGGTCGATCTGGGACCCGTTCCTCGCCTTCGCGGAGGCCAAGCGCCCGGTGCGGGTCATTGCCGACGCCACCGGGCTGACCAGCTATCATCGCTACTACCTCGTCAACGACAGCTTCGTCGCCGCACAGCCGGAGGTGGTGGCCACGATCTACCGGTCGCTGGTCGAGGCCGGCGCCTGGATGCGGGCCAACCCCGAGGCAGCGGTGGCGCTGCTGGCCCCGATCTGGGGCGACCTGCCGCCGCCCGTCGTGGCCGCCGCCAACAGCCGCCGGACCTACGCGGTCGAGCCGGTGGAGCGCTGCCAGCTCGGCGAGCAGCAGGCCATCGCCGACGTGTTCCACGAGGCCAAGCTCATCCCCCGCCGGATCGACGCCACCGCGGTGCCGATCTGGCAGCCGCCGGCCGGGCGGGGCTGAGCCGATGGCCGGTTCCGTCACCGCGCCCCGCTTCGGCATCTGGGCGGCCGTCCACGGCTCCCGGGCCGCGCACCACGATCCCGACGAGCCGGACGACGCCAGCTGGGAGCGCAACCGCGCCCTGGTGCTGGAGGCCGAGGCCCTGGGCTTCGATTCCGTGCTGGTCGCCCAGCACACGATGAACCCCTACGACGCGGAGCGGGACCAGCTGGAGGCCTGGACCGCTGCGGCGGCGCTCGCGGCGCTGACCCGCCGCATCGAGATCATCGCGGCGATCAAGCCGGGGCTCTACCATCCGGTGGTGCTCGCCAAGATGGCGCTGCAGATCGAGCATATCAGCGGCGGCCGCTTTGCGCTGAACCTCGTGAATGCCTGGAACCGCGCCGAGTTCGAGCGGGCCGGACTCCCCTTCCCCGCCCATGACGACCGCTACGCCTACGGGCGGGAATGGATCGGCCTCGTGGACCGGCTGATGCGCGGCGAGCGCGTCACCTTCGCGGGCGCGCACTTCCAGGTCGAGGATTACCAGCTCCGCCCCGCCGGTACGGTCCGGCCCCGGCCGACCCTCTATGTCGGCGGCGAGTCCGAGCCCGCCCGGGCGCTGGCGGCCGACCACGCCGATGTCTGGTTCATCAACGGCCAGCCGCTGGCCGACGTCGCAGACCTGATCGCCGACGTTGCGCGGCGTCCCGCGGCCAACGGCCCGCTGCGCTACGGCCTCTCGGCCTTCGTGATCGCCCGGGACACCGACGCGGAGGCGCAAGCCGAGCACGCGCGGCTCCTCGCCCTGGCGCAGCGCGACGCGGACCTGCGCGCCGACACCCGCGCCCGCACCGACACGGCCAGCGTGATGTTCGCCAAGACCGACGCGGCCGCCGCCCGACATGTCGGCACCAACGGCGGCACCGCGGCCGGGCTGGTGGGCAGCTACGCCCATGTGGCGGAGCGGATCCGCGCGTTCCACGCCGCCGGGATCGACCTGTTCATGCTGCAGTTCCAGCCGTTCGAAGCGGAGATGCGCCGCTTCGCCGGGCAGGTTCTGCCGCGCGTCCGCTGACCCGGAGCCCACCCATGACCGGCCGCACCCTGCATCTCAACGTCAACCTGCTGCATTCCGGCGTCTACCCGTCCGCGTGGCGGCTGCCGGGGAGCCAGCCGGACGCCTTCGTGGATATCGACCACTTCATCCGCATCGCCCGTGTCGCCGAGCGGGGCAAGCTCGATGCGATCTTCCTGGCCGACACGCCCGCGATCAACGACCGGATCGACTACCGGCCGTTCAACGCCCTCGAACCCACGGTGGTGCTGGCGAGCATCGCGGCGGTGACGCGCCATGTCGGCCTCGTGGCCACCGCCTCGACGACCTACAACGAGCCGTTCAACCTCGCCCGCCGCTTCGCGAGCCTCGACCTCGTGAGCCGCGGCCGGGTGGGCTGGAACGTGGTGACCACCGCGGACGCCGCCGCGGGCCGCAATTTCGGCTTCACGGGCGCCTCCGAGCATGGGGCGCGCTACGCAAGGGCACGGGAATTCACCGACCTCGTCCACACCCTGTGGGACAGCTGGGAGGATGACGCGTTCCTCGGCGACACGGCGAGCGGCCGGTTCATCGACGCCGACAAGGTCCACGCGGTGAACCATCGCGGCGCGCACTACACCGTGGCCGGTCCGCTCACGGTGCCGCGCAGCCCGCAGGGCCGCCCGGTAACCTTCCAGGCGGGCGGCTCGGAGGACGGGCGCGAACTCGCCGCCGCCACCGCGGACGCGGTGTTCTCGCTCGCCCAGACCATCGCGGACGGGGTGGCGTATGCCCGGGACCTGCGGGCGCGGGCGGCGCGCTACGGGCGCGGGCCGGACGCGCTGGTGATCCTGCCCGGCCTCGCCACGGTGATCGGCTCCACGGAGGCCGAGGCGCGGCGGCGCCAGGACGAACTCTGGGATCTCGTGCCCCTGGAGTACAGCCTCGCCCGGCTCGCCGGGACGCTGCGGATCGACCCCGCGCGGCTCGACCTCGACAAGCCTTTGCCCGACCCGCTGCCCCTGCCGCCGGACGCCAACCACACGATGTTCTTAGGGACGGTCGCGCTCGCCCGGCGGGACGGGCTGACGGTGCGCCAGCTCCTGCGGGCTTTGGGCGGCGGCGTCGGCCACCGCATCGTGGCGGGCACCCCGGAGTCGATCGCCGACGATATCGAGGCGTGGTTCCGGGCGGGCGCGGCGGACGGCTTCAACCTGATGCCCGACGTGCTGCCGGACGGGCTGGAGACCTTCGTGGACGCGGTCGTGCCGATCCTGCAGCGGCGCGGCCTGTTCCGCCGCGACTACACGGGCACGACCCTGCGCGACCATCTCGGGCTGGCGCGGCCACCGAGCCGCTATGCCAGCGGCGGGGCTTCGCTGTCCGCCTGAGGCGGTAGGGTTGCCAAATTCACGCGTCATGAGCTGCGATACGGCAGCACGATGAGGCGCGGGTCCCCTCTCCCGCACGGGAGAGGGAGCACGTTGCGCCCTCCGGTCAGCGTCCGTGGTCCGCCCGGATCCCGGACCATCTGTGCCCCCTCCACCTCACGCCAGCGACATGCGCAGCGGCGGCTCGACCTCCGGGGGCAGCGGCGAGACATAGCCGGCTGCGCCGCGCCGCCGGGCGAGATCCGCCTGGGCGGCGTCCCGCAGGGCCGCATCGGTCAGCGCCCGGGTGCCGGTGGCCGCCATCGCCTTGGCGACCTGCACCATCGCCTTGTGGGCCGCCGGGGTCTTTCCCTGCGCCACCACCTGCCAGGTGTGGAACGGCGTGCCGATCGCCACGGTCGGGGCATGCGCCTGCACGGTCGGCACCACCCAGCTCACGTCGCCCACATCGGTCGAGCCGATCGCGGGGTTGCGCGGGGCGTCGAGCGGCACGAGGAAATCCGCGAGCGGCGCCTCGGTGCGCGGCATCCCGATCGCGCGGAACACCGCGTCGATGTCGCCGTCGCCGAGCGTCGCCCGGATCTCGTGCGCAAAATCCCGGTCGGCATCGTCGAAGGGGGGCGGGCCCAGCTCCTCCATCACCCCGTGGAGCGCCTGCTCCAACGGCGTGTTGCCCAGGAGGTTCGACACGGCGCTGACGATCCGCACCTCGACCTCGGTCTCGGTCATCAGCGCGGCGCCCTGCGCCACCTTTTTCACCCGCTCCACCAGGGCCAGCATGCCGGGCAGATCGCGGGCGCGGATCGAGTAGCGCACGCGCGCCCGCGCCTGGACGACGTTCGGCGCGATGCCGCCCGCGTCGAGATAGGCGTAGTGCACCCGGGCATCCGAGGGCATGTGCTCGCGCATGTAGTTCACGCCGACGCTCATCAGCTCCACGGCGTCGAGCGCCGAGCGTCCGAGATGCGGGGCCGCCGCGGCGTGGGCGGTCCGCCCGGTGAAGGTGAAATCGGCCCGGGTGTTGGCGAGCGCGGCCGGCGGCGCCACCTCCCAGAAGCTCGCCGGGTGCCAGGAGATCGCGATGTCGGCATCCGCGAAGGCGCCGGCGCGGACCATGAAGGCCTTGGCGGCCCCGCCCTCCTCGGCCGGGCAGCCGTAATAGCGCACGCGCCCGGGGGTGCCGGTCTCGGCGAGCCAGTCCTTGACGGCGGTGGCGGCCAGCAGAGCCGCCGAGCCGAGGAGGTTGTGGCCGCAGCCATGGCCGTGCCCGCCCGGCTCGATCGGCCGATGCTCGGCCACGCCCGCCTCCTGCGACAGGCCGGGCAGCGCATCGTACTCGCCGAGGAAGGCGATGACCGGCCCGCCCTCGCCGGCCTCGCCCATCACCGCGGTGGGGATGCCGGCAACCCGCTCGGTGACGCGGAACCCCTGGTGGCGCAGCTCGGCGACGTGCTCGGCGCAGGAGCGTTCTTCCGTGTAGCAGACCTCCGGCATGCCCCAGACCCGCTCCGACAGGGCGATCAGCCGCTCCTTCCGGGCGTCGACATGGCGCCACACCGTGTTGCGGTTATCCATCGTGTCGTCTCCCGGTGTGGTACCGATCGAACCCGCGGCACCCTGGCGGGCGTTCCTGCATGCAGGGCCGGGGCCAGGAAGGCGTCCGGAATGCAGGATCGTCAACACGTTTCGCGGGACGCGTCACTGGCCCGCCCCTTGCCAAGGGCACACTCGGAATGATGCTGTGCCGGTCGCGGCGGCAACCAGGAATGATCATGGACGAGCGGGATCTGCACGGCCTTATCGGACGTGTGAAGGACGGCCGCCTGTCGCGGCGTGCCTTCGTGCAGCGGATCGTGGCTTTGGGCCTCACCGCGCCGATGGCCGGGCTGATGCTCGCCGGCAACGGGGTCGCGATGGCGGCCGATATCCGGGCCGGCTACAAGCCGACCAAGGCCGGCGGCGGCGGCGCGCTCAAGCTGCTCTGGTGGCAGGCGCCGACGCTGATCAACCCGCATTTCGCGATCGGCACCAAGGATCAGGACGCCTCGCGGATCTTCTACGAGCCGCTCGCAGCCTGGGACGCGGACGGCAACCTTGCGCCGGTGCTGGCCGCCACGATCCCGTCCAAGGAGAACGGGGCGCTGGCCGCCGACGGCCGCTCGGTGGTCTGGACGCTCAAGCCCGGGGTGAAGTGGCACGACGGCAAGCCGCTCACCGCCGACGACCTCGTGTTCACCTGGGCGTATGCCCGCGATCCCGCCACCGCGGCGGTGACGGCCGGGTCCTACAAGGATTGCAAGGTCGAGAAG
>NZ_JAKSYD010000301.1 GCF_022829605.1 Methylobacterium sp. E-065 | reverse complement strand
GCCGGATCCGGCGGCCTGTTCTCCGGCCCGCTGGTCGCCGACCGCTTCTCGGCCGGGTCCAAGTCCGCCCTCATCCCCGAGCAGCCGGTCGGGCGCGACGGCGCCATCTCGGTGCCCTACGCCGGCCGCATCAAGGTCGATGGCCGCCGGCCCCAGGACGTCCAGACGCTGATCGAGAGCGAACTCGCCGGCAAGGCGATCCAGCCGCAGGTGCTGGTCTCGGTCACCCGCCCGATCAGTCAGGCCGTGACCATCACCGGCGAGGGCGCGGCCGGCGCCCGCCTGCCGCTGTCGGGCCACGGCGACCGCATCCTCGACGTCATCGCGGCCGCAGGCGGCAACCGCTCGCCGGTCTCGGAGACCTTCGTGCGGCTCTCGCGCGGGCCGGTGACCGCGACCGTGCCGCTGACCACGGTGGTGTCGAACCCGAAGGAGAACATCTACCTGCGGCCCAACGACGTGCT
>NZ_JAKSYD010000300.1 GCF_022829605.1 Methylobacterium sp. E-065 | reverse complement strand
CGACCTTCAGGCGGCGATCAAACGCTACATCGCCGAGCACAACCGGCGCGCCAGACCTTTCGTCTGGACCAAACCCGCCACCGACATCCTAGCCGCCGTCAGCCGATCCCCTGAACCATCCGTCTGAGTCAGTGCACTAGGCGCCTTCGCCGGCTCGGTGCGTCGCAGCGGCAGTGCTGAAGGGGAGGGGGGCCGAGGTCGGTTTAACCGAAAGGTCGGGACCGTGTCGTTGAACATAGCCTGGATCCATATCGTGCGAATGGCCGCGCCTTGGGTTAGGTGCGGCGCTTCGTCGGTATGAATTGGCGTGCTGCCGAACAAAAACTAAGGCAAGCACCGAATTGACAAAATTCTGCTTTTAAAAACTCAAACTATTTTTTGATAAAAATTCACAAAAACTAGCCCAATCGCCCATCAATTTACGTCGCTTCTTGAACAAGTCACCCCGTCTATAAGCCCGTTCAACCTTCGATTCAACGACATGCGCCAGCGCCATCTCTACGACTTCGGATGGGTAGTGCGTGGTTTCGCTAGCCCAATCTCGAAATGAGGATCGAAAGCCGTGAACGGTCAAGTCACCACGGTCCATGCGCCGCAACAGCACCAACATCGCCATATTGCTTAGTGGACGATCATACCGGCCGCCAGGAAAGACGAATTCGCTGGTACGCACCACGGCCATTTCAGCGAGGATCGCTTGCGTGGCGGCAGAGAGAGGCACTCGATGCTCAACACCGCCCTTCATCCGTTCGGCCGGCACAGTCCAGGTTCCGGCCGCTAGGTCGAACTCGCACCATCGGGCGCCGAGTGCCTCGCCGGTGCGCGCAGCGGTTAGGACCGTGAACATCAGGAGTCGTGCTGCGATGCCCGGTTGCTCGGCAACGCGTCGCAGGAAGTCCGGCACCTCAGCGAAGGGGAGGGCAGGGTGGCGGGTGACGCGCTGAATTTTGGTTTTGCGGGGCAGGAGGTTCTGAAGATGCCCTCGCCAACGCGCCGGGTTTTCACCAGCTCGGAAACCCCGGGCCTTTGCTCAATCGAGGATCGACTCAATTCGACCACGCACGCGGACGGCGGTTTCTGGCTTCGTGGCCCAGATCGGCTCGATCGCCTTAATCACGAGACCGGTGTCGATCGCCTGAACCGACAAATCACCGAAGATGGGATGCACGTAAGCTTCGAGGGTGGCGAGCCATTGAGCGCCGTGTTTCTTGTTTCGCCAACCCGCCTTGTGTGATTCGATGTAGGCTGAGGCGCATTGCCGAAAGGTCATGGCACGCGCTGATTCGAGGGCCGCCGCTTGGCGCTGCTGACGGCGAGTTTCGATCGGGTCGATTCCCTCGTGGCAGAGCTTGCGGCACGTCAGAGCTTTGTCACATGCTTCGGCCAACGAGAACGTGCCAGTCGAGCCAGGCCCACCTCACGCGATTTACCGGTTGGCATGAACCGGAAGATCCAACTCTCGGCACCGTTGCCGTTAATTTGAAGCCACAGGCAACCTCCATCCCCGTACATGCCAAGGGTCTTGAGCTTGGTACCACCAAGGGCCGTCAGCTTACCCAGCACAGCATTCCAACCCACTCTTCTACCCACATCAGAAGCGCGGATTTGTCCAAACGCTGGCGGACGCCTTTGGACAAACGATTCGGGAAGATTTCAGTTTATCAGTGACTTAATTGACAAACGTGGACTTGTTTGGATACTCTTTCCGCGGAAGCATCATCCGCGCGCCGGAGACCGCCGCCCGGCTGCGCGAGGCCGGAAGCCGCACGCGGATCTACACGCTGCAGGGCTTCCTGTTCTTCCTCAACGGCCAGGCGATCCACCGGCGGGTCGCCGCGGAGGCCCCGACCCTGCGGGTGCTGATCCTGGACTTCCGGGACTGCGTCGGGCTGGACAGCTCGGCCCTCGTGGCGTTCCGCAAGATCGGGCAGCGCGCCGAGGCGCGCGGCTTCGACGTGCTCCTGGCCCATCTCGGGCCGACGATGCTCCGGCAGTTCGCGCGCAACGGCCTCACGGCCGGGCCGCGGATCCGCACTCTGCCGACCCTCGACGAGGCCCTGCGGGACGCGGAGGCGATCCTGCTGGCGGAGGCGGGGATCCCCGAGGCCGGCGCGGGCGCGCCTTTCGCCCGGCACCTGTCGGATCAGCTGGGCTGCACGATCGAGCCCGGGGAGCTGGCGCCCTACCTGACCGTCCGCGACCTCGAGACCGGCGCGACGCTGATGCGCCAGGGCGAGGCGGCCGACGCCCTGTACTTCCTCGAACAGGGCCTCATCTCGATCGAGATCGCGGTGCCGGGGCGCCCGCATATGCGCCTGCGCACCACGGCGGCCGGCACGGTGATCGGCGAGGTCGCGCTGGTGCGGGGCGGCCAGCGGACCGCCACGGCGGTGGCCGAGACCCCCTGCCGGGTCGTCGGCATCGACCGGGACGGCCTCGCCCGCATGGAGCGGGAGCGCCCCGACCTCGCGCTGCGCGTCCAGCGCTTCCTGATCCTCGAACTGGCCGGCAAGCTCACCGACACGAACCGGCTGCTCGAGGTCGAGCTGCACTGAGCCGCGTCCCGGTTTCGGTGTCCGGGCCGCCGCGCTCCAGTTCTGGTTCCGAACAGTCGAGACCTTTCGCGGGTCCAGGGCAGAGCCCGGGTCGACGTCTCAAGGCCAAGCTCTCAGGGGTCTGCCCTGAGCATCCTGCAAAGGGCGAGGTCCTTTGGAAACCCGGGCCGAACAGGCTCTAAACGCGCCGTTAACCAAAATCAGTGATTTGCCAGATCTTGGTAACTTCGCGCCGGCTATAACGGCCGCTGCGCAAGGATGGCACTTCATGCGGCTGATCGTCGGCACATTGATCGTCTTCGCCTGCGTCTTCGGCAGCTACGCGGCGATGGGCGGCCACCTGGCCGTCCTGTGGCAGCCGTTCGAGTTCGTCATCATCCTCGGTGCAGCGATCGGTGCCTTCATCATCGGCAACACCGGGCCGGTGCTCAAGGCCGTGCCCGCCATGCTGGGCACGCTGGTCAAGGGCCCCAAATACACGCAGCAATCCTATGTCGAACTGCTGGGAATGCAGTATTCGTTGTTCAAGCTTGCGAAGTCGAAGGGTGCGATGGCGCTCGAGCCGCACATCGAGGATCCGGGCGAGTCGACGCTGTTCAACGCCTTCCCGACCTTCGCGGCGAACCATCACGCGGTCGAGTTCGTCTGCGACTACATGCGCATGGTGACGCTGGGCGCCAACAACGTCCACGAGATCGACGCCCTCATGGATGAGGAACTGGAGACCCACCACCAGGAGCAGGAGCGTGTCGTTTCGGCCATGCAGGCGCTCGCCGACGGAACACCGGCGCTCGGCATCGTGGCCGCCGTGCTCGGCGTGATCAAGACGATGGGGGCGATCAAGGAGCCGCCGGAGGTGCTGGGGCATCTGATCGGCGGCGCGCTGGTCGGCACCTTCTTCGGCGTCTTCGTCGCCTATGGCTTCTTCGGGCCCATGGCGCAGTCGCTCAAGGGCCTCTTCGAGGCCGAATCCAAATACTACATTTCACTCAAGGCGGGTCTTCTCGCCCATATCGGCGGCCAGCCGCCGGTGATGGCGGTCGAATTCGCCCGCAAGTCCCTGATGAGCGACGTCCGCCCGACCTTCAACGAAGTGGAAGCGGCCACCGCCGCTCTGCCCGCCTAGACCTGACTCCGTCTCCAGCAGGGACTTGATGGCCACGCCCACCCCGCCGATCATCATCATCAAGAAGGTCAAGAAGGCCGCCCATGCCCATCACGGCGGGGCCTGGAAGATCGCCTATGCGGACTTCGTGACCGCCATGATGGCGTTCTTTCTGCTGATGTGGCTGATCAGCATGACGACGCAGGAGCAGAAGGTCGGTCTGGCGGAATACTTCGCACCGGCGGCTTTGAGCCCGGCCACCAGCGGCGCGGGCGGAATCATGTATGGCAGAGCCCTGGACACGTCGGGCAACAAGGCGTCCACGCCCCGCGACGCGGAGCGGGGCTCCGCCGAGCAGGAGGACAAGGCGCGCCCGAACAGTCCGGGCCGCGCCAGCGATCGCGAGGCCAGCCGTGCGGCCGCCGACGCGCAGGCCAATTACAGCGCCATCGCCAGCCTCCGGCAGGCCCTTCAGGACATGCCCGACATCGCCGAGCTGTCGAAGAACATCGTGATCGAGCCGACCAAGGACGGCGTGGACGTGTCCCTCGTGGACCAGGACGGCCGCTCCATGTTCCGCGAGGGCGCCGTCGACCCCTACGAGCGCACCCGTCGCGTGCTGGAGGCGCTCGCGCCCACCCTGCGCCGGCTGCCCAACCGCCTGACGGTCACCGGCCACACGGCCGCCGCGCGTCCGGGCTCGGCGCGGGCCGGCGAACCCTGGACCCTCACGGCCGGGCGTGCGCTCGCCGTGCGCGAGATCCTGGCGGGCGCCGGGGTGCCCAACGACAACTTCGTCTCCGTGGTGGGCCGCGCCGACACCGAGCCGGTCTTCCCCGACAATCCCTACATCGCGCCGAACCGACGGGTGACGATCACGCTGCTCAATGCGAGCCCGCCGGTGCCCGCGAACCTCTTCCGCTGACGACACGGCGCTGCGCCGCCCTGGAGTCGTGCCCAGGTCGTGACGCGCGCTCTCGCGCCGAACCGGTATCCGCTCCGACTGGGAGCGCGCGCGACGACGACGGGCACAGCGCGGTCGAGGCCGCCCCGCGGCTCAGGCCACGGCCAGGATCGCCGCCAGCCCGATATGGGTCACCTGATGCAGGAACTGGTCGATGCCGATCAGCCACCAGAACCAGGTGTCGCCGGGCGGGAAGTGCGTGCGCTGGCCGATCAGGCCCTTGCCGCGGTCGATGGCCGTGTGCACGGCGAAATCCACCAGCGCCAGCCACCACAGGGCCGGCTTGACCGGCAGCGTGATCAGCAGCGTGCCCAGGCCGTGAAGGCCGGTATGGGCACAGAGCGGGAGGAGCCAGGCCGAGGCCCGGTCCTTGCCGTGCGCCATCCAGGTGTTCTGGAGCAGGAAATCCGCCCCGAGTTGCTTCACCGCGAAGGCGAAGACCAGCAGCGCGAAGGCTCCGACCGAAACGGGCGTGTCGAAGGACGGCATCGCCGCACGGGTTCTCCTGTCACGCGCGCAGGCTGACGGTCCGCACGCGCAGCCCGCCCCGAATCGCGGAGCTTCAGCATACACGGCCGCCCGCCTCCTGGCGCGCCGTGGACCGACCTGCGCGGCGCCGGCCGGCGGTTCGACATCAGATCTCGCTCACACCTGCAGGCCATAAAATCAGTATCTGTGCTGATGTCTGATCGTGTATTACAAAAGATCTCACATTTTAACCATTCCAATTCTGGAAGATAAACGTTGTTGCGCCAGCGCTGTGCATGATAGCCCCGGCTTCATCACGAGCACCACGAGGGCGGGATTGACGATCCGGGATTGCAACCTGAGCAAGACGCGGGCGGCGCGGGCACCGGGTTCGGCCATCGGGCCGCGGGCGGGGATGCCGCCGCAGCGCTCCCGGGGCCGGCTCGATCGCCCGGCGCAGGCCCGTGGCGGACCGGCCGCCTGACCATGCGGGATGGCGATCCGGCCTTCGAGGCCCTGCGCGACGCCCATGTGGCGGCCCTCACGGGATCCCTGATCGACGGCGTCGCGCACGGACCCGGGGGCGCCGGCTACGTCTGGTCGCGGAGCATTCCGGACCCGACCCTGAACTTCGCCTACGGGGTGCGCCGGCCCGACCAGTTCGCCTGGGCGGGGGCGGCGGCCCTGGGACGCGACCGGGCGCCGGCCTTCCTGGCCCGGGATGCCGAGGAGGTCGCCCTGCTGCGCGCTCTGTTCGAGCCCGCGATCCTCCGCCCGGCGCGCTGGATGGTGGCGCGGCCGCCGCCAGCGCCATCCCCGGCGGACGGCGCGGTCACCCTCCAGGCCACCCCCGCGCCGGGACCGGATTTCGAGGGCGTCTTCGCCAACCTGTCGGACGACCCGGCCGTGCGGACGCATCTGCGCCGCACCTACCTGCCGGCCCTGCGGGCGGCCAAGGCGCGGCCCGGCCTCGCGCCGCTCCACCTCGTCCTGCGCGACGCCGCCGGCCCGGCGGCTTGCGCGAGCCTCTACCTGCGCGGCGACATGGCCGGGCTGTACAACCTCGGCACCCGGGTCGATCGGCAAGGCCGGGGCCTGGGCACCGCCGTGACCCGCGCGGCTTTACACGCGGCGCGGGCGCGCGGGGCAACCCGGGTGTTCCTGCACGTCTTCCCGCATGGCCCGGCCGGTGGCGCCCTCGCGGCGCTCGCGACCCGGGCGGGCTTCCGGGCGGTCTGCGCGCCGATCCTGCTGGGCACGAGCCCGCCGTGAGGCGGGCGTCTCACACGGTGGGGATAGTGCTGCCCGCCGTGAAGCCCGCCTCCAGCGCCGCAGGAGCCGGCCCGGCCCTACCCCGCCGCGGACGGTCCGGAGGAGCGCAGGCAGGCGACAATCCCCGCAAGGCCCCTCACGGACGGCCGGTCCAGGCCGCGCGGAGGACCCGGAGATTGGCCACCGGGCTGGGCCCGGCCGGGCGGCGGGCGGGCGGAGCGGCCGGCAGCGGATCGATCACCGCCAGCCGGGCGATTTCGGCGGCCAGGCGGGTGTAATCGGCCATGTGCACGCCGTCCCGGTAGAGGCCCGATCCGGCGCGTCCCCCGGGGCCGTCGCGCAGGGCGGCGAACGGGTCGAAGAAGGCGTGGCCCCGCTCGGCACAGAGCGCCGCGAGCCGGTCCGAGACGATCGCGACGGCCGCCGGATCCCGACCGGTCGCCCAGGCGCCGACCGGCGGGACGGCGGCGACGAAGACCTGCCCCGACCACGCCTCCAGGAAGCCCAGGATGCGCCGGACCTCCGCGGCGAACCGATCGGCGCTCCGGGCCCGCTCCGGATGGCGCCAGCGCAGGATGTCGTTGGTGCCGATGATTAGCACGGAGGCTGCGCAGCGAACCGGCACGCGCAGGTCCGCCCGGTGCAAGACCGTCCGGTGCAGATCCGTGAGCTGCCGGGCGCAATCGGCCGCGGTGCTGCCGCCGACCGCGATGTTGAGGCTGGGCCGGCCGCCGAGATCCGGGGTCCCGATGGATTCCGCGTGGGAATTGCCCACCAGAAGCACGCTGTCCGGCGTGGCGGCGCGCAGGGCGGCGCGGATCCCCGCAGACCGCGCCGCCCGGTGCCGCCCGACGAGCCGGCGATGACACCAGCGGCGGGCGACGGTCTCGAACCAGGGGGCGCGCATGGGCTGTCCTGTGCAAGGCGTGAGGCATCGGCCGCCCGGCAGGTCGGGGCGGAGGGCTGGGCTTTCGGTGCGGCGGGTCGACGATCTTCGACCGAAAACACGGGCCGGAGTATTTTTCGAGTCTGTATCGACGCGCTGGAAACAGACGGAAATACAAACCAATACAGCGCTGCGATCGGTCGGACTTTTATGTGGGAATTTTTCACACGTCAACTGTCGCGCCGATGTTCCGGCGTCGGCGTGGGCGGCTTTCGGCCCCCGTCAGAGCCTGCTCCGACGACGGGGACACCGGTTCGGCGCAACAGCGCGCGCCACGACACGGGCTGAGAGCCACGCCCGATTGCAACGCGATCGGGCAGGGCTTTAGGTCGGGTCCGTCAGGGCCGGGCGCGGTGCGCGCGGGGCGGCCGGGACCATTGGGGGAGGCCGGAATGATTCAGGATCGCGTCTTCATCGTCACCGGGGCGGGCTCGGGCCTGGGGGAGGCGACGGCACGCGGCCTCGTGACGGCGGGCGCCCGGGTGGTGCTGGCCGACATCGCCCGGGAATCCGGCGCTCGGGTCGCGGCGGAACTCGGCACGGCGGCGCGCTTCGCCGAGACCGATGTCACCCGCGAGGACGATGGCGCGGCGGCGGTCCGGACGGCGCTCGACGCGTTCGGGCACCTGCACGGGCTGGTGAACTGCGCCGGGATCGCGCCGGGCGAGAGGGTGGTCGGCCGCGACGGGCCGCACCGGCTCGACAGCTTCGCCCGGGCGGTCACGGTCAACCTCGTGGGCACCTTCAACATGATCCGGCTGGCCGCCGACGCGATCGCCCGGGAGGCGCCGGACGAGACCGGCGCCCGGGGCGTGATCGTCAACACCGCCTCGATCGCGGCCTTCGACGGCCAGATCGGGCAGGCCGCCTACGCGGCCTCGAAGGGCGGGGTGGCCGCGATGACCCTGCCGATCGCCCGGGAACTCGCCCGGCACGGCATCCGGGTGGTGACGATCGCGCCCGGCATCTTCGAGACGCCCATGATGGCCGGGCTGCCGCAGGAGGTGCAGGACACGCTCGGGCAAAGCGTGCCGTTCCCGCCGCGGCTCGGCCGGCCGGCCGAATACGCCGCCCTGGTCCGGCACATCTGCGAGAACCCGATGCTCAACGGCGAGACGATCCGCCTCGACGGGGCGCTGCGGATGCCGCCGCGCTGAAGGCGAGGACCCAGCGTCGGGGCGCTGCCCCGACACCCCGCCAAAGGGCTTGCCCTTTGGGATCCACCGACCGGGGTTCAGCCGATCGAGACGCTGGTGAGCACCCCGGCGGCCCGGCGGACCTCCTCGGCGATCATCTCCTCGCTCGGGCCGTCGATCGGCATGTCGGACAGGATCGCCGCCACATCGCGCTTCACGTCCTCGCGGATCTCGGGATTCTCCTCCGACAGGCGCCCGATCAGGACGCCCAGCACGATCTCCAGGGCGGAGAGCTTGGCGTGCAGGCGCGTGAACTCGTCCAGCGGCTCGGGTTCGTGTCCGGTCATAGGCAAGTCCTCATAAGCAGGTCCTCATGGGCCGCTCCTCATACAGGCGGGGGGCGGGGCGGCACCACCCCGACCCCGGGCGGCTTTTTTTCCCGTCCCGGGCAACCGGACTTGCGGCCCCGGCGTTTCACGCTCCCGTGAACGAACCCGCAAAAGGGACACCCGCCATGATCACCCGTCTCGCCGCCGCCGCCGGCCTGCTCGCGCTCTCCACGAGCCTCACGCTGGCCCAGACTGCCACCTCCACCCCCGCCGAGCCGGCCTCCAAGGCCGACAGCAACCTGAAGGAGTGGCAGGTCGCAAAGCTCGCCAAGGTCGGCCTCGCCCAGGCGCTGACAACCGCCGAGGCGCAGGGCGACGAGAAGGGCGGCCGCGCCATCGACGCCGATTTCGAGAAGGCCGACAGCAAGGATCCGGCCCACTTCTCGATCAAGGTCGTCTACCCGAGCGGCAAGCTCGTCGAGTACGGCATCAATGCCGACACGGGCGCGCTCTACAAGACCGAGAACCAGCCGTTCGAGCGCTACTTCACCCGGCTGAAGGCCGCCGACTTCCAGAACGCCAAGACCTCGCTGAAGGACGCGCTCGCCATCGCCGAGCAGAAGGCCGGCGGCGGCAAGGCCTACGAGGCCGAGGTCGAGAAGGACGGTTCCGCGGTCCAGTACGAGATCAAGGTCGCCGGCACCGACAAGGAGCAGGAGGTCAAGGTCGGCCCGGACGGGAAGGTCTTGAACTGAGCTGATCCCGGCCGCGCTGGTGGGTCATCAGCGCGGCTGACACCACGCGACAGGCAAAGGCCGATCGGTCCGACGCCACTCTTCGGTGAATTTTCGTACGTACAGTTATTGCTGGCTGTACGGCGCGCGTGTATCAAGGCCGTGTGCCGATCACCTTCGACCCGGCGAAGAGCCAAAGGAACGCCGACGAGCGCGGCATGCCCTTCGAGATGGCCGAGGGCTTCGATTTCGACACGGCGTTGGTCCGCCAGGATACGCGGTTTCCCTATCCGGAACGTCGATTCCAGGCGATCGGCCTGATCAACCGCCGCACCGTCATGCTGGTGTTCACGCCGACTGCGGACGGCTTCCGCGTGATCTCCCTCCGTCCCGCCCACCGCAAGGAACGCGCGCTATGGCTCGCAAGCCGCCCCTGACCGACTCGGACGCCCCCGTCCTGACGGAGGCCGAGCTTCGGGAGATGCGCCCGGCGCGCGACGTTCTGACTGCGGATGAATTCGCCGCCGTCTCCTCCGTCCGCAAGGCAGGACGCCCCGCCGCCGCCACCCCGAAGGTGCCGGTGACGATCCGGCTCGATCCCACAACGGTGGATGCGTTCAAGGCGACGGGGCGAGGCTGGCAGACCCGGATGAACACGATCCTGACCGAGGCCGTGAAGGCGGGCCGGCACGACGGGTAGACCCGCCGTCGCGCGGCCGCTGCATCCTGTCGCCCCCGGGCCCACCCGGGGAGCCGAACCGCCCCCGGGGCGCTTCCCTCCCTGCAGGTGGCCCGACGGCCGCGGATGGGGAGGGCGGCATGCATTCGGGCGCGCTGGACACCGACGGCCATCTCGGCCGGCCGCATACCCGGGTCGAGGGACCCGACAAGGTCACCGGCCGGGCCCTCTACAGCTCCGACCGCATCGGCCCGGAGACGAACACCGCCCACGCCGCCCTGGTCACCAGCACCATCGCCCGGGGCCGGATCACCGGGTTCGACTGCGACGCCGCGCGCGCTGTGCCGGGCCTGCTCGCCCTCTTCACCCACCGGGAGTTTTCCGGCGCGGTGGCCCCGGTGAAGCACCTGATGGCCGGCGGCTACGCCAACAGCTCGCACCGGCCCCTCGACTCCGACACGGTGGCGTATGCCGGCCAGATCGTGGCGCTGGTCGTCGCCGAGACCCTGGAGGCCGCCGAGGCGGCGGCCGGTGCGGTCCGGGTCTTCTACGCCGAGGAGCCCGCCGCCGGCGGCTTCGACGCCCCCGGCGCCGAGACCGTGCGCCTCGCCGACCTGAAAGCCCAGCACGAGGACATCGAACGGGGCGACGCCGAGGCCGGCTTGGCGGAGGCGGCTATCCGCGTCGAGGCGCGCTACGAGACCCCGGTCCAGCACCACAACCCGATCGAGCTGTTCACCACCCGGGCCGCCTGGGACGGCGACCGGCTCACCGTCCACGAGCCGACCCGCTATGTCGGCGCCGTCCAGCACGGGCTCGCGGCGCAGCTCGGCCTCGATCCCGCGCAGGTGCGGGTGGTGGCGGGCCTGATCGGCGGCCATTTCGGCTCGAAATTCGCGCTGTCGCAGCACACCGCGCTGGTCGCCCTGGCGGCCCGGCGCCTCGGCCGGCCGGTCTCCCTGGTGCCGAGCCGGCGGCACTGCTTCACCATCGCCAATTACCGGCCGGAATCGCGCCACAGGATCCGGCTCGGCGCCGACAGGTCGGGCCGGTTCACCGCCCTGGTCCACGAAGCCGAGACCGTGACGTCGCGCTTCGATCCCTTCGTCATGGAGGGCGCGGAAGTGACCGCGAGCCTCTACGCCTGCCCGAACATCCGCACCGAGGAGCGGGCCGTGCGGGTCGACCGCAACACGCCGGGGCCGATGCGGGCGCCGCCGGAGGTGCCGTTCCTGTTCGCCCTGGAGAGCGCCGTCGACGAGATGGCGGTCGCGTTGAACATGGATCCGATCGAACTGCGCCGGCGCAACGACACGGCGGTCGATCCGGTCTCGGGAAAGCCGTTCTCGACCCGGCCGCTGATGGCCTGCTTCGAGGCCGGGGCAGAGGCCTTCGGCTGGGCGCGCCGGGTAGCCCGCCCCGGCGCGATGCGCGACGGTCCCTGGCTGGTCGGCCTCGGCTGCGCGACCTCGGTGCGACCCGTAAAAATCGCCGCCGCGACCATGCGGGTCCGGCTCGGCCCGGACGGGTCGGCGGAGGTGGCCTGCGCGCACCACGAGATCGGCAACGGCATCACCACGCTGCTTGCCATGGGCGCGGCGGACGGGCTCGGCGTGCCGGTCGAGCGGGTGACGGTCCGGCTCGGCGACACGGACCTGCCGGCGGCCGGCATCTCGGGCGGGTCGAGCACGACCACCAGCCTGATGAACGCCCTGGCGCTCGGCTGCGGGCAGATCCGCGAGACCCTGGCGCAGGCCGCGACCGGGCAGGGTGGGGGCCTTGCCGGCCGGGATCCGGGCAGCCTTCGCCTCGCGGGCGGTCGTCTCGTCAGCCCGGACGGGCGCGGGATCGCGCTTGCCGAGGCGGTCGGCCCCGCGGGCGTCGAAACCGTCGCGGACTTCGTGCCCGCAGGGGGCGACCGGGAGAAGGCGCTCCAGGGCCTGCGCGGCGGCCATATCGGGCTCACCCTCGGCGGGGGCGGCAAGGCCGTGTCCTGGGGCTTCGGCGCGCAGTTCGCCGAGGTTCATATCCATGCCGAGACCGGGGAGATCCGGGTGGCGCGGCTGACCGGCGCCTTCGCGGCGGGCCGCATCCTCAACCCGCTGACCGCCAAGAGCCAGCTCATGGGCGGGATGATCTGGGGGCTCGGCTCGGCTTTGCTCGAAGAGACGGTGGTGGACGGCGCCGCCTATCGCAACCCGGATTTGGCCGAGTACCTCGTCCCCACCGCGGCCGACGCGCCGGAGATGGAGGCGCTGCTGGTGCCCGATCCCGACGATCAGGTCGATGCGCTGGGCCTGAAGGGCCTGGGCGAGCTCGGCATCATCGGGGTGAACGCGGCCATCGCCAACGCCGTCCACCACGCCACCGGCCGCCGGATCCGCAGTCTGCCGATCCGGCTGGAGGATGTGGTGTGAGATGCAACACCTCTCCCTCCCCCCACTGCGGGGGAGGGAGAGCGCGCTGTTCTGAAATCATCTTACTCCATCGTCGGCGCGAGCTTCTTCACGCCCTGCACGTCCTCGCCCAGCCACGCCGCGTTCTTGGCGGTGCCGTCGAAGGTCGCGCTCGTCTTGAACAGCTCGTACTTGCCCTCCAACGCGTAGGGCTTCGACCGCGACAGCAGCTCGGCGACCGTGGCCTTGTCCATCGGCTTGAAGGTCTTCACCGCCTCGAAGGCCTGGTCGAGGTCGCGCTGATTCTGAATGCCGGTGATCACCACCGAGACCGGCAGGTTCAGCGAGAAGTGCAGGTACTCGATCGGCTTGATCGGCGCGTCCGCCTTCAGGATCACCCCGTCGCCAAACGTCTTCATGGCGAGCGGCGCGATGCCGTTCTGCACCAGATACGGCAGCACGAGGTGGCTGAACGAGCGGAAATGCGCGTCCATCACGTTGACGGGCATCTGCACGGAATCGAAGTGGAAGCCGCGCTCGGCCGCCACCTCCAGCATCTGCAGATGGATGCGCGGGTCCTTGTGGCCGGTGAAGCCGATGTAGCGCAGCTTGCCGGCCTTCTTGGCCTCCAGGAACCCCTCCATGGCGCCGCCCTCGGCGAAGACCCGGTCGGGATCGTCGTAGCGCAGGATCTCGTGGTGCTGGACGAGGTCGATCCGGTCGGTGCGCAGGCGCAGGAGCGACTGGTCGATCTGCTTGATCGCCTCTTCCTTGGTCCGCCCGTCCATCTTGGACATCAGGAAGACTTTGTCGCGGTAGCCGCCCTGGGCCAGGGCCGCGCCCATGCGCAGCTCGGAGCGCCCGTCGTTGTAGTCCCAGCAATTGTCCATGAAGGTGATGCCGCGGTCGATCCCGGCATGGATCAGCCGCGTGGCCTCGTCGTCCGTCACGGCGCTCTTGCCGAGGTGGAACCCACCCATGCCGATCGCGGAGATCTTTTCCGACGTCTTCCCGAAGGTCCGATAGAGCATCTCGCCCCGGCGCTCGCCGGGATCGGTGACGAAGGGCAGGTCGGCCGGGTCCTGCGGGCGGTTACCGGGGAGAACGGGGGCGTTCACGGCCGCACCTGCGCTGCCGGCGCCCGCGAGGCTTGCGCCCGAAAGACCTGCGCCGAGCACGGCGCCCTGTAGAAAGCTGCGGCGTTCCATCGGCTGTCTCCGTTCGCGAATGTCGGGGTGAGGGGAGGTAATGCGTCGGGCCGGGTCATCGTTCGGTCTCCGCGGCGAGGCGTCCTGCCGCGTGGAGCAGGCGCAGGGCGGCGCAGGCGGCGCCGTAGCCGTTGTCGATGTTGACCACCGTGATGCCGGGCGCGCAGCTCGCCAGCACGGCATCGAGGGCGGCGCGCCCGCCGGCCGCGACGCCGTAGCCCACGGAGGTCGGGACCGCGATCACCGCCCCCGCCACGAGGCCGCCGACGACGCTCGGCAGCGCCGCATCCATCCCGGCGGCGACGATCACCACCGGATGTGCCCGGATCTCCTCGATCCGCGTGGTCAGCCGCCACAGGCCGGCGACGCCGACATCGGCGAAGAGCGAGGCCGCCCGCCCGGCATAGGCCAACACCCGCAGGGCCTCGCGGGCGACAGGCACATCCGAGGTGCCGGCTGCCACCACGGCGACCCGGGCCGGGCCGGTGACCCGCGGCGCATCGCCGAACACGGCCGTGCGCGAGACTGGGCAATAGTCGAGCCGTGCGGCCGCAGACCTCTGTTGTGATGCGCGCTCTTGCGCCGAACCGGCGTCCACTTCGGCGGAGAGCGCTTTGAGCCGGTCCCGCTTCTCCGGATCGAGGCGGGTGAGGAGCAGCGAGGCGCCCCGCCCCCGGGCGGCCTCCAGGATCGCGTCGATCTGCTCCGGGCTCTTGCCGGCGCAGAAGATCGCCTCCTCCAGCCCGATCCGCTCGGACCGGGCGAAATCGAGGGTGAATTCTTCCGTGACGCTCACGACCGGGCCTCTCCCTGCTGCACCAGGAAGGCGCTGCCAACCCGGTAGGGGGCGAAGCGGACAAGGCCGGCGAGACGCGGCGGCGCGAGCGCCCGGATGCCGGCCCCGAGCGTTTCGCGCCCTGCGGCGTCGAGGGCCGCGAGGCTCCCGGGATCGAGTTCCACCACCACCCCCTCGGCGCGCACCCGGCAGCGGACCGCGCGCTTGGCATCCGTACCCGTATCCAGCACCCCGCCGACCAACTGCTCGACGGAATGGATAAATCCCAAAATCTCCGGCTCGATCGGGATGCCGGTCTCGACCCGGCTCGACAGGCAGGGCGCCGCCGGCAGCTCCGCCACCGCGCCGAGGCCGAGGTCGCGGGCGAGCGCCCGGACGGCGGCCTTGTCGAACCCGGCCTCCACGTAGGGATGGCGGACGCCGTGCTCCCGGGCGGCGTCGAGGCCGGGGCGGTACTCGCCGAGGTCGTCGCGGTTGGCGCCCGACAGGATCTGCCGGTCGGTGACGGCCCGGACCGCACCGTAGAGATTGGTCTTGCAGAAGAAGCAGCGGTTGACCGGGTTCGCCCGATAGGCCGGGTCGGCGAACTCGCCGGCCTCGATCACCCGCAGATCCCAGCCCTCGCGGGCGCCTTCGGCGCGCACGCGGGCGGTCGCCTCCCCGGGCACCGCCGGCGAGACCGCGTGGACCATCAGGGCCGCCCCCGGCGCCACCCGGTGGGCGAGGGTGGCGAGCGTCAGGCTGTCGACCCCGCCGCTCACCGCCACCGCCACGGGCCCAAGCCCGGCGAGGACCGCTTCGAGATTCTTCTGACGCGTCACCGCTCCTCCTGCTCCTGCTTCAAGGCGAGGCGCTCGGCCTCGCGGCGCAGGCTCGCCCGGGCCGCGTGGCCCGCGTGGTCGCGAGCGTCGTCGGCCTCGGCCTTGGCGGTGCGCCCACCCGGCCGGTCCACGACCTTCACCCGGACCGGCCGGCCCGCCTGTTCGACCGTATGGGATTCCCGATCCAGCACCGCGCCCTCCACCCGGTGGTAACGCAGGCCGATCGTGGTGGTCTCCCGGAAGCAGGCCGCGATTGCCGCCTCCAGGCTCTCCGGCCGCACCAGGGCCTGGATATGGGCCATCATCCGGCCCTTCTTGCCGAGGACCGGGGCCTGCACGACGTCGAGGATCCCGGGCTCGGCGCGCAAGCAGTCGAGACCCATGGCGAGATCCTCGCCGGACTGGTCGTCGATCTCGAAGGCGATCACCGCCAGATCCCGCCGGCCCGGCGCGGCGGCGGTGCCGTCCTCCAGCACCAGGGCGCGCAGGCAGTTGCTCAGGCCCGGCAGCACCTTCGTGCCGAAGCCGATGCCGGTGCGCCCGAGGATGCCCCGGGGCCGGCCCCGGACAGGGTCGTCGCCGCAGAGATGGCGCAGGATCGCCGCGCCGGTGGGCGTGACGCGCTCGCCGGGGACGCCGTCGTCGAGGGTGGAGAAGCCGTCGAGCAGCAGCGTGGTAGCCGGCGCCGGGACGGGGAGGGGGCCGTGCTGGGTCCTCACCCGGCCGGAGCCGAGCGGCAGGGCCGAGACGCTCCAGCTCCGGACCTCCAGCGCGGCGATCAGGTGGGCGGCGGCCACGATGTCGGCGATCGAATCGAAGGCCCCGACCTCGTGGAACGCCACCGCGTCGACCGCGATGCCGTGCACCCGGGCCTCCGCGTCGGCGAGGTGCCCGAAAATGCCGAGCGCCTGCGCCCGGACCGCGGGCGCGAGATCCGCTTCCGTCAGCGCGGCGCGGATCTCCGACCAGGGCCGGTGGCCGTGATCGTGCGCATGGCCGTGATCGTGGCCGTGGTGCGGGTGATGATGGTGGCCATGATCGGGCCGGTGTTCGGGCGCGTCGCCGGGTCCCGAGACGGAAAAGCGCGCGCCGCGCAGGATGCCGTCGTTGTGCGGGTGCAGCGCGCAGGCGATGCGGGCATCGACCGCCCGGATGCTCGCGCCCACGCCGTCCTGATGCTCGGGGAAGGCGTCCAGCAGGGCGGCGGCGAACATGTCGCCGGCCACGCCGCCGAGTGCGTCGAGATGAATGTGCATCGTCTGCCGGTCGGCCTGCCACGGATCGGGCCCAACCGCTGAGATCGGCCGCATCGGCCCCAAGGCAAGGTTTGCCGCGGGACGCACGGCCGACCGGTGCCGCGGCGTATCGCCCGCGCCGTTCAAGCCGGCAGCAGGTAGGCCGGGTCGAACAGCCCCCGCTCCCGCAGGCCGTCGAGGTCGCGGATCGTCAGGCGCCGGCTGCGCAGGACGACGAGGCCGCTGCTGCGCAGCTCCTTGAGGGTGCGGTTGATGTGCACGCTGGTCTGGCCGAGGGCGTCGGCGAGGTCCGGCTGGGTCACCGGCATCGGCAGGCTGGTCCCGTCCGCCAGACCCGCCCAGGTGAGCCGCAGGTGCAGCTCGCAGAACAGGTGCGCCAGCCGCTCGATCGCCGAGCGGCGCCCGACGCTGGCGATCCACTCGCGGTGGATCGCCGTGGTGGCGAGCGTCTCCCGCCACAGGCCCTCCTCGATGGCGGGTCGGCCGCGGACCGCGTCGGCGATCTGCTCGGGGGTGATCCGCGCGACCGTGACGGGGGTCAGCGCCCCGATGGCGTGGTCCATGCGCGCCCGGCGGAACGCGAACGGATCGCACAGGTCGCCCGGCAGGAGCAGGGCGACGATCGCCCGCCGCCCATCCGGGAACTGCTTGTAGCGGCAGGCCCAGCCGTCGAGGATCAGGTGCGTGTGGTACGGATCGCTGTGCGGCCCCTCGATGTCCTGGCGGCCCGCGACGTGGCGGATGTTCTGGCGCGCGAGCCCCACGAGGGTCGCGCGATCCTCGGGCGCGAGGCGGACATGCCGCTCCAATTTCCGGACGAACGGATTCTCCACGCCCGCCTCCGGTCAGGTCGCGGCGGGGCGGGTGCGGACCGGCCTCATGCCGCCGGTCCGGCGACCATCCGGAGCGTCGCGGCCGGGTCGGCGCACGCGACGGTGCCGTCGAAGGTATCGATCAAGTTGTCAGGCACGGATATTTCGATCGGCGGACGGCAAAAGGTCTTCCGGATCGCGAAATCCGGATGTTCCTGATCCGCTTGTGCCCGGACCGGAGAACCGCGCGCCAACCTGTGTTAGTTTACCCAACCGGGACGGTCACGCCGGGCTCAAGGCCCCGCGAATCCTCACCCGGGCCGGCCCCGGAACCCGCCATTGCTTGCGCCTGCCGGGGTTGAGCCGGCGGATCACCGGCCCCACGGGCCGGCGCGCTACTCCGCGGCGGCGCCCACCGTATCGGCCATGCGCGCCCGGCGGGTGCCGAGCGGCTGCGGCGTGCCGACGGTGGTGTCCTCGGCGGTCTGGTGCTCCATCTCGGCGTTCAGCTGGGCGCCGGCCAGCACGATCATGGTCGAGAGCCAGATCCAGGTCATGAAGCCGATGGCCGCGCCGAGCGAGCCGTAGGTCTTGTTGTAGCTGCCGAAATGGGCGACGTACCATGAGAACAGCAGCGACGCGGCGATCCACAGCAAAGCCGCCAGCGCGCTCCCCGGCGTGACCCAGCGCCAGCGCGGCGCGTCCCGGCTGGGGCCGTAGCGATAGAGCAGGGCGAGCCCGAGCAGGACCGCCACGAACAAAGCCGGCCAGCGCAGGAGCGTCAGCCACCACGCGTCGGCCCCGAGCCCGACATAGGTGAGCACCAGCGGCAGCACCACCACCGCGGACAGCGCCAGGATCAGGAACAGCAGCGCCCCCGCGGTGAAGCCGAGGGAGACGAGGTTGAGCACGACGAAATTGCGACGCTCGCGCTCGTTGTAGACGAGGTTGAGCGCGTCGAAGACGTGCTTCACGCCGCCATTGGCGCTCCAGACCGACAGGACGATGCCGAAGACCAGGCTGAACCCCAGGGTGGTGTCGCCCTGCTCGTTCAGGCGCTTGACCTGATCGCCGACGATCTCCAGCGCGCCCTGGGGCAGGATACCCTGGAGGCTGGCGAGCTGCGCGTTGATGGTCGAGGCGTCGGCCACGAGGCCGTAGCACGAGACCAGGGCCGCCACCGCGGGGAAGATCGCCAGCAGGGTGAAGAAGGTGACGCCGGCCGCGATCAGCGACAGCCGGTTCTCGCCGATGGCGCGATAGGTGCGCAGCGCGATGTCCTTCCAGCCCTTGGCGGGGATCTCGGCGGGCGTGGCGGCGCCGCGCCCGCGATCGGCCTCGGTCCGGGCGACGGCATGCGCCGCGCCGCCTTCATGCGAGGGGGAGGGCCGGCGGGCGCCATCCTGATCCGAGCTCTGGTCCGGGGCCGGCCGGCCCGGCCGGCGCGGGAGGGCCACGAGGCCGATCAGCGCGGTGGCCAGCGCCAGCGTCCAGACCGTCGATGCGTGGCCCTGCGGACCGGCGGCCTCGGAGCGGGCGGGTTCGGGAACGGGCATCGCGGATTCCGGGCGGGGTTGTGGGACGCGTTCTGGGACGGCTGCTGAGCGGAGGTTCCGAGGCGCCCGGGGACGCGATCGAGGGCCGCACTTGTCCAGGGAACGCCCTATCGCAGGCAACGGTTCGCCTTTCGGTTGCAACATCGCCGTTGAAACCCGGCGCGGAGAACCCGCTGGCCGGCCGCGCCCTCGACCGGGCCGATCCGGGTCCGCGCTCGCGCGGCGCCGGTGCCGGGGGGCTGGGGGGCAGACCGAGCCATGGGAATCCCGTGGCCGATGGGCGTTCGGGCAAACCGCTAACCCATGTTGCGGCATGGGCGGGCTCGGCGCGCGACAACCGCGTGCGGGCACGACCGGCCCGATCGCCGACGACCGGACCTGAATGCCCGCACCCGAAGGCTCATCCCTCCTCGATCGCGTTGTCGATCCCTTGGGCGCCCCCCTGGCCGACCCCTTGGCCGATTCGCTGGAGGATCGCGTCGCGGATGTCGCCGATGAATCTGCCGAGGATACGCGCGACGACATCCGCCACGGCCTGCCGGAGGCCGTGCGTGCCCATCTGGGCACCCTGCTCGGCCATGCCTACGACCGGATCGGCCCGGCGCCGGGGGCCACCTCGCACCGCTTCGCCGAACTCCTGGCCCGCCTCGAGACCGCCCTTACCCGGGCCGAGGGCGCGCGGGAGGCGACGTTCCGCGCCGGCCTGCTGGAGGTGGTGCCGGCGCTGCACCGCTTCGCGGTCTCGCTGACCCGCGACCCGGCGGCGGCCGACGACCTCGTGCAGGACACGCTGCTGCGCGGCTGGCGCGGCCGGGGCGGCTTCACCCCCGGCACCAACCTGGAAGCGTGGCTGTTCACGATCCTGCGCAACGTCTTCTACAGCCAGCACCGCAAGCAGGGCCGCGAGATCGCGGATTCCGACGGCAACCACGCCGAACGGCTGACCAGCATCCCCGAGCAGGGGGGGCACCTCGACCTGCAGGACGTGCGCGCCGCCCTCGACCGGCTCGCACCGATGATGCGGGAGGCGCTGGTCCTCGTGGCGATCGAGAACCTGAGCTACGAGGAAGCCGCCGCCGTGATGAACTGCCGGATCGGCACCGTGAAGAGCCGGGTCTGGCGCGCCCGGGAGCAGCTCGCCCGGATGCTCGGCTACAGCGGGGCCGAGATCGGCAACGACGGCGTGATGCTGTCGGTGACCGGCACCACCGCCTGAAGATCGCCGCGGCCAAGAAAACCGGGCCGAGGCCTGGGCCCGTCCGAGCGTCATCCGTGTTCGAGAGCTGGAGGCCGCCTGTCGGGATGCGGCTCCCGACCGGCTTGCCCGGCAGAGCTTCAACCCTGAATACGCAAATTCGTCGCTTATCCGCGTGTATTCAGCAGGAAATTTGACTTAGGTGAAAGCGCCCGGGTGCAGACTTGGGCGACATGAAGCGGGTTGGGTCGATCCGTCGGCTCGGCTCGGCTCCCATCGGTGCGACATCCCCCCGATCCGCCGATGGGAGCCCCCTTCTCGGCTGCACGCGCGGACGCGTCCGACAGGATCCTCAGCGCGAAGCCTTCCCCGCCCGGTCCGCGTCGAGCTGCAGCAGCAGCTCCGCCAGCCGGGGATCCAGAGCCTCGTCGATCACCGGATCGTACAGCGCGCGCAGCTCGTGGCCGAGGCGGACGCGCGTCTGCGCGTCGAGGACCGGACGGCCCGCAATCGGAACCACCCGCAGGGCGGCCGGCGCCCCGTCGGGACCAGTCCGTGCGGCGGATCGCGTGTTGATGGGTCTCGGGGCGGCGCGCTGATATTCGGATTGGGGCATGCCCCCTACATCGGCCCCGGCCCGGGCGACGGCAACCGCCGGACGCCACAGAGTTTTCCAGGAGACCGACGGTGCACACCGGCGTTTCAGGCGTCGTCTTCGGGTGCGAACACCTCGCCCTTCTCGGCGAGTACCGTGTCGGCCGTGTCGCGCGCCAACGCGGCGTCGGCCGGGCGGCCGGTCTCGTCGGCGCGACCCGGATCATCGCCCCCGAGCAGCCGCGCCAGCGCGCGCTCCCAGCCGGGCGGCAGGGCCTGCCCCTGTCCGGCGAGGATCTGCCCGGCGCGGCGGAGGACCCGGTCCCTGTCCGTCCGGGCCATCTCCGCGAAGGCGGTCCCGAGCCCGAGTTCGGTCGCGGCCCGGACGGCGGCCTCGGCCCAGCCGGGCGGTGGTGCGGGCGTGTCGGTCATGGCGGTGCGGCCTCCTGAGGGAATCCCGTATGGGAATCAGCGCAGACCCTGGGTGGCGAGTTCCTCCGGCACGAGAGCGGCCGCCGCCTGACGCGCCAGGATCGCGTCGAGGGTGACCGGGCGCGCGTCCCAGGCATCGACGCCGACGTCGCAGGACCGGGTCGTGTCGGCGAGCCAGCCGTGGCTGTGGCCGTAGAGATGGCGCGTCGCCCGCCAGAGGCCCGGCCACGCCCGGTGGGCGTAGTGCGACAGGAACAGCCGGTGTTCCCGGCCCTCGGCGTCCGGAATCGACAGGCGGACACTGTCCACGGGCGGCTCGGCCCAGGGCAGGTCCAGCACGCGGTTCGAATCGTGGTTGCCCCGGACGAGGCGCTTCGTCCCGTTGAGCCGGGCGAAGACCGCCGCACAATGCGCGCGGCTCGCATGGGCGGCGAAGTCGCCGAGGTGCCAGACGCTGTCCCCGGGGCCGACGACGGCGTTCCACCGGGCGATCAGGGTCTCGTCATGGGCCTCGATCGTAGCGAATCGGGCCCGTTGGTGCCGGAGGATGTGCGGATCGCCGAAATGCGTGTCCGCGGTGAAGAAGAGGGTCATGACGCCCGCCAGAGCGGTCGTCCCGTCGATCGCCGCATCGCCAGGAGCCTGTTATCGAATGCCCGCACCATCCGCGTTTCCCATCATGTCGTTCGTCCTGAAGGTCCGGGTTTCAGAAGGTCCGCGACCTTTTGCGGCTGCAGGGCAGCGCCCTGCTGTCGGGCTTCGCCCGATGCGCCAGGGCTTCGCCCCGGCACCCCGCCAAAGGGCGTAGCCCTTTGGAAACCCTGGATCTTTTGCACACCCATCTCCTGCCGGCGGCCGGCCCATATCCGGCCCTGCGGGACGCCCTGGAGCGGACCGGCCCGATCCGGATCGAGCCGGCGGCGCATTCCTGCGTCGCCGAGCGCCTGTTCGTCGAGGTGGTCAACCAGCAGCTCTCCACCCGGGCCGCCGCGGCGATCTGGGGGCGGATCGAGGCGGCCGCCGCCGCGGCCGCCGGCACGCCGCGCGCCCTGTTCGCGGCCGGAGACCCGGACCTCCTGCGGGCCTGCGGCCTCTCGGGCAACAAGGTCCGGGCCCTGCAGGCGATCGTCGCGGCCGAGGCGGCGGGCCTGCTCGGTCCCGAGCTGGCCGGGCTGCCGCATCCGGAGCGCGCGGCGATCCTGTGCGGTATCCGCGGCGTCGGCCCCTGGACGGCCGACATGGTCGGCATCTTCCATTTCCACGACCCGGACATCTGGCCGGAGGGCGACGTTGCGGCGGTCGGGTGCCTGCGTCGGCTGACCGGCCAGGCCGACACGCGCGCCGTGGCGGCGGCCTTCGCGCCGTACCGCTCGATCCTCGCGCGCTACCTCTGGCGCATCAAGGACATGGCCGCCGCGGCGCCCGCATGACGCATCGCCTCAGCGCCCGACCGCCTGGCGCAGGGCCGCGACCATCGTCTCGACCGCCTGCTGCGCCGCCTCGCCCAGGGCGATATCGGTCTCGCCGGCGGTGACGAGGCCGCGCGCCTCCAGCTCCTTCACGCCCTGCGGGTCGGCCTCGTGTCCGGCGCCGTCCTTGCGGATCACCGAGGTGACCCGCTCGCCGCTGACGAGGCGGTGATAGGCCGCGAAGGCGAAGATCGAGAGCGCCTTGTCGGAGAGTCCGTTCACGTCGTCGGCCATGCTGTGCGCTCCTCGCGTCGGGGTTGACGGACGAACGCCGCACGGGGCCGGCGGCTCCGGTGATCGGCGGGGGTGCGACGACGGGTGCGGCGGAAACCTGCATCCGGCCACGGACTTGCGCGGACGAAGCGTTGGCCTGTCCGCGCAAGTCCGCGTACTCTGCTGTCTTCATGACCATAAAGACCGACCTGACCGAAGTGGAACCCAGCCCGAACGCGCCGCAGGACGCCTCGCGCCCCGATCTCGACTATCGCCTGCGCCAGCAGGCGATCCTGTCGGAGTTCGGCGTCGAGGCCCTGCGCGGCACCGATGTCGATCACCTGCTGCAGCGGGCCACGGAGCTGTGCGCGCAGGGCATGGGGGCCGAGTTCTGCAAGGCCCTGGAATACCGGCCCGGCGCCGACACGCTGCTGGTGCGGGCGGGCGTCGGCTGGGGACCCGACGTGATCGGCAAGGCGCGGGTCGGCGCCGACTTCGCCTCGCCGGCGGGTTTCGCCCTGAAGACCGGGCGGCCGGTGATCTCGAACCACCTCGCCGCCGAGACCCGGTTCCGCACGCCCCAGCTCATGGCCGAGCACGGCGTCCGCCGGGCGATCAACGTGCTGATCGAGAACCGGGAGGGCGCCTTCGGGGTGCTGGAGGTGGACGATACCCGCGAGGGCATGTTCGCGGAGGCCGACATCGCCTTCATGCAGGGCTTCGCCAACCTGCTCGGCGGCGCGATCGAGCGCCAGCGCACCGAGAGCCTGCTGCGGGCGGCCCTGGCCCGCCAGGACCTGCTCGCCCGCGAGATGAGCCACCGGGTCAAGAACAGCCTCGCGATCGTGGCGAGCCTGCTCGCCCTCCAGGCCCGCGCCGCCGAGGCCGAGCCCGCCGTGCACGCGGCCCTGACGGATGCGCGCAGCCGGGTCGAGGCGATCGCGGGGGTCCACGACCAGCTCTGGCGGCAAGGCGACGGGGGCGGAGACGGGAACGGGGAGGGGGTTCCGGGCGAGCTCGACCTCGCGCCGTTCCTCGAAACCCTGGTGGCCAACCTCGCGGGCGGGCGTCCGGACCAGAGGCTCGCCTGCGCGGCCGCGCCGTTCCGGATCTCGGCCGATCGGGCGATCCCGATCGGGCTGCTGGTCAACGAACTCGTCACCAACGCGCTCAAATACGCCTACCCCCTCGGGACGCACCCGGAGGGCGGCGAGATCCGGGTCCGGGCGGAACCCCGGCCCGACATGCTCGTGGTCGAGGTGGCCGATGACGGGGTCGGGCTGCCGCCGGGCTTCGAGGTCGGGCGCGCCTCGAAGAGCCTCGGCATGCGGGTCGTCGGCAGCCTCACCCGCCAGCTCGGCGGCCAGCTCACGACACCGACGACGCCGCGGGGCGCCTGCTTCCGGCTGGAGGTGCCGCTGACGCCCTGAGACGCGCGCGGCGCCCGGGCCGCAAGATCGGGGCAGAGTACGATCGCGGCAGCGGACGATCATCGCCGACCGGAATCACGATCGCTCCTGAGAATCCATCGCCCGGATCCGATCACGGTCAACATCGCCCAAAGCATCGGAGTTGTGGCAAGGCACTGAAATTTTGCAGTGAGGCTTTGCGTCCGCATCCTCTTTTTGCGAAATCCGGACCTCATCGTTCAGGATGATGCACTTGCACGCGATGCGCGCTTCGATATGCTCCCGGTCATCGCATCCGAACCTCCGCGCTGGCCGACCACGATGACCGCCCCCGAGCCGCAGGTGATGGAGCTGAGGCCCGGTCACGGGCCGGGTATCGACGCATGACCGCCGTCGCCTTCGATACGCTCCGCTTCGTCCGCACGCTCCGCGAGAAGGCGAAGATGTCGTCGGAGCAGGCAGAGGGCCTGGCCGATGCCGTCGCGGAGGCGATCCAGAGCGATCTGGCGACCAAGACCGATATCGCTATGGTCCGGACGGATATCGAGGCGTTGCGGCTTTCAACGAAGACCGACAATGAAGCGCTGCGGCTCTCCACGAAGGCCGACCTGCGCGAGGCGGAGCTGCGCCTGGAGGCCAGGATCGAGGCCATCAAGGCCGAGATCATCAAGTGGACGATCGGCTCGATCGGGTTTCAGGCGTTGGTGATCGTCGGCGCGGTCGTGGCCCTCACGCGGGGCTTGCACTGAGCCATACGCGCCCGCCGGGCTCTCGGCTCCGGCGCGCGGATCGTCACGAAAGGCAGCGCCCGGCTTCCGGGATGGGGCCGCAGGGCTGGACAAACGCCCCGTGCCGCCGCGATCTGGCGTGATGGCGCGGCGAGACACGACAGGGGCGGAGACCGGGATCGGGGAGGGGGCGTCCAAGACCCTCACGCGGCGGCTGCACGCCTTCCGAAGCCTGGGCGACAATTGCGAGTTCGGGTTCGTGCAGCGCTACGGCGGGGTCGAGCCGTCCGGCCTGCTGCGCTTCTCCTACACGCCGCTGGAGGATTTGATCCGCGGCCTGCACTGCGGGTTCTCGGATTTCGGTGTCCCGGGCGACCTGCGCCTGTCGGTGAGCGCGGGCGGCACCTACTATTGCCACAGCCTCGCGTACAACATCTGGGCCAATACCGGACACCCGGAGGGCTCGATCGCCCCGGAGGCGCTGCTGGAGCGCGAATACGGCCGGCTCGCCCATCTCAAGCGCAAGTTCCTCGACGAGCTCGCCGAGGGCTCGAAGATCCTGGTGCGCAAGGCCGGCCGCGACGCGCCGGATTCCGGCTTCGCGCGGCTCGCCGAGGCGGTCCGGGCGCACGGGCCCGCGACGCTGCTGCGCGTCACCGAGGCCGGGCCGGCCTGGTGGCCGGAGCCCGTCCGGCGCATCGCCGATCACCTGATCGAGGGGCGGGTGCGCCGCTTCGCGCCGGCGGAGCAGGCCTGGGAGGTCGATCTGGAGCCCTGGATGCACCTCGTGGACGGGGCCTATGCGCTGGTTCACGGCTCAGGCCCGACCCGCCTGGAGGCTGACGCCTTTCCGGAGGCGCTGGCACTGTCGGGCCGGCTGCGCCGGCATGTCGGGCGGCACCGGGAGCCGGGGTTCACCGCCTTCACCCGGACGGTCGATCCGGCCGGGTTCGACCGGGACGCGATCCACGTGTTCTCGAGCTGGGTGTGGATCCCGGAGGATTTTACCGGGACGCGCGTCTTCGCGGCGGCCGGCTACGCCCGGCTCGGCTGGCGGGACGCCGACCTGTCGCGGCGCGGGTGCTGGCAGCGGGTCTGGGCTTCGGGACGGCTGCGCCCCGAGGTCGCGCGCGAGCCGATCGGCCTCGGGATGGTCGGAGCCCGCCGCGACGGCTTCTGGTCGGCCGGGGCGCGCTTTGCCGAAGGTCCGATCCCGGGGGACGCGCCGCCGCCCGCTGGGCCGATGCCGCCGGCCCGGTTCCCGGGGCAGGATCTCCTCGCCCGGCTGAGGCCGCGATCCCTGTAGGCCTCAGGCAAAATGCCGCTGCGCACCGGCTCGGTCGCCGGAACGTGAGGGCGGCCGACGCCGCTGCGTCCAACAGCCAAGCCGCGAGCCCTTGATTTTGGGGGCTGCGGCCTGATTTCGCTCTCGGTCTGAAAGCGCACAGTGACCGATGGCCGTGGCGCCGCCCGCGCGCCGGGCCGTCGGGGTCTGCGGACGACGGGGCGAGGCCGGCCGCGTCGGTTCCGCGACACAGGGGGGATTCCCGATGGACGACATGAGACTCGACAAGACCGACACCACGACGTTCGAGATGCAGGGCAAGTGTCCGTTCGGCGGTGATCGGATCGGCGGGGCCTTCGGCGACCGGCCCGCCCTGGAGAACTGGTATCCCCATCGCCTGCGGGTCGAGCTGCTGCACCAGAACGGGCTCGCCGCCGATCCCCTCGGCCCGGATTTCGACTATGCCGCCGAGTTCGCCAAGATCGACCTCGACGCGCTCAAGGACGACATCAAGCAGTTCCTGACCTCGTCGGTCGCGTGGTGGCCGTCCGATTACGGCAATTACGGCCCGCAGATGATCCGCATGGCCTGGCACTCGGCCGGCACCTACCGGATCGCGGACGGGCGCGGCGGCGCCGGCACCGGCATGCAGCGCTTCGCGCCGATCTCCAGCTGGTGGGACAACGGCAACACCGACAAGTCGCGCCGCCTCCTGCAGCCGATCAAGCACAAATACGGCAACGCCCTGTCGTGGGCCGACCTGATGGTGCTCACCGGCAATTGCGCCCTGGAGATCATGGGCCTGCCGACCTACGGCTTCGCCGGCGGCCGGCTCGACGCCTGGGAGGCCGACAACGCCACCTATTGGGGTCCCGAGGTGGTCGACATGGGCAGCGTGTCGAGCTTCGACGACATGGTGAACCGCGACAAGCGCTGGCGCGGTCAGAACGGCGACGCGGATTACGACCTGGAGAACCCGCTCGCCGCCTCCCACCAGTCGCTGATCTACGTGAACCCGGAGGGCCCCTACGCGAATGGCGACCCGCAGGGCTCGGCCAACGACATCCGCGTCACCTTCACCCGCATGGCGATGAACAACGAGGAGACCGTGGCGCTGATCGCGGGCGGCCACGCCTTCGGCAAGAGCCACGGCATGACCCCCGCCAAGGAGATCGGGCCGCCCCCCGAGATGGCGCCCATGGAGGCGATGGGCCTGGGCTGGCACAACCCGAAGGGCGCGGGCTCCGGCAAGGACACGATGACCAACGGCATCGAGGGCAGCTGGACCCCCGATCCGACCCAGTGGGACAACGCCTACCTGGAGAATCTCTTCAGGTTCGACTGGGAGCAGACCAAGAGCCCGGCCGGCGCCCTGCAATGGACCCCGAAGGACCCGGATGCGCCAAAGACCCCCGACGCGCATGTCGAAGGCCAGATGCATCCGCTGATGATGATGACCTCCGACATCGCCCTCAAGGTCGATCCGGAGTACCGCAAGGTCTGCGAGAAGTTCTTGGGCGATTTCGACGCCTTCACGCAGGCCTTCTCCAAGGCGTGGTACAAGCTCACCCACCGCGACATGGGCCCCAAGCACCGCTACCTCGGCCCGGAGGTGACGATCGAGGACGGGCTGCTGTGGCAGGACCCGCTGCCCGACGCCGCCTACGCGCCGGTCGGCGAGCCCGAGATCGCCGCGCTCAAGCAGGCGATCCTCGACAAGGGCCTGTCGGTCTCGGACCTCGCCTTCACGGCCTTCTCGGCGGCCGCGACCTACCGCGACAGCGACAAGCGCGGCGGTGCCAATGGCGGGCGGCTGGCGCTGGCGCCCCAGAAGGACTGGGCGGTCAACCGCAGGGCCGCCCCGGTGGTCGAGGCCCTGCGCGGCGTGATGGAGGCGTTCAACGATCGCCGGAGCGACGGCAAGCGGGTCTCGCTCGCCGACCTGATCGTGCTGGGCGGCTGCGTCGCCGTGGAGAAGGCCGCTTCGGAGGCCGGCGCCGCAATCCCGGTGCCGTTCACCCCGGGCCGGGTCGACACCACGCAGGAGCTCACCGACATCGAGATGTTCGAGTGGCTCAAGCCCGTGGCGGACGGCTTTCGCAATTACGTCGCCGACGGGTTCGGCCAGGTGGCCCGCAATGTCTCGCCGGAGGAGCTGTTCCTCGACAAGGCCAACCTGATGACCCTGACGGCCCCGGAATGGGCGGTCCTGACCGCCGGCCTGCGGGCGCTGAATGCCAACCACGATGGCGGGCAGCACGGCGTCTTCACCGACCGGGTCGGTGTGCTGAGCACGGACTTCTTCCGGGCGGTGACCGACACCGACCTCGTCTGGGAGAAGGCCGACGCGGAGGCCATGACCTTCACGCTCAAGGACCGGGCGACGGGGCAGCCGAAGTATGCGGCCACGCGCAGCGACCTCGTGTTCGGGTCGAACGCGCAGCTGCGCAATATCGCCGACGCCTATGCGGGTCGCGACGGGGAGGCGCGGTTCGTCAGGGACTTCGTCCGGGTCTGGGACAAGGTCATGATGCTCGACCGCTACGACGTGAAGGGCCACAAGCGCTACGCGCCCATGGCGGCCTGATACGACCTGACCGCCCCTCGCCCCGTCGTCGGACGGGGCGAGGGTCACGCCATTTGCACGGCAGCGCGGGGGGCGGGGATTCCCTCGCCCCGCGTGCGCGGAGAGGGCCGCGTCTCCCCCTCGTTGGGGAGCGCGGCAAGGCGGCAGCCGAGGGTGAGGGGGCTCGAACGGATGAGCTTCGTCCGGATCCGCCCCCTCACCGCCGCTGCGGCTGCGCCTCCGCTTCCCGCACGCGGGGCGAGGGGGGATGCGCGGCCATCGATCGCCCTATCCGACGACGATCCGCGAATCTCCAAGCCTCTGCGGGGGAGGGGGCGTAGCCGAGGCGAACCACCGTTGCCGGACGGGCCGAAGGTCGGGGCTGCTTGTCCCGCGCGGGTCCCTCAGGCCGCCCGCCGACGCCCGCCGGCGGCAGAAGCCTGGGCCACCGGCATGTCGGCCTCCGCGATCGGCCGGAAGTGTCCCTCCGCGCCGTCATACGCCAGCAGGGCGCCGGTCTCGATCTCGAAGAACCAGCCGTGCAGGCGCAGCGTCCCCTTGGCGAGGGCGGCCGCGACGCTCGGATGCGTGCGCAGGTTGGCGAGCTGCACCACCACGTTCTCCAGCGCGAGGGCGTGGTGGCGGGCCGTCTCGTCCATGTCCTCCGGATAGGCCTCGCAGACGATCCGCTCGGCGGCTTCGGCGTGGCGCAGCCAGGCCGCCACGGCGGGCATCCGCGCCAGCGCGTCCCGGTGCATCAGCCCGTGCATCGCGCCGCAATCGGAATGGCCGCAGATGACGATGTCGCGCACCTTGAGCGCCACCACGGCGTACTCGATCGCCGAGGAGACGCCGCCGATCACGTCGGAGGCCGGGGGCACGATGTTGCCGGCGTTGCGGCAGACGAACAGCTCGCCCGGCCCCGCCTGGGTGATGTGCTCCGGCGAGACCCGGGAATCCGCGCAAGCAATGATCAGCGCGCTCGGGTGCTGACCGTCACGCACGAGCTGCTGGTACATCGCGCGCTGGCCGGGGAAGACGTGGCCCTGGAAGGCGGCAATGCCCTGGATGAGGCTGTTCATGAACGGATCCCTGACACGGGGCGGAAGCGGTGACGGAAGCGGGGAGGGCCGGCCGGGCCGGAGCCCGGCGGCGGGTTGATGGCGGCGCCTGATCGTCAGCGCAGCGGCCGGCGGTTTTTGGGCGGTCCCGGATGCCCAGTGGGACTCGACCGGGCGGCGGACCAGCGCGGCCCCGGCCCGCTCGTGAAGCATCGGCGCGCCGAGGATCTGGCCGGTGCCCATGCGCTGCGCGTGGAGCGAGCGCGGGTCGTGGTGGGGATCGCTGATGTAGGAGCTCATATGGCCACCACCGGCGACCTGGCGGCTCCCGCCGCCGCCCTCACCGGCCTCGGCGGCCAGGGGCATCAGCAGGGGTGCGGCGGCGGCGGCCAGGACGGCGAGGCCGAGGGTCGGACGGAGGATCGAGAGGGGGCGTGCGTGCATCGTCGTGTCTCCTCGTCTGTTCTCGTTCTGCGAAGAACACTGCGTCTTCGCCGATGTCCTGAACATAGCCATGATCAGACGAGATCGATGTGCGTCCCGACACAGTAGAACACTAGAAAATTTAATCCCCTGCGCGGGATTGACTGTGTGCGTGGGCGCACGCCGACGCATCGTCTGACTCCGGCGGCGGGATTACGATCTGAACGCGATTCGCTTGCCCCAGGGCGGCCGCCTTCGCGGCGTACCGGGCCCGCGAAGGGCGATCCGCGGATTCCAAAGGGCAGGCCCTTGGCGGGGTGTCGGGGCGGCGCCGCCCGCGCGGGCTTCGCCCGACGAACGAGCGAAGCGCGACTGCAGGGCCCTGCCCTGCACCCGCAAAAGGTCACGGACCGTTTGAAACCAGGATCTTCATCCCGAACACTTCGTCAGCCACCCAGCAGGGCGTGGGCCGCCCGGACCAGGATCCCGTCCGGCCGGCGCAGGGCGTCGAGCACCGAGAAATGCTCGGCGCCGGGCACCGGCAGCAGGGGGCCGGGGGCGTGGGCCGCCGCCCGCAGGGCGTGCAGGTTGCGGGCGTCGTGAATCAGCGCCGGCAGCTCATGCGTGCCGTAGGCGAGGCACAGGGGTTTTTCCACCACCGGCAGGCGCAGCGGCGAGAGCGCCTCGATCTCCGCGTCGGTGAGATGGAGCTTGTCGTTAAGACTGGTCTGGCGGATCGGCGCGAGGTCGTAGACGCCCGAGATGGCGAGCCCCGCAGCCACGGCCGGATGGCCGAGATGCAGCGCGGTGAGCAGCCCGCCCGCCGACCAGCCCGCCAGGACCAGGGCGCCGCGGATCCCGTGCCCCGGACCCTGCGCGGCCAGCCAGTCGAGGGCCGTGCCGATCTCGGCCGCGATCCGGGTGAGGCTCGCCTCCGGGGCGAGGGTGTAGCCGACCATTGCCACCGACCAGCCGGCGGCGTTCGGGCCTTGCGCGAAGCAGGCGAACAGCTCCCGGGCGCCCCGCTGCCAGTAGCCCCCGTGGAGGAAGACCAGGCAGGGCGCACCGGCATCCCGGGCCGGATAGAGATCGATCGCGTTGCGGGCCCCCGGGCCGTAGGGCCGGTCGAGGCCGCCCGGATGTGCGGCCCGGTAGGCGGCCGAGGCGGCGTCCCGGGCGGCGACCTGCCGCGCGCTGTCGGCCACCGCGCGGGTGTTGTCGTAGCAGGCATCGCGCGCGTCGGGATCGAGGGAGGTCCAGCGGCGGCGCGGATCCGCTGGGGTCGGATCCTCCAGGCGAAACGCGTGATCCCCGGTCGCTTGAACCATTGTGGGTTGTCTCTGGCGGCCCCGGCTCACGCACCATGGCAGGGTCCGGGATCCGGGTCGAGGTGGGTTCAGAAACCGGGGAGCGCTCCGGGGATCGTTCCGCCGTAGCCCCAGCCCGTGAAGGGCGGGGCCGCGACCCGCTCCCGCGTGGCCGGGGCGAAGATCCGGGCGAGCGGCCGGGGCTCCTGCCACGCGCGCCAGTCCCGAAGCCGGTCGCGGGCGGCCATCCGGGCGAGCGTGCGGCCGGTGTCGGTCGCGTGGCCCGGAGGGTGCCGGTGCGGGCGGGCCTCGGCCGGGGCGGCCAGCAGCGCCGGCAGCAGGGCGAACAGGGGCAGGGACGCGGCAATCGCGCGCGGCTTGAAGCGCATGGATCGGGCTCGGCGGGGGAGGGGCCTGCGGCAGCTACGCCGCGGAGGCGTCTTCGGTTCCGGGATCCCCGGCGGCCCGAAAACCCCGTACACAGGGGTCTTCCCCGGAACGAGTCGCGCGCTTCATGCCAGAATCCGATCCGTACGCCGCCCCGCCGCCCGCCGACGCGCCCGATCCGGTGGCGTTGCTGGCGACCCTTGTCGGCTTCGACACGGTGAGCGACCGCTCGAACCTGCCGCTGATCGACTGGGCGGAGGCCTATTGCCGCCGCCACGGCGCCGCGGTCGAGCGGGTGCCGGACGAGACCGGCCGGAAGGCGGCGCTGCTGGTGAGCCTCGGCCCGTTCGAGACCCGCCCCGGCTACGTGCTGTCGGGCCACAGCGACGTGGTGCCGGTGGTGGGCCAGCCCTGGTCGTCGGACCCGTTCGTCCTGCGGGAGGAGGGGGGCCGGCTCTACGGGCGGGGCACCTCCGACATGAAGGGGTTTTTGGCGGTCTGCCTCGCGCTCCTGCCCGAGATGGCGGCGGCGGATCTGGCCACCCCGCTCCACCTGGCGATCTCGTACGACGAGGAGGTCGGCTGCCTCGGGGTGCGCCCGCTGATCGCCCGGATGCTGGAGCGCGGCCCAAAGCCGCTCGGCTGCTTCGTGGGCGAACCCACCGGCATGGAGGTCGTGGTCGGCCACAAGGGCAAGGCCGCCGCCCGCCTCACCTTCCGGGGCCGGGCCAGCCATTCGGCCCTGGCGCCCCAGGGCGTCAACGCGGTGGAATACGCCGCCCGGTTCATCGAGCATGTCCGGCTGTCCGCGGAGGCGCTCGCCCGGGACGGGGCGCGCGATCCGCTCTACGACGTGCCCCACACCACCGGCCTGTCGAGCGTGGTGCAGGGCGGCGCGGCGCTCAACATCGTGCCCGACAGCTGCAGCGTCAGCTTCGAGTACCGGGCGATCGGGGCCGACGATGCCGGGGCGCTGGCGGCCTCGGCCATCGCGTATGCCACCGACACGTTGGTGCCGCTGATGCGGGCGGTCGATCCGGCCTGCGGCGTCGCGATCGAGCCGCTGATCGACTATCCGGGCCTCGACACCGACCCGGATGCGCCGGTCGTGACCCTGGCCAAGCGGCTCGCCGGCCGGAACGGCCACGCCAAGGTCTCGTACGGCACGGAGGGCGGGCTGTTCGACCGGCTCGGCGGCGTGCCCGCCGTGGTGCTCGGCCCCGGCTCCATCGCCCGCGCCCACCGGGCCGACGAGTACGTGACCCGGGCCGAGCTCGACGCCTGCGCGGGCTTCGTGCGCCGCCTGATCGCGGCCTGCCGGGACTGAAATCGGGGATCCCAAAGGGCGTGCCCTTTGGTGGGGCGTCGGGGTGAAACCCCGACATATACGGATCCCGGACCCCCTCTCGGGGTCCGGGATCCGTACAGCAGGGCTCTGCCCTGCACCCGCCAAAGGACTCGTCCTTTGGAATCCCATGACGTTGGCCGGTGCGCCGCCCTATCTCGCGGGGATTCCCTGGAACCCTGGACACTGCGATGGATGATGCCCGGCACGGCCGCTACGCCTACAGCGCCCTTCCCGATCGGCCGGTCTACGACTGGCCCGGCGGGCGGCGGCTCGCGGTCTATGTCGGGCTCAACCTCGAGACCTTCGATTTCGGCACGGGCCTCGGCGCCGAGCTCGCCCCCGGGGGGCCGCAGCCGGACGTGCTGAACTATGCTTGGCGGGATTGGGGCAACCGGGTCGGGGCATGGCGGCTGCGCGACACCCTGGATGCCCTGGCCCTGCCGGCGAGCGTGCTGGTGAACAGCCGGCTCTATCGGGATTGCCCCGGCCTGATCGAGGCCTTCCGGGCGCGCGGCGACGAGATCGTCGGCCACGGCCGCACCAATGCCGAGCGGCAGGGGACGCTCCCGGAGGCGGAGGAGCGCGCCCTGATCGCGGAGGCCACCGCGATCCTCACCCGGGAGGAGGGGCGGGCACCCGCGGGCTGGCTGGGCCCATGGATCTCGCAATCCCAAGTCACGCCCGACCTGCTGGCCGAGGCCGGCTACCGCTACCTGCTCGACTGGTGCCACGATGACCAGCCGACCTGGATGGCGACACGCGGCGGCGGGCGGATCCTCGCCGTCCCCTACCCCCAGGAGCTGAACGACATCCCGGCGATCGTCGCCCGCAAGGAGACGGGCCGCCAGTTCGCCGACGCGATCGTCGATGCCTTCGACGAGATGCTGGACCAGTCTGCGTCGGCACCCCTGGTGATGGGGATCGCGCTCCATCCCTACATCGTCGGGCAGCCCCACCGGCTGCGGCCCTTGCGGGCGGCGCTCGCCCATATCGCGGCCCACCGGGACCGGATCTGGCTCACCACCGCAGGGGCGATCGCCGCGCAGGTCTACACGGAAGCAGGGTGATCCGGGGATCCCAAAGGGCAAGCCCTTTGGCGGGGTGTCGGGGCAGCGCCCCGACGGTCAAGTCTCGCCCGATGATCAATCCGGAATCGCGAAGCCGATCGACAGGCACAGGGCCGCTACGGCGGTCAGCGCCACGGCCGCCTGGCGGACCTGATGCCAGCGCGCGGTCCGCGCGCGCTCCTCGCAGCTCGCGCCCAGCTGCAATTCGTCGTCAAAACCCTTCACGAAGGCGTCGAAGCTCGGGAAGGCCCGCCGGGCGAGCCACAGCCACACGCCGACGGCGACCAGGCTGCAGGCCCAGCCCCCGTAGGTAAACGCATCGTCCAGCATCCGGCGCCGCCTCAAGGCTACGCCCCCCTCGCCGCGCATCCTACGGCAGGTTGCCATCACCGCCTAGATGAAACGGCACCACACCGAGCCAATACCGTGTTGCCGAATGTATCCGGGCTTCGCTCACGTCGGGCTCCGGCCCAGGGCGTAGAGGGTGATGGCGGCGGCGTTCGAGACGTTGAGGCTGCGGATCGCCCCCGAGAACGGGATCCGGGCCAGCACGTCGCAGCAGGTCCGGGTCCGCTCGCGCAGGCCCTTGCCCTCGGCGCCGAGCACGATCACCAGCGGCCGGGTCACCGTCAGCGCGTCGAGGCTCTCCGGCGCGTCGGAATCGAGCCCGACGCGCGTGAAACCCCGTTCCCCTAAGGCGATCAGCGCCTCGGCGAGGTTGCGCACGGTCACGAACGGCACGTGCTCCAGCCCGCCGGAGGCGGATTTCGCCAGGACCCCGGTGGCCCCCGGCGCGTGGCGCGCCGTGGTGACGATCCCCGCCACCCCGAAGGCCGCGGCGGTGCGCACGATCGCCCCGACATTGTGCGGATCGGTGATCTGATCCAGCGCCAGGATCAGGGCGTCGGCCGGCAGGTCGTCGAGCCCGGGGGCGGGCAGGGGCTCCGCTTCGAGATACAGGCCCTGGTGGACCGCGTCGGGCCCGAGCAGCCGGCCGATCTCGCTCGGCCGCACCAGTTCGGGGGTGATCCGCAGGCCCTCGCCGAACTCGGCCTCCAGCCGCGCGGTGGCGTTCTCGGTGGCGAGCAGCCGGTGCAGGCCGCGGGCCTCGTTGCCCAGCGCCTGGACCACCGGATGCCAGCCGTAGAGCACGGTGGCTTCCTCACCATCGGGCCCGAGCCGGGGGCCGGGGGCCGGCGGGCGGGACCCGGGCCGGGGACCGGACCGCCATTGGCCGGGCGGACGACCTCCCGGCGGCCGGCCCTTGGCAAAGCGGCTTCCGGGGGGGCGATCGTCGTTGTGGCGGTCCGTCATGGGGCGGCGACGGGTGAGCGGGACATCGGCATGGCCTTTCCTGAGACATGGCCTTTTTTGGGCATGGCCTTCTTGAGGGACCGAGAAACCGGTCGCCGTCGTTCGCGTCAAGCCGGCTCCCGCTCGGTGGGGCAGGGGGCCTCCCGGGATGCGGGATCGGCACGGAATGTGGACAAGTCGCGCATATTCCCTTCTGCCCCTGTGAAATTCCAATCCCAACCCGGCCGTTCTCCAAAACGAACGCGCTCCAGCGAAGTAGGAAAAGTATCTAGAAGAATCTCTCAGAGAGTCAGTTCAGCAGACTATATGGAGTGCCAAATTCACGATCCTGACCAATGGCTTGAGGGTAGTTTGCGCATCCGACTCTGCGCGATGCCGCATCGAACTCTGCGTGCGGCCGTATCGGAATCTGCGCCGTATCGGCGGGGTGGCGTATCGGAGTCTGCGCATCCGCGTATCGGATTCGGCGCGGATTCACGGCCGGCGCGGTGGATAACGGGGACGGAATGCCCGGACCGGGGCGTATCGAACTCTGCGTGGTGCGGGACGGTCGGATCGGCCCGTATGCGACTCTGCGTAAGCCCGCGCCCGATCGCAGGCGATGCAGGGCGCGGGGAAGCGTGGATTGCCGGGACAAGCCGGATCGGATCCGCGCCCCGGCGGCCGAATCGTGGCATGGCAGGATCGGGCCGCCTTCCCGCCCACAGGGGAGGGGCGTCCGTGCAATTCGGGCCGAGGGGCGATGACCATCGAGGAGAAGATCGCCGCAATCCACGATCCGGACCTGCGGGCCGAGATCGAGGCGGCGCGGGGCGGCTTCCTGTTCGCGCAGATCGTCGAGCACGTCCTGCATCGCCAGCGCGAGCGCGACGCGCAGACCGCCCTGCTCGGTGAGGAGGAGCGGCGCCGGTCCGGCCTGTCCCGCGACCAGCGCCGCCGCGATGCCGTGCGGCTGGTGATCGAGAGCGAGCCGGCGCTCCCGTCGAACCTGCAGCACATCCACTCGGTGCTGGCGCTGTGCGGCCTGCCCTATCGCGATCCCGGGCCGGTGCGCGAATTCTCCCGGACCTACGGGCGCAACTCGCTGAGCCTGATCGCCGGGCGGATCAAGGATCCCGAGACCGGTGCCTTCGAGCCGCAGGGCCTGCCCTACGGGCCGAAGGCCCGGCTGATGCTGCTCCACCTCTGCACCGAGGCGGTGCGCCAGCGCAGCCCCACCGTGAAGGTCGCCGAGACCCTGTCGGGCTTCATGCGCGAGATGGGTTTTGCGGTGACCGGCGGCGAGCGCGGCACCATCCGCCAGTTCAAGGAACAGCTGAACCGGCTCGCCGCCTGCTCGATGCAGATCGGCCTCTGGGACGGGCGCGACAGCGCCACCACCCTCAACGTCCCGCCCTTCCGCAGCCTGGAGCTGTGGCGCCCCCGGGCCGGCGAGGGGGACGAGACCGCGGAGCGCACCGTGCGCTTCGATCCGGAATTCTACGAGACCCTGATCCGGCACGCCCTGCCGGTCGACATCCGGGCCGCCCGGGCCTTCTCGGGCTCGGCCCGCAAGCTCGATCTGCTGTTCTGGACCGGCTACCGGCTGCGGTCCCTCCAGCGCCCGCTGCGGCTGACCTGGACCAACCTCCACGCGCAGTTCGGGGCCGAGAACGCCTCGATCCGCAGCTTCCGGCAGGCCTTCAAGGCGGATCTCGCCCATCTGGGCGAGGTCTTCCCGCGCCTGCCGCTCGTGCTCGACGACAACGGCCTGACCCTGCACCCGGCCGATCCCAGTGCCCTGCTGGTGCCGCCCCGGCCGGCCTCGAAGAGCAAGCGGTTGCGCGCCAGGGAATAGAATAATTCCGTATGGAATGAACGTTCATTCCCTACGGAACGACGACGTCCTCCCGAAACCAGTTCCCACCACTCGGAATAGGCATTATGTTCCTTCCGTCGGGAGGGAACGGTCGATGGGTTTGTCGGATGCCGAGATCGAGATGCGGCTCGCGGCCCTGCGGCGCCAGCGGGAGGCGCTCGACCGGGAGATCGCGGATCTCGTCCTCTATCAGGAACTCGGTCGCCGCCTGGGGGCCGTGAGGGCAGAGGCGGGGGTAGGAGCGGGGGCTGGGGCGCAGGGGCCCAGCCCGGATACCGGGCCCGTCCCGGTACCCGATCAAGCCTTCGAGCGGGACACGACCCTGGCCCCCCACCCCGCCGGGCCCCGGGCTCGTCCATCGGATCTTGCGCCGGATCTTGCGCCGGATCCCTGGCCGGGCGCGGCACGCGCGTCCGGCCAGGGGCCCGCGGCCCCCGGATCGCCCGCTCCGGGGCCGTCCGGGGGCCGGGCAGCGCCGGAGGGCGTCCCGCCGGCCGTCGCCTTCACGGACGATGTCGCGGGGGCCCGGCGCTACGGCCGCGCCGTGGTCGAGGCCGCCTGCACGGCCCTCGCGCGGGCCGGTCGGCCGCTGCACGCGGCGGAAATCCTGGACGTCCTGACGGCGCAGGGCTTCACCCTGCCGGGCCGCGACCCCGTGGCGGCCCTCAACACCCGGTTGTGGAAGCGCTCCGGCCCGGGCGGCCCCCTCCGGCGGGTCGGCGAGGCCACCTACGGGCTGGCGGCGGATTGGGCTGCGGATCCCGCGCATCCCTGACGGACCGCCGGCCGGTCACGAATGCGCGACGCTGAGCCCGATCGGGCCCGATGTCCCTCATATCGGGGACGTGCAACGCCGGGAAACCTGATCGGACTGGTCGCGTTGCGGCACGGCGCCCGTGCGGCGGACGGGGTCTTCGGGTCGGGGAGGGGGTGTCATGGGCGGACACGACGGGGATCGGACCCTTGAGCGCGCGCCGGGATTTGGGCGCGCATCGGGATTGGGGCGGTGACGATGGCGCTCGCCAATCCGGCCGCGCAGGCCTGCGTCTTCATGCTCGGCTGCGCGGTGATCCACGCCGCCCGGGCGCACGCAGAACGCCTCACGCGGCTGCTGGTCGCCGCGCTCATCGGGGCGAGCGTGCTGCTGCTGCTGGCCGCCTCCCTCACCTACGCCCCGGGGGCCGACGAAACCTTCGACGAAGTCTCGGTCTACGCGGCCTCGTGAGGCGGCATCCGGGCGGGCCGGGTCAGTTCATCATGCAGAAGCCGGCCCCGGTTCCGATCCGGCGCTCCTGCGCACACCAGGGCTTGGCGGGTCCGGGGGCCGGGCCGGGCGCGCTTCCGGGTGCACTCTTCAGATCGGCGACGGCCTGGCTCCTGCCCGGTTCGGCACCGCGCGGGGCGCCGTCACCGGGGGGCCGCTCGCTGGTCCCGAGCACGTGCGCGACGGGCGGGTCGGCCTCGGGATGGCCGGTCTCGACCTTCAGCTCGGGGACCCGGTCGCTCAGCTGCCCCAGATCGGGCGGGCCCAGCGACGCGAGTCCGGGCATATCCTGCGCGGCGGCGGCGCCGCAGAGGATCAAACAGGCGGCCGGAGCCGTGAGGAACCTGAGCATCGACGAAGCTCCTGGTGCGAACGATCCCGCCGCCCGAATCCCCATGACGAGACCGACCGGCGGACGAATCTAGGGTGGAGCCAGTTAAAGACGGGAAAAGATTTAGGATTAACAAGTCTTTATCATTCTTTGCGGGATGCTGGACTGCATTGGCCGATGTCGATCGGCGTCCGAGACGAGAGCGCGCGAATGACGTGCGCTGCGCCGCTACCGGATCCGGCGGACAGGCTCGCGCGATGATGGGGGCGTGATCCGCGCGGTGCCGGCGGGCCGATCTCCGGCCCCGGTCGGTCGCCTGCCGGGGGCTGTGTCGCGGAAGGCGCGGGCGCTCTCCGGCGAAGGGGCACCGGTTCGGCGCAAGAGCGCGCGTCACAACACGGGCTTGGAGCCAGCCCTTTCAAGGTGTTTGCGGAAGCACCGGGACACTGGCAAGCGCGCTCTCCTCCCCTGGCGACCCTGGACTTGCCCAGGATCGCTCGAGCTTGCGGGGAGGCGTTTGGGGATCGCGGATCCCGCGTGGGGGTGGTGCAGGAGGCACCGGAACGCTCGATCCTGAACCACCCCCACCCCTGACCCCTACCCGCAAGGGGGAGGGGAAAACGCGGTTCTCTTTCAATATGTTGGAGCCACGCATTGCGATACTTGCAACCAGCCGGAACGTCTTGAACGGGAGGGCTCCAGCCGGCGTCGCGATCCCTGGAGCCCTCCTTCGAGGCCCGCTTCGCGGTCACCTCAGGATGAGGGGATTGGGTGGGATTGCCTCAACGCGGCGCAGTGTCGTGTGCCGTGAGCAACGCGATCGGGCACGGCTCCAACCCGCCCGCACCACCATGAGGCGCGCACGAAAGCGCGGCTGCAGGCGGCGCTCCGCTGCCTCGCGTGCGCAGGACAGCGGCGCGGGGAGGGCGCCTGAACCGCCCTCGCCCAAGCGCACCCGGCCAAGCGCGCCCGGCCAAGCGCGCCCGGCCAAGCGCCGGGGATTGGGTCCCGGCTTGCCGCGGGATCCTGCGGCGGACGGTCCGGCCGCGTGTCCCCGGACGATCGTCGGCACGGCGGCCAGCCGTGTTCGAGCGCCGACTCGGACACGGCACGATGGGACCCACCAGCCCGCCGCAGACACCATCCAGCGTTCGCATAAGATATATTATGGAACGTAAGCCGTGGGGCCGACGGGGTGAGGGGGCTTGGCATGCCAATTCGGCACGCCCAATCGGGCGTCCGACCGGGCATCTTGGACGGGTTCGTCGTGGACCGTTTCCGGGCCGACACCGAAGCCACCAAAACGGCGTCGCGGCAACGCGGCCTGCGCGTCGGTGCCGCCGCGTCCGAACCGGCCGCCCGTCGGGCGGAGGCGGGGCGATCCGGGTGAGGGCGGTCTGAGCGCCCTCCCCGCGCCGGGATCCTCCGGTTTCCGTCCCAACCCTTCGGGTTCCAGCGTCCGCTCGCGTTGCGGTGCCTCCTCGTCATCCCGCGCAGCAACCTGATCCGGGTCGGCAACGCCAACGATCGCGACGCCGATCGGATCGCTTCGGGCCGCCCGCATGAGCGATGCAGGCGCTGGTTCCGGCCGGTCCGCTATGCCACGCGGAATCCATCCGCGCACCCGCCTGACTTGACAATGTTCCTATTTTGTGCTCATTAGCCGCCACCTGTCCGCGGCGGCCTGGGAGCGATCCCGGGGCGTCCTTCGGGGGCCCGCCCGGTGGCTGACCGTGCGGGTCCGGGGACGGGGCGGTGCCCGCGTCGGTGGCTCTCAGCCGCCATCGCCCCGGGCGGCGGACCGGTACGGGGCGTGCCTCGGATGCGGGCGTGAGACCGGGCGGCAGTTTGCCCGGCGGGGGGAGGAAATGCCCCC
>NZ_JAKSYD010000092.1 GCF_022829605.1 Methylobacterium sp. E-065 | reverse complement strand
GCTTTCCTAGACCTGAGGTTGAACGCCATGAGATGGTGCTCGTACATGCTAGAGCTGGTGCGACACGCGATCGGGCGGTCGTAGGACCACGTGGGGACCTCTGGCTAGGGGCGGAGCGTGAGCGTGTACCACTTCCGCGCGTCGCATTTCGTCTCTTTGTTAATCAAACGGCGGCCCCCGGGATCTACACATAGGGGGTCACGCTTTCCCTACGCCACGCTCTTCCGATCTGATATCGGGCTGGGCCGCCGTGCCGGTCTCCGCCGTCAGGGTGCCCGAGACGAGGCCCGCGACGGCCCCATGGACCCGGGCGATCAGCGCCGGCAGCTCCGCGGCCGGAACGGGATTGTTCGACACGTAGGCGGCAACGAGTTCGGCGGTCACAACCGCCAAGGTCTCGGTCGCCTCATCGTGTGTGTCGGTCATGTGAGGTCCTTCGAAAAGCGCTGTGTCTCCTCATCGTTTGGGGCCGGCAAAGGTTTAAACGAAGTAAATTTAGCACGATGACTTGGCGAATAGGCGGTATTTCTCCCGCAACGCACACCAGCCGCGGCAGACCGGGCGATCGTTTCGAAACGATCGCCCGGTCTGCCTTTGAAGGTCTTCCGAATCACCGATAGGGGTCAGAGGTCGGTGGTGGCCGGATAGGACCGGACCCGACCCCGCTCGCCGCTCGTCCCGGCAGGGCCGGCGCCGGAGGTGACCTGCGGGGCCGCCCAGCCCTCCGCACGCCATGCACTCGCCTTCTCATCGAGATCGACCGCGCCGTGCCGCTCCAGGATCGCTGTCACCGTCGGGGCCAGCGTGGCCCGCGCCGGGTCGAGGCGGACCGTGACGAGGGTTCCGCCCCGCCGCACGCCCTCGCCGTAGGCGTGGGCATCCGCCTCGCCCACCCCGGCACCCGTCAGCGCGCCGGCGAATCCCCCGGCGGCTGCGCCGATGCCGGCCCCCGTCAGCGTGGCGACGAGCCAGCCGGCGGCGACCACCGGCCCGACCCCCGGGATCGCGAGCAGCCCGAGGCCTGCCAGAAGGCCCGCGGCGCCGCCCGCGACCGTGCCGAGGGTCGCGCCGACACCCGTGCCGTCCTTGGCACGCTCCTTGGCGGCGGCATCCCCGGTTCCGTCACCGACGACACCGGCGTGCCGATCGCCCTCGTTGTTGCTGACGATGCTGATATCACCGTGCGGGATCCCGCTGGCCTCGATCTCGCCAACGGCGGTACGCGCATCCGCGTAGCTGTCGTAAAGGGCCGTGATGGTCTGCTGGGCCATGAATTTTCTCCTGCCAACTGTCTCGCCGGCTAATACGCGCGTCGGGGACGGATTACTGCGCCGCCACATTGCCCTTGAAATCGAGGCCGACCTGAACGGTTTGACCGCCACGCGTGGCGGTGCCCCGCCAGATGCCGTCCGAATCCTTCTTGAGATCCCGGGCATCCATGAAGCCGGCCTTCGCGAGCCGTGCGCGGGTCTCGCCCTCCGTGAAGCTGTTCGCGCCCTTCTCAAGCTGGACGCTGCCGCCCGCACCGGTTCCGGTGCCGTTCGGGGTCATCTTATCGGTGTTCGGCCGCGTCACGCTCTGTTGACCGCCGGATTGCTGGCTCGTCTTGGCGTCGGGGGCAGCCGGCGTGCCCGTGACCGTGGTCTGAGCGACGGCACTCGATCCGAGCACGGTCGCGAGGACAAGGGCGAGAGGGATACGCATGATGGACTCCGTTGTGGTTTCGGAACCATCAATCCTTCAGTGGAGCACGACGTTCCGAAATCGGATGATTTAGCGAGATT
>NZ_JAKSYD010000298.1 GCF_022829605.1 Methylobacterium sp. E-065 | reverse complement strand
CTGTCCGTCGCAGACCATCCGTTGATCATTCAGGTGTCTGGCGCGACCGGATCCAGCACGAACGCGCCGGGCAACAGTGCTCCAGTGGCGACCACGGTGGGCACCGGCCCGGACAAGCTGGTGCTGAAGCTCAGCGAGGACGCCTACAAGGGCGACGCGCAGTACACGGTCTCGGTCGACGGCCAGCAGGTCGGCGGCACCCTGACCGCGCACGCCGCCCACGTCCCCGTCTCGACGGCGCTGGCCGACACGCTCACAGTTCAGGGCAATTTCGGCGCCGGGCCGCACACGGTCAGCGTCAACTTCCTCAACGACGCCTATGACCGCCCGGGCAACGACCGCAACCTGTACGTGGACGCGGCCAGCTACAACGCCGCCGCCGTGGCCAACAGCAGCCTGACCTTCCTCAGCCCCGGGCCCCAGCAATTCGCCGTCCCGGGAACGGCTGCGAGCACCGGCGCCCCGGCGACGACCACGGTGGGCACCGGCCCGGACAAGCTGGTGCTGAAGCTCAGCGAGGACGCCTACAAGGGCGACGCCCAGTACACGGTCTCGGTCGACGGCCAGCAGGTCGGCGGGACCCTGACCGCGCACGCCGCCCACGTCGCCGGCTCGACGGCGCTGGACGATACCCTCACCGTGCAGGGCAATTTCGGCGCCGGGCCGCACACGGTCAGCGTCAACTTCCTCAACGACGCCTATGACGGCCCGGGCAACGACCGCAACCTGTACGTGGACGCGGCCAGCTACAACGGCGCCGCCGTGGCCAACAGCAGCCTGACCTTCCTCAACCCCGGGCCCCAGCAATTCGCCGTCCCGGGAACGGCTGCGAGCACCGGCGCCCCGGCGACGACCACGGTGGGCACCGGCCCGGACAAGCTGGTGCTGAAGCTCAGCGAGGACGCCTACAAGGGCGACGCGCAGTACACGGTCTCGGTCGACGGCCAGCAGGTCGGCGGGACCCTGACCGCGCACGCCGCCCACGTCGCCGGCTCGACGGCGCTGGACGATACCCTCACCGTGCAGCCAAGTTCGGAAGCGTCGAGGTGATCCATGGCGCCCTCCCTCAAGCCGCCGCGCGGCGCTTGCCGCCGGTCTGGTGTTTCGGGCGCTCGCGCCGGATCGGCTCAGGCTCCTGCGGGATCACCTCGACGCTTCCGAACTTGTGCCGCCCGCCGTGCTCGCGGTCGATGACCCGCCGACGCCCCTGCAGGAGCAGATCGCGGCGGCTTGCGCCGAG
>NZ_JAKSYD010000296.1 GCF_022829605.1 Methylobacterium sp. E-065 | reverse complement strand
GTCACCGCATGGCTCGGCCGCCTCCACCGCCCGCGCGGGTTTGAGAGCGATCGCTTCGGCCAGGGTCGCCCGCCGTCCCTCGGCAGCCTGCTTTGGGCTCCGCTAGCTTCGATTTCCCCAGATCTAGAACTTCAGTAGGCGGGCCCTTAGGGGATTTGCACCCTCCCCGCTGACGGCCGGAGTCGTGATGACCCTCGCCTTGAAAAGGGGGTGGTGAAACGACACCCCCTTTGCGCGCCAACCGCAGCCACGCCGTATCAGCTCAGCCGCACCGTACCGTACCCCGCTTGCGAAGGGGTCCCAATTGCACGCCGATCCGGGGTCCCATTCCAACGCCTTTTGACAGTCATAATGGTGGGTTGCCTTAAAATCCCGACATCGACCCGCACCAGGAATACGCTCGCAAACTCTGAGGTCTGCTGGGCGCCGCCATGTCTGTTTGCAGCGGTCTGCCCAGCGTGTTTCCATGACCGCCGCAAGCGCAAACTGGCCGACCGGATCTGGCCGAAAGCTGTCAGTCCGCTTCGGAGAAGGTCCGCTGCAGAAACGGACGGTCGCGTAACGACCCTATCTGGTCGGTAGAAGCAATTGCCCCCTTCCTCCAACGCGGACAGAGATATAAAATTATCCCGCCACGACCTGTACAGCCACTAACAATCTTCCCAGGACTAACAATCACTATAATTCATACGGTCTGGCGACAAAGCAGCAGATCGCCGGTCGCACAGTTCGCGGGAATATTAACATTGAATTAAGCATAGCGGATCACTTTCAAGTCTGATTGTTTGACCTGGAACCCGCTGAAATGAACTTCAACGTCTCCGTACGGGTACGCCTGATCGCGTCGCTTCTGGTGTTGCTCGCCTTCTCCGTCGGCCTGGGCGGTTTCTGCTACGACCGCCTAAACGCTATCACCGGGTCCATCGACGACCTTGGTGGCAATACCCTGCCGTCCACCCGGATCCTCAGCCGCTTAGCCACGAATTTCGAGGCCTTCCGCAGCCGACAACTCGCCTACCTCGTCTCCACTGAGGAGCGCCGGCCTCAATCCCTGCCGCGCCTGCGCGCCAGCATGGCTGAGATCGAGACGGACCTGAAGGAGTACGTCCTTTACCTCAGCGACGGTGAAGAGGCTCTCTGGAAGGCCGTGACCACCGCGGTGCCTGCTTATTCGCAAATGGGAGAGGAGTTTCTGCGCCGGATGCATGCCGGCGAGACGAAGGCGGCAACGGACCATCTCTTGGACGGCATGCTACCAAACCTGAACGCGGCCCGCGCGGCGTTGAAAGCCGATATCGCCTTCAACGACACGTACGGCAGGCAGAACGCCGCCAATGCCAAAGCGCTAGCCGAGAGCGCCCGCGTCGGCATCGTGGTGGTGCTTGTCTTCGTCGTCGTCATCACGCTGGCGATCGGCTGGATGTCCGTCTTCACGATCTCGGTCCCCGTCCGCCGCATGTCGCGTGTCATGAAGCAGGTGGCCGATGGCGCCGCTGACCTTGCGGTGCCGAATGCCGGCGAGCGCAGTGAGATCGGCGAGATGGCCGCCGCCGTGCAAGTGTTCAAGGACAACCTCGTCCGAACCCGCAAGCTCGAAGAAGAGACCGCCCTGGCCCGGGCCTCCGCCGAGGAGCAGCGCAAGCGCGCGATGCGGGACATGGCCGACGGGTTCGAGACCGCAGTCGGTAGTGTCATCGGTATGGTGTCGTCCGCGGCCACTGAATTGCAGGCTACCGCCGGAGCAATGAGCGGCACCGCCGCCGAGACCGCCGCTCAATCCTCCGCGGTGGCGGCCGCGGCCGAGGAGGCGGCCTCTAACGTCAACACCGTCGCCGCGGCAGCCGAGGAGCTCGGCTCGTCAGTGCAGGAGATTGGCCGTCAGGTCGACGGCTCCGCAGATCTCGCCCGGCAAGCCGTCGCTGAGGCGGATCAGGCCGGCACGCTGGTGCAGGCACTGAGCGCTGCCGTTTCCCGGATCGGCGACGTCGTACGCCTTATCTCGACCATCGCCGGTCAGACGAACTTGCTGGCCCTCAACGCCACTATCGAAGCCGCTCGCGCGGGCGCGGCTGGCAAGGGGTTTGCCGTCGTCGCCTCGGAGGTGAAGGCGTTGGCCGAGCAGACCGCCAAGGCGACGAGCGAGATCTCCGGGCAGATCCTGCAGATCCAGGCATCGACCGGGCAGGCCGTCGCCTCGATCGGTGGGATCACAGGCCGCATCCGCGAAATCAGCGCGGTCGCCACCTCCATCGCCGCGGCGGTGGAGGTGCAAGGTGCAGCCACCCAGGAGATCGTCGGAAATGTCGCCCAGGCGGCCGTAGGCACGGGCGAGGTCACGGGGAACATCACCGGTGTAGCGTGTGCTGCCGAGGAGACCGGGGCCGCTGCGAGCCAGGTGCTCGGGGCGGCATCCGAACTGTCGCGTCAGTCTGAGCATCTCACGGCGGAGGTCGCACGTTTCCTGGCCACTGTTCGCGCCGCCTGACCTGAGTTCGCAGGCCTGCAGTGCGCACGCGGTAGAGTTCGGTCGCAACTCGAACGTCCGCTTCCCTATCGACTGAGCATGGAAGCGGACGGGCCAATTTCCACCCTGTCCTGCCACTCGGCTCCCGACCCTAAGCAGTCGTCTTGGTCAATCCATCTACTACCCAGAAGCGGACACGAAAGGAGGGGAACTTCGCCACGATGTCTGCTCGCCGCGAGTAAACTTATCAGATCAGGGTACGACGGGTGGGTGGTAGCTGAAGGTCATCATCAACAGGGCGGCCAGCGCCGGCAGCACCAGGGCGTGCGCCAAGAACTGCACCGCGGTGTACCCGATCAGGTCGCGCGGTCGCAGGCCGAGCACGCCCAGGAGCGGCAGCATCCAGAACGGGTTGATGAAGTTCGGCAGCGTCTCGGCGATGTTGTAGACCATCAACGTCCAGCCGAGATGCGCCTCCAGCGCGTTGGCCGCACCCATCACGTAGGGCGCCTCGATCACCCACTTCCCGCCCGCCGAGGGCAGCAGGAAGCCCAGCACCGCCGAGTACACCGCCACTAACGCAGAAAAAGTGCCAGGCCCTGCGGCCAGCCCAACGAAGCCGCGGGCGATCGCGTCCGACAGGCTCGCGCCGTCCGCTAACGCCTTGGTCAGCATGAACGCGATACCGCCGTAGAACGGGAACTGTAACAGCACCCCGGACACGCTCGGCACCGCCTGCGCGAAGCTCGCCACCAGCGCTTGCGGGCGCCAGTGCAGCAGTGCGCCCAGCAGCAGGAACATGAAGTTGTAGGTGTTGAGGCCCGACAGCGTCACGAGCGGATTGCCGCCGGCGAAGACGTCGCTGAGCCAACCCGCCGACAAGGCGAGGAGCGCAAGCGTGAGAACCGGGCTGTGTGCCGCCCAGTCCCCGGGACGGCGCGGCCCGACCGGCGTTGGCGGCGGCGTCGCCGGGGCTAATTCGACGCCGAGATCGGCCGCTGTACGTGCGTGCGCGTCGGAGGGCGCGGTGAGGTAGGACACCGTCACCGACAGGAGCGTGCCGACCGACACGATCACGAGGTTCTGCCAAGTCAGGATCGTCTGCTCGAACCCGATCACCCCGGTGATCGGCAACAGCGAGACCGGGATACTGGTGGCGTTGGCCTGAAGCTGCGCCGGCCCCGAGCTGATCCCCAGGGTGAAGCCGAAGCCCAGGCCGAGATAGGCCGCCGCGCCCGCGGCGCGATAATCGAGGCGCAGGTCCGTGCGTGCTGCGATCGCGCGCACGAGCAGGCCGGAGAAGATCAGGCTCACGCCCCAGTTGACGAGCGAGAGCAGGATGCTGGTGAGCGCAACGAACACGACGGCGCCGCGTCCGGTCCGGGGCAGACCGGCCACCCGCCGCAGCGCGACGGCGACCGGCGGCGAGACCGCCACGACGTAGCCGCCGATCGCCACCATGGCCATCTGCAGGGTAAAGGGGATCAGGCTCCAGAAGCCGTCGCAGAACGCCCTACTGACGGCGCGCGGTGTGCTGCCGTGGGCCAGCACGGCCATGGCGACGAGGCTGGTCGCGATCAGGACGAAGACATAGCTGTCGGGGAACCAGCGCTCGGCCCAAGCCACTAGCGCCTGGGACAGGCGCGCGAGGCGACCCTCTCGCATCGGGGGCGCCAAGTGCGCATCGTGGCCCGTTGCGGGACCTCTGTCGCTCACGGCCGGTGCTCCAGCGGTCGGGTGCCTCGAATGGGGTCGCCGACCGGCCACCAACGATCTGCACGTATTGTCCGTTCGTCCAAACCGTCGTGGGGCGGCTCAGTCCGCCGCGGCGCGCTTGTCGGGCGCGGGTAGTGCGTTCTCCACCGCTCGCAGCCCGTCGCGCACCTTGGCCAGGGAAGCCGTGCGCGCGTCGTCGCGCACGGTCAGCGCCTCTAGGAAGGCGGTCCAGTCCGGCCGCGCGGCGGCGGGGATCTCGCCGTCGAGCTTGCGCCGCAGGTCGGCCACTCGCGCCTCGGGCGTGCTGGCGCTGGCTGGCTGCGTGGCGTCGGCATCGTACACGCCGACCGCGCAAACCTGATCGGCGACGCGTGTGTAATAGGTCGTCTCCGGCTCCTCGACCGTGCTGCCGGGCTTGGGGAACAGGTAGCGGATCACCGAAACTTGGCTGGGCTTGGCCTGCTCCAGCATGTCCCTGATGAAGTAGTGGCCGGTCTTGTCGTGCAGGTCACGCACGTCGTGGCCACGCAGGATCGGGTTGGGATGGGCGCTCATCACGCCGTCCGGTCCGACACAGAAGACGTAGCTGTCGGCGGTGCGGAAACCGCCTTCGCCGCGGCTAAACTCACCCAGAGCCTTGGGCTCGTCGACCCCGACCGCGGTGGCGGCGCGCTTGAGCATCCACTGAGCGAACCTGTCCGGTGCCGCGTCGTCGCAACTGATCGGCGCCTCGTTGAAGCCGTCGCAAGCCAGGGCGGGATCGGCCTTGAGGGCGCCGGCCATCGAGAGGCCGAGGGCAGTGAGCAGAATTGTGAACGTGAACCGCACCGCCATCATCACCTCCTCATCGGGATCGCCCGGTCCGATCGGCCGGGACGAGGGTCACTCAGGGTCGCAGCACACCGAGATCACGCCCGCCGTCCGCGTGGCGGCGGGACGTTCGTCAAGGGCCGAACAGCTCGAATGCAGGATCAGCCGCGCGGATCGCGTCGTTGGACACGGCGTTCGGAGGCAGCACGGCAAGGGCGGCGAGGCCCAGCGCCATGATCAGGATGATCGCCAATACGGCGCCGACGGCCTCGGACCGGTCCCGGTTGGCATGGATCAAACGGAGCCCACTCGTGAACAGCAGCGCCTGAGCCGCGGTGGCAAGGGTCGGGGTCATCGCTGGGCTCCGCTGTACGCGAGGAAAGGAGCCGCTGGCTCCGGCGACGTCGCTGGATCCGAGAGGGGCACGGGCTTGAACCGACATGACGGCCTCCTCACCTGCCAGCAGCGAGACTCCTAAGGGCATCTTGATGGTGCATCTGAGTAATGCACTACGTCTGAGTACTATGGGCTACGTGCCTTTGCAAGCCTGCACGCGTGGGACTATACGGACGGCGTAAGAGTACCGCGGCGAAGGACCCCGACTATGGACGCCAGCGTCGACGACATCATCGTCATTCAGGAGGTCAGCCTCGGCGAGCAGGTCCGCCGCAAGCTGCAGATGGACATCATCTCCGGTGAGATCCCACCGGGTACGATCTTGTCAGGTCCGGCGCTCGCTCAACACCTCGGCATCTCGTCCTCGCCCGTTCGGGAGGCCCTGCTTCAGCTGGCAGCCGACGGCTTGCTAGAGGTCCGGCGGAACCGCGGTTTCGTCGTGGTGACGCCCACAGTCGAGGACCTGCGCAACACTTTCCAAGTGCGCGTGCGGCTGGAGACCATGGCCATCGAGCAGCTCGTACAGATCGGCCTTCCCGATCCTGCACCCCTAACCGCTATCGCCGACGAGATCGCCGCTGCGGTCAGAAAAGGTGACGTGCCCGTCTACATGGCCGCCGACAGGGCCTTCCACGAGGCGCTGCTCGATGCCGCCGGCAACCCGGTTCTGACCCGGATTGCCCTGAAGCTGCGCGACACGATGCGGCTCTACGGCATCCGCTCGGAGAACGGCTCGGCACGACAAGCCGCCTCGGTCGAGGAGCACTACGCGATGATCGAGCTTGCCAAGAACAAGGGCTCAATGCAGGAGGCCGGCGAGCTGATGACGCGGCACATCCTCGAATGGGAGCCGCTGTTCGTTGCGGCGCTCGACCGCGTCCACAAACAGAAGCGCCGGTGGGCATTGACCTGAATCGATAGCCCCGGCCTGTCAACTTTTGCGGCAGACGTCGCCTCGAAGCGGACTGACAGATATCCACCCAACCCAGCCGTTCAGAGGCACCAGCCAATGAGGCCGGAACTGGCCGTTAGCGGAATGGCTGCTTCGGAGAGGGCGGACCTGAAAAGCGGACGGCCTCCTATCGACCCAAGCCGGCCCAACTGACGGCCTTTGGCGTTTCCCAAATGCGGCCATTCGTTGGCCACTGGTAACTTCAGCTTGGCGTGGGGCGCGGACTTTGGCCCTCCAACTGAAAGCCGACTTTCAACCTGCAAGCAAAGGCAGCCCCTGCCAAAGTCGTGAAGATTGTCGGCCTGATCGAAATCAGGGTGACGAAATGCCAAGCGCCACCGCTATGTCGATATCGACTTGTTAGAAACATCTGAAGTGCAACTGAGGAACGTGGCTTTGATGTCGCAGCTAGGACGACGCTGGACCTACGCTCTCTTTTTCACGTTTTGGATCGTGCAGAGCGCGATCGCTGGCGTGCCAGAGAAAGCGGGCCCTTGTACGGTGCCAGTACGCAATGGCCATCCGACAGACGAAGATTATGGTCAGTCTTTTCGGATGATTTTTAAATTCGTGATGCTCCCCGGTGTTCGCAAGCCAGTCCTGTATTCCTGGCGCAGAAATGGTGCATGGACCATCGACGATCAGGACGCATTCGTGCCTTTTACCGGCGAATTTCCGTCGAATTCCATCCATGACAGCTTTGAACGCGATCCGAAGAGCGGACGGATCATCGGTGTTGGCTTAGAAGGTGTGTTTGCTATCAAGCCAGGTGAGCTTGAATTTAAGAATGTCATTCGGAAAGGCGGGCTTAAAATAAACAATCCACGTCCAGCGACGTTCATTCCAAGATTAAATGGATTTATGTTTTTGGTCACGAATGGGCTGTATATCATAGATCGAAATCTAAATATTTCACAGCTCCGCTTGGACAATCCACCCGTTCTGACAAACCCTGGTGGCATCGTGGACCTACCTGGAATAAAGTCTGTTCTGATTAACGATAAAAGCCGTGTTTACATTCGTACTGATGATGGGCATTCCGTTTTGCTGGCTAGTCTGGAAAGTTGGGATTTCCTCACAAACGCGACTGTGGGACCGTCTGGCGACACCATACTTCTCGAAAGCTACCGGAACGCATTTGAAGTTAAAATCCTTCGAGAACATGATGGAACGATAATGGAGCCGACCGACGCTAAGACGGTCAGAGCCAGGCCAGAAAATAAATCCTTCATTCTCCAGCCGTCATCGACGCGATTGAAGAAAGAAATTCTCAAGAATTATATTAGTAGCCCCATACCAGTTCGGGGAGAGTCAATCCTGATAGCCTCGGACGGTCTTCACCTACTTAGAAAGGTGTGCACCCTAGATCAGGGTAAGCGCAATTGATTCTAGAATGGCGCAACGTACGAACTTCCGTTTCGTTCCCACTGCGGTCGAAGGTCTTTGTTTAGCAAGTAGCCATGAAGCGGACTTCCCCCAGGTCTGCATAGGGTCGGGAGTTATCGGTTCAGCGATGTCTGCTTCAATGCATCCGCCTTCCGGAAGCGGACGGGCAGGAAACCACCCTGAGCGGCCATCCCGTTTCCGACCGAGGCCGTGTCAAAACGCATTGATCGTGGTCGCCAGCGCTGGTCGGCAGGATGATGACGACGGCGCGGTGGGCCGCTTCAGGCTCGAATGGCCTGGATGAGCCAGGTTGCGCCGAACAGGCGTATCATCCGCTTCATGTTGTAGGCGAGGATCGCGAGGCTCATCTCGGTTCGCACGCCTTTCAGGCCCTTCGTCAGGAAGGGCGTGCTGCCCATCCAGGCTTTCAGCGTTCCGAAGACATGCTCGACCGTGGCGCGTCGTACCGCCATGGCGTCAGGCATGGCGTCGAGCCGCCTCTGCATGGCTTCCAGCACCGCCTCGTGCTTCCAGCGCTTGAAGCGCTTGAACTTCTCGGTCGTGCAGCGCGCCCGCATCGCGCAGGCATGACAGGCTTCCAGGTTGCGATAATGATCGATGTCACCGTGTCGATCGGAGCGGGCGTTAGATTTCGTCAGCACAGCGCCGGCGGGACAGACGTAGTGATCGGCCGCCGTGTCGTAGACGAAGTCGGCACGTACGAAGAGTCCCTTCTTGGCTCGACCCGACGTATCGACCCGCGGCATGGCCGGCAGGACGCCCGTGCCTTCGCAGGCCAGAACCTCGTCGCCGCTGTAGTAGCCGCGATCGGCCAGGACTGTGATCGCCTCCGCGCCGATGGCCTGCTTGGCCCGACCGCCCATTGGCACGAGCTGGGTTCGGTCGTGGCCCTCGTTGACGACCTCATGGGCGACGACGAGATGATGCTCGGGATCGACAGCGATCTGGACGTTGTAGCCGACGATGCCGGTGCCGCGCCCGCTCGTCGCCATCGAGCGCGCGTCCGGGTCGGTCAGCGAGACCTGTCCGTCGTCCGCGGCCTCTACCTGCTCCTGCATCTCGCGCAGGAAGGCCATCTGGCGGCGTAGGGCGGCGATCTTCTCGCCGATCCGCTGCGTGCGTGCCTCGGGCACGTCGTTGCCCTCCCTGTCCGCCCGGTCGAGCGCCGCGAGGTAGCGGGCGATGCTGGCATCCACCTGTTCCAGGCGCTTGGCGACCTTGGCCACGGTGTAGTTGCGGTCCCGGTTGTTGACCGCCTTGAACTTCGACCCGTCCACGGCGACGGTCGCCCCAGCGAAGAGCTGCAGATCCCGGCACAGCACCACGAACTGCCGGCAGGCCGCCTGGATCGCAGGCCCGTTGTCGCGCCTGAAGTTGGCGATCGTCTTGTGATCGGGAGCCAAGCGACCGGTCAGCCACATCACCTCGATGTTGCGCTGTGCCTCCCGCTCGAGCCGCCGGCTCGACGGCACCCGATTGAGATAGCCGTAGAGGTAGAGCTTCGGAAGCGTGGCCGGATCATACGCAGGCCGCCCCGTCGCTGCGGGCTCGAAGCGCGTGAAGCCGAGGGCGCCTAAATCGAGTTCGTCGATGAACACCTCGACCACGCGAACCGGATTGTCCGCCGTGACATAGTCGTCCAGCGAACTGGGCAGCAACCAGGACTGCCGACGGTCCTGCCCTTCGACGAACCGACCCATGCTGGCCTCCGCAGATCAGGCCCCAAGTCTGTCTCAGACCGGACTTTTGACATAGCCTCGACCCACACCAGCCGCGCGGGTCGTTGAAGGGATTCCCCGAAACCGGAACTTGTATCAAGTGATGCAGCATCGCGAAGTTTGGGCTTTTGCCGCGTGACGGTCTGGCTGCACCATTGGGTGTTTGTCGAAAATTGCCAGAAAACGGCCTGGGGACGAGGAGCCTGGTTCATCCTTGAAGCTTGGTAACCCGCGGCCGGCACGCTCGCCTCGTGGCTGCGTTCATCGGCTACCCCGATGATTGGACTTCGGCATGATGCCAACCCACAAGTAAGTCGGAGATGTTATGGCACAGCTATGCGACGCGAAGATCCTCTGTGGGCAAGATGAGCAGGCGGTACGCTACGATCGGCATAGGTCGGCCGGATAAGTAACCCTGGATCTCCGCGCAGCCGTGCTCCCGCAGGAACGTCAGCTGTTCTTCGGTTTCGATGCCCTCCGCAAGCACCGTGACTCCCAGACTCTCGCCGAGGCTGATGATGGCGCGGACGATAGCGCTACCTTTGCTCGTCAAACCGATCTGCGCAACGAACGACCGGTCGATCTTGATTTTGTCAAAGGCAAACGTCTGGAGCGTCGCTAGCGAAGAGTAGCCCGTCCCAAAATCATCCATTGAAATGCGCACTCCTAATCCCTTCAGATCATGAAGCGCATCCAGGGAGCGGGCCGAGCTTTTCAAGAACAAGGTCTCGGTCACCTCAAGCTCAAGACGGTTTGGCTTTAGGCCCGTCTCTCTAAGCACAGAACGGACCGTGTCGCACAGGCCGCTTTGCTGGAATTGGGCGATCGATAGATTGACAGCGATATCGAGGGGCCGTGCCCACGATGCTGCTTCGTGGCAAGACTCACGCAGCACCCACTCACCAAGTGGCAGGATTAACCCGGTTTCCTCTGCCAGAGGGATGAATTCAGCCGGCGAAATTGGACCCCGCGTCGGATGAGTCCACCTAAGAAGTGCTTCGAAGCCCGATACTTCGTTCGAAAGGAGCGCGAATTGCGGCTGATAGTGCAGCTCCAGCTGTTCGGTGCCAATGGCTGCACGCAGATCCAGCGCCAATTGGTGGCGTTCACGTGCTGCCACGTCCATAGACGGATCGAAGAAGCAGTAATTTCCTTTGCCGGCAGCTTTGGCTTGAACCAACGCCATGTCGGATGCGGACAAAAGCTGCTCATAAGCAGCCGCGTCGCCCGGGAACGTCGCGATGCCGATGCTGCACCCTATGTCGATCAAACGTCCGCCGTCGAGGTAGGATGCACCAAGGGCGTCTACGATGGATTGCGCGGCCGTGGCTGGCGTCCTCACATCATCAAGCCCAGCAGCGAGCACAGCGAACTCGTCGCCGCCGAGGCGGGCTGCGACGCAGCGTCCGTCAAGCAGCCCACGCAGACGTGCGGCGACCTCTTGAAGAATACGGTCACCGGTGGGGTGGCCGAACAGATCGTTGACCTGTTTGAAGCCATCGAGATCGAGACAAAGCAGCGCCAACTGTGCGCCCGTCTTGGCGCAGAGCGCTATTTCCCGCGCGACCACCTCCTCGAACTGCACGCGGTTCGGAAGTCGGGTCAAAGCATCGTGTCGCGCGAGAAAGCGCACTCGCTTCTCGCTGCGACGCAGTGCTGAGACATCCTCGTGGGTACAGATCCACCCACCGCCAGGGACACAGACCCGGAGGACGTTGATCTCGCGTTCGTCGGCCAAACGAACAACCGTGGCGGTTTGCGGCGATCCGTCCGCTGTCGGGGGGGGAATGACCATGTCCCATTCCTCCGCAGGCCCCCCACGTCGCGCGAGAATGAGCTGCCGAAGTTCGTCGGATGTCGTGCCTGCCTGTTGGAGATGAAGCGGAACGGCATACAAATCGGCGAAGCGTTCGTTCATCACGACAAGGCGCCCATCGCCGTCGAACAGGCAAAGACCTTGCGCCATGTTGTCGAGAGCAATGCCGAAGCGTTCGTATTGCGCACGCAGCTTCTGCTCGCCTCGAGCACGCTCCTCGGCCCGTGCAACACGCCGTTCAGCTCGGGCTCGCCTCAAGACAAGCAGCAACAGAGTGCCAAGGCAGCCGATAAGCAGTGCCGCCCCCGTTGCTAAAACGACAGCCTGCCTACGAAACGGGGCGAGGCTCGCTTCCGTCGTACGGCTGATACTCAGGATCATAGGGTAGCGGACAAGTGCTCGCGTCGCGATGAGCCGTTCTTTCCCATCAATCGGACTGACATTACGGAGAAAGCCGCCCATTGGGTCCGTATTAGCGATCAGCGCAGCCCCCGTCGTCGGGAAGATTTTGCCAACGACGTCAGCCCGAGTGGGATGGCGCACGAGCAACATGCCGTCATTACGAAAGACAGAGACCACGGCATCGTCGGACGGTGTAATCTGCTGATAGAGGTACTCGAAATAGCCGAGCTCTACCGCACCAAGCACAAGACCAAGAAAGCGTCCGTCGGCGGCCGTGACCTTTCTTGCGACGTAAATGGTCCAAGCGCCGTTGCCGCGATTCTGGACCGGCTCGCTGATGAAACGCTGGAGCTTGCGGTCGGCAGCCAGCGCCCTGAAATAATCTCGGTCCGCAATGTTGACATCGGGAATCGGCCAGTAGCGGCTGAAATTGAGAAGCTTACCGTCACCGTCGACAATAGTGATGGCGTTGACCTGTGGCAGCGCCGCGATACGGGCGCGGAGAGACGTATGGAGGTCATGTCGAGCTACCACCACAGCGTAATCCGCAGGTGTCTCGACGTGCGCCTCGTGCAAATCCTGAATGATTGCTTCCTGAACCATCTCCATGGCCTGCAGGGAGCGGTCAGCTTGGTCGGCCAGGACCTTGGAAAGCCCAACGATGCTGCGTTCTACATCTTGAATTGCCTGTTGATGCATATCGGCGACGAGCAGCGTGGCGCCCGTAGCGATCACGGCGGTCAAGATCACGAAATAGGCAACAAGCGCCACGATGGAACGCGACGCGAACAGAGACCGAAGCATCAGCACGCGCAAGACTCTTTTCAGCCTAACTCATCTCGTTTTATAGGCGCCATGAGTAGAATTTATTATATAGCTAAGTCGCTACGTGCGCATTGTATAAAGCACGGAAATTGATGAATTAAGGCTTACTGGCAGAAGCGAATCACGACACTGTCAACTCGGCGTCGTCACCGCCACTCGCTCCCATCCAGCGGCTGACAAATCCAGTGATGCGGATGCGCGGCACAGGCGGCATCGTCTGGAACCAATCGACTAAGTCATGCGTCTCGGCACGTTTCGACGATAGCAGGATGACGCAGGCAAGGGCAGTGGCCACCGCTTACTCTCGGCGACCCGCACTGCTTAATCTGGTCCCTGCAAAGCCCGTACGCGACCACCTTTCGGATGTCTGCTTGCCGATAGAGCGCCCATATTCCTGAGCAATCAGCCCGCAAGACTCAAAGTTGGTTCAGACCGAATGGTGGCGATACGGGCGACGGTTTCGGATGAGCGGGCGCGCAGGACTTCTAGAAGTACTGTATGGTCCTCTTTCGACCGGCAAACGGTTTCGACTTCTCTGCAAAGCGTTGCGAGTGAAGCGAAGCCCACCATGCTCGTAGCCGACACCATCGCGTGCGCATCCTCGGCGATCTGCTTGCGGTCGTGGGAGTGGGAGGACGGTCCGAACCGCTGGGTGAGTTCATCCGCCAGCATCGCAAGCAGGCCGACCATGCGCTCGTGGCCGACCATATCGCGCATCTCGTTGAAGACGGAGCTGTCGAGGCCGGAGATCACTGCCGCGTGTGCTCCCTCCGAGGCCCAGCGATCGACCGCCGAGAGGAGCGCGTCTTGCCGAAACGGCTTGCCGATGTGATCGTCCATGCCCGCGGCGCGGAACTCTGCCACCTGTTCCGGCAGAACGTTGGCCGTCATAGCCACGATCGGCATGCGCGCGGCAGCACCCTCCAGGGCACGGATGTGCCGCGTGGCGCTCATGCCGTCCATTCCCGGCATCTGGATGTCCATCAGCACGAGGTCGTACGTCTTGACCTTTACCGCAGCCACCGCCGCGGCGCCGTCGCTGACCACGTCTACACTATGCCCGGCGCGTTCCAGGATCGCTCGGGCGAGATCCTGGTTCAGCGGAACATCCTCGGCCAACAACAGGCGTCGGCCCAAGCGACCACTGGAGTTGGATGAGGGCTCTAGGACGATGGCCGGTTCGCTTGCCACAGGGAGTTCGAGGGCGAACCAGAAGGTTGAGCCATGGTCAATCACGCTCTCAACGCCGATCGCCCCGCCCATGCGCTCAACGAGCGCTTTTGAGATCGCCAGACCAAGCCCGCTACCGCCGAAATCCCGTCCGATCGATCCATCGACTTGGCTGAAGCGCTGAAACAAGCGGTCGCGCTTGTCCGCCGGTATGCCGATGCCGGTGTCTTGGACCGAACAGCGGAATTGGACCGCCCCCTCCTTCGAGCCGCTCAGGGTCACGCTTAGGTCGATCCTGCCCCGTGCGGTGAACTTCACGGCGTTGTTGAGCAGGTTCAGCAGCACCTGCCGCAATCGGTCCTCGTCGCCGATCAACCACATGGGCAACGCAGGATCTAAGCTTACGGCAAGCGTCAGTCCCTTTGCCTCGGCTAAGCCCCGAACGATCGAGACGGTGTTGTCGACCAGGGCCACAGGCGCGAACGGCCGTGACGTAATCTCGACCTGCCCGGCCTCCAGTTTCGAGAAGTCGAGGATGTCGTTGACGACGGTTAGTAGGGCTGCGCCCGCCGTGCGGATACGCTCGGCATGTTGTCGCGCACGGGGACCGAGGTTCGGCTCCTCGCAGAGTAAGTCAGCGTAGCCGATTACCCCGTTGAGGGGTGTCCGGATCTCGTGGCTCATCGAGGCCAGGAACTCGGTTTTGGCTGCGCTGGCTTGCTCAGCCCTCTCGCGAGCGACTTGTTCGCGCAACCGTGCAAGCAAGAATACCCCAAGCAGCGTGCAGCCAAGCGCGAGGGCCCCCGTAAGAGCCGCGACAATAGTCGCGGTCTTGATCTGCGCGCCATCAGCGGCCCACAAGCCATTGAGCGCCGCGGTGCTGCGCTCAGTGATCGCACGGGCTACAGCCTCGATCTCCTCCATGATGATCTGGCCGGAGCCATTGCGCACGATGCGAAGGGCCTCAGTTCCATTGTCTTCCGCCATCATCACGGTCTGAGAAAGCTCTTCAAGCTTAGAATCTATAAGCTTGTGCAGTTTCTCGATGAGTGCACGGTCATCAGCGCCGCGTACCAAGTCTTCAATCAGATATAGGTTGCTCCGGGCTCGAGGGAGGCCGCGTTTATAAGTGGCGAGGTAGCGCTCTTGCCCGGTCAAGAGATAACCGCGCTGGCCTGTCTCAGCCGCACGCACGCTCTCCAGCGTGTCGGAAGTAGCGCGCAGCACGCCCGTCAAACGCGCAACCTCGGTCCGGCTATCCGCGAGATTGGCAACGTTCAGTGCGAGCGTTGCCGCGCTTGCGAGGGTCAGTAGAAGTGCGGCCAGCAGCGCGCCGGCCCCGACCCCAGCTGCACCAAGTCTATGAATGCGTAAAAGCAATTGGAACACCCGGCTATCCAGGGGCCCCTGAGGCTCATGGCGTTGTGCCCCCCCCTTAAGTCCAAAAGGTTACGCTAATTCTTCAAGCCTTCGCCGGCAGCCCCTTATCGGATCCTCCCCCGGCCAATCGGACGACACGACGCCGCCGGGGCGATCAGTTCGGTGGTGCGAAGCCCCCCGCTGGATCAGGCGGTGGCAAGGAGGCCGCACCAAAGGATTCGGAGCTACCGTTCGTGAGCATGTCGGCTTCGGGGCATTCGCTGTCCAAAAGCGGGCCAGCGGCAATCCACCCTTCCCGGATACTCTGGGATGGGTACCGAGCGTCAGTTCGCCCACTGGCGAGCACGATCAATGCGTTTCGACACGGTCTCGGTCGAAGACGGAACGTCGGCTTCGGGACACACGCCCGATTGGTCGCGAAATCGATGGCTCGGTGGGGCCGAGGAACGCTCGATCAGGCATCTCAGCTTCGTAAGCCGGCATTCACTCGATGAATGTCAGTTCGGGAGCCCCGCTCGATCAAGTCATCCCACAGCCTGTCGGCGGCCTCGTTCCGGCATTCCAGGGACCGGATCAGCCTGATCTCGATGGGTATGTCGAACCGTTCGGGTCCGGCGCGGACGAGCAGCCCGCGAGCCAGGTCTTCGGCCGCGAGGGTCTGTGGTAGCCACGCGATGCCGTCCCCGTTTCGCGCCATGGTCATGAGCGCCGCCGCGAGGTGGGAGGTGACCGCGGTGGACGTATGGCTGTGCTGCCGGTCCCGACAGGCCGCGAGGATGCGCCCGAGGCCCGACGCTTGGCTGTAACCCAGATAGGGGACCGGCGCCGCCGCCGTTCCGGGGAGCGACCACGACGGACGGTCGTCGGGCCCCGGTGCACAGAGCGGCACCAAGACGTCGTCACCGACGGGCAGGCTCGGGAACCGGTTAGCCTCGAAGCGCGTCCGTGCGTCCGATTGGTAGTGGCAGAGCAGGAAATGCACCTCGCCGGAGAGCAGGATGCCCTCGCAGGCCTCCATGCTGTCCGAAATCAGGTTGAGGGTGCCGAGCGCTTGCCGCTGCATCACCCCCCGGATCCAGTTCGGGAAGAACGTGAACGACAGGGCGTGGGTCGCCGCAATCGACAGCGTCGCCGTATCGCGAAGGCCCGCCGCCTGCGCGTCGCGCCGGGCGCGTTCCAGGTCCCGCATCAGCGCGTGGGCCGCCGGCTGGAACTGGGCGCCGGCCGGCGTTAGGGAAGCCCCGTGGGCGCCGCGGACGAACAGGGCGGTGCCGACCCAATCCTCCAGGGCGCGGACGCGCCGGCTGAAGGCGGGCTGGGACACGTGCCGAACCTCGGCCGCACGCGAGAACGACCTCTGCTCCGCCAAGGCCAGGAAGTCCTTGAGCCAATCCAGGTCCATGCCCGATACCATCTACGCATAGCGTATTCCGAACATGGCATTGGCCCCGCGAGGGTGTCCAGGCTTATGCACGCCCCAAGCCCCCGCCAGAGGGACTTCGTATTCCGTCGCATGACCGGCGGCGAAGGGGAGGAGACACGCCATGAAATCATGGTTCGGCCGTCTTTATATCCAGGTCTTCATCGCTATCGTCTTGGGCGCCCTGGTCGGTTATTTCCTGCCGGACGTCGGCATTGCGCTGCAGCCCCTCGCCGACAGCTTTATCAAGTTGATCAAGATGCTGCTCGCGCCGGTGATCTTCGGCACCATCGTCGTCGGCATCGCCAAAATGGGCAGCATGAAGGAGGTCGGTCGCATCGGCGTGCGGGCGCTCCTCTACTTCGAGGTCGTCTCGACCCTGGCGCTGGTCATCGGCCTCGTCGTCGTGAACGTGATGCGGCCCGGCGCCGGCATGAACATCGACGCCTCGCACATCAACGGCAGCGCCTTCGCGGGCTACGCCAAGACGGCGGAGGCCCAGCCCGGCCTCGTCGGCTTTCTGATGGACATCATCCCTACCACCATCGTGGATGCGTTCGCCAAGGGAGCGATGCTGCAGATCATTTTGGTCTCAGTGCTACTGGGCCTGGCCCTGGTACAGGCGGGCGAGCGCGGTAAGCCCGTGGTCCTCGTGGTCGACAGCCTTCTCGACGCCCTGTTCCGCATCGTCGCGATGGTCATGCGGCTCGCGCCCGTCGGGGCCGGAGCCGGCGTCGCCTTCACCATCGGCAAGTATGGCCTCGGCACCGTCTGGTCGCTCGCCTACCTCATGCTCGGGGTCTACGCGACCTCGATCCTGTTCGTGGGCGTCGTGCTCGGCTCGGTCTGCGCCTGGTCGGGGTTCTCGCTCATCAAGGTCCTCGGCTACTTCAAGGACGAGATCTTCATCACCTTTGGCACCTGCTCCACCGAGGCCGTCCTGCCGCGCATGCTGGCCAAGCTGGAACGGCTCGGCTGTGAGAAGTCGGTGGTCGGGTTGGTGCTGCCGACCGGCTACACCTTCAACGCCGACGGCACCTGCATCTACCTGACCATGGCGGCGATCTTCGTCGCCCAGGCTACCAACACCCCGCTCGGGATCGGCGACCAGCTCGTGGTCCTCGGCGTGCTGCTCCTGACCTCGAAGGGATCGGCTGGCGTTGCCGGCGCCGGCTTCGTCACCCTCGCCGCGACGCTGTCGAGCATTCACACCGTCCCGGTCGCCGGCCTCGTTCTCCTGCTCGGCGTCGACCGCTTCATGAACGAGGCGCGGGCGGTGACCAACCTGATCGGCAACGCGGTAGCGACCATCGTCGTCGCGAAGTGGGAGGGCGCCTTCGACCTGGCCAAGGCTGAGGACGCCTATCGCAACCGCGCGGAGGTCTCCGCCAAGGGCCTCGTCCCCGAGACCGAGACCGGACACGCGCTGCCCACCCCCGTGCCGGCGGCCTCGTAAGCCCAGGCCGTCCCGATAAGCCCAGGCCGTCCCGAATCGCCTTTCCAACCCGCCCTGAACTTGAGGAGAGCACCCATGCGCATCGTTGACGTCTGCGAGGTCACCAAGCCGATCTCGTCCCCCATCCGCAACGCCTACATCGACTTCACCAAGATGACCGCGAGCCTCGTGGCCGTGGTCACCGACGTCGAGCGAGACGGGCGCAGGGTGGTCGGCTACGGCTTCAACTCGAACGGTCGCTACGGCCAGGGCGGCCTGATCCGCGAGCGGTTCAAGAACCGCATCCTGGAGGCCAACCCGAAGACCGTCCTGAACGAGGCCGGCGACAACCTCGACCCGCACAAGCTGTGGGCCGCGATGATGACCAACGAGAAGCCCGGCGGCCACGGCGAGCGCTCGGTGGCGGTGGGCACCCTCGACATGGCGATCTGGGACGCGACCGCGAAGATCGTCGGCAAGCCACTGTTTCGCATGCTCGCCGAGCAGAAGGGCATCGAGGCCAATCCGCGTGTGTTCGTCTACGCGGCCGGCGGCTACTACTACCCGGGCAAGGATTACGGCGCCCTGCGCGCCGAGATGCGCGGCTATCTCGACCGCGGCTACAACGTCGTGAAGATGAAGATCGGCGGCGCGCCCATCGACGAGGACCAGCGCCGCATCGAGGCGGTTCTGAAGGAGATCGAGGGCCAGGCGCAGCTCGCGGTGGACGTGAACGGCCGGTTCGACCTGGAGATCGCCATCGCCTACGCTAAGATGCTGAGGGAGTACCCGCTGTTCTGGTACGAGGAGGTCGGGGACCCGCTCGACTATGCCCTGCAGGCGGCGCTGTCGGAGTTCTATCCGGGCCCGATGGCAACCGGCGAGAACTTGTTCTCGCACCAGGACGCGCGCAACCTCCTGCGCTACGGCGGCCTGCGGCCGGATCGCGACTGGCTACAGTTCGACTGCGCCCTGTCGTACGGTCTCGTCGAGTACCTACGCACCCTCGACGTGCTGGACCAGTTCGGCTGGTCGCCGTCCCGCTGCATTCCCCACGGCGGACACCAGATGTCGCTCAACATCGCGGCGGGTCTCGGGCTCGGCGGCAATGAGAGCTACCCGGACCTGTTCCAGCCCTATGGCGGCTTCCCGGACGGGGTGAAGGTCGAGGACGGGCACATCTTCATGCCCGAGCTTCCCGGCATCGGCTTCGAGGGCAAGTCCGACCTGATCAAGGTCATGCGCGAGCTCGCGGAGTAGGCACGGCCGGCAGGGAGGTGTCGGAGGGAGCGGCTCGGCATGCCGGACCTAGTGACCAGCCCCATCCCGGCTGATGACGGCCGAGAAGGCGCCCAGCCACTATCCCAGCACGGACGACGCCTCCCTGACGATCCTCGACGCGTCCGTCCCGGTCATGGCCGCCCACGAGCGACCCGAGGTGCTCCGCGCCCGGGATTTGCCGGGTCCGCGGTAGGTAGAGGCGGATCTCGACCGGGATGTCGCCGTCAGGACCGGCGACACGCACCAACCGGCCATTGACTGCTTCGGAGGAACCTCACCCGGAAAGCGGACGGTCCTCAACCCACCCCGAGCGGACAGTCCGATAGCGACCGAGGCTGTGTCAAAACTCGAATGCTGTCGGCCGTTGTAGAAAAACGTTCTCTCGAAGGATGGTGGCACCGGCCAAACGGGCTTCTTGTCGGCGTCGGCCGCTAAATCTGGAGATCCATCATCCTTGGGGCGGAGACGTTCGTTCTACGATTTCGCTACATACCTGCGTTTTGACACAGCCTCGACCCAAGTCGGCCATCCCATCGAAGAAAGGCGCTTCCTGAAAGCGGTCATTCGCCGACTGGCCGGCAACGTTAAATTGAAAGAGGCAACCAGCTACTCTTGGAATTATCGAGCCAGCTCGATCCCGGAATCGTGATAAATAATACCGCATTACAGAAAGCGGCTAGTCACAAACCTTTATATCAAGCTTTCAATCAAAGGTTGCACGTAATTTTATTAACCGCATAGCTTGATAGACCGCTGTCATCGCCACGCATTTAGCCACCGACGGACACCTCGCACGTTAGGCCGCGGGCACGGCGATACGCGCCCAAACACGATTGCCCATCCGCCCGTCTGGCGCAGCTCACAGCAGGATCCCATGGCTTTCCGCGTCGGTACGCGCCTTCAGCTGATCACCCTGATCGCACTCGGCGGCATGGCGGTGCTGATCGGGCTCGCTGGCTGGGACATGTCCCAGACGGTCACGGACGCACGCGAGTTGAAGACGCGCGACCTTGTCGAGACCGCGCAAGGGGTGCTCGCCTACTTCGAAGCCGAGGAGCGCACCGGCCGGATGACCCGCGATGCCGCACAGCAAGCGGCAGTGGCGGTGGTTCGGAACCTGCACTACGCCGGCAGCGAGTACTTCTGGATCCAGGATATGCACCCGCGCATGGTGCTGCATCCCAAGGCCGACTTGATTGGCAAGGACATCGGCGGGATTGTCGATCCGGCTGGCAAGCACCTCTTCGTCGACATGGTCGAGCAGGTGAAGCAGTCGGGCGCGGGCTTCGTCCCATACCTTTGGCCGAAGCCCGGCCTGGATCAGCCGGTGGCGAAGATCTCCTACGTGAAAGGCTTCGCGCCATGGGGGTGGATCATCGGATCGGGCATCTACGCGGATGACACGGCGGCGCAGATGCGCCCCACCCTGATGCGTCTTCTCGGCGGCGCGGCCATCGTTGCCATGATGATCGGTCTGTTGGGTACCCTCATAGGGCGAAGCGTGGCGCGACCCATGCGAGCCATGACGGCGTTCATGACAGGTCTCGCCGCGGGGGACCTGAGCGGACAGGTGCCAGGTGCCGAGCGCCGAGACGAGATCGGCTCGATGGCGGCGGCCGTGCGGGTCTTCAAGGACAATCTGATCCACACCCGTCGGCTGGAGGCGGAGACCGCGCAGGCGCGCTTGGCCGCGGAGGAGCAGCGCAAGGCCGGCATGTGCCAGATGGCCGACAGCTTCGAGGCTGCGGTCGGTGGCATCATCGGCATGGTGTCGTCCTCGGCGACCGAGCTTCAGGCCACGGCCAGTGCGATGAGCGGCACCGCGGCCGAGACAGCCGCGCACTCGACGGCCGTGGCCGCCGCCGCGGAGGAAGCGGCCAGCAACGTCGGGACGGTCGCGGCGGCGGCTGAGGAACTCGGGTCCTCCGTCCAAGAGATTGGCCGGCAGGTGGACGACTCTGCCACCATCGCGCGGCAGGCTGTGGCCGAGGCCGACCAGACGGGTGCCCTGGTGCTCGAACTGAGCGCAGCCGTCGAGCGGATCGGCGACGTGGTCGGGCTGATCTCGTCGATCGCCGGCCAGACCAATCTACTGGCGCTCAACGCCACCATCGAGGCGGCGCGTGCCGGCGAGGCCGGCAAGGGCTTCGCCGTCGTGGCGTCCGAGGTGAAGGACCTAGCCGGCCAGACGGCTCGGGCGACCCAGGAGATCTCGGGCCAGATCGGGCGGATCCAGGCCTCGACCGGTCAGGCCGTAGCGGCGATCCGCGGCATTACGCAGCGGATCCGCGACATCAGCGCCACCGCCACCTCGATCGCCGCGGCCGTGGAGCAGCAGGGTTCGGCGACGCAGGAGATCGTCCGCAACGTCGCCCAGGCGGCGGCCGGCACCGGCGAGGTGACCGGCAACATCGCCGGCGTAGCGAGCGCGGCGGAGGATACCGGCGCGGCAGCGAGCCAAGTGCTCGGGGCGGCGTCCGAGCTGTCGCGACAGTCCGAGCACCTGACGGCCGAGGTCAGGCGCTTCCTCGCCACCGTTCGCGCGGCCTGACGCCAACCCTCGCACGTCCGCTTCCGCTTCTTTTCAGGCGGAAGCGGACCGGCAGAAAACCACCCATAGCCGCCATCGCGCCCGCCTCGGTCCCGGTTGCTCGCAGCTCATGCATCGGGCGCAACGGCGAGGTCGGTCCAATAGGGCGTGATCTAGCGGAACGATTGGAAGCACGAAGCGCAGCCTTTCCGTCAGGTGGTAGTCGGCTTTTGGAACGCGAACCGGCGAACGTCAGAGAACTGTGTGGAACTTGGCAGGCCGTCCGCGTAGCCGATAATGAGAATGCTTGTGGCTGGTCCGGTAGCGGCTGCTTGCCGTACCATCGGTGAGCCGTTCCCTAACGTACCCTTATGCGAATGGGCGCCGCAGCCGTCAGGGTGAATGTCCGCTATGGAGTTACGTCCGCGGCTCCGTGAATGACCGGGATGGGCGCAAAGCGGAGCGGCTGCTTCCGGCCAAGCCCGAGGTGTCGCATGATCGCAGGCGCCTCGTCTTACCGAAATACGTCGTCGCGTTCGCACCTTCGTGGCGACATAACAGACCGACGAATGAGATCCGGAAGCTCACCTTTCGGCCGGACCAAGCTCCCCTGGACCCTAGAATGGCCTATCGCCATACAAGCAAACTGGTATCGTTCCTTGTTGGTTTGACGACCTATAAGTATTCTGCTCAACCAGTTGGGGACTATGCCTAACAGAGTCGGGCATGAAGATTGTCGCCATGGCCGCTCGTAAGGGCGGTAGCGGGAAAAGCACTCTGACGGCCCACTTAGCGGTCGCAGCTATCCAGGATGGCCTCCGTGTTGCGATCGTGGACCTGGACCCTCAGGCGACGGTGGCCGAGTGGGCAGACGAACGCGGCGATGATCCGCCGGACGTGGTTTCTAGGAAGCCCGCCCGGCTCGTGCCGGCCAAGGCGGTTTCCCGGCTTCCCTCGGCGCCGACGATGCGGATGACATCCGCTCCGACCTCGACTCCATCGACAATTGCGTGAAGCCTTGCCGTCCCGAGCGGGATCTGACCGCGCCTGACGTGGTCGCCGAGATGGTGGCCGAGCCACTCCATCACATCTGGGCGACTGGGGTCCGCCTGCGCGGTGACGGCGCTCGAAGTCCCGCTGCATCCGCCGGGATCCGGTCTTCGGGCTCCGCTGTCAGATCCCGAACCGGACCGACCGCACGGGTCGGTTTATCGCAGGGTCGGTGACTCGCCCGGTTTCAGATGGCGGTCGTCGCCGTCGGGGCCGCCGAGCGAGACATGGCTGTTCAGGTGGCCCAAATGCTCGAAGACGTGCTCGAAGGCATCGGTGACGGCTTGTTCGAAGGAGCCGTCGCCCTTGCCCTGCGCCGCTTTCAGCGCGCTGAGCAACGCATGGTGCTTCTCGGTGTCGATCGACATGGCGGCCTCCTCGCCCGACGGCAGGTCGGTGCGTCAGGGCAAGTTCCGGTTCCGGAGGCGGTTCCCGACCCGCGACCCGGGCGCCGCCCGTCAGCCTGGACCTCGCTCGTACGCCCGCTCCGCACGCCGCCACCCGAAGGCGTCCAAGCCCTCCGTCCGCAAAGCGCACGGTCGCGACCGCATCGCGGACGAGCACGGCGGGCTGATCGCCCGGTTTCGCTCTGAAGCGCGCCGCCCGGCGTCCCGAATCCCCACGTCCGACCGCCAGAGAATGACAGGGTCTGACCGCTTTCGTCCTCCGGAAGCCGCGCGCCTCCGTGCGACGCCGCACAGCCGTCGGGGGAGATCGTTGACCGAACGGACCCGGCCATATAGATTATGAGCATCATATTTAAGCGCTGACCGAAGAGGCGAGCGATGTTCGCGAGATGGGTGCTCGGGCTTCCTGCATTGGCTCTCGCGGCATGCTCGCCGGCCGAGACTGCCGTGCCACCGGAGCCGCCGCTGGTGCAGACGGTCGCGGTCGCCCCGGCGACGGCCGGTATCGCGCGTTACACCGGCGTCATCCGGGCCCGCACCGAGAGCAACCTCGGCTTCCGGGTCGGCGGCAAGATCTTCGAGCGCCTCGTCGATCCGGGCGACCACGTGCGCCTGGGTCAGCCGCTGATGCGCCTCGACCGGACGGACTTCACCCTGGCGCTCAACGCGGCGCGGGCCTCGGTCGAGGCGGCCCGGGCGCAGATGATCAAGGCCAAAGCCGACGATGAGCGCAGCCGCAAGCTCGTCGGTGACGGCTGGACCTCGAAGCAGACCTACGACCAGAACAAGGCCGCCGCGGACGCCGCCATCGCCCAGTTCGCCAACGCCGAGGCGCAGGCGAGCCAAGTGGCGAACCAAGCCGGCTATTCCGAGCTCCAGGCCGATGCCGACGGCGTCGTGATGGAGGTGCCGACCGAACCGGGACAGGTGGTGGCCGCCGGGCAGACCGTCGTCAAATTGGCCCGGGACGGCGCCCGCGAGGCCGAGGTGTTCCTGCCCGAGGCGAGCCGGCGGCTGGCCACGGGGGCGGCCTCGGCGACGCTTTACGCTGAGGGCGAGACCACCTATCCGGCCCGGCTGCGAGAGTTGTACGCCACCGCCGATCCGGCCACGCGCACCTACCGGGCGCGCTACATCCTGTCGGGCGGGGGCGAGGATGCGCCGCTCGGGGCGACCGTGACGCTCCGGCTCAAGCCGGCGGAGGCCGGGCGCACGGCGTCGGTCGACGTCCCGCTCGGGGCCCTGTTCGACGTCGGGCACGGCACGGCGGTCTGGCGATACGATGCCGAGACGCAGACCGTCAGCGCCCAGCCGGTCTCATTGGGCCGCATGTCCGAGGAGGGGGCCGAAATCGTCACCGGCCTCGCCCCCGGCGACCGGATCGTGGCGCTCGGCGCTCACCTCCTGAAGGCCGGCCAGACGGTGCGGCAGGCGCCCTCCAGCCTGACGGGAGTCGTCCGATGAGCGGTTTCAATCTCTCCGCCCTGGCGGTCCGGGAGCGGGCCGTCACGCTCTTCCTGATCATCGCGGTGACCGCCGCCGGATTCTTCGCCTTCCAGAAGCTCGGCCGCGCCGAGGATCCCGCCTTCACCGTCAAGACGATGGCGGTCTCCGCCGCGTGGCCCGGCGCGACCACCTCGGAGATCCAGCGGCAGGTCGCTGACCCGCTGGAGAAGCGCCTGCAGGAACTCGTCCACTACGACCGGGTCGAGACCACGGTCCGGCCCGGCATCATGCTGATGAAGGTCTACTTCAAGGACAGCATGCCGCCGGCCAGGCTGCAGGAGCAGTTCTACCAAGCCCGCAAGAAGCTCTCCGACCAGGCCTCCACCCTGCCCCGCGGCGTGCTCGGCCCGCTGTTCAACGATGAGTTCTCGGACGTCTACTTCGCGCTTTACGCGCTCCAGGCGCAGGGCCTGCCGCACCGGCACCTCGTGCTGCGCGCCGAGGATCTGCGCCAGCGCCTCCTGCGCGTCGCCGGCGTCGAGAAGATCAACATCCTGGGCGAGCAGGCCCAGAAGATCTTCGTCGAGGTCTCCTACCAGCGCCTCGCCACGCTCGGCGTCACCGGCCAGCAGTTGCTGGCGGCCTTGGCCAACCAGAACGACGTGACGCCGGCCGGCTTCGTGGAGGCCGACGGCCCGCGGGTCTACCTGCGCCTGGACGGCGCCATCGACGGACTCGACGCGATCCGAAACCTGCCGGTGGCGGTCGGGGACCGCAGCCTCAAGCTCGGCGACATCGCCGACGTGAAGCGCGGCTACGAGGACCCGAAGGTCTTCGCGATCCGCAACGACGGCGAGCCGGCGCTGATGTTGGGCCTCGTGATGAAGCCGGGCTTCAACGGCCTGGCGCTGGGCGAAGCGCTCAACGCCGAGGAGGTGGCGATCCACCACGCGCTGCCCACCGGCATCACCTTCACCAAGATCACCGACCAGGCGAAGGTGATCGACGACGCCATCCACGAGTTCATGGTCAAGTTCTTCACCGCCCTCTCGGTGGTGATCGTCGTCAGCCTCGTGGCTTTGGGCTTCCGGGTCGGCATCGTGGTGGCGCTCGCGGTCCCGATCACGCTCGCGGCGGTGTTCGTGGTGATGATGGTCACCGGGCGCGACTTCGACCGCATCACGCTCGGCGCCCTGATCATCTCGCTCGGCCTGCTCGTGGACGATGCGATCATCGCCATCGAGATGATGGTGGTGCGCATGGAAGAGGGCGTCGACCGCGTCGAGGCGGCCACCCATGCCTGGAGCGCCACCGCGGCGCCGATGCTGACCGGCACCCTCGTCACCATCGCGGGGTTCCTGCCGGTCGGGTTCGCGGCCTCCACGGCGGGCGAATATGCCGGCAACATCTTCTGGGTGGTCGGCTTCTCGCTGATCATCTCGTGGATCGTGGCCGTGACCTTCACGCCCTATCTCGGCGTCAAGCTCCTGCCGAACATCAAGACGGTCGCGGGCGGTCACGCGGCGATCTACGCCACGAAGAACTATCAGCGCCTGCGCCGCGTGGTGCGCGCCTCCGTCGACCACAAGTGGCTGGCGGCCGGGATCACAATCGGGCTGTTCGCCCTCGCCGTCGTCGGCATGGGCAAGGTCGAGAAGCAGTTCTTCCCGAATTCGGAGCGCCCCGAACTCATCGTCGAGGTGACGCTGCCGACCGGTTCGGCCTTCGCGGCGACCGAGGCGAGCGTCAAGAAGGTCGAGGCGGCCGTCCGGCAACTGCCGGAGGCGCGCGAGATCACGAGCTATATCGGCCAGGGCATGCCGCGCTTCGTGCTGTCCTTCGACCCGGAACTGCCCGACCCCGCCTTCGCGCAGATCGTGGTCCAGACCCCCGATGCGGCTGCGCGTGACGCGCTCCGGATCAAGCTGCGCAAGCTGGTGAGCGACGGGCTCTTCCCCGAGGCGCGGGTGCGCGTGCTGCAGATCGTGTTCGGGCCGCCGATCCGCTTCCCCGTCGCGTTCCGGGTGGTGGGACCCGACCCCGCGGTGATCCACGGCCTCGCCGAGGAGGTCCGTGACGTCATGATGGCCAATCCCAACATGCGCCTCGTCCACCTCGACTGGGGCGACAAGACGCCGTCCCTGCACCTCGCCCTCGACCAGGAGCGGCTGCGCCTGATCGGCCTGACGCCCAAGGAGGCCGGCCAGCAGTTGCAGAGCTACCTCAACGGCACGCCGGCGACGCAGGTCCGCGAGAACCTGCGCACCGTCGACGTGCTGCTGCGCAGCCCCGGCCCCGAGCGCCGCTCGCTGGGCGACATCGGCGACCTGACCCTGACCACGCATGACGGGCGGCAAGTCCCGGTCTCGCAGGTCGCCCACCTGGAGAGCCGCACCGAGGACGCGGTGCTCAAGCGCTACAACCGCGAGACCTATATCCGCGTGCAGGGTGACGTGCTCGACGGCAAGCAGCCGCCGGACGTCCACGCGCAGATCGTCCCCCTGCTCGACGCCATCAAGGCGAAGCTGCCGCCCGGCTACCGGATCGACACGGCTGGCGCGGTGGAGGAGAGCGCCAAGGCGATGAACGCGCTCGTGGCGGTCTTCCCGCTGATGCTGATCGTGACGCTGACGGTCATCATGCTGCAGGTGCGCTCGTTCACCACCATGTTCATGGTGTTCGCGACCGCGCCGCTCGGCCTCGTCGGCGCCGTCCCGACCCTGCTGATCTTCCACCAGCCCTTCGGCTTCAACGCGATCCTGGGCCTGATCGCGCTCTCGGGCATCCTGATGCGCAACACGCTGATTTTGGTGGACCAGATCCACCACGACCGCGCGGCGGGCCTGTCGGACTACGAGGCCATCGTCGAATCGACGGTGCGCCGGGCCCGTCCGGTGATCCTGACGGCGGCCGCCGCGATGCTGGCCTTCATCCCGCTCACCCACTCGGTGTTCTGGGGCGCGCTGGCCTACGTGCTGATCGGCGGCGTCGGGGTCGGGACCCTGCTGACCCTGCTGTTCCTGCCGGCCCTCTACGCCCTGTGGTTCCGGGTTGCGCGCGCGCCTCGCCCGGGGGCGGTCGCCGCCGCGGCGGGCACGCCGGCCGGCCTCGCCCACTGACGGCACGGTCGGCGCGGCCTCCTGTTAAATGACGCCGCGCATCTATATATCAGGTCGTCTCGAAGGATCAGGCGATGCCCCGCGTCTCCCAGGAACAGGCCAGACTGAACCGGCAGCGGGTGGTCGAGGTGGCGGCGGCCCTGTTCCGCGAACGCGGATTGCACGGGGTCGGCGTCGCCGACATCATGGCCGCCGCCGGCCTGACCCATGGCGGGTTCTACGGCCAGTTCGCCAACAAGGAGGCCCTGGCAGCCGAGGCGTTCGACATCGCGCGGGCGGGCTCGAAGGAGCGCCTCGGAGGTCTGGATGACCTCCTCGCGAACTACCTGTCCCTCGGGCACGTCCAGACGCCCGGCAAAGGCTGTCCGCTCGCGGCCCTGGCGAACGACGTCGCACGGGAGCCGATCGGTAGCCCCGTCCGGGCCCGGTTCACCGACGGCGTCCGGGACCTAGCGGCCGCCCTGGCGAGCCTGACGCCCCGGGCCGCCAAGGAGCGGCGCCAGCAGCAGACCCTGGCGACCCTGGCGACGCTGGTCGGGGCCGTCGTCCTGGCGCGTGCCGTCGACGACGAGGCGCTGGCGAAGGCGTTGCTCGAAGCGGCCACCGAGTCGGCAGCACAGTGACGGGGCGGCGGGCCCCGCCTGTCCGCCCGCGTTAGGCCTACCCTAGCGCGCCGAGCAAGGCCGGCGGCGTTGTCGTCGCGGCGACCGAGGGGCCGTGCGGGAGGCCCGGCCCAGCCCATCGTGCGGTCGAGGCGAGACGTGAGCGCCCGGCCGGTCTCGGCCGAGACGCGGTCGATGCCGAGCAGGGCGATCAGCGGCGGAGAGGGCACATCATCCGCAGGCAGTCGAGACCGCCGAGGCGCGGACTGCCCATCGCCACGACGGGGGAATCGGACCATGCCACGACGCGGCGACGCGCCGACTTAGGGTTGAGGTCGGTGTCGAAGGGCATCGGCGACGGGTCCGCTCGGCGGCCCCCAACCCTGCGCATCGATAACGGCCCGCCCGCCGGTCCACCAGATGGGATCGACGGGCGGGCCGGGGACCGGATAGGCAGATGTCGCGACGTGAAGCGACCTGGACGGGGTTCGACTCGGTATCAGGCCGAGGCGCGGTAACGCTCCGCGGCGTGGGACTGCGCGAAGTTCGGGACCATCGCGATCCGCGCAGCCTCGAACGCTTGCCATTGGCCGGCATCGGGCAGGGGCGGGATCGTCACATCCTCGCGGCGGTCGAAGCCCTGGAGTGCCGCATCGACGAGTTCGCCGACCTCCATCACGCCTTGAAGCGTGTTCACGTCCCGCCCGGAGCGCTCCCAAATCTCGGTCCGGGTCGCCGCCGGCAGGACGGCCTGGACGTAGACCCCTTTCGGACCGAGCTCGCGTTGCAGGCCCTGGCTCAGGGACAGCATGTAGGATTTGGTCGCCCCGTACACGGCCATGCCGAACTCGGGGGCGAGGCCGACGACGGAGCCGATATTCACGATCACCCCCGACCCCGCCTGCGCGAAGCGCGGCGCGACGGCGCTGGCGAGGCGGGTCGGCGCGGTGACGTTGAGCGCGATGAGCGCCGCCGCCGCCCCAGGATCCTGATCGAGGAAGCCCCCCTGCCCGGCCGCGCCGGCATTGTTCACCAGCACGCCGATGCGCGCGTCGTCCCGGAGCCGCGCCTCGATCCGCACGAGGTCGGCCTCGGCCGTGAGATCGCCGGGGAGCACGTCGACGGCGACGCCCGTCTCGGACCGGAGCCGTTCGGCCAGCGTCGCGAGACGCGCGGCGTCCCGGGCGACCAGGACGAGGTCGTGGCCGCGGCGGGCAAACCGATCGGCATAGGTGGCACCGATGCCGGAGGACGCACCGGTGATCAGGACGGCGGACGTGTCACTCATGGTCGAGGATCCTGCTTGTCATACATGACAGTCGTCATGATAAATGAGAATGATGGTCGTCATGTATCGGGTCAAGGTCGCTCATGGCTTCGGTTGGTGAGGCTGCGCACACGACGGCTCGCCGAGCGTGGACCTGCGCCGATCTGGTGACGATCCCTGGGGGCGCCTGCTCGGCGAGATCGACCCGACCGGGCGGTGCGCGATCGCGGTGCGGCCTGGGACGGGCGGACCCGTTCGTCCCGCGGCTGCGATCGACGCGCTCCGAGGAAAGCGGCGCGCGTCAGATATCGGGCGGCGCCGTCGGTTTTGCGCTTCCGGGCCGCGGCTTGGCCGGCCCGCCTCGCCTGGCGGGGCGACGGCCGAACCTGACGTTCCCGGTTCCGCGTGATCGCACTGCACGACGACGTTCGGACTCGGTTACCGCCGCGCCTGCGAGGCGCTACACTCAGTCCGTCTTGAGCGCCTGAATACGAGCCGCACATCTCTACGGAGGGCGTGAATGCGTGTCGTCGTCGATCTCAACCGGTGCCAGGGCTACGCCCAATGCTGTTACGCCGCCCCGGAATATTTCGAGGTGCGCGGTCACGAGATCCTGTTCTACGATCCGGCGCCGCCGGAGGCGAAGCGGTCGCAGATCGAGCGGGCGCAGCAGGCCTGCCCGGTCCGGGCGATCGCGGTCGAACCCGCCGGGCTCGCCGAGGATGACGAACCGTGATGGACGGGCAGCGACCGGGCATCGTCGTGGTGGGCGCCTCCCTGGCCGGGCTGCGCGGGGCTGAGGCGCTGCGGGACGGCGGCTATGACGGGCCCCTCACTCTGGTCGGTGACGAGCCGCACCAGCCCTACGACCGGCCGCCTTTGTCCAAGCACGTCCTTGCGGGCGAGCTTCCCCCCGAGGCGACCGCGCTTCCGCGGCTGACTCGTCTGCGGGCGCAGTGGCGGCTCGGCCAGCCGGCGATCGCCCTCGATCGGGAACGCCGGGTGCTGCGCCTCGCCGACGGCGCGGCGCTGCCTTACGAAAAACTCCTGATCGCCACCGGCGCCCGGGCGCGGCCATGGCCCGGAGCGGGCGCCGGACTCGCCGGGATCTTCACGATGCGGACCCTGGAGGATGCCCGCGCCCTGCGGAGCGCCCTCGCGCGTCGGCCGAGCCGGGTCCTGATCGTCGGCGCCGGTCTGATCGGCTGCGAGGCGGCCTCCTGCTGCCGCGACCTCGGCCTGGCGGTGACCCTCGTCGATCCCAACCCGACGCCGCTCGCCCGTCTGCTCGGCACCGTGATCGGGGCGACGCTGGCCGAACGGATGCGGGCGTCCGGCGTGGATCTCCGCCCGGACACCAAGGTGGAGGCCCTCTCCGGCGAGGCGGGACAGGTACGGCGCGCCCACCTGCCGGTCGGCGCGGTCATCGCGGCGGATCTCGTCATCGTCGCCCTCGGCGCGACGCGGGATACGAGCTGGCTCGCCGCGGCCGGCCTCGTCGCCGATGCGGGCGGCCTGACCTGCGATGCGGCCTGCCGCGCCATGACCATGGCGGGGGCGCCCGATCCCGACATCTACGCGGCCGGCGACGTCGCGCGCTGGCCGAACCCGCTCACCGGCGGCCGCCTTGGCAGCATCGAGCACTGGGGCAACGCGGTGGATCAGGCCCGCCACGCGGCCGCGAACATGTGCGCTCCGGCGGCGGGCCAAGTCCCCTACGCGCACCTGCCGTCCTTCTGGTCGAGCCAGTTCGGCCTCAACATCAAGCTCGTCGGCCTGACCGCGGGGGCGGATGCCCTGGCGGTCGTCCAGGGATCGCGGGCCTCGGGCCGGTTCCTCGCCGTCTACGGCCGGGCCGGGCGTACGGTCGCCGCCCTCTCCTTCGATCAGGCGCGCTGGCTGCCCGCCTATGCCGACGCCGTGGCCGCCGGGGCGGCCTTCCCGCCCATTCTCGGCGCCACCGATCAGCCGCGGATCGAGGTGCGGGAGCCCGGCTTCACCAGCCCGCGGCGATCCGCCGACCGAGCCGCGGCGGTTCCGGAGACGGCCCATGTCTGACGAGACGCTGTTCGCGCAGGTCCTCGATCCGAGGAACCGGGCGAACCCCTATCCCCTCTACGCACGCCTGCGCGAGACGCCCGTATCGCGGCAGGCCGACGGCAGCTACGTCGTCAGCACCCATGCCGCGCTCAGGAGCCTGATCTTCGATCCCCGGTTGAGTTCGGAGGACCTGCCGCCCTCGCGGCGGCCCAGAACGGGCAACCCCCTGAAGGACTGGATCCTCAACCCGATCCGGAACCGGGTGGTCAACGCCCACCGTCCCCTGATCTTCCGCGATCCGCCCGATCACGACACCCTGCGCGGGTTCGTGATGAAGGAATTCACCATCGCCCGGGTGCGGGACTCCCACGCCAAGGTCGCGGCACTGGTCGACGCCCTGATCGACAAGTGCCGGGGCCGCGACAGGGTGTGCCTCGTGGACGATCTGTCCTATCCGCTGCCGGTGGCGGTCGTCTGCGAGCTTCTGGGCGTGCCCGAGGCCGACGAGGCGCAGTTCCACGCCTGGGCGATCCGCCTCGCGACGGCGCTGGAGCCGGACGCCCGCCACGACGAGGCGGGGCGACGGGAGATCACCGCGACCTTCGACGCGATCTCCGGCTACATGCGCCGGCTGATCCGCGCGAAGCGTCGCCATCCGGCCGACGACATGCTGAGCGGCCTCGCCGCCCGCGGCGACCGGAAGAACCCGGCCATGGGCGATATCGACCTGATCTCCACGGCGATCCTGCTCCTCGTCGCGGGCCATGAGACGACGGTGAACCTCATCACCAACGGCATGCTCACCCTGCTTCGGCATCCGGAGGAGCTCGAGAAGCTGAAGGCCGACCCCGAACGGGCGCCCCGCGTGATCGAGGAGATGCTACGCTACGAGCCCCCCGTCCATTTCCGCACCCGCAAGACCCTCGGCGCCATCGAGGTCGCAGGCACGACGATCCCGGCCGGATCGTCGGTGGTCTTGCTCTTCGCCGCCGGAAACCGCGACCCGGCGCGGTTCGCGCATCCCGACCGGTTCGATCCGGACCGGCCGGACAACCAGCATTTCGGGTTCGGCGGGGGCCTCCATTACTGCGTGGGGGCGCCGCTCGCGCGGATCGAAGCCGAGATCGCCCTCGTCGCGCTCTGCCGGCGCCTCGTCGCGCCGCGGCTCCTCGACGACCCGCCGCCGTACCGGCCGGGCGCGTCCCTCCGCGGCCCCGAGAACCTCGCCATCGCCATAGCGGGCATCGCCTGATCGGCCAGGCGGTCGGAACGACGGCCCTCGCAGGAAGGGCACGCCGGATTCCGGCGGCGGAACGCCGGGCCGGATGTCGCCCCGGATGCCGACCGTCTACCAGTCGCCGGCCGCTTGGCGCTGGCGGAGCGCGCGCTCGTCCGGGCTCGGCGGCTTCGTGGCGAAGCTGCCGGTCTGGACCGCGCCGTCCCGCGCGAAGGTCGCGACGTGGACGCCCCTCGGCGAGTGCGCCTGCTCGACCAGCGTCCAGGTTCGGGCGGCCGACGGATCGTCCGCGTACCAGCGCTTGCCGCGGCCGAGCATCACCGGGAAGGTGATCAGGACGATCCGGTCGACGAGACCCGCCGGAAGCAGCGCCGGATAGAGCATGCTGCTCCCCTGGATGAGGAGGTCGGGGCCATCGCTCTCCTTCAGGCGGGTGACCGCCGCGACGGGGTCCCCGACCAGTCGCTGGCTGTTGGTCCAGCCGAGCGCCCGGTCGGACGAGGTCACGACATGCTTGCGCACGGCATTGAAGGTCGCGCCGATCGGCTGATCGCCGTTATGCGGCCAGTAGGCCGCGAAGATCTCGTAGGTGCGCCGGCCGAGCAGCAATTCGTATGTGCCCCCGAGCAGCTTGCCCATCGGTCCGTCGAGCGAGGCGTCGAAATACGGGAAGGTCCAGCCGCCCTGCGTGAATCCGGTCTGATCCTCTTCCGGGCCACCCGGTGCCTGGATCACGCCGTCGAGCGACTGGAAGAGGGAGCCGGTGATCTTACGCATCGGCGGATTCCCCCCCGGACGGCGGCCTCGATCCGCGCGATGTCGATCCTGCGCATGGACATCATCGCCTCGAACGCGCGCCGGGCCGCGGCCCTGTCGGGATGGCTGTTGGCGCGCAGCAGCGCGCGTGGCGTGATCTGCCAGGAGAAGCCCCAGCGGTCGGTGCACCAGCCGCACTGGCTCTCCGCCCCGCCGCCGCCCACGAGGGCGTTCCAGTAGCGGTCGGTCTCCGCCTGATCCTCCGTCAGCACCATGAAGCTGACTGCCTGATTGGCCTTGAAGGCGGGGCCGCCGTTCAGGCCGACGAACGGCCGGCCGAGGACGGTGAACGCGACCGTCAACTCCGCGCCCGCGGATCCGCCGGGAAAATCCGACGGGGCATTCATCGGCGCGCCGACATGGCTGTCCGGAAAGGTGGCAGCGTAGAATTCCGCGGCCCTGCGGGCCTCGCCGTGGTCGAACCACAGGCAGGTCGTCAGCTTATCGCTTGTCATCACCGGTCTCCCGTCACGCCGCCTGACGCGGACCGGCGAGGCCGATCCGGTTGCCCGCCGGATCGGCGATGTTGGCCGAGTAGCTGCCGCCGGGGATGGGATCGGGGCCCTGCAGCACCGTGCCGCCGCGCGCCCGGACCGTCGCGACCGCGGCGTCGATGTCGGCCACGTGGACGTACCAGTTCCACCGCGCCGGTGCGCCGGTGGCCGCGCTCGACATCACCGCGCCGGGTCGGAGATCGCCCCGGCCGATGAAGGTGTACGCGCCCATCGCGCCCATCGGCATGGCCCCGAGCACTTCCCAGCCGAACAGCGTTCCGTAGAACGCCAGCGCCGCCTCCGGATCCGGCGTCGCCAGCTCGATCCACACGCCCTGCCCCAGGGTCCGCTCCGTCCCGAGCGGGACGGGTCCGAAGGCGCGACTCTCGCCGGGGCGCGCCGCGTTCATCACGGCGAAGACCACCCCTTGCGGATCGCACACCATCGCGAAGCGACCGACATGGGGGATGTCGATCGGTCCGAACGGGATCCGGCCGCCGAGCTCGACGACGCGGGACGCCAGGGCATCGACGTCGCGGGTCGCGAGGTAGACCGCCCAGCCGGGAAGGCCGGGCGCCTCGGGCATCGACGGCCGGATCCCGGCGACCGGCGTCCCGTCGGCGTGTGCGATCCGGTAGCCGCCATGCTCGGGCATCGGCGACGGCAGGACCTGCCAGCCGGCGACCGCCTCGTAGAAGGCATGCGCCGCGTCCTGATCGCTGGCGTTCAGCTCGAACCAGATGGGCGTCCCCTCGGCAGGTGGCATCGGGCGCTCCTCCGTGACACTCGGCGCTTCGGCCGCTTCGCGGCACGCCGGCCGGCCCCGCTTTGCCCAGGCTGCCAGGAGCGGTTATAGAAAGCAACCATGCAGTCAGAAAAAATAACTATCGAGGTACCCAGGACGCGCGGGCGTCGTTACGACGATGCCTGCGGCACCGCGCTGGCCCTGGAGTTCATCGGCGAGCGCTGGTCGCTGCTGATCATGCGCGAGCTGGTCTTCGGCCCCCGGCGCTTCGGCGAGATCCGGGTGAACCTCCCGGGCATCAGCGCCAACGTCCTGACGCAGCGCCTGGACAGCCTGGAAGCCGTAGGCATCGTCCGACATTACCGCCTGCCGTCCCCCGCCAACGTGCAGGTCTACGATCTGACGACGTGGGGCCACGAAGCCGCGCCGCTGATGCGGGCCATGGGCCGCTGGGCCGCGCGCTCGCCCCGGCATGATCCGAGCCTGTTCATGTCGGCCGCCTCCGCGATGATGTCGCTCCAGGCCCTGGTCGAACGCGCGCCGGCCATGGCGTTGCCGGTGTCGGTCGCCTTCCACTTTCCCGGCGAGGACTTCGTCGCGGCTGTGCGCGATGGCGAGATCCACGTGAGCCGGGGCGTCGTGGCGGCGCCCGACCTCGCCTTCACGGGTGATACGATGGCGATGCGCCGCACGATCTACGGCAAGGCGCCCCTGGCCCGGGACGGCGCTGGCGGCACGCTCGCCTTCGCGGGGGACGCCGATCTGGCGCGCTCTTTCATCGACCTGTTCCGGCTGCCCGCCAAGGCCGCATGAGGGACAGGCGCGCGCACGGGCGGGGGCTGGGCGCGCCGGGCCCCGAGAACCGGTCCGCATGCCGGACACGCGGCGGTTCCGGCCAGCTCTGCACCGATCGGAGGCCCGCCCGGTTGCGCGGGGCACGTGGTTGAAGCAGCCTCACCGGCAGCGCATGCGGCCGGCGACCAGCGCGACGGCGCCCGGCTCGGGACTGGAGAACATCAGCACGGTGTCGTCCTCACGCACGGCCTGGCCGGTTCCATCCCTGCGCGTGACGGCGATCGCGCGGATGACGCGGGACTGCAGGTTGCTTTCGGACGATCCGGAGATATGCGCGCCGAGGAAGGTCGCCGCGGCCTCCATCCGGGCGGCGTCGGCCGTCGTGCCCTCGGGGGGCAGAAGAAGGCCGGCTTCCTCGATCCGGTCGCCCGCCTCCTTGGTGAAGAACCGAACCAGGGTCGAACGGGAGTGATACATCGTCCCGCGCGGTGTCTCGATCGCGAAGCTCCAGTCCCCGGCTCCGAGTTGCTGCATCCGTGTGCCGAAGGAGCTTCTAAGCTCGGTTGATGTCTCGGGCATCGGCACCGGCACGCAGGCAGCCTGAACCGCGGCCGGTGCGAACGTCGCCAGCATCAGAGCCAAGACCGAACGCATCGTCCGCCTCCTCGACAACCCGGGTTGACGGACGATGCGATGCAAATGCGTCGCCAATCCCGGGGCTGCCGGACGGCAGCCTTCTCAGGAACGACCGGCCATCCGTGCCAGCACGTCGTCCTTCCAGAGGGCACGGTGCAGCACCGCCATGGCGACGTGGCCGACCAGGATCGCCAGCAGGAGGAAGGCCAGCCAGTGATGCAGCAGGTCGCCCGGCGCCACCATCCAGGCGATCTTGTCGTCCCGGCCCGGCATGAGCGGGATGCCGTAGGGCGTGAACGGCTTGCCCGATCCGTACTGGCGCAGCAGCGCAAGGCCCGGCACGAGGATCATCAGCGCGTAGATCACGGCATGGCCCGCCACCGCGGCGCGGCCCAGGCGGCCCCGATGCGGCGGGCGGCGCGGGAGGTTGGCGAGCCCCCAGGCGCCGCGCAGCAGCGCGAGCGCGAACAACGTCGCCCCCAGGGTGAAGTGGCTTCCGCCGACGAGGCGCGTCACCGCCGTGTCGCCGAGGCCGACATAGAGCAGCGCTCCCGCGAACTGCCACGCGAACAAAGCCGCCATCAGCCAGTGGAAGCCGCGGCTGACGCGGCCGTAGCGCTGCGGCGCATCGCGCCAGACGGCCCGCGCCGGTTCGAGGCAGTCGGAGGCCACCGCCGCACCCGGGATCCGGTTCACGCGGCCTCCCCGTCCCACAGGTAGGCCACCCCCTCCCCGGCCGCCAGGATCTCCGCCGCCGCCCCGGTGAGCGCCCGATCGGGCCCCGGCTGGCGCAGATAGGTGGCGAGGTCGCGGGAGAGCTGCTCCAGGGGATGTCCGTGCAGGAAGCCCGGCAGGCCGACGGAGCGCTGGGCGAGCTGCAGCACGTCGAGCCCGGCCTTCTCCACCGCGAGCCGGGCGAGGTTGACGAAGGCGACGACGCGGGCGGCCGGCAGCGTCCCGCCGGTGGCCAGATCCGCCGCCCGCGCCACCCAGTGCCGCGCCCCTTCGACCGCGATGGCGCCCTCGCCCAGCCGCGCGAGCTGATGGGGATCGGCCCCGCGCCCGAGGCGCACGAGATGGGCCCGCCACGCATCGAACACGGCCTCGATGCCGCCGAGCTGCACCGCCAGGAACCGCCACGCGCCTCCCGAGAAGGCCGGCTGGCGGAAATAGTCGTCCGCGTGTCCGAGGATGGCGTCGTCCGAGAGGGCGATCCCGCCGAAATCGAGGGTTCCGGTGGCCGAGGCCCGCATGCCCTGCGCCCGCCACGCCGAAAGGGCGGCCCGGGTGCCCGGCTCCAGCGGCACCACCAGCATCAGGGTCCCGCCCCCGCGCGGACAGGGCGCCGTGACCAGGGCGCGGGTCACGAAGCCCGCGCCCGAGGCGAAGGATTTCGCGCCGCTCAAGGATAGGCCATCCTCGTCGGTCTCCAGGGCGAGGCCCGCCCCGGCCGGCTCGGTGTTCCAGACGCCGAACAGGTGGCCCGTGCAGGCATCGGCGAACAGGCGCGCGCGCTGGCCGGCCTCGCCGTACTGGGCGATGAGCTGGAGGGCGTTGACGTGGCCCTCGTAGAGCCGTCCGAGCGCCAGGCTGCCGGAGCCGACGAGGCGCAGCACCTCGGCCAGCGTCCCGGCGCCCGGCTCCGCGCCGAGACCCGCCCCGCCCAAAGCCACCGGGACCGGCGCGGCGAGCAGGCCCAGGCGGGCGAGGTCGGCGACATCCGCGTGCGGGAACCCATCGTCGCGATCCTGGCCCGCGGCACGCCGCGCCGCCGACAGGGAGATCACGCGCGCCGCGGCCTCGGCGTCGCGGCACAGATCGGACGGTGTCCGCTGGTCCATGGTGTCCTTCCAACGGGCCGCATCGGCCGGCGGGACCTTGCGACCCCGGGAAGACCCGGGATCACGGGTTCGTGAGTCGTTGCACCATGCGACCGAAGGGGGCGCAAGCCGACGAAGAGCCGCGCATTGACCCCCTCGATGAGCCTTGGCGCAGGCTGGTGCCAGGCTGCCGCCGGGGCTTGTCCTGGGGTGCCCATGGTCTAGCCTCCGGGCCGATTCGACTGGGGGCCAGACATGACGATCGAGACCGTCGAGGCAGCGGGCCGCCGCCGGGGCGCCGACCTCCTGGTGGAGGTGCTGCGCTCGGAGGGGGTGCGCTACATCTTCGGCAATCCCGGCACCACCGAATTGCCGCTGATCGACGCGCTCACCGAGGCGCCCGACATCGCCTACATCCTCGCCCTGCAGGAGGCGACCGCGGTCGCCATGGCGGACGGCTATGCGCAGGGCGCGCGGCGCCCCGCTTTCCTCAATCTGCACACGGCGGGCGGCCTCGGCCACGCCATGGGCGGGCTGGTGAATTCCCAGGTCTCCGGTACGCCGCTGGTGGTCACCGCCGGACAGCAGGACCTGCGCCACGCGCTGACCGACCCGCTCCTGATGGGCGATCTCGTGGCCATCGCCGACCCGGTGATGAAATGGGCGCGCGAGGTGACGAGCCCGGACCAGATCCCGATCCTGCTGCGCCGGGCTTTTCACGATGCAGGGGCAGCCCCGTCCGGCCCGGTCTTCCTATCGCTGCCCATGGACGTGATGGAGGCGATGAGCACGGTCCCGGCGGGCGAGACCTCGACCATCGACCAGCGGGCGGTGGCGGGCTCCCTCGACCGCTTGGCGGACAAACTCGCCGCGATCGCCCCGGGCCGCCTCGCCCTGATCGCGGGCGACGAGATCGAGGCCTCGGACGCCTCGGCCCAGATGGTGGCGCTGGCCGACCTGCTGGCGGCGCCGGTCTACGGCTCGTCCTGGCCGGCCCACATCCCCTTCCCCACCGCGCACCCCCTCTGGGCCGGCAACCTGCCGACCCGGGCGGATGCCATCGCGGAGATCCTCGGGCGCTACGACGCGGTGTTCGCGCTCGGCGGCAAGTCGCTGATCACCGTACTCTACTCGGAGGTCTCGGCGGTGCCGCCTGGGGTGCAGGTGTTTCAGCTCTCGGCGGATGTGCGCGACCTTGGGCGCACCTACGCCACCGGCCTGTCGACGGTGGGCGACATCCGCGCGTCGCTCGACGCCCTGCTGCCGCTGCTAAGGCCTCGCCTCGCCGACCGGGACGAGGTTTTTGCGGATCTACGCGCCCAGGCCGTGACCGCCCGGGCCGAGCGCCGGGCCAAGCTCGCCGCCGCGGCGGATGCGGCCTTCGAGGATCCGGTGATCGCGCCGCTGGTCGCCGCCCGGGAGGTCGCCCGCGCGGTCGGGGCCGAGACCACCATCGTGGACGAGGCCCCCGCGACGCTGACCCACCTGCGCACTTTCCTCGACAGCTCCTCGGCCCATCAATACGCGGCGATGCGCGGCGGCGTGCTCGGCTGGGGCATGCCGGCCGCGGTCGGGTTTTCCCTAGGGCTCGATCGCGCGCCGGTGGTCTGCGTGGTGGGGGATGGGGCCGCGATGTACTCGCCCCAGGCGCTCTGGACCGCCGCACACGAAAAGCTGCCGGTCACCTTCGTGGTGATCAACAACGCTGAGTACAACATCCTCAAGACCTTCATGAAGGGCCAGGCGCACTACGCCTCGGTGCGCGCCAACCGCTTCATCGCCATGGACCTCACCGACCCGCGCATCGACTTCCCGGCACTCGCCGCCTCAATGGGGGTGCCGGCCCGGCGGGTGACGCGGGCCGCCGACATCGCCCCGGCGATCGAGGCGGGGATCCGGTCGGGGGGCGCCAATCTGGTCGAGGTGGTGGTGCGGGCAACGTGAGGGGGGCTGCCGGAAGGCCAGATCGAGACTGTTTGACAGGTCCGGTCACGCCACCGATCTCTTCTGCACGGCGCGACCTGCGAGGGGCAGCATGACCGAATCGACCTTCACCAGCCGCGAATTCAACCGCGCGCCCGGCCGCATCAGGCGTGCGGCGGCCGAGGGGCCCGTCATCATCATCGAGCGCGGCAAGCCGATCATGGCGGTCCTGCCCTTCGGTGCCTACGAGCGTATGAAAGCGGTTCCCGGCACCATCCTCGATGCCCTCGACATGGAGGGTGTCGGCGAGATCGAGATCGATTTCGACCGGCCGCCGAGTATCCCGCGCCCAGCTTCCTTCGACTAGAGCCGTGCCCAATCGCGCACGGCTCTAAGCCCTTGTTGTGAGGCGCACTCTTGCTCCGAACCGACGTCCACTTCGGCGGAGATCGCTCTCATGTATCTCCTCGACACCAACGTCCTGTCCGAACTGCGCAATCGGCGCAGCGGCAGGATCAGTCCCGAAGTCGAGGCCTGGGCCGAACAGGTCGCACCCCCCAACCTCCCTCTCTCCGTCGTCACGATCATGGAGGTCGAACTCGGTATCGCCCGGTGCGAGCGCCGCGATGCCCGTCAGGCCGCCACGCTGCGCCTCCGGCTGCACGAGCGCGTTCTGCCTGCCTTCGCCGGCCGCATCCTGCCGATCGATAATGCCATCGCGCTGCGCTGCGCGCGTCTTCACGTTCCCGACCCACGGAGCGAGCGCGACGCGTGGATCGCCGCGGCGGGCCTCGTGCACGACCTGACGATCGTTACCCGCAACACCACCGATTTCGCAGCAACCGGCGCGCCATTGCTCAACCCTTGGCATGTGGGCAGCGACAGCTGATCTTCATCCCGACGGGATTCACCCCAGTCCCGGCACCGGCACCCCGAACGCCGCCGCCAGTAGTACCATGTTGAGCGCCAGCACCACCGCCGCCCCCGTCACGGCGGCCGCCTGGGTCAGCGGCCCGTTGGCGAAGGGCCCCATCACGCTCCGGCGCCGAGTGAACAGCACCAGAGCCACCATCGGCACCGGCAGGGCCAGCGACAGCACCACCTGCGACAGGACCAGCGCCCGGGTCGGATCGACGCCGATCGCCACCACCACGAAGGCCGGCAACATGGTCGCGAGCCGGCGGACGAGGAGCGGGATCCGCCAGCCGGTGAAGCCCTGCATCACCATCTGGCCGGCCAGCGTCCCCACCACCGAGGAGGAGATGCCCGACGCCAGCAGCGAGACCAGGAAGGCCGCCCCGGCCGCTGGCCCGAGCAGCGGCGTCAGGGTGCGGTAGGCCTCGCCGATCTCGGCGATCTCGCTGTGGCCGAGATGGAAGGCCGCCGCCGCCATGATGACCATCGCGATGTTGACGAGGCCCGCGAGCAGCAGCGCCACCACCACCTCGCGGTTCGAGTAGCGCACCAGCAGGCGCCGGTCGGCCTCGCTGCGCGGGTTGCCCCGCCCCTGAGTCAGGCCCGAATGCAGGAACAGCGCGTGCGGCATCACGGTGGCGCCGATGATCCCGACCGCGATGGTCAGCGCCTCCGCGTCCGGGATTCTTGGGGTGACGAGGCCTTTCGCCGCCTCGCCCCAGGCCACAGGGGCCACCAGCAGCTCGACCGCGTAACAGAGGCCGATCGTGCCAACCATGACGCCGATGGCGATCTCCAGCGGCCGGAAACCCTCGTGCTCCAGGAGCAGGATCGCGTAGGTGATGACCGCCGTGACCGCCATCCCGGCCATGAGCGGCATGCCGGTGAGCAGCGACAGGCCGATGGCGCCGCCCAAAAACTCCGCGAGGTCGGTCGCCATGGCGGCGACCTCGCTGATGCCCCACAGGGCGAGGCGCACCGGGCGGCTCGTCGCGTCCCGGCAATGCTCGGCGAGGTTTTTCCCGGTGACGATCCCGAGCTTGGCCGAGAGCGCCTGGAACAGCATCGCGGTGAAATTGGCGAGCAACACCACCCAGAGGAGGCCGTAGCCGTAGCGGGCGCCAGCCTGGATGTTGGTCGCGAAGTTGCCGGGGTCCATGTAGGCGATCGACGCCGTCACGGCGGGCCCCACGAACAGCAGGAACCGGCCTCGGCCGCCCCCGCGCCCGTCGAGGACGTCACGGATCGCGCCCTCGGTCCGCCGGCTCATCGCCCCGGGCGCGGCGCTTCCGGGAGCCGTCGCGGCGTTCGGCGCCACCATGCCCACCTTCTCCTCAAAAATATAGCGTAGGCTATATTCAGGGCTGAGCGCGCCGGATTCAAGCCCTAAATGAGGACCTGGTGGGACTCCCCTCCCGCGGGCGGTTCTTGCTAGACAGGGGCGGGGCGGCGCGTGCGTGCCGAGAGGGAGAGCCGATGCAGGAACCGTCCGAGCAGGGCCCGCCCGAGACCGTCCTGGTCGATCCCGAGCGCCACGTGGAGAGCTTTCGCCAGGCCCGCGAGGCCCGGCGCTCCGAGTTGGTCGAGGATTACGTCGAGCTGATCGACGATCTGATCGGCGATGGCGGCGAGGCGCGGCAGGTGGACATTGCGGCGCGCCTCGGCGTGGCGCAGCCGACCGTCGCCAAGATGCTCAAGCGCCTGTGCGAGGACGGGCTCGTCCAGCAGCGGCCCTATCGCGGCGTGTTCCTGACCGAGACCGGCCGTCGGCTGGCCGCCCAGGCCCGGGAGCGCCACCGCATCGTCGAGCGCTTCCTCTGCGCGCTGGGGGTGAGCCCCGAGACCGCCCGTCGGGACGCTGAGGGAATCGAGCATCACGTCAGCGCCGAGACGCTCGAGGCGTTCCGTTCCTTCGCGGCGCGGCACGGGGGGGCATGACGGGCACCTCTTCGGGCGGAGAGCGCCAAGGGCGGTCGATGCAACGCCTCATGGTCAGATCAGCCCATGCGAAACGCATGATGCAGGCCGGTACACTGGCGGTAGCCAAGCTGGGCTTTGGCTCCCAAGTGCGCTGTGAAATCATTGCGGGTGCAGCGCGATTTGCGTTCACGGAGACTTGGTTCGGACACCGGGGTCGGCTGGTGAATCGGGACTGGGCCGCATTGTCGGCCAAGTTCCAGAACGGCCACCCGAAGTGCTTCAACGCCGCGATCTGGCACGACACGACGCTGTGCGGGTTGGCGATCGGTGCCGTGAACCAAGACAGGTTCGTGGCTTGGACTTTCTCGAGGGCAATCCTAATCCGAGGCATCCGCTCAAAGGGCAGGTGATCGGGATCGTGCTCACGATGGCGGAAGCCTACAGGCAACTGATCGGCGTGCCGGAACTCCGGCTCCATCACGTCGACCCGAACATCATCCCTTTGTACAGGTTGAAGGGCTTCGCGCTTGCGCCCGACCTGGGCGGCCTTCCTCATATGGTTCGGCGGTGACCCCGATGCGAAAAGCGGCACGCATCACGAAGCCGGCGATGGCGCGCGGCCACCCCGTCAAGCGGGAGGATCTCCGCTTGCCTGACAGTGCGCAGGCGGCGGCTGCCTTCATGGCGACGGACCTGCCGTGGTTGGCGCGCGGAGCCAGAGAAGCCCTTGCGACGACGCCGGAGGTTCATGGCCGGATGGATGGTCAGGTGCCTCCGCCGCCGACAGAGAGCGGCGAGCGCTAAGGTTCTCGATCCGAGCCTGTACAAGCGTCGCCCCGGCCGAAGCTGAGGGCTTGCTTCAACCCCAAGGTGTCCCCGGCCCTCAACCCGTCGCCGACGCCACCTTCTGACGCAGGCCCATGATCACCGCGCGCAGCATCTCGGCCCCGGCCTCGCCGGCATCCGGCAGGGTGCCGGTGCGGGAGGCGTAGATCCGCTCGTGCACGAAGGCGAGCTTCGCGATCACCGTTGGTGTCAACTTGAACGGGTAGAGCGCCGATTGGCCCATGCTGTGGGACAGCGAATTGATCGCGTAGGTCAGCGGCAGCCACGCCGCGATCAGCCGGTCGAGGTCCAGGGTGTTGTAGGGGTCGAAGTCGATCACCGTCGGCGACGCCGACCTGTGGCGCAGGCGCGGGCGCACGTGCAGCTCGAAGGTCGAGGCGGTCTCGAGCGTGTCGACGATGTGCAGGTAATGCGCGAAGGTCTCGGCGAAATCCTCCCACGGGTGGGCCGTGGCGTAGGCCGAGACGTAGGATTCGTCCCAGTCGGCCGGCGCGCCCTTCGCGTAATGATCCTGCAGCGCCTGGACGTAGTTGCGGCGCTCGTCACCGAACAGCGCCCGGAAGGGCTCCCAGGCGGGGCCGTTCAGCACCAGCAGATACCAGAAATAATGCCCGATCTCGTGCCGGAAATGGCCGAGCAGGGTGCGGTAATGCTCGCCGAACAGGATCCGGCGGCGCTCCCGCTCGACATCGTCGGCCTCGGCGATGTTCATGGTGATCAGGCCGTTGATATGGCCCGTCAGCACCGGCGGCCCGCCGGAAAAGCTCTCGGCGGGATCGACCAGGAAGTCGAAGGCCAGCCCGTCCGTGTACTGGGCGCGGGTGGCGAGCGGCAATTCCAGGCAGAGGAGCGAGTAGAACAGCCGGTGCTTGGCGGCCTCGATCGGACGCCAGCGGGTCAGGTTCCAGGGCTGCGACAGGTCCGGCACCACCCGGTTGTGGCGGCAGGCGGTGCAGAAGATGTCGGGGCAGTCTTCCGGCACCAGCCAGTTGCAGGCCCCCGATAGGGCATTGTTGCACAGGCGATAGCGCCGACCGGGATCCGCGTAGGCGTGGAACACCCGCGCGCCGCCCATCAGCGGATGACCCGAGAGCCCCTGCGGCTCCAGGGCCGAGACCTCGTGAACCGCGCACACATAGCCGAGGCGCCGGGCGCAGCTCTCGCAGTCGGTCGCCTCGAAGGTGACCGGCTGGTCGCACGCCTGGCACTGGAAAATCTTCATCGGGCCGTCCCGGGCCGGCATCCGGCCCACCTGCCGGTCAAGCGGGGCTGCGGGGCAAAGTTCCTGCCAGACAGCCGGGCAGATACACAAGGCACCGCACGGAAATTGCTTGTCGGTGGGAGTGTATCGCATAACTGCGCGGTTGGGTCCGGCGCCAGGGACCGGCATCGAGAACCGCGTTCGATCCTTTCGACGGAGCCATCGTGTCGATTAAAGCCGCCCTGCACCACGTCACGCATTACCGCTACGACCGGCCGATCAGCCTCGGGCCTCAGGTGATCCGCCTGCGCCCGGCGCCGCACGCGCGGACCAAGATCCCGGCCTACGCGCTGACGGTGACGCCCGCCAACCACTTCCTGAACTGGCAGCAGGATCCGAGCGGCAATTGGCTCGCCCGGCTCGTCTTCCCGGAGAAGACCGACGAGTTGAAGATCGAGGTCGATCTCACCGCCGACATGGCGGTGATCAACCCGTTCGACTTCTTCGTGGAGGACTACGCCCAGACCCATCCCTTCGCGTACGACGCCGAACTTGCGGAGGAGCTGGCGCCTTATCGCCTGCCGGTCGACGCGGAGTGCCCCGAGATGGAGGCGCTGCTCGCCCGGCTGCCCGACGAGCCCAACACCGTCCTGTTCCTGGTGGCGCTGAACGCCCAGATCGCCGGGGAGACTGCCTACGGCGTCCGCATGGAGCCCGGCGTCCAGACCCCCGCCGAGACGTTGCGGCTCAAGAGCGGGTCGTGCCGCGATTCCGCATGGCTGCTCGTGCAGGTGCTGCGCCGGATCGGCTTCGCCGCCCGGTTCGTCTCCGGCTACCTGGTCCAGCTCGTGCCCGACACCACGGCGGTCGACGGTCCCACCGGCGCCTCGGCGGATTTCACAGATCTGCACGCCTGGGCCGAGGTCTACCTGCCGGGCGCCGGCTGGGTCGGCATGGACGCGACCTCGGGGCTGCTCACCGGCGAGGGCCACATCCCGCTGGCCGCGACGCCGCACTACCATTCGGCCGCGCCGATTTCGGGGGCGATGGAGCCGGCCCAGACCACCTTCGACTTCCAGATGAGCATCACCCGCGTCGCCGAGACGCCGCGGATCACCAAGCCGTTCTCGGAGGCGGTCTGGACGTCCATGGACGCGCTGGGCGAGCGGGTCGATGCCGACCTTGCGAAGCAGGACGTGCGGCTCACCATGGGCGGCGAGCCGACCTTCGTGTCGGTGGACGATTTCGAATCCCCCGAATGGAACATCGCCGCTGTCGGCCCGACCAAGCGCGGCCGCGCCGACCAGCTGATCCGGCGCCTGCGCGACCGGTTCGGGCCCGGCGGCCTGCTCCATTACGGCCAGGGCAAGTGGTATCCCGGCGAGAGCCTGCCTCGCTGGGCCTTCGGGCTCTACTGGCGCAAGGACGGCAAGCCGATCTGGCGCAACCCGGACCTGATCGCTCCGGAGGCTGCGCCCGGTGAGGAAGGAACGGCCACCATCGCGCAGGCCAAGGCGCTCGCCGACGCGCTGGCCCGCCGCCTCGGCCTGCCCGACTACGTCTTTCCGGCCTTCGAGGACGGTGAGCTCTGGGAGAAGAAGGTTGCGGCGCTGCCGGTCAACGTCACGCCGGCCGACGCCAAGTCCGGTTCGGTGGAATTCGATGCGCGGATCAAGCGGGTCTACGCGCGGGGCGTCGGGGAGGCCGCGGGCTACGTCCTGCCGCTGGCGAGCCTGCCCACCGGCAAGGACGGCGATGCCGATCGGGTCTGGATCTCGGAGACATGGGAGTTCCGGCGCGGTGCCACCTTCCTGGTGCCGGGGGACTCGCCGCTGGGCTTCCGCCTGCCCCTGTCGTCCCTGCCCTACGTGCCGCCGGAGCACTATCCCTACTACCAGCCGCAGGATCCCCTGGAGCCCCGCGCCGCGCTGCCCGACGGGCATCCCGGCGAGACGACCGTCAACGGCTCGGGCATCACCGGCGTGGCCGTGCGCACTGCGGTATCGATCGAGCCCCGGGACGGGGTGGTGCGGGTGTTCATGCCGCCGGTGCAGCGCGTCGACGAATACCTCGAACTCGCCGGCCATCTCGAAGCGGCCGCCGCCGAGCTGAACCTGCCGATCCAGATCGAGGGCTACGAGCCGCCCTACGACCCGCGGATCGGCATGATCAAGGTAACGCCCGACCCGGGCGTGATCGAGGTCAACGTCCACCCGGCCGCCTCCTGGCGGGAGGCGGTCGACATCACCACCGACCTTTACGCCGACGCCCGCCAGACCCGGCTCGGCGCCGAGAAGTTCATGGTCGACGGGCGCCACACCGGCACCGGCGGCGGCAACCACGTGGTGATGGGCGGCGTCACGCCGGACGATTCCCCGTTCCTCCGCCGGCCCGACCTGCTCAAGAGCCTCGTGCTCTACTGGCAGCGCCACCCGGCTCTCTCCTACCTGTTCTCGGGCTTGTATATCGGCCCGACCAGTCAGGCCCCGCGCATGGACGAGGCCCGCCATGACGGGCTCTACGAGCTGGAGATCGCGCTGGCGCAGATCCCCGCCCCCGACGCGCCCAACATCCCGCGCTGGCTGGTCGACCGGGTGTTCCGCAACATCCTCGTGGACGTCTCCGGCAACACCCACCGGTCCGAGATCTGCATCGACAAGCTCTACTCGCCGGACGGCCCGACGGGGCGCCTCGGCCTCTTGGAATTCCGCGCCTTCGAGATGCCGCCGGACGCGCGGATGAGCCTCGCGCAGCAGCTCCTGCTCCGCGCCCTCGTGGCGTGGCTCTGGCGCGAGCCGCAGACCGGGAGTTGTGTCCGCTGGGGCACGAACCTCCACGATCGCTTCATGCTCCCGCATTTCCTCTGGTCCGACTTCCTCGGGGTGCTGGAGGATCTGCGGGCGGCAGGGTACGGTTTCGATCCGGTCGCCTTCGAGGCGCAGGCCCTGTTCCGGTTCCCGGTCTTCGGCGCGGTGGAGCATGGCGGCGTCCGGATGGAGCTGCGCCAAGCGCTGGAGCCCTGGCACGTGATGGGCGAGGAAGGGACAAGCGGGGGCACCGTGCGCTTCGTCGACAGCTCGGTCGAGCGGCTGCAGGTCAAGGTCGAGGGCTTCGTGCCCGAGCGGCACGTCATCGCCTGCAACGGCCGACGCCTGCCCATGACCTCCACCGGCCGCGGCGGCGAGGCCGTGGCGGGCCTGCGCTTCAAGGCGTGGCAGCCGGCCTCCTCGCTGCACCCGACCATTCCGGCCCACGCACCGCTGACCTTCGACATCCTCGATGCCTGGAGCGGGCGCTCGCTTGGCGGCTGCCGCTACCACGTCGCCCATCCGGGCGGGCGCAACTACGAGACCCACCCGGTCAACGCCTACGAGGCGGAGGGGCGGCGCCTCGCCCGGTTCCAGCCGCACGGCCACACCCCGGGCCGGGTGGAGATGCCCCGGCCGGAATCGAGTGCGGAGTTCCCGCTGACCCTCGACCTGCGCACGCCGGCTCCGCAATGATCGGGGGGCCGTGATGGAGGCGGCGCTCGCGGAGAGCCTCGCCCGGGCCGAGCCGGCGGAGGACCCGCGGGCGCGCGTCGCCCGTTGGGCCGCGGGCTACCGGCCGGTCCCCGGGCGGCCGGACGAGTTCCTGGGGCCGGACGGCCAGCCCCGCGGGGCCTGGCCGCGCCTGCTCGACCGCCTCGGCGGCCTCACCGAGACGGAGATCCTGGCCCGCTTCGTCGCGGCGGAGCGGCACATCCGGGACGCCGGCATCTCGTTCCGGATCGCCGGCGACCAGCGCGAGCATCCCTGGCCGCTCGGCTGCCTGCCCCTGGTGATCGAGGGCGCCGAATGGGCTTCGCTGAGCGCCGGCATCGTCCAGCGCGCGGAGCTGATGGAGGCGATCCTCGCCGACGTCTACGGCGATGGAAGGCTGGTCGAGGAGGGGCTGCTCCCCGCCGCGATCGTGGCCGGCACGCCCGAATTCCTGCACCCGCTCCACCGGGTCATGCCTCCCGGCGGCCATTACCTGAAGCTCTACGCCGCCGATCTCGGCCGGGGACCGGACGGGCGCTGGCAGGTGCTGGCCGACCGGACGCAGGCGCCCTCGGGCCTCGGCTGGGCGCTGGAGAACCGGATGGTCCTGGCCCGGACCTTCCCGGACCTCGTCCAGGACCTCCATGTCGAGCGCCTGCCGGCCTTCTTCCAGGCGTTTCGCGACGGACTGACGCTGGGTGCGGAGCGGATCGACCCGCGGATCTGCCTGCTGACCTCCGGCCCCTACAGCAGCACCTATGTCGAGCAGGCGGCGCTCGCCCGCTATCTCGGCCTGATGCTGGTGGAGGGCGACGACCTCGTCATGCAGGATGGGCGCCTGCACGTGCGCACCGTCTCGGGCCTGAAGCGCGCCGACGCCGTGTGGCGGCGGATCGATTCCGATTTCCTCGATCCCCTGGAGCTGAACCCGGCCTCGCGGCTCGGCATCCCCGGTATTCTTGAGGCCCTGCGCAACGGCTCCCTGGTGGTGACCAACATGCCGGGCTCGGGGCTCGTGGAGTCGGCCGCGCTCGCCCCCTATCTCGACGGCATCGCCCGCCGGATCTTCGGCGAGCCCCTGCGGCTCGGCCATCCGCGCACGTGGTGGTGTGGCGACCTCGAAGGTCTGGCGCACGCGCAGGCCAACCTCGACAGCCTGACCCTGCGCCCGGCCGCCACGCCTCAGCGCGGGGCGGGGCGCGACGCGATCCTGGCGGGCCCGGTCCTGGCGGCCGAGCGGGAGCGGGTGGTGGCGGCCCTGCGCGACCGGCCGTTCGACTACGTCGCCCAGGAGGCCGCGCCGCTCTCGACCATGCCGGGCTGGGAGCGCGGCCCGGACGGCCTCTCGCTGGCGCCCCGCCCCTTCGTGGTCCGCGTCTTCGCCACGCGGACGCCGCTCGGCTGGCAGGTCATGCCCGGAGGCTTCTGCCGGGTCGCGGAACGCGAGGATGTCGATCCGATCGAATTGCGGCTCGGTATCCGCTCGGCGGATGTCTGGGTGCTCTCGGAAAAACCAGTCGCCGCGCCCCCGATCGGCCTGCACGCGGCACCGCGGGTGCGCCGCGTCGGCGGACACCTCCCCGCCCGGGCGGCCGACGGCCTGTTCTGGCTCGGCCGCTACCTGGAACGCGCCGAGGCGGTGATCCGGCTGGTGCTGGCCCATCTGCGCAGCGTCGGCGACGCGGTCGGGGCCGATATCTCGGGCGCCCTCGACACGCCGGCCGCCCTGGCTTTGCGGGCCCTCCTGTACGAGTGGGCCACCATCGGCGCGGCCGACCTGCCCACCGCCCGCCTCGCCCAGGAGGCGCTGGCGGGGCGCGAGCGGCCGGGTTCGGCCTGGGCCCATGTCGAGTCGGCCCGCCGCAACGCCGCTGCCTTGCGCGCCCGCCTCTCCGGCGAGGCCTGGCGGGTGCTCGCCGATCTCGGCGAGTCCCTCTCCCTCGACACCGGGTGGGCGCTGGCCGAATCCCAGCTCACGGGCCGCGCCGAGCGGGCGCTGAGCCAGCTTGCGGCGCTGTCCGGCCTCACCCACGAGAACATGAGCCGCGCGGAGGGCTGGCACTTCGTCGAGCTCGGCCGGCGGATCGAGCGGGCGGTCAACACCTGCACCTTCGCGCTGGCCTTCGCCAACGACGAGGCGACGCCAGGCTGCCTCGGGGTGATGCTGTCGCTCTGCGACTCGCAGATCAGCTACGGGCGCCGCTACCTGCAGGGGGCGGCCCTCGATCCCGTGCGCGACCTCGTACTGCTCGACCCCTACAACCCGCGCTCGATCGCCTTCCAGGCGGAGGCGATCACCCGCCACCTCGCCGACCTGCCGGCGCTCGCCGCCGACGGCATCCCGGAGCCGCATGTCCGCCTCGCCACCCGGATCCTGGCGGAGCTGCGCAGCGGCGAGGCCGCCGATTTCGATGCCGTGCGCCTCACCGCCCTGGAGACCGACCTCGAGCGCCTCGCCGACGGGATCGCGGCGCGCTACTTCCCGACGGGGCCGAACGCGCTGCGCCCCGAGAAGCTGACGGGGCTGGCGTGATCTACACGTTGCGCCACCGCACCACCTACCGCTACGGCCGGCCGGTGCGCTTCGCCCGCTGCACCCTGCGGCTCAAGCCACAGGACGGTGAGGGCCAGAGCGTGCTGGCGAGCGCCGTCACGATCGATCCGAGCCCCGCCACCGCGGTCACACGGCACGACTATTTCGGGATCGACGCGCTGGCGATCACCCTGGAGACGCCCCACACCGTCTTCAGCGTCGAGGCGCTCTCCACCGTGCGGGTCGAGCGCGCGGCCCCGCCGCCGCCGGAATCCGGGATGGCCTGGGAGCGGGTCCGCGACGCCGTGGTGGCGGGCCGCGACCTCGGCGGTCGGGCGCCGGTGCATTTCCTGTATCCGAGCGGCCGGGTGCCGCTGCTGCCCGAGGTGACCGCCTACGCACGGCCGAGCTTTTCCGCCGGCCGCTGCGCCTACGGGGCGGCCCATGATTTGATGCTGCGGATCGGCCGGGACTTCCGGTTCGATGCCCGCGCCACCAACGTCTACACGCCGCTCGCCGAATCCTTCGCCCTGCGGGCCGGGGTCTGCCAGGATTTCGCCCACGTGATGATCGCGGGCCTGCGGGGCATGGGCCTGCCGGCGGCCTATGTCAGCGGCTACCTGCGCACGGTGCCGCCGCCGGGTCGCCCCCGCCTGCGCGGGGCCGACGCGAGCCACGCCTGGGTCGCGGTCTGGTGCGGCGCGGGCTGGCTCGGCTTGGATCCGACCAACGGCGTGCCGATCAGAGACGACCACATCGTGGTGGCGCGCGGCCGCGACTACGGCGACGTGGCCCCTCTCGACGGCATCGTCAGCGGCTCGGGCAAGCAGCGCCTCAAGGTCGAGGTCGATGTCATCCCCGATACCGAGACGCAGGATCTGGCGCTGGTGGGGTAAGGCCGACGGTGAAGGCCGGGCCCCACTGTCGGCCTTGACGTCCGGCGCCCGCTCGCTGCACCCTGACCTATGCTGATGAGCGGGACGCCGATGATCACGCCGATCGCGCAGGGAACCTAGGAGACTTACGACACAAGCCGGCCGGGCTTTGCTGCGGAATGCAAGCGCCAGTCGCTGCTGGTCGCGCAAGCCGATGCAGCCGACGACGAACTGGGCGCTTTCCTCGATGCCGCCCTCGCCGATTTCGACGAGCCGTCCCTCACCACATCGTCTTGGCCGCCCGTCCCGGCCATTCCGCATCGTAGCGCTGGCCGCCGACTTCACCCGCGGTCAGCGCCGCCAGGATCGCCCCGGGGGTCGGCAGGCTCGCCGGATCGACCCGGGCCTCCGGATCCCACAGCTTGGCCCGGATGATCGCCCGGGCGCACTGGAAGTACACCTCCGCGACCGTGATCACGATTGCCGTGCGCGGCGCGTGGCCGTCGACGCTGAAGGAGGCCAGCAGATCTGGATCGGCCGAGATCACCGCCCGCCCGTTCACCCGCAGCGTCGTGCCCAAGCCCGGGATCAGGAACAGCAGGGCCACCCGCGGATCGCGCACGATGTTGCGCAAGGAATCGATCCGGTTGTTGCCGCGCCGGTCTGGCAGGATCAGCGTGTGCGGATCGGCAACCCGCACGAAGCCCGGCTGGTCTCCGCGGGGGCTGCAATCAAGCCCTTCCGGGCCGCTCGTCGCCAGCACCGCGAAGGGCGAGGCCGCGATCAGCGCCGCGTAGTCCGGCGTGACCGAGGCCGCTACCTTCACCGTGGAGGCGGGCGCTAGAGGCGCGTGGTAAATCGCCTCCAGGGCGGCGAGGCTGTCGACGATCATCGCGGGCTCAGGCCGCATTCTTGCCGGCCGTGAAGGCCTCGTGCTCGGCCACCAGCGCGCCCGACAGGGCCGAGGCGATCAGGCCCCGCGTCTCCTCAACCCCATAAAGGGCCACGAAGGAGCCGAACCGGGGCCCGCGCGCCTCGCCGAACAACACGTTGTAGAGGCTCGTGAACCACGCCTGCGACACGCCGGGTCGCCCGTCCGGGCTCTTGGCCTTGCCGGACGTGTCGGGGAAGTGGCGCCGCCCGACCTCGTAGACCGCCGCCTGCAGGACCTCCGGATCGGTGGAGCCGGCATGGTCCGCCAACGTCTCCGACAGATCCTCCAGGGCCGCCCGCTCCTCGGGGGTCGGCGCCCGGTAGGTCTTGGCGGGTCGCACGAAGTCCGAAAAATACGTCAGGGCGTGGACCACCAACCGGTCGAGGCCTGGATGGGTCTCCGGCCCGGTCTGCGGCGCGTAGCGGCGGATGAAGCCCCACAGCACCGCCGGATCCTCGGTATTGGCCACCGCCGCGAGGTTGAGCAGCATCGCGAAGGTCAAGCTCGCGCCCTCGACACGCTCGGGCTCCGGCGGGGTGCCGGCGTGCAGGTGCCAGACCGGATTGCCGAGGCGCAGCTTCGCGTCCTGACCGGCATAGCGGTCGAGGAAGCCGATATACTCGTCCACGTGCCGCGGGATCACGTCGAAGAACAGGCGCTTGGCCTCGCGCGGCTTGGTGTACATGAACAGGCTCAAGGATTCCGGCGTGCCGTACTTGAGCCAGTCGTCGATCGTCAGGCCGTTGCCCTTCGACTTCGAGATCTTCTGGCCCTTCTCGTCCAGGAACAGCTCGTAATTGAACCCCTCCGGCGGCTCGCCGCCGAGCGCCCGGGCGATCTTGGCCGAAAGCTTGACCGAATCGATCAGGTCCTTGCCGGCCATCTCGTAATCGACGCCGAGCGCGACCCAGCGCATCGCCCAATCGGGCTTCCATTGCAGCTTGGCGTGGCCGCCGGTCACCGGGGTCTCGTAGCGCTCGCCCGTGGCGGGATCGCGCCACACGATCGTGCCGCTTTCCGCCTTCACCTCGTCGATCGGCACCTGCATCACGTGGCCGGTGACCGGATGGAGCGGCAGGAACGGGGAATAGCTCGCCGAGCGCTCGGCGCGCAGAGACGGCAACATGATCTCCATGACGGAATCGTAGCGCTCCAGCACGCGCAGCAGCACCGTGTCGAACACGCCTTCGCGGTAGCATTCGGTCGCCGAGCGGAACTCGTAGGCGAACCCGAACGCGTCGAGGAAGCGGCGCAATTCGGCGTTGTTGTGCGCCCCGAAGCTGTCATGGGTGCCGAACGGGTCCGGCACCCGGGTGAGCGGCTGGTTGAGATGGGCGGCTAGCATCTCGCGGTTCGGCACATTGTCGGGCACCTTGCGCAGCCCGTCCATGTCGTCCGAGAAGGCGATCAGCCGCGTCGGCACCGCGTCGCGGGTGAGCACCCGGAAGGCGTGGCGTACCATGGAGGTGCGGGCGACCTCCCCGAACGTGCCGATATGCGGCAGGCCCGAGGGGCCGTAGCCGGTCTCGAACAGCACCTCTGTCTTGCCAGTCTTCTCCAGCCGCGCCACGAGCTTGCGCGCCTCCTCGAAGGGCCAGGCGGCGGCGTTGGCGGCGGCTTCGATGGTTTCGGGATCGAGAGTCAGAGCTGGAGGTGCGGCGGGCATGTCTTCTGGGATGAGCGCGAATTGGGAGCGCTCACCCTAGAGCGGTTCGCACCGGAGCGGAACGCCCGGCGGTGCAAGGCGGGGATTCAGTTCCGCGTACCAGAGGCGACACGGCGCCTCCGCTGGCGTTCAGGTTCGCAGTTGCCGAGCGGTCTGTCGAATACTGAGGACGAGGATCTCGTCATCCGCGACGCGATAGGTGATGTCATAGGGATAGGGACGCGCCACGACGCGCCTGATGTCACCGCGGGCGGTCATCGAACCCACGAAGGGAGGGTGCAGCAGAAGGCCCGTGAGCACTTGCAGACGCTTCTGCACACGACGAGCGCCTTGCGCGTTCCGCTGGGCGATGTAGGCGAGCACGCTATCGAGCTGGTCAGCCGCGGGGCGGGTTAGACACAGTCTCACAGCCCATGCTTGGCCCAAATGGCGCGCACCTCCGCATCCGTGGCATAGTCGCCACGTGCAGCCGCAGCTTCGGATTCGTCGAGTTCCGCCTCCTCCTCCGGCGTAAACCGATAGACGGAAGCCCCATCATCCACGAAGGCCAGCATCAGGCGGGCAATCTCGTCCTGCATCTCCGGTGCGAGGACCCGTGCTTTCGCCACGGCCTTCTCGAGCAGATCCGTCATGCGCCGCTCCTGATCCATGGGGACCCGACGCCGTGCAGGATTCCCGATTCGCACTTCCCAGTGGAAGCCTTGGTGTCTCAGAACGGGCTCACCGGAAAGAACCGCAGGTACAATTCGGTGTACTTGCCGTCGTCCCAGACGCGCTGGAGCGCATCATCCAGGGCGCGCGAGAGGGCGGCGTCCTCCGGGCGGGTGATCAGGCCGATGCCCTCCCCGAAATAGCGGTTCTCCAGGTAGTCGCCGCCGGTGAGCGCGCAGCAATTCTCCGCGTCCTGGCCGCCGACATAGAGGGCGAGGTTGAGGCCGTCGGCGAAGAGATAATCGATCTCCCCGCGCTTGAGCGCGCCCTCGGCCGCCGTCAGGTCGGTGAAATCCTTTGGCACCGCCTTCGGGAAGAACGCCTTGAGGTAGGCGGCATGCGCGCTGCCGGCCATCACTCCGACGCTGCGGCCGGCGAGCCCCGCCGCGGAGGGGACTGGTAGGCCCTTGTCGGTCCGGGCCGCGAAGCGTGCTGGCCAGCGGAAATACGGCCGGGTCGCCAGGAATTTTTCGCGCAGGGCCGCCGTCAGGGGGATCGCGGCCGCGACCACGTCGCCCTGCTTGGTGTCCAGCGCGTCGAGCAGGGTGTCGAAGCGGCGCGCCTGCACCGTGCAGGTGATGGCGAGCTTCTCGCAGACCGCGCGGGCGAGTTCGACCACGAAACCCGTCGGGTTGCCGTCGGGGCCGGCGAAGTGCAGCGGCGGGAACTCGTCATCTGTGAGGAAGCGGACCGCCCGGCCGGTCTGGGGAGCCTCGACCCGCTCGCCCCGGCTGCGCGGATTCCAGAAATCCGGCACCGTGACGACGGGCGTCGCAGCCTGACTCTCCGCTGCGGCGGCGCTCGGTGGCGGGCCGCCCCACACAATGCACAGGGCGAATGCGAGTGCGGCCGCCGCGAACCGGATGGGACTGCAGCGCCCGCCGTGCTGCGCCACGCCGGCGTTCCCCGGCAGGGACGCAAGGTCAGCGCAAGAGAGCGGGCCTAAACAGGGGTTTAGAGCTGCCTCTGAGCGCGCCACTCCCGTGGGCGCTTCCGAGAGGTGGGCTGTGCTCCGATCGGAGCGTGGGGACAGGGACTGGCTCACCCGCCGTCCCTATCACGTCCGGGGGCCACCGGGGGAGCGTGGCGTGCCGTTCCAGCGCTCGTCGGCAGGGCCGGGCGGCCTGCCGCCGGAGATCGCCTTCCTGCTGGCGGAGGGCGTGGAGTGCCGGGTGCTGATCCGGGCCGCCGCCGACGCGGCCAAGGCCGGCACGGATGCGGCGACTGCGCTGCTGAATGCCGGCCTGATGGAGGAGGCGGCGTATTACCGCGCCCTCGCCCGGGCGCTCGGGGCCCCCTATTTGGCCGGCCCGATCCGGTTCGGTCCGGGCCTGCGCTTTCCCGAGAGTCTGGTCACCGGTCTCGCGCCGCTGGCATCCGGCTCGGTGGTGCCCTGGGTGGTGGCACCGCGCGGCCAGATCATCGCGAGCCTGCTCGGCAGCCCACGCCGGATCGGCCCGGTGGCCATCACCAGCCCGACCCACCTGCGCGAGGCTGTGTTCGCCGCGATCCCGAAGCAGGTGGCGGATTACGCCGCGCAGGATCGGGCGTGGCACGCGCCCGGGCAGGCGAACGCGCACGAGTCGGCCGTCTGGTGGTTGCTGGTCCTGGCCCTCACGCTCACCGCGGGGCTCTCCCTCTGGGCCGCGCTTCCGGCGCCGCTCGCCCGCGGCGTGGGGCTGATCGTGCAGAGCCTGTTCCTGGCCATGACGACCGTCCGCCTTGCAGCCCTGGCGATTGCAGCGCCGATCACGGCTGCGGTGCCGCCCCTCAGCGATTCCGCCCTGCCGGTCTACACCGTCCTGGTGCCCCTCTACCGAGAGACCGCGGTGGTTCAGGCGCTGCTGCGGGCACTGGCGGCGCTCGATTATCCCCCGGCCAAGCTGGACATCAAGCTGCTGATCGAGGCCGACGATCTGGGGATGCGGGCGATGCTCGCCCGGATCCCCCTGCCCGCCCGGTTCGAGGTGATCGTGGTGCCGCCGGGCGGCCCGCGCACCAAGCCGCAGGCGCTCAATGTCGGCCTGCCGCTGGCCCGGGGAGAGCTGCTCACGGTCTACGACGCGGAGGACGATCCGGATCCCGGGCAATTGCGCCTGTCCGCCGCGCTGTTCGCGCGCCTGCCCCAGCACACTGCCTGCCTCCAGGGGCGGCTCGTGATCGACAATGCCGACGATTGCTGGCTCACCCGCGCCTATGCCGTGGAATATGCCGGTCTGTTCGACGTTCTGAACCCGGCGCTCGCACGGTGCCGGCTGCCGGTCCCGCTCGGCGGCACCTCGATGCACCTGCGCGTCCGGGTGCTGCGGGACCTGGGCGGCTGGAATGCCCACAATGTCACCGAGGATGCCGATCTCGGGATGCGACTGGCGCTCGCGGGCTACACGGTCGGCGATCTGCCGAGTGCCACCACCGAGGAGGCGCCCAATCGGTTCAGGCCGTGGCTCGGCCAGCGCATCCGCTGGCTCAAGGGCCTCACGCAGACGAGCCTCGCCCATGGGCGCAGCCCGCTCGCCAATGCGCGCCGCCTCGGCGCGCTGGAGACGCTCTGCGCCACGGCCCTGGTCCCCGGCACGGTGGTCTCGGCCTTGGTCTACCCGGGCTGTCTCGCGGCGGCGATCTGGTCCTTTCTCGTCCGCGAGATCCCGGTCGCTCCCCGCTTCCTGGACAATCTCGACACGGGGCTCGCCATCACCCTGCTTGGGACCGGGCTCGGGGCCCTCATCCTCCCCGCCCTGCGCGGCTGCATCCGCCGCCGCTGGGGCAATTTCGCCCCGTACGCCCTGGGGATGCCGGTCTACTTCCTGCTGGTCAGCGTGGCGGCTTGGCTGGCGCTGGTCGAACTGGTCCGCGCCCCGGAGCACTGGAACAAGACGCCGCACGGCTTGGCGCGCACCTCGCAACGCGGTCCTCTGCGGCTCCACGCGCAAGCCGGCGCCCGGCAAACCCGGCATGCGATGCGCTGACGACGCCGGCGCAACGCTTCGCGCATCCGCGTCGTTGTCGTCTTGCTGTGTCTCATCAACCCTGGATCGTCATCATGGCCACGATCGCGATCCTGATCGGCACGAAGGCGGGGGCGCGCCTGCTGGCCGCCGGCTCCGAGCGGGAGGCGGCCCTGTCGGCCGAGGCGTTCCTGCTGCGCCTGCCCGTCCGGGCCCTGCCGGCGCCGCTCTGGGTGCAATGCGCCGATCCGGCGGTGAGCGGGCGGCTGACCGGCTATCTCAACGCCCTGCAGGCCGAACAGGTGCGTGAGCGCGGCGCCAGACCCTGACGCGATCGCGAAGCACCCGTCCGACGCGATCGCGAAGCAGGCCGCGCAGACCCGGATCAGGCCGCCGCGTAGAAGGGCTTGAGCCGCGCCGGATCACAATCCTTCACCGGCGCGTCGAGGACGATCCGGCCCGCCTCCAGCACCACGATCCGGTCGGTATGGGCCAGCGCCAGCGCGACGTCGTGGAGCGCCAGGATCAGGGTCTCGTGACTCCGGGCCAGCTCGGCGAGGATCCGGCCGCCCTGCTGGCGGTCGAGCGCCGAGACCGGCTCGTCGCCCACCAGAATGGGCCGTCCGTTGTAGAGGGCGCGGGCCACCGAGACGCGCTGCTGCTGGCCGCCCGACAATTCCCCGGCCTTCGCCCAGAGCCGGTCCGCCAGCCCGACCCGGTCGAGGATGGTTTCGACGTCTGCGACGTCGGCGCGTGCCGGCCGGACCAGATTGCGCAGGTTGTGGAGGGTCGAGCGCCGGTCGAGGCGGCCCATATAGACGTTGTGGAACACCGAGAGCGGGCGCACCAGGGCGGCGGCCTGGGGCACCAGGGCCACCCGGTTGGGGGCCTGCCCGTGGATCAGGCCGATCAGGGTCGACTTGCCGGCCCCCGAGCGGCCCATCAGCGCGACCCGCTCGCCCGCCCGCACCGTCAGGTCGATACCCGGCAGAACCGGGCGCCCGTCATAGGCCGCAGAGGCGTTGTCGAGGACGAGGACCGGGCTGCCCGCCACGCGGTTCAGTCCAGCAGGCCGGTGGACCGGCCGACCTCGACCAGGGGCGCGTAGGCGGCATTGGTCACCGGGATGAACTTGGAGCGCCCGAACGGCTCCAGGATCGCCGGATCGGTGATGCCGGTGAGCGCCGCCCGCAGCCGCTCGGTGAAGCCCGCCCCGTAGATCTGGTCCACGTCGCCCCGGACGGTCCACTGGTAATCGGGGAAGGGCGGGCTCTCCCAGATCACCGAGACCGCCTTGGGGTCGACCTTGCCGGCCTTGGTGTCGAGGTCCCAGACCGAGTAGTCGACGGCGCCGACCGCGAAGGCGCCGGACTGGACCAGCTGGATGGTGCGGCTGTGATCGCCCGAGAAGCCGACCCGGGCAAAAACCTGCTCGGGGCTCTTCCCCGGAAAAGCCTGCCGGATGAAGTATTCCGGCATCAGCCGCCCGGAGGTCGAGGCGCGGGCGCCGAACGTGAAGGTCTTGTCCGCGATGGCCTTCGGAAATTCCGTGTCGGGCTTCAGCCCGGTGGCGGCATTGGCGATGAGGTAGGTCTTGAACGCCGCGTCCTCGGCGCCCTGCGCGATCGCCTGGGCGCCCGGCACGGCCTTGCGGGCCTGGACCCCGGTGAAGCCGCCGAACCACGCGAGCTGCACCTGCCCGTTGGTGAAGGCGGTGACCGCCGCCGGGTAGCTCTTCACCGGAAGGTAGCGCACCGGCACGCCGAGCTTGGACTCCAGGTCGGCAGCGACCTTGCCGAAGCGCTCGACGAGGCGGCTCTCGTCCTGATCGGGGATGCCGGTGAAGACCAGGGGTGGGACCGGCTTGGTCTGGGCCTGCGCGGGGGCGATGGCGGCGAGCGCCGCGAGGCATCCCAGGGCGAACCGCCCCAACCGTCCCGATCCCAGCATCCCATCCTCGCGGTGCGGCCCCCGCTTGGGTGGGGGCTCGAGACCGGGGGCGTAGCAGAAGGTGCGCCGTCCGGCACCCGCATTGACGGGCGCGCCCGGTGTCGTGCGGACGGTGCCAGTTCCGGTTTCGAAAGGTCGAGACCTTTCGCGGGTCCAGGGCGGAGCCCTGGAGGCCGTCTCAGGGCTCCGCCCTAAGAACCCGCCAAAGGGCATGGCCCTTTGGAAACCCAGGATCCTCGGTTCGAACAGGCTCTGGGACTGCTCGAACCGACGAACGCAATGCTCAGCGCATATGACGGCGCATCATGTGGTGGCGGTGGTGGTGCCGGTGCATCATGCGGTGGCGCATCATCCGCGACTGCATCCGGGCGTTGCGGTGCATGCCGGCCATATTGCTGTTGCCCGTGGCGGCGGCGTTGCGGTCGAGGCCGTCGCCGGGGGCCGCCAGGGTCGGGCTGGCGGCGCCGAGGGTGAGGCCGAGCGCGAGCGTCGCGCCGAGGATGAGCTTGTTCATGGGGTCCCGTTCTCCGCGACGCTGCGCCGCGACGACCGAACGGATTAGACTCCGCCCGGTTCCGGTGGCGGGCGTCATGGCGCAGGGCGGCTCAGGCGATGGCGGTGGGGGCCGGCTTCGCCGCGCTCGGGTGGGCTACGGGAGCCACACAGCGCCAGCGGATCGCGACGTAGGCGGCAGGGCGCGGCCTTCCCCCTCTCCCCGCGTGCGGGGAGAGGCCCGCATGGACCTCGTCGTCCATGCGGGAAGCGCAGGCGAAGCCGGAGCGGCGGTGAGGGGGCGATTCCGGAGGAGTCTCGTCCTCAACCGCCCCCTAACCTTCGGCTGCCGCCTCGCTCCGGTGACGACAAAGTCACCGGAGCCCTCTCCCCGCAAGCGGGGCGAGGGGATGCACACGCGGCTATCGTCGGCGGCCGACATGTGGATCTGCAGGCCCCCACGGGAGCGGGGCCCCGCGCTCAGCCCTGGGCCGGTGCGGCCGGACCCGATGTCGGGATCCGCAAGCGCGGGCGGGTCGGATCGGGATCCGGCTCCGCCGCCACGGCGAACAGGGTGAGCCCCTCGGGCAGCACCGCCCCCGGCACCGGAAGCGCCCGGATCCCCTCCGGCAGCGCCCCCCGTAAAAGATCCAAAAAATCCCCCGAGGCGGCGAGATCGAGGTCGGCCGCCTTGGCCTGGGCCTCGATCCGCGACAGGGCGTTCATGGCCGGGCCCAGCACCGTGTATTCGGCCCGGACCCCGTCGTCGAACACCCCGACCAGCAGGTCGCCCGCGTGCAGGGCGACCACGACCCGGAGCGTGAACAGCCCCTTGGCCGCCCGTGCCGCGTTGAGATCCGCGATCCGGTGGCGGAGCGCGCAGGCGCAGGCCAAAGCCGCCCGCGCCTGCGCGTCGGGTGAGCCGACCACGAACTGCACCAGCACCGCGTCGCCGATATACTTGTCCACGAGGCCGCCCGCCTCGGCCACCGCCGCCTGCGCGGCCGCCCGCACGGCGAGCAGCGCCAGCACCATGGTCTCGGGCGGGTGATCGCCCGAGAGCCGGGAGAAGCCGCGGATGTCGAGGATCATCAGGCAGGCGTGGCGCCGGTGGACGCCCAGCGCGGAATCGCCGCCCTCGGCCGAGAGATCGAGGGCGACCGCATCGGGCACGAAGCGCGCCAGCAGGGTCCGCTCGTGCTCCATGCGCAGGGCCCGCGCCACCGCGGCGCGCAGGCGAACCACCCCGTCCACCACCAGCAGGCCCGCCGCCGCGAAGGTGGCCAGCCCCGTGAGCTGCGCGGTCGGAAACGTCTCCGCGTTCGGGAACAGCTCCGGATCCGCCAGCCCGATCAGGAACGTCGCGCTCCAGCAGGCGATGACGACGCCGCAGAACACCACGGTCTGGGCCACCCGCATGCTCAGGCCGGTCTGGAGCAGGAGCAGGAAGGCCGGGAGGCGGCTCACCGCGTCGGCGCCGAGGCCGGCCCCGCCGCCGGCCAGCATGTGCTCGATCAGCACGTAGACGGCGAGCCCCGCATTGAGCCCGGTGCCGGCCCAGCTATAGGCCGCCGCCGCCGGCCCGCCGCCCCGCTCGCGCAGCCCGAACCAGACCGTGCCCAGGCCGTAGAGGGCGAGGATGAACCAGTGGCTCAGGGCGTGCAGCGAGCCGTCATAGGCCTGGGCCGCCATCAGCAGCACCAGCACGATCACGATGCGCAGGCCGAGCAGACGGACGCCGCCTCCGGCCTGCATGGCCCGCAGCACCGCGTCCTCGTCCTGATCCGGCGGCACCGGGCGGTGCGCGACCGGGGGCCGCGCCGTCCGCAGGCCGGGGAGCGGCGGGTTGCCGGCGCGGCCTGAGGCCATCAGCCGCCCCGGCCGAGGCGCCGCGCGGCCGTGAACCGGTTGAGGAAGCGCGGCTCCTTCTCGGGGGCGATCCGCACCGCCAGATGCAGGGTGCCGTCGGCCTCCGACCGGCGGTCCAGAATCTCGGCGTTCTCGTAGAGCCAGTTCAGCGCCGCCCCGTCCTCCGGCGGCAGCGCCACCGCGAAGCTCGCGCGGTTGCGCCCGATCCGCGCCTCGATCCGGCTGGTCAGCGCCGACAGCCCCTCCCCGGTCAGCGCCGAGACCAGAACCGGCGCGGTGCTGTCGCGGTCGTTGCGGGTCTTGGCCTGGCCGCTGAGGTTCAGGAGCCGGGTGCGCTCGTCGTCGTCGAGCAGGTCGGCCTTGTTCCAGACCTCGATGATCCGGTCGGCGCTGGTCTCGATGCCGAGTTCGCGCAGCACGTCGCCGACATCCTCGGCCTGGGCCTCGGAATCGACGTGGGAGACGTCGCGCACGTGGAGCAGCACGTCGGCCTCGATGGCGTCCTCCAGGGTCGCCCGGAAGGCCGCGATCAGCGCGGTCGGCAGGTCGGAGATGAAACCGACCGTGTCGGACAGGATCACGGTCTCGCCGTGGGGCAGCTTGGTCGCCCGGGCGGTGGGATCGAGGGTGGCGAACAGCATGTCCTTGGCGGTGACCTCGGCCTGGGTCAGCGTGTTGAACAGGCTCGACTTGCCGGCATTGGTGTAGCCGACCAGCGCCACGATCGGGTACGGCACCCGCGCCCGGCTCTGGCGGTGCAGGCCACGGGTCCGCACCACCGCGTCGAGGTCGCGCTCGATCCGGGTCATGCGCTCCTGGATCATGCGCCGATCGGCCTCGATCTGGGTCTCGCCGGGGCCGCCGAGGAAGCCGAAGCCGCCGCGCTGCCGCTCCAAGTGGGTCCAGGACCGGACGAGCCGGGATTTTTGATACGCGAGGTGGGCGTGTTCCACTTGGAGCGTGCCCTCCCGCGTGGAGGCGCGCCGCCCAAAAATCTCCAGGATCAGGCCGGTGCGGTCGATGACCTTGGCGCCCCAGGCCTTTTCCAGGTTGCGCTGCTGCACCGGCGACAGGGCGCAATCCATCACCACGAGGCCGATCTCGCGGGCGCGGATCAGGCCGGCGATCTCCTCGACCCGGCCCTTGCCGAGATAGGTCGAGGGGCGGATCCGCGGCAGGCTGATCGCGAGGCTCTCGAGCACGTCGAGTTCGATCGCGGCGGCGAGCCCGGTGGCCTCGTCGAGGCGGGCTTCCACGGAGCGGGTGGGCGCGGCCTGCCCCGGGCCGGGCCCGTAGGCGCCGCGCGCCAGATAGGGGCCGATCACCAGGGTGTGGGTCGCCGCGGCGATCTCGCCCTCGGGGGCGGCCTGCGCCTGGAGGCGGGCTTCGCCGGAGGTCAGCGTTTCGGTCATACGGCCTTTAGCGCCGCCGGGCGGCCGGCGGTTTCGTTGGAGCGATCGGATTCGTCAGAATGGGGATGCGGGCGGGCCGGGCCAAGATGCCGGGCCGTGATGGCCGCAGATATCCGCACGGGCGCACGCGGCTCCGCGTCGCGTGCTCTCCGCGGAGGCTACGATGTTCGCAGATCGTGGTTCGACGGCTGCAGAGCAATCCACGTCGAAGGCCACCGCGCCTTCCCTCCCCCCTCTGCGGGGGAGGGAGACGCGCGGATCCGACCCGCCCTACCCCATCACAACATCACGCCTTCTCGGCGGTCTCGTCCGGCTCGAACAGCTGCACCGGGTGGCCCGGCATGATCGTCGAGATCGCGTGCTTGTACACCAGCTGCGAATGGCCATCGCGGCGCAGCAGCACGCAGAAGTTGTCGAACCACGTCACCACGCCCTGCAGCTTGACGCCGTTGACGAGGAAGATGGTCAGCGGGATCTTGTTTTTGCGGACATGATTGAGAAAAGTGTCCTGAAGGTTCTGTGCGCGTTCGCCCGCCATCTTCTTGGCCTTCTTGTTGTCCCGGTGCGCTCGGCCCGGGATGGGTATGCCGCGGGCCGGATCGTCCGATCACCCCGTCCGCAGCCGTGTATACAACATCACGTCGTCAAAGGGTGGGCGCAAGCAACCCCCGTACCCAGGCGATCCGTAACGGATCGGCGCCGTCCTCAACGCGTCCCTCTGCCCTAAAGCATCGCCCCGGACATTGGAATCGCGGCGCGGCTTCAGCTTCCGGGTTGTCCATCGCCCCGTCCCGAAAGCCGGCGCTTTTTTTCGGGAGGCGGCTCCGAGCCCCCTGTCCGACGCGCGCATGCCGGACCGGGGCCGGCCCCGGCTCACGGGCCGATGCCGAGGGACTTCAACTTGCGGTGCAGGGCGGAGCGCTCCATGCCGATGAATTCGGCGGTGCGGGAGATGTTGCCCGAGAACCGCGCGATCTGCGCCACGAGGTACTCGCGCTCGAAGATCTCGCGGGCCTCCCGGAGCGCCAGGCTCATCAGCTTCTCGCCGCCGGCGCCGCCCGGCGTCGTCGGCACCAGGGCGCCGATCTCGGAGGGCAGCATCTCCGAGGTGACCTCCTGCTCCGGGTCGGCCTGGGTCAGGATCATCAGCCGCTCGACGTTGTTCTTGAGCTGGCGGACGTTGCCCGGCCAATTGTGCGACTGCAGCACCGCCATCGCGTCCTCGGCGATCCGGCGCTTGGGCAGGCCGGTCTGGGACGAGATGTTGTCCATGAAGAACTGGATCAGCTCGGGCACGTCCTCCCGGCGCTCCGACAGGGCCGGCACCCGGATCGGCACCACCGAGAGGCGGTGGAACAGGTCCTCGCGGAACCGGCCGCCTGCGATCTCCTCCTGCAGATCCCGGGACGAGGACGAGATGATCCGGACATCGACATGCACCCGGGTCGTGCCGCCGACCCGCTGGAAATTCTGGTCGACCAGCACGCGCAGGATCCGGTTCTGGGTCTCCCGCGGCATGTCGGCGACCTCGTCGAGGTAGAGGGTGCCGCCATGGGCCTCCTCCAGGGCGCCGACCCGGCGCCCGCTCTCGCCCTCGACGCCGAACAGCTCCGCCTCCATGGTCTCGGGCAGGATCGTGGCGGCGTTCAAGAGCACGAACGGGCCGTTCGACCGGGCCGAGGCCTTGTGCAGGCTGCGGGCGGCGAGTTCCTTGCCGGCGCCGAGCGCCCCGGTGATCATCACCCGGGCGTTGGTCGGTGCCACCCGGTCGAGGGTCTGGCGCAGCTGGTTGATCGCCAGCGATCCGCCGACGATGCGGTTGGCGGCCCCTGAGCGCGCCGTCAGGTCGCGGACCTCGCGCCGGAGCCGGGAGGCTTCCAGCGCCCGCTCGGCCACCAGGATCAGCCGGTCGGCCTTGAACGGCTTCTCGATGAAGTCGTAGGCGCCCGCCTTGATGGCCGAGACCGCGGTCTCGATGTTGCCGTGGCCCGAGATCATCACCACCGGCAGGTCCGGGTTGGCGGCCTTGATCAGGTCGAGCACCTGCAGGCCGTCGAGCCGGGAGCCCTGCAGCCAGATGTCGAGGAAGACGAGGTGCGGCCGGCGCGCCTCGATGGCGGCCAGCGCCTCGTCCGAGCCGCCGGCCGTGCGGCAGCGGTGGCCCTCGTCGTCCAGGATGCCGGCCACGAGGTCGCGGATGTCGGCCTCGTCGTCGACGATCAGGATATCGGCGCTCATGCGTGCATCTCCGCGATCCGGGGGGCCGTCGGTGCGGCGCCCTTCTCCTCTGTCGTAACGGGACGGGTCTCGGGGGACGCCGACGGCTCGGGCCCGTGCTCGCGCGGGATCCGCATCCGCACCTGGCCGCCCCGGCCGGCGGGATTGTCGTTCAATTCGATCCCGCCGCCGTGCTCCTCAAGCACCTTGCTCACGATGGCAAGCCCCAGACCGGTGCCGCCCTCGCGCGTCGTCATGTAGGGCTCCAGCAGCCGCTGGCGTCCCTCGGCGGGGAAACCCTTGCCGTTGTCGGTGACGGCGATCACCGCGAACCCGTCCTCGACGGCGAGGCTTAACGCGATCTTGCCCTTGCCCAGTTCGGCCTCCGGCACCTCGGCCACCGCCTCGACGGCGTTCTTGAGGATGTTGGTGATCACTTGGCTGAGCAGCCGGATGTCGAAGGCCGCCACGATCTTTTCCGCGCTCCCCGCGCCGCCCTGAGCCGAGAACGCGAAGTCGATGTCGGGGTGCGCCACGCGCATCATGAACAGGTTCTGCTTGGCGATCTCGGTCAGGTCGTTCGGCGCGATCGCGGGCTTGGGCATCCGCGCGAAGGCCGAGAACTCGTCGACCATCCGCTTGATCTCGTCCACCTGCCGCACGATCGTGGCGGTGCACTGGTCGAACACCTCCTTGTCGGTGGTGATGACCTTGCCGTACTTGCGCCGGATCCGCTCGGCCGAGAGCTGGATCGGGGTCAGCGGGTTCTTGATCTCGTGGGCGATGCGGCGCGCCACGTCGCCCCAGGCCGAGCTGCGCTGCGCCTGGACGAGGTCGGTGATGTCGTCGAGCGTCACCACCCAGCCGCGGGTCGACCCTTGCGCCTGCTCGCTCGTCACCCGCACCGTGATGGTGCGCTCGCCCCGGGACCGGGTGAGCTGGATCTGCTGCTGCTGCAGGCTGCGCGGGCGGGCCTCGCTCTCGGCCAGCACCGGGGCGAGTTCCGGCACCGCCTGGGCCAGCGGCTGGCCGGCCAGGGCGTCGCTCGCCAGATCGAGCATGCGTTCCGCGGCCGGGTTGGCGATGGTGACGAAGCCCGCCGCGTCGAGGCCGATCACCCCGGGCGACACGCCTGAGAGCACGGCCTCGGTGAATCGGCGGCGGGTGTCGATCAGGTCGCTGGCCGCGATCAGGCCGGCATGCTGGCGGCGCAGCTCCTGGGTCATCTTGTTGAAGCTCTCGCCGAGATGGGCAAGGTCGCCGCTGGTCTTCTTGGTCGGCACCTGGGCGTAGAAATTGCCCGACGCCACCTGATCGGCGGCGTTGATCAGCCGGCGGATCGGCGCCACGAACCGGTTGGCGAAGTTCATGCCGAACCACACCGCCGAGAGCAGCGCGATCAGCGCGATCAGCAGGAACACCGACGCGAAGGTGATCTGGATCGAGCGGCGCAGCGAATCGTAGGTCAGGTACTCGGCCGCCGCCGCCCGAGACACGCCGGGGAAGTCGATGGCGAGCTGGCTGACCTCCCGCTGCACCATCAGCACCGCGTCGTCATAGGCGGGCATGCGCATCAGCGCGGCGAAGACCCGCCCCTCGGTGGGCAGCAGGCAGATCGGATCCGCGGAGGATGCCGCATCCTCGAACGCCGCCGCCGAGGGCAGGCGGTTGGTCTTCAGCACGTCGATCTTGGCCCGGGCCACCACCTCGGTCGGCCCGCGCATGATCTGGGCCACCGGCAGGCCGAGATTACTCGCCCGGGTGGTCAGGAAGTTCTCGAACCAGTCCCGGTTCACGTCGAAATTCGGTCGCGCCCGGGTCAGGTCGTCGGCCAGGATGCGGATCTCCCGGGCGAGGCTCTGGCACTGGTTCTCCTGGTAGGCGTCGGCCACCTCCACGGATTTCAGCACCACGTCCCGGACCCGGTCGGTGAAGCCGAGCGACAGGCCGCGGTCGATGGTCACGGAGGCCACCACGGCGAGCAGGATCGTCGGCAGGATCGCGATCAGGCTGAACAGGCCAACGATGCGGGTGTGCAGCCGCGCCACCGCGGCGTTGGCCTTGCGGGCGTGCAGGAAGACCCGCGCTTCCCAGGCGATGATGACGGCGAGCCCGAGCACCAGGGCGGCGTTGATGGCGAGCAGCGTCACGCCGTAGGCGGGCGTGGGCGTCACCCGGATCACGCCGGCCAGGATCAGGAAGGTCGCCAGCGCCGAGATCAGGGCGGTGACCACCATGGCGGCGCCGATCCAGCCCGGACCGCGGGGGCCCGGCCGCAGCGACTCGGCCAAAGCCGCGTCCGGACCGGTTCCCTCGGCGGGCCCTTCCGGGTCCGGCACGGGGCCTTCCACTGTGGGTGAGCGCTGCAGGAACGGCATGACTGGTGCAGGGCCACAACAGTGTGGCGGAATTAATACGAATAGCCCTCGGTGATTACGCGCTGAGGTTGAATTCGCAAGGGGTTTGCCACCGCACGGAGCGGCGCGGCGTCGATCGAAACACTGAACTGACTCCGCCTCACAGGCATCCTCACAAGTATCCTTGGCGCAGCGGCCGGCGATGCGGTAAGCTTGGCCGGAAGGTCGCCATGAACAAAGCCGCCCGGAACGAACGCATCAAGCTGACTGCGACCTGATTGAATGGTGCGGCCGTGGCTGCCCTCGCGGTCGGATGCTTTGCTCCGATCGTCACATCCATCACGTCAACGGCGTCGATCGCGCTCACGGGCCTGAATGTCCTGGTGATGACTTGGCTGTCGCTCAGCGTGGGCCTACATCTGGTCGGGCGGCGCGTCTTGCGGAGGATCGAGGAATGACGGGCGGTTTCCTGTCTGCGGCCATCGTCGCCCCACTGATGCTCATGGTCGCCGCTGGCTTCGTCTACTGGTTCACGGGTCGGCAGGATCGGCACGACGCGCCGGAGCGCAGGCCGTAAGGCCCGCCGCAGCGGCCGAGGTCGAGCATGGCGATCCGCGTCGGCCTGATCGGCTACGGCTATTCCGGCCGGACCTTCCACGCGCCCCTGATCCGTGCCGTCCCAGGTCTCAACCTGCGGTTGATCAGCTCGCGCGATCCCGCCCGGGTCGCGGCCGACCTGCCCGGTGTGGCGGTCATCGCCGATCCCTACGCGGTCGCCACCGCGGAGGCGGTCGATTGCGTGGTGATCGCCGCCCCCAACGACACCCACGCTCCTTTGGCGCGGGCTGCGCTCGCGGCCGGCAAGCATGTCGTGATCGACAAGCCCTTCACCCTCGACCTGGCCGAGGCCCGCGGGTTGCGCGAAGCAGCCCGGAGCCGGAGCCGCCTGCTCGCGGTGTTCCACAACCGGCGCTGGGACAGCGACTTCCTCACCCTCCGCGCGGCCATCGCCGACGGAATCATCGGCCCGGTTCGCCATTTTGAATCGCATTTCGACCGGTTCCGCCCCCAGGTCCGCGACCGCTGGCGCGAGGGTGCCGGCCCCGGCAGCGGGATCTGGTACGATCTCGGGCCCCACCTCCTCGATCAGGCGCTCCTGCTGTTCGGCCTGCCCGAGCGGGTGACCGCCAACCTGGCGCGGCTCCGCCCCGGCGCGCAGGCGGACGACTGGGCCCACGTGGTGCTGGACTATCCGGATCTGCGGGTGGTGCTGCACGCCAGCATGCTGGTCGCCGGCGGATCGCCCCGCTTCGTGGCGCACGGCGAGGCCGGCAGCCTGATCAAGCACGGCGCGGACCGTCAGGAGCAGCACTTGCTGGCGGGCCTCGCCCCCGGGGCCCCCGGATGGGGCGCGGATCCGGACGCGCTGGAGATCCATGACGGGGCCGGGCGGGTACGGCACAGGCCGGCCGTGCCCGGGGATCAGCGCCGGTTCTACCAGGGCGTGGCCGAGACGATCGCCCGGGGGGGCGGTCGACGGTGCCGCGGCGCTGGAGGCCGTCCGCGTGATGGCCTGCCTCGAGGCCGCCCGCATATCGGCCCGGACGGGGGCGTCGGTCGGCCTGGCGCTCGCGCCGGACGAACGGGGGATCTGAGGGGCGCGACCTTTGCGCGCGTCCCGCCAGCGATGCACCGCGACGCGGGGCGAGCCCTTGACCCGGCTGGTGGCGGCCCGTAACCCCGATCCCGGAGGCGAACGGGGTCTGGTGGCCCTCCTGGTCTTCAAAACCAGCGGTACGCCAACAGCGTACGGTGGGTTCGATTCCCATCCGCTTCCGCCAAGATCCCTATCATTCAGACCTATAACCGAGTCGTTATTGGTCCTGAGGCGACACACGCGCTACAACCGGCGATCCTGATCCGCCGATATGGTCGTTCCTGGCCGTCTCCGCGTTGATTCGATCCCGCACTGGTGCCCCCGTGAAGAACCGGTCCGCCCTCTTCGCCCCGATCCCGCCGGCCGCCGGCCGCGAAGTCTGAGGCCGGTCATGCTGGACACGCTCGTCGCGCTCTTCCCACCCGGCCTCCGCGAGGCGCTGCGCACCCGGGCGGCGCGGCGGCCTGTCGACCGGGCGCCGGTCGGGCCGATTCCGCTGCCGGACTTCGGCGCGAAGCCGGCACCGATGCCGGTGGTCGCCCCGCCCTCCGCCACGAACGACAATCCGCTCCGGGCCGTCCACGACGCGGTGGAGCGGGACCTGCGCGCCAGCGGCCATCTGCGCTGAGGATCGTTCGCGCTGACGTCCGTCAGCGCCCGGCCGGTCCGGGCCGGTCGACCGCCCCCGCCTCGACCCAGTGGCAGGCCGTGGTGTTCCGGAGGCTGGCGCAATCATAGCTCCGGCCGCCGAGCGAGACCCGGTCGGCGATGCCGGTGACGTCGCCCCGCGCCATGACGGTACAGCCGAGATGGTCCGCCTTGGGATCGGCCAGCAGCGCGGACGCCGCCGGCGCGCCGTCGTGCATCAGCATCCGGTAATTGGCCAGCGACGGGCAGCCGATCACCGGCGGCCCGCCCCGCCGGTCGGCGGTCTTGTCCGGACCGGGCCGAGCCGGCGCCCGGCTTGCCGTCTGGCTGGAGGCCGGCAGGACCGACAGGCCGAGCGCCAGGACGGCGATGCGGAGTGAGACACATGTCATGACGTGCTGATAGCATGTTGCGCGGCTGGTCTTGCAGCGCTGGTCTTGCAGCTCCCGCAGGACGCCTGAAAAGCGGGCCTGCGGCAGAGGCGGGGCTCGGATACGGCGTTTCAGGCTTGACCGAAGCCGTGCCATTTGCGAGCGCCGCGGACGCGTGTGGACGGCCGAGCGCGGAGGAGTGACCATGACGACGGCGATCGATAGCGACCAGAAGCTCCACTTGGTCTTCGGCGGCGAGTTGCAGGATCTCGACGGCATCCGGTTCCGGGATCTCGCGAATCTCGATATCGTCGGCATCTTCCCGGATTACGCCTCCGCGCAGGCCGCGTGGCGGGCCAAGGCGCAGGCCACCGTGGACAGCGCCCAGACCCGTTATTTCGTGGTCCACCTGCACCGGCTGCTGGAGCCGCCGGCCGTCTGAACGGGGCACGGCCTGTGCGCGGCATCCGTAAGGACTGCGTGAAGGCATTGTGACACTTCCGGCCCGCTGCTATGAGCCTCGCCCGTCATCGCATCGTTCCGGCCTGCAAGGGCCGGCCATCGGAGCGCGGCGGGCAGACCGGCCGCGAGTGAGCGGCTGCCCATGAAATCCTCGATCAAGATCATCGCCGGGAACTCCAGCCGGCCCCTGGCCGAGGCGATCGCGGCCTATCTCGAATTGCCGCTCGCCAAGTGCATGGTCCGGCGCTTCGCCGACATGGAGATCTTCGTCGAGCTGCAGGAGAACGTGCGCGGCGAGGACGTGTTCATCGTCCAGTCGACCTCGTTTCCGGCCAACGATCACCTGATGGAACTGCTGATCATGATCGACGCCGCGCGCCGGTCGTCGGCGCGGCGCATCACGGCGGTGATCCCGTATTTCGGCTACGCCCGGCAGGACCGGCGCACCTCGGGCCGGACCCCGATCTCGGCCAAGCTGGTGGCGAACCTGATCACCCGGGCGGGCGCCGACCGGGTGCTGACCCTCGACCTCCATGCCGGCCAGATCCAGGGCTTCTTCGACATCCCCACCGACAACCTGTTCGCCGCCCCCGTGATGGTGCGCGACATCAAGGAGCGGCTGCCGAACGCCGACCGGATGGTGGTCTCGCCGGACGTCGGCGGCGTGGTCCGGGCGCGGGCCATCGCCAAGCGGATCGACTGCTCGCTCGCCATCGTGGACAAGCGCCGGGAGCGCCCGGGCGAATCCGAGGTGATGAACATCATCGGCGAGGTCGAGGGCCGCTCCTGCATCCTGGTCGACGACATCGTCGATTCGGGCGGCACCCTGGTCAACGCCGCCGAGGCGCTGCTCAATGCCGGCGCCAAGGACGTCTCGGCCTACATCACCCACGGGGTGCTGTCGGGGGGCGCGGTCTCGCGCATCGCCGCCTCGCGGATGAAGGAATTGGTGATCACCGATTCGATCCAGCCGACGCAAGCGGTGAAGCTCGCCCGCAACATCCGGGTGGCGACGATCGCGCCGCTGCTCGGCGAGGCGATCGGGCGCACGGCGACGGAATCCAGCGTCTCCAGCCTGTTCGACTGAGCGCCGGACAAAGGCATGGTTTCGAAAGGTCGAGACCGTTCGCGGAGCCCGGATCTTCGTCGGGGCCTCGCCCTGACACCCCGCCAAAGGGCACGCCCTTTGGAAACCCGGGTCGCAGTACCACCTGCGCGCGAAGGCCCTATGTGCTCAGCCGATACGGGGTTTGGTTCGGGAGCGGACACTGGGTCGGGCGCACATCATCGGCATCCACGGGCTCGCCAACAAGCCGCCGCGTGACGAGAAGGCGGGCTGGTGGCAGGCCGCGATCCGCGAGGGGCTCGACCGCAATCGCGGGATGCACGTGCCGGAGGGCCGCCTGCGCTTCACCTTCGTCTACTGGGCGGATCTGCGCTATCCGCAGCCGCTCACCGACGACAGCAACCGCGAGCCCTACCGGCCCGATTACGGGCTCGGCCCGTTCCCCTCGCCGGCGGGCGATCCCGAGAGCGCCGCGCCGACGCTCACCGACCGGATCTACCGCAGCCTGTCGCACATGCAGGAGGCCGCCGGGCTGACCCCGGTGGACGACCTGATCCTCGAATACCGCCTCGACGACCTCTGGGGCTACTACACGGATGCGGGCTTTCGGGCGGCGGCCCGGGAGCGCCTGCGCGCGGTGCTCGCCGAGGCCGCCGGCGACGACGTGCTGATCGCCGCGCATTCGATGGGCGGCCTGATTGCCTACGACGTGCTGCGCGCCGCCGAGGCGGACGGGACCCCCCTGCCCCGCTGCGCCCTGGTCACCCTGGGCTCGCCCCTGGCGCTGGCCGAGCTGAAGCTGAAGCTCGCCGACGAGCACGGTGCCCTGCGCGTCCCGGCGGCGCTGACCGCCTGGACCAACCTGATGGACCGCCAGGACATCGCCACGGTGGGCGACGACCTCGCGGAGATCTACGCCCCGAACGCCGACGGCGTGCGGGTCCGGGACGTGCCGGTGATCAACGCCTACCGGAGGCCGGACGGCACCGAGAACCGGCACAAATCCTACGGCTACCTGCGCACGCCGGAATTCTCGACGGTTCTGGAAGAGTTTCTGGGCGCCGCTGGCTGAGCGGCGCCCGCCCGGGTCTCAGAGCCGGCCCGGGATCGCCTCGCGCAGGACGCGCTCGGTGGCGGCGTCCTCGATCTTGTTGATCAGCCGGTTCGCCTCGTGCTCGTCGCGCAGGGTCTTGGCCAGGGTGAAGGTCGTGCCCGTGAGGAACAGCGACGCCATGGCGAGGTAGCCCTTGATCCAGATATCCGCGGGCAGGAAGAAGATCCCGATCGTCAGCATGGCGGCTGCGGCGGCGAAACTGACCAGCGTGAAGGTCTTCCAGGCGCCGGTATGGGGCATCTGTGGGATCATGGTGCGGATTCCCGTTTGCTGTTCGAAGGATTGGGATGGATGCGGTTTGATCAGGTCGCGGCTCAGAGACCTTGTGGTGACGCGCTCTCTTGCGCCGAACCGGTGCCCACTTCGGCGGAGAGCGCTTTGAGGCGGTCGAGCACCGCCCGCGGGTCCGTGCGGGGGCGGCCGTAGCCGGCGGCTTCGAGGTCGGCCTCGATCCCGCCCGCGGCCTCGGTCTCCAGTGCGTTCAGCGCGGCGGCGACATCCGCCTCGGCCGCGTGCCGCGCGCGCAGGCGGGCCAGCGTCCGCTCCGCCTCGCCAAGCGCCCCCGCCGAGAGGGTCGTGGCCCGGCGGCCCTCAAGCCCCGCCCGGCGCAGCGCCTCGGTGGTGCGGGCGGTCTGGAGCCCGCGGTCGAGATCCCGCAGCCGCTCGCCCCCCTGTGCGACCAGGCGCTTCAGCCGCTCGACCTCGGCGGCGAAGCGGTCGGCGGCCTCCCGGCGGTCGGTCCGCTCGTCCTCCAGGGCGGCGATGTGGAGTGCCGCCTCGGTCCCGAGATCCGTGCGGCCGTCGCTGAGCGCCCGCCGCGCCCCGTCCGACAGGGTGTCGATCCGGGTTCCGATCGCGTCGAGGGCGCGGGCCTCGGCGGCATGGTAGGCCATGGCCACGGCGAGTTCCCGCCGGGCGGTCGCCAGGGCGCCGGCGGCGTCCCGGATCTGCTGGCGCAGGATGGTCACGGCATGGGCAACGTGGATTGCCTGGGCGTTGTCGGCGATCACGCCGCGCATCAGGAGAGAGAGGGTCCTCGTCACGGTTCACCTCGCGGGAACGACGGTCAGGAGCCGGTCCGGATTTGATTGAACGTCGTTCATAAAACGAGGGAACCACGCGGCGGTGCCCGGCGCAAGGGATAAAATGAACGAGGTTCATAAAAAGATACGGGGGCGTCCGCGGAAGGCCTCGGTCGAGCGTGCGGCGGATCGCCAGGCTCTGATCGACGCCGCGGTGGCGATCCTGAACGAGGCCGGCGCGGGGGCGCTGACCGCCCGCGGCGTCGCCGAGCGGGCCGGCACGGCGGTCGGCTCGGTCTACACGCAGTTCGACAGCCTGGAGCTGCTGCGGCTGGAGGCCAACGCGGTCACGATGCGGCATCTCCGGGATGTCCTGGCGGGGGCGCTGGCTGCCTGCCCGTCGCGGGAGACGGAGACGCGGCTCCTGGCCCTGGCCGACGCGTATCTCGCCTTCGCGGCCGAGCACCATGCGGCCTGGGCGGCGATCTTCGAGCGCCGGACCGTGGCGGCGCCGGATTCGGTGCAGGCCGACATCGCGGCCCTGTTCGGGGTCCTCGAAGGGGTCCTGCGTGACGGCGGTGGCCTCGCCGGGCCGGCGATCCCCGTCATGGCGCGGGCGCTCTGGTCCAGCGTCCACGGCATGACCTATCTCGCCGATCTCGGCAGCCTCGGGCCGCTCGGCATGGACGACGTGCGGCCGATGATCGACGCCCTGGTCCGGGCGGCGGTCCGGGGCTTCTCCGGGAGCTGAACGCTCAGGCGGCCTTCACCTCCGTGAGGAACGCCCGGACCGTCTGATCGGCACCCTGGCGCAGGCCGCCGACATTCTCGGTGACGCCCTGCGCGCCCGTGGCGGCGCTCGACACCCCGCGGACGATCTCCCGGATCGCCGCGTTCTGCTCCTCCAGGGCGGCCGCGACCCGTAGGCCGTGTCCACGCGGTTGCGGGTCGTTGCGGGTCGTTGCGGGTCTTGGCCATGCGGTCCTGCTCGACCTGCGCCTTCGGGCTGACGAGCCCGATGCCCGAGGCCGTGACGATGCCGACCAGCGCGGCCGCCGGGATGGGGTGGAGCTTCGCCCCGATGCCGATCCTCACCCGCGCGCCCGCACCGGTCGCACACGGTGCAAAGACATGACGCTTCGGCGCTGGCGGACGGTGGAGACGGGCGCGGGGCCTTGCGCTCGGCTGCGCGAGCCTGTCCATTCGTGTCCAATCACAAGCTCGGCACCGACACCCAGAAAACGCCGGGCCACAGGGAGAAGCGTCATGGTGCGTACGGGCTCGTTGCGGCTGGGCCGTGTCTTTCGGGCGGGTCCCGCCGTCCTCCTGCTGGCCGGGCTTGCCCTCGTCACCCCCATCGGCGTCGCCCCCGCCCGGGCCGACGACGCCAAGGTCCGGATCAGCCGGCAGCCGGGCTTCGTCTACCTGCCGGCCGTGCTCGCCGAGCAGCACAAGCTGATCGAGAAGCACGCCAAGGCGGCCGGCCTCGGGGACGTGGCGGTGGAGTGGGTGAACCTGACGAGCGGCGCCGCCGGCAACGACGCGCTGCTCTCGGGCAACATCGACATCGTCGACAGCGGCTCCACCAACATGCTGCTCCTGAACGACCGGACGCGCGGCGACGTGAAGGGGCTGTGCGGGGTCGGTTCGACGCCGATGCTGCTGCTCACCCGCAACCCGGACGTGAAGGACCTCAAGGACTTTTCCGGCAAGGACAAGATCGCCCTGCCCTCCGTGAAGGTCTCGTCCCAGGCGGTGCTGCTCCAGATCGCCGCCAAGAAGGCGTTCGGCCCCGAGAACGCGACCAAGCTCGATCCGCTCACCGTCCAGCTCGGCCATCCGGACGCAGTGGCGGCTCTGGGCAGCCCGCACAACGAGGTCAACAGCCACTTCTCCCTGCCGCCGTTCCAGCAACGCGAATTGCAGGACCCGGCGATCCACACGGTGCTGAACTCGTACGAGCTGGTCGGCGAGCCGGTGAGCAACGCGATCTTCTACGCGCGGACGGGCTGGTTCAATCGCAACCCGAAACTCGCCGCCGCGATCGTGGCCGCCATCGACGAGGCCAATGCCGAGATCGCCAAGGATCCGCTCCAGGCCGCCAAGGACTACGTGGCGGCCACCAAAGAGAAGACCCCGCCCGAGACCCTGGTGGCGATCATGAAGGAGCCCGGGACCAACTTCTCGACCACGCCCTACGGCATCATGCTCCAGGCCCGGCACTTCTACGCGATGAAGACCATCAAGGCCGAGCCCAAGGACTGGAAGGACACGTTCTTCCCGATCGTCCACAACCTGCCGGGCCGGTGAGGCCGCGGCGGTCGGAGCCGTGCCGGGTTCCGACCGCGCTCTGACGATCGTTCCCGGCCGCCGCCGCCTGGTGCGATCGCGCTTGACCGGTCTCGAATCGCGCGCCCTTGTCGCCGGCACTTGGCGGCTGGTCGCAGGTACGTGGCGGCTGGTCGCCGGCGAGGGGGGCGGCGCATGCGGCGACGGAACATCATCGGGCTGGTCGCGGGCCTCGTCCTGATCTCGGGCCAGCCTGCCGCCCCGGCGGCTCCGGAGCGGATCCGCCATGTGGTGGTCCTCTTCCCCATGCCGAAGAGCGACCCGCAATTCGGCGAGAGCGAGCGGCTCCTGAGGAGCACCCTCGTCAAGCACGGGTGGGCGGAGGGCCGGAACCTCGTGCTGACCTTCGCCTCCGTCGGCCGCGAGCCGTCGCAGATCGATCCGCTGCTGCCCGCAATCCTGACGCCCGAGCCGGACGTCATCGTCAGCCGCTCGACCGCGGTGGCGCTCGCCCTGCACCGACGGTCGCAGCGGACGCCGGTGGTGTTCACGCGGGTCGCCGACCCCGTCGGCCTCGGCCTCGTCGCGACGTTGCAGAAGCCCGGGGGCACCATGACCGGCCTGACCGGAACCGAGCCGTCCATGGGGCGCAAATGGGTGGGGCTGCTCCGGGAGATCGCCCCGGACCTGAAACGGGTCGCCTTCCTGATGCATGCGGCGAGCAGCCCGATCGCGCCGGTTCTGGCCGAATCGATCGAGCAGGTCAGCGCGTCCCTCGGGCTGGAGGCCGTGATCGTGCCCCTGCGCGAGCGCTCCGATCTGGAGCCCGCCTTCGCGAGGCTGGCCGCCCTGGGCGATGTCGGGATCCTGGTTTCCCCCGGCGCCTTCACCCTCGAGACCTGCCCCCTGATCGCGACCCTGGCGGCGCGCCATCGGATCCCGGCCGTCTACCCGTACCGGCCCTGCGTGACCGCCGGCGGCCTGGCCTCCTATGGGTCCGACGAGAGCGTGTGGTTCCAGCAGGCGAGCGACTACGTCGATCGCATCCTGCGGGGCGCGCATCCCGGAGACCTTCCGGTCCAGGCGCCGAGCCAGCTGAGCTTCATCCTGAACGCACGGGCTGCGGCGGGGCTGGGCATCGCCGTCACGCCGGCCCTCCTGGCCCGGGCCGACGAGATTCTCGACTAGGGTGCGCGCCACATCTCGGCTCCATCAGGGCCGGGGCGCCTTCCCTCCCGTCAATGCGCCTCCACCGGTCCGGTGGTGCAGGGGCTTCCTGAGATCGTCACCACGGCGTGGCTCGCCCCGACCCGCCAGAACCCATCCGCTGGCGGTGCGGCTGTTCCGCGACGGGGGCGCCCACACTGATGAGGCGTCCGGGATTGTTGTTGGGGCGCCCCGGTCGCGTTATCTTCGGGAGTGGGACCGGCGGCGGCTACCGCCGATCCCTGGCCATTACCCGTTAGGGTTTAGCCAACTCAAGAACATCGGGTGAATGGCGAGCCGGAGCTGAATCCTCCACTCGCCATTTCCGTTTCTTGAGACTGCCAGAGAGAAGACCATCTCTCCACACTCCCGGCCGCAACCGGCCGCGTGCGGCCTTCGCGGGTGAGTCGGTCGGGCTCCCGGCCCCAGTGAATCGACGCGCAGGCTCCGAACCCGCGATTGCGCCCCTCCCGGCCCCGGCCTATAGTGCCGTATCCCCATTCAACAGCGTGAGACGGGACATCCGGATCGACCATCCGGAGCCCGCGGCCCGATGCCCGGCCCCCGTCCCGCAGGCCGGAGCACGAGAGACATGTCCCAGGGTCCGCTGATGCCGAAGGCGACCGCCGTCTGGCTGGTCGAGAACACCTCGCTCGCCTTCGAGCAGATCGCCGATTTCTGCAAGCTGCACCCGCTGGAGGTGAAGGGCATCGCCGACGGCGAGGTCGCGGCCGGGATCAAGGGGCTCGATCCGGTCTCCACCGGCCAGCTCACCCGCGACGAGATCGAGAAGGCCCAGAAGGCGCCGCACTACAAGCTCAAGCCCGCCGTCTCCAAGGTGAAGCTGCCGGAGGTGAAGCGCACCACCAAGGGCCCGCGCTACACCCCGCTGTCCCGCCGCCAGGACCGGCCGAACGCCATCCTGTGGCTGCTGCGCAACCACCCGGAGCTGAAGGACGCGCAGATCATCCGGCTGGTCGGCACCACCAAGTCGACGATCCAGCAGATCCGCGAGCGCACCCACTGGAACTCGGGCTCGCTGCAGCCGATGGACCCGGTGACGCTGGGGCTCTCCACCCAGATCAACCTCGATTTCGAGGTCCAGCGCGCGGCGGCCGACCGCCCGGCCGCGGTGGCGGCCGATTCCGGCGCCTCGCTGCTGCCGACGGAGGTCTCCACGGCCCTGGACGAGCGGGAGCCTGAGGCGGATCACGGCGGCCGCGAGGAGCGGCTCGACGCGGATTCGGTCTTCGCCAAGCTCAAGGGCCGGCAGCAGGACGAGGACGACGAGGCGTAATTCGCCGTCCGCGGGGCCTATCGGGCGGCGTCGAAGGCCGCCAGGAAGGCCGCGAGGTTCTCCGGCAATGCCGCACAGAGGTAGCCGCCCTCCTGGACGAGGGCGGTGGGCAGCCCGGCCCGGGCGATCCTTTCCGCCGCTCCGGCGAAGCCCGACCGGGTGACTTTCAGGGCGCCGATCGGATCGTCCGCCGAGGCGTCGAGGCCCAGCGCCACCACGAGCCCCCGCGGCTTCTGCGCGGCGATCGCCGCGAGCCCCGCCTCCACGGCTTCGAGCCAGGGGGCGTCGCCCGAGCCCGGCGGCAGCGGCAGGTTGCGGTTGAAGCCGATCCCCGCCCCCGTACCGGTCTCGTCGGCATAGCCCGCGAAGAACGGGAAGTAGTCCGACGGATCGGCATGGACCGAGACCGTCAGGACATCCGCGCGCCCGTAAAAAATCCCCTGCGTGCCGTTGCCGTGGTGGACGTCGATGTCGAGGATCGCCACCGGGCCGCCGGTGTCGGCCAGCATCCGGGCGGCCGCGATCGCGCTGTTGTTGAGGAAGCAGAAGCCGCCGGCGGAATCCGCATAGGCGTGGTGGCCGGGCGGCCGGCACAGGGCGTAGGCGTGACCGTCTGCGAGCGCCGAGTCCGCGGCCGCGACGGCGCATTGCGCCGCGCCGTAGATGGCGGGCCACGTCCCGGCGCGGATCGGCGTCGAGGTGTCGGCCATGTAGAGGCCGGCGAGCCCGAGGAGCCCCGTAGGCCGCCGGTGCATGTGCGGCCGGGCGAAGACGCCGCTGAGGATCTCGTCGCCGATGCCCGGCATCTCGCCCCGGCGAGTCCAGGCCTCGGCCAGGAATGCCACGTAGGCGGGATCGTGCACCGCCCGGATCGGGTCCAGGCCGTGATCGCCGGGCTCCGCGATGGTGTGGCCGCCCCGCAGGGCCGCATCGCGCAGGATCGCGTAGCGGTCAGCCTGCTCGGGATGCGGGATCGGCGTGCCGCGCCGCCAGTAGCGTTCGGGATCGTGCCGGGCTGAGTCGGGATTGTGGAAGACGCGCATCCCGGCAGGGTACGGCATGAGGCCGGAAACCGGAACGCGCCGTCTCAGGACCGCCCGAGGGTCGAATCGTCCGGCCGTGCGGCGATCAGATGCGGTGGACCGTTCCGTCGGTGCGCAACACCGTGGGGCAGCCCGTCGCGTCGACCGGGCGTCGGGCCGCGCCCAGGGAGATGTGGCGGGCCTGCGCGATCGCCGGCCGTGTCATCCAGCGCGCGTTCACGGCGAGGCTCCTTCGGTCGTTTGTGCGGATCCCGGGTCAGCGGCGGAACCGGTGGCGCGTCGTCCGGGGCGATCAGGCTGTGCGGATCGCGCACCAGCCACCCGGACGGGCCCGGCGGCTCGGCCGCGATCTCGCGGAGCAGGGTCGGGACCCGCGCCCAGGGCTCGGTGACCGGCCGGATCGCGGCTCGCTCCTGGCCGCCGGCGACGCGGATATCGGCCCGGCGGGCGCAGAAGGCCGCGATGCAATCCGGGTCGAAATGGCGTCCGCTCTCGGCGCGGAGGGCGTCCAGGGCCGCCTCGAAGGGCATCGCGGCCTTGTAGGGACGCTGCGTGGTCAGGGCGTCGAACACGTCCGCCACCGCGACGATCCGGGCGGCGAGCGGGATCGCGGTCCCGGCGAGCCCGTTCGGGTAGCCCCCGCCGTCCCACCGCTCGTGATGGGCCTCGGCGATCTCGGCCGCGAGGCGGATCAACTCGGATGCGCTCCCGCCCAGGATCCGCTGGCCGATGGTGGTATGCGTCTGGACCACGGCGAACTCGTCCGGATCGAGCCGCCCGGGCTTCAGCAGGATGCTGTCGGGCACGCCGACCTTGCCGACATCATGCAGAGGCGCCGCGAGATAGAGGCTGCGGCAGACATCCGGGGCGAGCCCTAGTTCCTCGGCGATGATCTGGCTGTAGCGGGCGACCCGCCAGGTATGGTCCCCCGTGTCGCTGTCGCGATACTCGACCGCGAGGGCGAGGCGGAAGATGATCTCCTCCTCGCGTTCGCGCATGTGGCGCAGGGCGGCCTCGACCTCGCCGTCGAGCCAAGCCGCCTGCTCGGACAGCCGCCGCACGGCCTTGGCGAGGCGGATCATGTTGCGCAGCCGCACGGTCAGCTCGACGCCCTCCATGGAGGTGTCGAGGAAGTCGGTCGCGCCGGCCTCCAGCGCGGAGAGCCGCACCGCGTCCGAGATGTCGTCCGCCAGCATCACGATCGGCACCTGGGCGTAATGCGGGATGGTCCGCATGCACCGGATGAAGGCGATCCCGTCCATGGTGCGCAGGTGGCAATCGACCAGGACGAGGTCGAAGGCCCGGATCTGCGCCTCGACGAGCGCGGCGCCCGGATCGGCGTGATCGGTCACGCTCACGTCGGGCTTGGCCTCCAGCAACTGGCGCAGCCTCAGGCGCATGACCGCGCTGTCGTCGACCAGAAGCGCGTCCATCAGGGGCTCCCGGGCGGCGGCTTCGGTGCGCCCGGTGCGGGGCCGCGCGGCGGGCGGTGCCGCTGGCGGTCCATCCGGAGGGACGTCGGACATCCCGGTCGCGACCCTAGTGGTCCGGACCCTTGTGGTCGCGGGCGGATCGGACTCAGTCCCGGGGCGGGCATGCGCAAGAGATTTTTCATTGATGCGGACGATCCGGGGACTGTCTTATAGATTTGGATTGCCGCGCGTTAAAAGGAGGTAAATAACTATTCTTCGATCTTGAGTAAAGGTAACTCGGTATTCAGGTGTTTTTCTGGAAATTTTGTAAGGGGATCTGCGTATCGGTGCGTCGATTGCGGGTATAAAAAATCAAAGCTCGCGACGATAGTGCATATCCAGCTCTTGCGTCGCCACGGCCGGGAACAGGATTGGATGGCCGCAAGGGTGGTTATCCCCCGCTGGCGGGTCCTGCATCCGGCGCGCTGACACGGGGACGGGCTGGGGCTACCGTCGGTCGCCCGTGGGCAGCGTGTCCGATGGGCCGGCGCGGGCGCTGTCGGAAGAGGCCGGGACGATGATGCGGTTCGATCTCACCGATCTCGGCCTGTTCCGGCACGTGGTCGAGGCCGGCTCGATCACCCATGGGGCGGCGCGGGCGAATCTCGCTTTGGCGGCGGCCTCCACGCGGATCCGGCTGATGGAGGAGTCGCTCGGGGCCGCGCTGCTGACCCGGGGGCGCCAGGGCGTCAATCCGACCCCGGCGGGGCGTGCGCTCCTGGTCCATGTCCGCGAGGTCCTGTCCGCGGTCGAGCGTCTGCGCGAGGAGATGTCGGCCTATTCGGGGGGCGCCTTCGGCCAGATCCGCGTGCTGGCCAACACCAACGCGCTCACCGAATTCCTGCCGGAGGCGCTCTCGGCCTTCCTGGCCGACCATCCCGGGATCGGCGTCGAGATCGAGGAGCGCACCTCCGAGGAGATCGTCGGGCTCGTGGCCGAGGGGGCGGCCGATCTCGGCATCCTGTCCGGCACGGTGGATACCGGCTCGCTCCGGACCTTCCCGTTCCGGGAGGACCGGTTCGTGCTGGTCGCCGCCCGGGACCATCCCCTGGCGGGGCGGGGGGCGATCCCGTTCGCGGAAGTGCTGGGTCACGATCTCGTGGGCCTGGACCGGCGCAGCGCCATCAGCCGGTTCCTCGTCGCCCAGGCGGCGCGGGAGGGGCGCCCGATGCGTCTGCGGGTGCAACTGCGCGGGTTCGATGCCGTCTGCCGGTTGGTGGACGCCCGGGTCGGGCTGGCCGTCCTGCCCGAGAGTGCAGCCGTCCGGGCCGCCCAGGGTTTGGCCCTCGCGGTGGTGCCGCTGGCCGATTCGTGGGCGCGGCGCGACCTGACCCTGTGCCTGCGCGACCTCGACGGGCTGCCGCCCTTCATCCGGGCCTTCGTGGCGCAGTTGCGCGGCTGAGTGGGCGGGTCCAAAAGCGCGCTTCCTCTGGGGTCCCGCGATGGCCAATCGTCGCCCCCAAACGGGGCCGTGCCGCCGCAGGCGCGCGAGCTCGGCCATTGGACACTGCGGACGCACTGCTATATCTACGGGAGCAAGCTTGGCCAGAACGGCTGAGTATTGCTTTCAGGTGCCAATATGGTGTCGCGGATCGCGGTTGTAGGGCTCGTTCTGCTCTCGGCAAGCGCCTGTTCTCGAATGCCCAACGTGCCGACCGCGTACAGCTCCCTGCCGCCCCTCACGGTGGAGCACGAGGCCGGCTTGAAGGCGGTCCGGAACCCGGCCGTCCCGGTGGCAGCCCTGCCGGTCATCCGCATCCCGGGCACGGCCCTGGCGCACGGGGGCTCGGGCGAGAGCCGGGGCGCGCAGGTGAACCCCCTGGATGTTCTGGCCGCCTCGACCCGCGCGCGGCTGGCTTGGCAGACCCTGAGCCCGACGGAGATGGCGCGGCCGTCCTTCGTGGTGAACAGGGACGCCGTCGCGCGCTTGGGCGTCGGCGAAACGGGGGCGACCGGCGGCAAGTCCACGGTTCAGTTCGAGACGCGCTCCTACAACCGCGAGGCGATGATGCGACGCCTGGAGAAGGAAGGTCGCGGCGCCGCCAAGCCGATCTGCTCCGGCTGCTGAGACGCCCGGGGTGATCCAGGCCGCGATTCGGGAGCCTGTTCGAGGCGCCCGATCCGTCCTTCGATATGAGGCGCCCCGACTCTAAAACTTTATCGTAGCGCGCACTTCAGCGCCGAACGGCGGCCACTTCGGTGACCAGGGCCCTAGCGCGAGCGCCCTCGGGCCGACTCCGCAGGCTCTCCGGCGGTGCCATCCGTGCTCGTCCCGCGCGCTGCCCGGGCCATGGCGATCAGATCGGCGGCGGCCAGGGGCGCGTCGTCCGATGCGGACCCGCCCCCGACCAGCCACAGGCCGGGCGGACTCGTCCGGATCCGAAGACGCTTGGCGCGCGCCGTCCGGCGCATCGCTCCCGACACGATGGCAGTCTCCACGAGGCGGCGTCTCCCCGTCAGCGGGGACTGGGCTGCGGACGCGGCCGCGGCAGGGAAATGGTGACCAGCTTACCGGTGGTGGGATCGAGGATCGTCATGGGGCGCTCCTGCGGCAGGTCGCCATGGCAGTCTCGAATTGTGGTTTAACCTTGGCCGTCCGGGGACACATTCACAGTTTTCGCGAAATTTGTACCGCGCGCGCGTCCGTCGAATTCTAAATAGTCGCATAAATAATGATATTCGCGTCGGGTTCGGCAGGAGCGGAGAGGCGCAACGTGCCCTTCCCGCAAGGGCGAGGGCGCCTGCCCTACACCGACATCCACTTGAGGACGTCGCCCTCGACCATCCCGGCCCGGGGGCCGGCCAGCACCACCTGTCCGCGGTCCATCACCGCGTAGGAATCGCACAGGTCGCGGGCCCATTCGAAATACTGCTCGACCAGCACGATGCCCATCTCGCCCTTGCCGCGCAGGTAGGTGATCGCCCGGCCGATATCCTTGATGATCGAGGGCTGGATGCCCTCGGTGGGCTCGTCGAGCACGAGGAGCTTGGGCCGCGTCACCAGCGCCCGGCCGATGGCGAGCTGCTGCTGCTGGCCGCCGGAGAGGTCGCCGCCGCGCCGGTGCAGCATGTCCTTGAGCACCGGGAACAGGTCGTAGATCTCCCCCGGGATGTGCCGGTCCCGCCGCTTGAGCGGGGCGAAGCCAGTCTCGAGGTTCTCCTTGACGGTGAGCAGCGGGAAGATCTCGCGGCCCTGGGGCACGAAAGCGATCCCGGCCCGGGCCCGGTCGTAGGGGGCGAGCGCCTGGATCGGGCGGCCGTCGAGGCGGATCGCGCCGGCGCGCACCAGCTGCTGGCCGACGATCGCCCGCAGCAGCGAGGTCTTGCCGACGCCGTTGCGGCCCAGCACCGTCGTGACCTGCCCGGCCTCGGCCGTCAGCGAGACGCCGCGGAGCGCCTGCGCGGCGCCGTAATAGAGGTCGATCCCCTCGACGCTCAGCATGAGGGTTCACCATCGGATTGGGAGGGCAGAAAAGGGGATCCCAAAGGGCGTGCCCTTTGGTGGGTCGTCAGGGCGAAGCCCTGACAGTCTCGGACGCAGCCCGACGATCGAGCTTCGCTCGACAGCAGGGCTCCGCCCTGCACCCGCAAAAGGTCTCGACCTTTTGAAACCATGATGGTGGTCATCGCCCGAGATACACCTCGACCACCCGCGGGTCGGCCGAGACCGCGTCGATCGAGCCCTCGGCCAGCACCGCGCCCTCGTGCAGGCAGGTGACCCGGCAGCCGAGGTCGCGGACGAAGTGCATATCGTGCTCCACCACCACCACGGCGTGCTCACCCGAGATCCGCCGGAGCAGGCGGGCGGTCTCGGCGGTCTCGGCGTCGGTCATGCCGGCCACCGGCTCGTCGACCAGCAGGAGCTTGGGGTCCTGGGCCAGCAGCATGCCGATCTCCAGCCATTGCTTCTGGCCGTGGCTCAGATCCGCCGCCGGGCGGCCGCGATGGGCCAGCAGGCCGACGGTCTCCAGGAGGGCATCGATCCGCTCGGCCTCCACCCGGTTGCGCCAGCCGAACAGGGACGCGAAGGCCGCGCGCGGACCCTTGAGGGCCAGCAGGATGTTGTCGGCGACCGTGTGGCTCTCGAACACCGTCGGCTTCTGGAACTTGCGGCCGATGCCGAGGTCGGCGATCGCCGGCTCGTCGCTCTTGAGCAGGTCGTGGGTGCCGTCGAACAGCGCGATCCCGCTGTCCGGCCGGGTCTTGCCGGTGATGCAGTCCATCATGGTGGTCTTGCCGGCCCCGTTCGGGCCGATGATCGCCCGCAACTCGCCGCGGGCCAGCGTCAGCGACAGGCCGCGCAGGGCCTTGTAGCCGTCGAAGGTCACCCGCAGGTCGTCGAGATAGAGGAGCGCGTCCGTCTCGCGCTTCCGGTTGGCGGGGCCGCCTGCATCCGGGCGTTCGACGAGGTCGGTGCTCACGAGCCCTGCCCTTCTTCCGCGAGTTTCGGGGCGATCTCGGGCTCCGGCGGCAGCTTGGCGGCGGCGCGCCGGGAGCCGAAGCGTTCGATGGCGGTGCCGACGAGGCCGCGGGGCAGGAACAGCGTCACGACCACGAACAGGCCGCCCAGGCCGAACAGCCACGCATCGGGCATCACCCCGGTGAGCACCGTCTTGGCGTAGTTGACCAGGACGGCGCCGAGCGCCGCGCCGACCAGCGTGCCGCGGCCGCCCACCGCCACCCAGATCACCGTCTCGATGGAATTGGTCGGGGCGAACTCCCCCGGGTTGATGATGCCGACCTGCGGCACGTAGAGCGCGCCGGCGACGCCGGCCATCATGGCCGAGACCGTGAAGGCCAGCGTCTTGAAGTGCTTCGGCCGGTAGCCGAGGAAGCGGGTGCGGCTCTCGGCGTCGCGCACGGCGATCAGGATCTTGCCGTAGGCCGACACCGTCATGACCCGGGCGATCAGGTAGCCCAGCGCCAGCGCGACGCCGGTGGCGACGAAGATGCCCACGCGAAAACCCTGCGCCTGAACGGAGAAGCCCAGAAGATCCTTGAAATCGGTCAGCCCGTTGTTGCCGCCGAGGCCCATGTCGTTGCGGAAGAAGGCGAGCATCAGCGCGTAGGTCATCGCCTGGGTGATGATCGACAGGTAGACGCCCGTCACCCGCGACCGGAAGGCGAGCCAGCCGAACACGAAGGCCAGCAGCCCCGGCACCAGCAGCACCATCAGCGCCGCGAAGGCGAAATGGTCGAAGCCGTACCAATACCAGGGCAGCGCCTTGTAGTTCAGGAACACCATGAAGTCGGGCAGGACCGGGTTGCCGTAGACACCCCGGGAGCCGATCTGGCGCATCAGGTATAGGCCCATCGCGTAGCCGCCGAGCGCGAAGAACGCCCCGTGGCCGAGCGAGAGGATGCCGCAATAGCCCCAGACGAGGTCGAGGCTAACCGCGAGCAGCGCGTAGGCGAGGTACTTGCCGAACAGCGAGACGAGGTAGGTCGGCAGGTGCAGGCCCGAGCCCTCCGGCGCCGCGAGGTTCAGCACCGGGACCGCGAGGCAGAAGGCGGCCAGGACGGCGAGGAAGATCCAGCCCTTGAGGTCGATGAGGGGGGTGCGGGCGGTCATGGGGCTCACGATTCCACCGCCCGGCCCTTGAGCGCGAACAGGCCGCGCGGGCGCTTCTGGATGAACAGGATGATGAAGATCAGCAGGCCGATCTTGGCCAGCACCGCGCCGACATACGGCTCGGCGAGCTTGTTCACGACGCCGAGCGTCAGCGCCGCTACCAGCGTCCCCCAGAGGTTGCCGACACCGCCGAACACCACGACCAGGAACGAGTCGATGATGTAGCCCTGGCCGAGATTGGGCGAGACGTTATCGATCTGCGACAGCGCCACCCCGGCGATCCCCGCGATGCCGGAGCCGAGCCCGAAGGTCAGCGCATCGACATAGGGCGTGCGGATACCCATCGCGGCGGCCATGCGCCGGTTCTGGGTGACCGCCCGGGTCTTCAGGCCGAACGACGTCTTCCGCAGGACGAAGAGCAGCCCGAGGAACACCGCCAGCGCGAACACGATGATCCACATCCGGCCCCAGGTGACCGACAGGCCGTAGACATCGAAGGCGCCGCTCATGAAGGCGGGGGCGCCGACCTCGCGGTTGGTCGGGCCGAAGATCGAGCGCACCCCCTGCTGCAGGATGAGGCTGACCCCGAAGGTGGCGAGCAGGGTCTCCAGCGGGCGCCCGTACAGGAAGCGGATGATGAACCGCTCGATCAGTACGCCCATCAGCCCGGCGACCAGGAACGCGCAGGGGATGCTGATCGCCAGCGACCAGCCGAACAGGGACGGCGCCTTGGTGCGGATCAGCTCCTGCACGAGATACGTCGTGTAGGCGCCGAGCATCACCATCTCGCCGTGCGCCATGTTGATCACGCCCATCACCCCGAAGGTGATGGCGAGCCCGATGGCGGCGAGCAGCAGGACCGAGCCGAGCGAGATGCCGTACCAGACGTTCTGGACGGCGCCGAGGATCGCGAGCCGCGTCTCGATCGCCGCGATGCCGCGACCGGCGGCGGCGCGGACCGCCTCGCTCGGATCCGCGGCGAGACCGCGCAGGATGCCCATCGCGTCGCCATCGCCCCGGGCCTGGATGGCGGGAATTGCGGCCATGCGATCGGCCTCCGCGGTGCCGGGCTTGGCCAGCAGCACGGCGGCGCGGGCCTCGGTGAGCGCCTGGCGGATGCCGGCCTGGGTCTCGCGCGCCAGGGCCGCGTCGAGGGCGGGCAGCGCCGCCGCGTCCCGGGCCTTGAACACCGCGTCGGCGGCGGCGCGGCGCTTGGCCGGGTCCGGGCTCGCGAGGTCGAGCTGCCCGCGGGCGGCCTCGATCGACCGGCGGACCCGGTTGTTGGCGCGCACCGGCTTGAGGTCGGGGCTGTCGGCCGACGGGGCGCCGGTCTTCGCATCCACGACGGTGTTGCCTTGCCGGATCAGCAGAGCCTTGTCGGCGGGGCGTACGAGAAGCCGTCCGTCCGACAGGGCCGAGAGGACCGCGTCGGCGCGCGGGTCGCCGCTCGCGGCGAGGCCGGAGACGCCGGCCTCGATCTCGGCATAGCCGTCGCCGACGAGCTGGCCATAGGGATCGGGCACCTGGGCGAGCGCCGGGGCAGCCAGCAGCAGGAACAGGAGGGTGAGGAGACGGACCATGGCACTTTTCTGGCGCGACCGGACTCTCCTCCCCCTTGTGGGGAGGAGCTGGAGGTGGGGGTGGTGCAGGATCGAGCGGTGCGGTGCCTTCTGCACCACCCCCACCCCTCCCCCTCCCCACAAGCTTGAGCGCATCCCGGGCAGGCCCGAAATCGCCTGGGGAGGGGAGAAGGCGCCTCAGGCGCCGCCGCAGCTCTTGGTCTTGGTGTTGTAGTTGCCGCACTTGAGCTTGACCCAGTCGGCCTCGAGATCCTTGGAGCCCTCAAGCTGCTTCGACCACGCCTCGCCGGGGATCAGCTTGTCGGTCTTCCACACCACATCGAACTGGCCGTTCGACTCGATCTCGCCGATGAAGACCGGCTTGGTGATGTGGTGGTTGGGGAGCATCGTGGCGGTGCCGCCGGTGAGGTTCTTCTGCTCGATGCCCGGCAGCGCGTCGATCACCTTGTCGGGGTCGGTGGTGCCGGCCTTCTCGACCGCCTTCACCCACATGTTGAAGCCGATATAGTGGGCTTCCATCGGGTCGTTGGTGACGGCCTTGGGGTTCTTCCGGAACGCCTGCCACTTCTTGATGAAGGCCTCGTTTTCCGGCGTCTTGATCGACTCGAAGTAGTTCCAGGCGGCGAGGTGGCCGGTGAGCGGCTTGGCGTCGATGCCGGCGAGCTCCTCCTCGCCCACCGAGAAGGCCACCACCGGGATGTCGGTCGCCTTGATCCCCTGGTTGCCCAGCTCCTTGTACAACGGCACGTTGGCGTCGCCGTTGATGGTCGAGACCACGGCGGTCTTCTTGCCGGCCGAGCCGAACGCCTTGATCTTCGACACCTCGGTCTGCCAGTCCGAGAAGCCGAACGGCGTGTAGTTGATCAGGATGTCCTCGTCCTTGACGCCCTTCGCCTTGAGGTAGGCTTCGAGGATCTTGTTGGTGGTGCGCGGGTAGACGTAGTCGGTCCCCTCCAGCACCCAGCGCTTGGCGCCGCCGCCATCCTCCGACATCAGGTAATCCACCGCCGGGATCGCCTGCTGGTTCGGGGCGGCGCCGGTGTAGAACACGTTGCGCTCGCTCTCCTCGCCCTCGTACTGGACGGGGTAGAACAGGATGTTGTCGAGTTCCTTGAACACCGGCAGCACCGACTTGCGCGAGACGCTGGTCCAGCAGCCGAACACGGCCGCGACCTTGTCCTTGCTGATCAGCTCGCGGGCCTTCTCGGCGAACAGCGGCCAGTTCGAGGCCGGATCGACCACCACCGGCTCCAGCTTCTTGCCGAGCACGCCGCCCTTGGCGTTCTGCTCGGCGATGAGCATCAGCATCGCGTCCTTGAGGGTGGTCTCGGAGATCGCCATCGTGCCCGAGAGCGAGTGCAGGATGCCGACCTTGATGGTCTCCTGCGCGTGTGCGGCCCCTGCTCCCGCGGCGCCGATGGCGAGCCCGGCGGCCAGCGCCGCGGCCCGGCCCCACGTTCCAAATGCTATCACGGCGGTGCCCTTCGTCGTCTTCGTTGAGACGGCCCGAAGCTCGCAATTCATGTGCCACAAATTTAGGCAGTGGCCCCGGCGTCGCCGAGGTCCGAACGCGCAACTGCCCGCCCGCACGGCGCCGACCGCGCCAAGTGCGGTGTACTCCAGTTGGTTGTGTAAGAATCCAGACGGATTGCGCCCCGAAAACTAACCTACTCGATACTGGCGGGCGGTGCGGTGTGAAACAGTGAGGATCATCCGCCTGGATCTCGGGACGCGGGTGATGGGGAGATGGCCCGTGCTCCCGCCCGGATTCCGAGGGGCCTCATGGCGCTGCCGCAGCAATCCGTCGTACGAAACCGACTGCTCGCCGCCCTGACGCCGGAGGAGTTCGACCGTCTCGCCCCCGCGCTGGAGCCGGTGCCCCTCATGCTGCACGACGTGCTGATCGCGCCCGGGCAGCCGATCACGCAGGCCTACTTCGTCGAGGACGGGATCGTCTCCCTCGTGGCCGACACCCGCGAAGGGCGCATCGAGATCGGCCTCACGGGCCGCGAGGGCTTCGTCGGCGTGCCGCTCGCGCTGGGGACGGAGACCACGCCCCATACGGCGATCGTGCAGGCCGGGGGCGAGGCGCTGCGCATCGCGGCCGACGCCTTGTGCGCGGCGCTCGATGCGCGCGCCGGCCTGCGCCGGGTATTGGGGCGCTACGTGCAGAGCCTGATCGTGCAGGTGGGGCAGACCGTCTACGCCAATGCCGACCTCACCGTCGAGGCACGGCTCGCCCGGTGGATCCTCATGACCCATGATCGCCTGGACCAGGACGAGCTGCCCCTGACGCACGAGATGCTCTCGAAGATGCTCGGCGTGCGCCGCCCCACGGTCACGATGGCGACCCACACGCTGGAGGGGGCCGGCATGATCCGGGCCCGGCGCGGGCGCATCACGGTGATCGACCGCGGGAAGCTGGAGGGTCTGGCGGGCGCGATCTATGGCAGTGGCGGAGTGTAGCGAATCCGCGCGTTTCGGTCGGAGGATGGGCGCAAGCGGCCCCGCGTCTCTCCCTCCCCCGCAGAGGGGGGAGGGAGAGACGCGGGAGCGCTGACGCAGCGGGCCCGTGCCCCTTCCCGTCAGCCCAGCCGAACCCGCCAGATCTCGGCGGCGTATTCCCGCATCGCCCGGTCCGACGAGAACCACGCCATCCGGGCGGTGTTGCGGATCGCCTTGGCCCACCAGCCGCGGGGATCGCGCCACGCGGCGTCGATGGACCGCTGCACCCGCCAGTAATCGTCGAAGTCGGCGGTGAGCAGGTACTGGTCGCGCCGGCGCAGGTCGTCGGTCAGCGGGCGGAACCGGGCCGGCTCCTCCGGCGAGAACCGCCCGGAGGCGATCATGTCGAGCGCCGCCGCCAGGCGCGGCGAGGCCTGGATCGCCTTGGCCGCGTAATCCGGCTCGGCCTGCCGGGCGCGGACCCCGTCGGCCTCCAGGCCGAAGATGAAGATGTTCTCCGCCCCGACATGGTCGCGGATCTCGATATTGGCGCCGTCGAGCGTCCCCACCGTGAGCGCGCCGTTGAGGGCGAACTTCATGTTGCCGGTGCCCGAGGCTTCCAGGCCGGCGGTGGAGATCTGCTCCGACAGATCGGCCGCCGGGATGATCGATTCGGCGAGGCTCACCGAGTAGTTCGGCAGGAACACCACCTTCAGCCGGTCGGCGACCTCGGGGTCGTCGTTGACCGCCTTGGCGATGTCGCAGGCGAGCTTGATGATCAGCTTGGCCTGCACGTAGCTCGGCGCCGCCTTGCCGCCGAAGATCTTCACGCGGGGCGTCCAGTCCCGGTGCGGCTCGGCCTTGATCGCCTGATAGAGCGCCACCGTCTCGACCACGTTGAGCAGCTGGCGCTTGTACTCGTGGATGCGCTTGACCTGCACGTCGAACAAAGCGGCCGGATCGATATCGATGCCGGTGCGCTCGGCCACGACCTTGGCCAAAGCCTCCTTGCGCTCGCGGCGCACGGCGGCGTAGCGCGCCACGAAGGCCGGATCCTCGGCATGGGCTTCCAGACCGCGCAGCAGCTCCGGATCGTCGAGGACGCCCGCCCCCACGGTCTCGACCGCGAGCCGGGTCAGGCCCGGATTGGCGTTGTGGAACCAGCGGCGGAAGGTGATGCCGTTGGTCTTGTTGACGATCTTGTCGGGATCCAGCGCGTGCAGGTCGGAGAAGACCGTGGAGCGCATCAGGTCGGTGTGCAGCGCCGAGACGCCGTTGACCCGGCGCGCGCCGTGGAAGGCGAGGTGCCCCATCCGCACCCGGCGGCCGTTCGACTCGTCGATCAGCGAGATCGAGGCGAGGTAGGCCTCGGCATCCGCCGGCCCCTGCCGGCCGTGCTTGGACTGCTCCTCAAGGTGCATCCAGTTGATCAGGTAGATGATCTGCATGTGGCGCGGCAGCAGCCGCTCCATCAGCTCCACCGGCCAGGTCTCCAGCGCCTCGGGCAGGAGGGTGTGGTTGGTGTAGTGCAGCGTGTTGGTGGTGACGTGCCACGCATCCTCCCAGGAGAGGCCGTGCTCGTCGATCAACAGGCGCATCAGCTCCGGCACCGCGATGGCCGGGTGCGTGTCGTTGAGCTGGATCGCCGCGTGGTCCGGCAGGGAGCGGACGTCGCCGCGCTCGGCCACGTGCCGGGCGAGCAGGTCCCGGAGCGAGGCGGCGGTGAAGAAGTATTCCTGGCGCAGGCGCAGCTCCTGGCCCTCGGCCGAGGAATCGCTCGGATAGAGCACCCGGGAGATCGCCTCGGCGCGCATCCGCGCCGCGACCGCGCCGACATGGTCGCCGCCGTTGAACCGGGCGAGGTCGAGCGGCTCGACCGCCTCGGCCTTCCACAGGCGGAGCGCATTGACGTGGCGCCCGCGCCAGCCGGGCACGGGCACGTCATGGGCCACCGCCCGCACGATCTCGGCCGGCTGCCAGTGCCGCCGGATCACCCCCTCCTCCGAGGAGGACATCGTGACGGTGCCGCCGAAGCCGATCGCGTAGGTCGCCTCCGGGCGGGCGAATTCCCAGGGGTTGCCCTCCGCCAGCCACGTCTCCGGCGCCTCGCGCTGCCAGCCATCCTCGAAGGATTGCCGGAACAAGCCGTGATCGTAGCGGATGCCGTAGCCCATCGCCGGGATGCCGATGCTGGCCATGCTCTCCATGAAGCAGGCCGCCAGCCGCCCGAGGCCGCCATTGCCGAGCGCCGCATCGGGCTCGGCCTCCTCCACGGCGCCGAGATCGACCCCGAGTTCCTTGAGCGCCGCCCGGGTGGTCTCGGTCAGGCCGAGGTTGTTCATCGCGTCCGACATCAGCCGGCCGATCAGGAATTCCAGCGACAGGTAGTAGACGCGCTTGTTCGGCACGCCGCGCTCCGCCGCCATGCAGGCGGCTACGATCCGCTCGCGCAACGCCAGGGCGGTCGCCGCGAACCAGTCGCGCGGGCGCGCCGTCTCGGGCGTCCGGCCCAGCGAGAAGGCCAGCTTGGCGCGGATCGATTCCCGCAGGTCCACCACCGCGTCGCCGCTGACGGAGAGCGTCGGGGCAGCCCAGGACGCGGGCGCCGGAGCCGCGGCGGCGCGCTCGTCATGCGCGCTTTCCTGCGGTGCCGGCCGGATCAGAACGTCATTCAACACGTGCGGGTCCCCCAAAGTCTGAGTCCCGGACGTTGCCGGGGAAATCGTGGGCCGATTGTCTTATGTAATGGATTGCCGCCGCGTGAACGGTCGGGCGACCCATGCCCCGAAGCCTCCGACTCTGCGGACGGCTTCCGGCGAAGTCATGGCAGCGCCGCTCCACGCGAGCGTGCAGACCCGACACACACGATATAGCACGCCCTCGTGACATTCCAGTCACACCCGCCGGATAGGAAATCCGCATCGCCGGTCGCCAGCGGAGCGGTTCGCCGCTAGAGCGCTCTCCGACGAAGTGGACACCGGTTCGGCGCAAGAGAGCGCGTCACAACAAGAGCTTGGAGACGTGCACGATTGCAAAGCGATCGGGCACGTCTCCAAGCCCCGGTCGGCAACGCGAGGGGCTGAGGCATGACCGACACCGTCTGGTGGAAGCGCGGGACCGTCTATCAGGTCTATCCCCGCTCCTTTCAGGATACGAACGGCGACGGGGTCGGCGACCTGCCGGGCATCACCGCGCGGCTCGACTACCTCGCCTGGCTCGGGGTCGACGCCGTGTGGATCTCGCCGATCTACCCCTCGCCGATGGCCGATTTCGGCTACGACGTGGCCGATTATTGCGGGATCGACCCGCTGTTCGGCACGCTCGCGGAGTTCGACGCCCTGATCGCCGAGGCGCACCGGCGCAAGCTGAAGGTGATCCTCGACTTCGTGCCCAACCACTCGTCGATCGCGCATCCCTGGTTCGCGGAGAGCCGGTCGGCGCGCACGAACCCGAAGCGGGACTGGTACATCTGGCGCGATCCCGGCCCCGATGGCGGCCCGCCCAACAACTGGGTGTCGAATTTCGGCGGCCCGGCCTGGACGCTCGATGAGGCCACCGGGCAGTATTACTACCACGCCTTCCTGACGGAGCAGCCGGACCTGAACTGGCGCAATCCCGCCGTGCGGGAGGCGATGCACGACGTGCTCCGGTTCTGGCTGGAGCGCGGGGTCGACGGCTTCCGGGTCGACGTGATCTGGCACCTGATCAAGGATGCGGGGTTCCGCGACAACCCGGCCAATCCCGATTACGCGCCGGGCGCGCCGGAGATCAATCGCTTCCAGCAGGTCTACTCCGCCGACCGGCCGGAAATCTTCGACGTGATCGCCGGGATGCGGGATGTCCTGCGCCCGTATGGCGAGCGGGTGCTGATCGGCGAGATCTACCTGCCGGTGGAGCGGCTGGTCGCCTATTACGGACCGGACCTCGGCGGCGCCGATCTGCCGTTCAACTTCCAGCTGATCCAGACCCCGTGGCAGGCCGAGGCCGTGGCCGAGCTCGTGGCGCGCTACGAGGCAGCCCTGCCCCCGGGCGGCTGGCCGAACTGGGTGCTGGGCAATCACGACCAGCCGCGCATCGCCGCCCGGGTCGGGCAGGCCCAGGCCCGCATCGCCGCGATGCTGCTGCTGACCCTGCGGGGCACGCCGACCCTCTATTACGGCGACGAGATCGGGCTCGGCCATGTCCCGATCCCGCCGGGCCGCGCGCAGGACCCCTGGGAGCGCAACGAGCCCGGGCACGGCCGCGACCCGGAGCGCACGCCGATGCAGTGGGACGACGGCCAGAACGCGGGCTTCTCCGCGGCCGAGCCGTGGCTGCCCCTCTCGGAGGACTGGCCGACCCGCAACGTCGAGGGCCAGCGCTCCGACCCGGCCTCGATGCTGACCCTGTACCGGCGGCTGCTCGCCCTGCGCCGCGACCACGCGTCGCTGGCGGTGGGCGACTATCGCGGCGTGACGCTGGGGGCCGCAGAAATGTTCGCCTACGAGCGGTTCGCGGGTGATGAGGTTCTGCGCGTGGTGCTGAACTTCGGTGCAGCGCCGCAGAGCCTGCCGCTGCCGGAGGGCGACTGGACGGTGCTGCTCTCGACGCGGGCGGGCCGCGCGGGCGATTCGGTCCGCGCCAGCCTCGCCCTCGACCCGGCCGAGGGCGTGATCCTGCGGCGTGCCTGAACACCCGCCGCGGCGCGAATAGAAGCTTCTACGGCTAAAACGGCGCGTTCTGCGTGCGACTCATGCGGCATTGCACTATGGCGTAACCAAAGCTTAAGGCCACGGATGGCCTATTTTGTGCGTCGCAACGGAACCGTCGCGGCGGAGGAGCATTGACCGTGGTTGAGATCGCGACAGCCGTGTCGGCTCGATCGTCTGCCAGACCGGGGCATCCCACCCGGCTAGGACCCACGCCGATGCTCGATGCCCGCCGTGGTGGGTCCTTGGCGGATTGGTCGTCCGACATGGGCGACGCGTCCCGGTCCCTCACGCAAGCCGCCCGACCGGCTTCGCTGCGCCGCCGCATCCTCTACGCCACTCCCGAGATGGCCGATTTCGTGAAGACCGGCGGTCTCGGCGAGGTCTCGGCCGCCCTGCCCCGGGCCCTGGTGCCGCATTACGACATCCGCGTGCTGATCCCCGGTTATCGCGAGGTCCGGGCGGCGTTCCCCGAGATCCCGGTGGTGGCGCGGCTCGAAGGCTTCGCGGGCGTGCCGCCCTGCGACCTCGGCCTCGTCGAGGCGGCCGACGGCCTGCGCATCTACGTCCTGCTGAGCCCCGACCTCTACGAGCGCGACGGCACGCCCTACGGCGATCAGCATGGGGATTTCGGCGACAACGACCTGCGCTTCGCCCGGCTCAGCCTGGCAGCAGCGGAACTCGCATCCGGCGCCGACCCCGACTGGGCGGCCGACCTCCTGCACCTCAACGACTGGCAGGCGGCGCTGGCGCCTGCCTATCTCGCGTGGCGCGGCCGGCGGGTGCCGAGCGTCCTGACCATCCACAACCTCGCCTATCAGGGCCTCTTCCCCCGGGACAGCCTCGGGCGCCTCGGCGTGCCGGACTCGGCCTTCCAGGTGGACGGCGCCGAGTTCTACGGGCAGCTCTCCTTCCTGAAGGCCGGGATCTTCTACGCCTCGCAGGTCACCACGGTCAGCGAGACCTACGCCCGGGAGATCCAGACCCCCGAGATGGGCTGCGGCCTCGACGGTCTGCTGCGCACCCGCGCCGGCCAGGGCCGGCTCGCCGGCATCCTCAACGGCATCGACGAGACCTGGGACCCCAGCACCGATCCGCACCTCGCCACACGCTTCGAGGTCGACGACTGGAAGGGCAAGCGGGCCAATGCCGAGGCGGTGCGCCGGCAATTCGGCTTGGCGGTCTCCCGCGGGCCGCTCTTCGCGATCGTGTCGCGGCTGGTGCACCAGAAGGGCATCGACCTGAGCCTGCAGGCGGCCGAGACCATCGTGGCCGGGGGCGGCCAGCTCGTGGTGATCGGCCAGGGCGAGGGCCGGTTCGAGCAGGCGCTGCAGGGTCTCGCCAGGCGCCATCCCGATGCGGTCGGCGTGCATGTCGGCTTCGAGGAGGCGCAGGCCCGGCGGATGTTCGCGGGCAGCGACTTCCTGCTGATGCCCTCGCGGTTCGAGCCCTGCGGGCTGGCCCAGATGTACGCGCAGCGCTTCGGCTCCCTGCCGATCGTGCGGCGCACCGGCGGCCTCGCCGACACGGTCGAGGACGGGGTGACGGGTTTCACCTTCGCGGAACCGTCGGCGTCGTCCTTCGGCGGTGCGGTGCGGCGGGCGCTGGAGGCGTTCGGCCAGAAGAAGCGCCTCAATGCCATGCGGCGCCGCGCGATGGCGTCCCGCTTCGGCTGGGATCAGGCGGCCGACAACTATGCCGGGCTCTACGGGCGGGCGATCGGCAACAGCACGGCGTTGCGCTGGCGGGCGGCGTAGGGGCCAGCATCCCCTCGCCCCGCTTGCGGGGAGAGGGCTTCATGCCCCCTTGTCGGGGCGGGAAGCGAGGCGGCAGCCGAAGGTGAGGGGGCGGCTCAGGACGAGCCTCTTACGGATCCGCGCCCTCGCCTTCGCTCCAGCTTCACCTCCACTTCCCGCATGGACGACGAGGTCCATGCGGGCCTCTCCCCGGAGGCGGGGAGAGGGGTTTCCCTTACCCCTCCAACAGGAAGATCATCGTCGCCAGCGGCGGCAGGGTCAGCGACAGGCTCTGCTTCTGGCCGTGGCTCGCCTGATCCTCGGTGTGGCAACCGCCCTGGTTGCCCAGGTTGGACCCGCCGTAGATCCCTGCATCCGAGTTGAACGCCTCCCGGTAGAAGCCCGCCTCCGGGACGCCGATCCGGTAGCCCTCACGCGGCACCGGCGTGAAGTTCGAGACCACGATCGCGACCTCGCCGGGCTTGGCGCCCTTGCGGGCCCAGGCGATCACGCAGTTGTCCTGATCGTCGGCCACCAGCCACTGGAAGCCGGTATGCTCCACGTCGCGGCTGTGGAGGGCCGGCGTCGAGACGTAGAGCCGGTTGAGGTCCCGGACCACGTCCTTGACGCCCTTGTGCAGCGGGTCGTCGAGGTGGTGCCAGTCCAGGCTGGTGTCGTGGTTCCACTCGCGCTCCTGGCCGAACTCGCCGCCCATGAACAGCAGCTTCTTGCCGGGATGCCCCCACATGAAGCCGTAATAGGCCCGGAGATTCGCGAATTTCTGCCAACGGTCGCCCGGCATCTTGCCGAGCAGCGAGCCCTTCCCGTGCACGACCTCGTCGTGGGACAAAGGCAGGATGAAATTCTCCGAGAAGGCGTAGAGCAGCCCGAAGGTCAGGTTGTGGTGGTGGTAGCGGCGGTGGATCGGGTTCTCCTGCATGAAATGCAGGGTGTCGTGCATCCAGCCCATGTTCCACTTGAAGCCGAAGCCCAGGCCGCCGGTATAGGTCGGGTGCGAGACGCCGGGCCAGGAGGTCGATTCCTCCGCCACCGTGATGGTGCCGGGGGCGTGGCTGTAGGTCGCCTCGTTGGTCTTGCGCAGGAAGTCGATGGCGTCGAGGTTCTCGTTGCCGCCGTAGCGGTTCGGGATCCACTCGCCCTGGCGGCGCGAGTAATCGAGGTAGAGCATCGACGCCACGGCATCCACGCGCAGGCCGTCGAGATGGTAATGCTCCAGCCAGAACCGGGCGTTGGCCGCCAGGAAGGTCGCGACCTCCGTGCGCCCGAAATTGTAGATGTAGGTGCCCCAATCCTGGTGGAAGCCCTGGCGCGGGTCGGCATGCTCGTAGAGATGCGTGCCGTCGAACAGGCCGAGCCCGTGGGCGTCGAGCGGGAAGTGGCCCGGCACCCAGTCGAGCAGGATGCCGATCCCGGCCTCGTGGGCGGCGTCCACGAAGGCGGCGAAATCATCGGGCGTGCCGAAGCGGCTGGTCGGCGCGAACAGCGAGACCGGCTGGTAGCCCCAGGACCCGTCGAACGGAAACTCGGTGATCGGCAGCATCTCGATATGGGTGAAGCCCATATCCTTGACATAGGGAATGAGCCGCTCGCCCAGCTCCTTGTAGGTCAGGTAGCGGTTGCCCTCTTCCGGCACCCGCGCCCAGGAGCCGAGATGGACCTCGTAGATCGAGATCGCCGTGTGGCGCGGATCCTTGGCGCCGCGGGTGCTCATCCAGCCGGAATCGCGCCAGTCGAACTCGCCCACACCGTAGGTGACCGAGGCGGTCTCCGGCGGGTGCTGGGCCGCGAAGGCGACCGGATCGGCCTTGAGCGGGATCAGGGCACCGTCGGGGCCGCGGATCTCGAACTTGTAGCGCACCCCGGCCGTGAGGCCCGGCACGAACAGCTCCCAGACGCCGCCATCCTGCCAGAGGCGCATCGGGTGGCGCCGCCCGTCCCAATCGTTGAAGTCGCCGACCACGCTGACCTTGCGGGCATTGGGCGCCCAGACGGCGAAGCGGAACCCGTCGATCCCGTCGAGCTGGCCCGACTGGGCGCCGAGGATCCGGTAGACGAGGTTGGTGCCGACCTCGCGGAGCGAGGCCACGTCGTATTGCTCGATCGACGAGCCGAAGCCGTAGGGATCGTAGCGGCGCCGCTTGGTGCCGTCCCAGGCCTCGACCTCGATTTCGTAGAGCGGCCGGCCCTCTCCCTCGATCCGGGCGACCCAGAACCCGTCCGGGTGGCGCTTCTCGAACGGCACGGTGCGGCCGTCCATCACCAGGGCGGCGGTCTTCGCCTCGGGCAGCACGGCGCGCACTTCCCAGGCTCCGGAGCCGACCCGGTGGGGGCCGAGCACCGAGAAGGGGTCGCCGTGGCTCGCGCTCATCAAAGCGGCGATCGCGTCCGGATGGACGCTCGGCGCCGTGCTGGCGGAACCCGGGACATCCGCGCTCCGTGCCGGCCCGGCCTCCGGGTCGGCCCGTCCTGCGAAGGTCTCGTCGATCGCCGTCATGCCGTTGCTCCGGGCTCGTTTCGATCCGTGTCCAGAATGGTGAGAACCCCACGGGCGGGGATTTCGATCCAGTCCGGCCGGTTGTTGGCCTCGTAATCGACTTCGTAGAGCGCCTTGGTCAGCAGGCAGAGCCGCAGCAGCCGGTCCCGTGTGTCCGGGTCGGTCACGGCCGCCCGCGAATCCACGATCGCGGCATCGTAGCCGGCCAGGAACGCCGCCTCGATCATGCCGCGCCACGCCGTGGCGGCATTGCGCGCCCGGTCCTCCGAATCGGCGAACCGGACGGTGAGCTCCCGGATCACCGTCTCGGCGCCGTACGCGAAGGAGCGCATCAGCCCGGCCACGTCCCGCAGGGGCATCGACTTGGCCCGGCGCTCATCGGCCGGCCGCGAGGGCTCGCCCTCGAAGTCGACGATGATCAGGTCGTTCTCGGCGACGAGCACCTGACCCAGGTGATAATCGCCGTGGATGCGGGTCTTGGGGGCACCACGCGGCGGCTCGGCCGAGAGCCGCTCGATCAGCGCCTCGACCTCCCGGCGGCGGCCTGCCAGCTCCGTGCAGGCGGGCCGGCCGGCATCGAGGCCGCGCTCGGCCTGGCCCTTGAGCGCCCGGAAGGCGCGCTCGGTCTGGTGGCGGGCGTCGCGCGCCAGCACCGCGAGGTCGTCCTCCTCGAACGGCTCGGCCGCGAAGGCCGGGTCGTCGGTCTCGACGGCGAGCGCCGCGTGCAGCTCGGCGGTGCGCCGCCCGAGCAGGTCGGCCCAGGGCCCGTGGGCCTGGAACGCCTCTTCGGGGGCCGCGGCCTCGCTCTCCGGGGTGAGCACCATGGTCTCGAAGTCCCGGCGCAGGCCCTCCAGCATCAGGGTCCAGGCGTCGCCCTGGTTCATGACGAACTTTTGGAGCACCGCCAGAGCGGTGCGGGTGCCGTCCTCGGCGACATGCTCGAGAGTCCCGAGCAAAGCGGGCGTGTTGGTGAACCCCGCCTGCTCGGTGAGGAAGCGGCCGACCTCGATCTCGGGGTGGATGCCGGGCTGCAGACGGCGCAGCAGCTTGAGCATCATCTTCGAGCCGATGGCGATCGAGGTGTTGCTCTGCTCGGCCGAGAGCCGGCGGATATCGGCCACGTCCACCGTGACCTCCGGGTCGAAGGCCGAGGTGGTGGCGAACACAAGCCGCCCGCTCTCCGTGGGGAGCTCGGTGCCCTGGCGCATGTCGTCGATCAGGCAGGCCGCGAAGTCGTTGGAGCCGGCCGCCCCGTAGAGCAGGCCGGTGCGCGGGCCCCGGCGCACACGCGCCACCGCGTAGGGCAGCAGCGTCTCGTCCTCGCGACCCTCATCGACGCCGACCGGGACGAAGTATTCGTGGCTCTCGCCGTTGGCGAGCTGCACCTGCAGCCGCGGCAGCAGGAAGCGCGCGCTGCCATCGGCATCCTTGAGGGCGGCGCAGTCGATGACCTTCGTGGCCTTGATCCGCGAGCCCTTGGCGCCGAACCAGCGCCGGCTCGACAGGAACGGCGGCACCACAGTGCGCTCGAACGCGACACGCTCGCGACCGCTCATCAGGCTCTCGATGCCGCCGGTGAGCACCAGGGTGAACAGCTCCGGCGGCTCCTGCTGCGGCCCGATCACCCCCGACTGGGCGGCGCTCAAGCTGAACCAGTAGAAGCCGTAGGACGGCAGGGTCAGCAGGTAGGGCAGGTCGCCGATCGGCGGGAACTCGGTGCCGCCGGTCAATTCGATCGGCACCGCGGTGCGCAGCTCCGACAGGTCGAGCTGCACGGCCTGGGGCGCGCGCGACAGGTTCGCCACGCACAGGACCCGCTCGTCCTCGTGCTCGCGGATCCAGGCGAGCACCTTGCGGTTCGACGGATACAGGAACTGGATCGTGCCCCGCCCCAGGGCGACGCTGTTGTTGCGGATCGCGATCATCCGCCGCGTCCAGTTCAGCAGGCTGGTCTGCGCCTGGGTCTGGGCCTCGACGTTGATCGCGTCGAAGCCGTAGATCGGGTCCTGGATCGCCGGCAGGAACAGCCGCTGCGGGTTCGCCCGGGAGAAGCCGCCGTTGCGGTCGGGGCTCCACTGCATCGGCGTGCGCACGCCGTCGCGGTCGCCGAGGTAGATGTTGTCGCCCATGCCGATCTCGTCGCCGTAATACAGCACCGGCGTGCCGGGCATCGACAGGACGAGGGACTTCATCAGTTCGATCTTGCGCCGGTCGTTCTCGAGCAGCGGCGCGAGGCGGCGCCGGATGCCGAGATTGATCCGGGCCCGGCGCTCGGCGGCGTAGAACGACCAGAGGTAGTCACGCTCCTCGGCGGTGACCATTTCCAAGGTCAGCTCGTCGTGATTCCGCAAAAAAATCGCCCATTGGCAGCCCTCGGGGATCTCCGGGGTCTGGCGCATGATGTCGGTGATCGGGTGCCGGTCCTCCCGGGCGATCGCCATGTACATCCGCGGCATCAGCGGGAAGTGGAACGCCATGTGGCATTCGTCGCCGTCGCCGAAATACTGGGCGGTCTCCTCCGGCCACTGGTTGGCCTCGGCCAGGAGCATCCGGTCGGGGTAGCTGACATCCAGCGCCGCCCGGATCTTCTTGATCACATCATGGGTTTCGGCGAGGTTCTCGCAATTCGTGCCGTCGCGCTCGATCAGGTAGGGGATCGCGTCGAGGCGCAGACCGTCGACGCCCATGTCGAGCCAGTAGCGCATGGTCGCGATGACCGCGTCCAGCACCTTCGGGTTGTCGAAGTTCAGGTCCGGCTGGTGGCTGTAGAACCGGTGCCAGAAATATTGCTTGGCGACCGGGTCCCAGGTCCAGTTCGACGCCTCGGTGTCGAGGAAGATGATCCGGGTATCCTTGTACGGCTCGTCGGTATCCGACCAGACGTAGAAGTCGCGCTCGGGCGAGCCGGGGGGCGCCTCGCGGGCCGCCTGGAACCAGGGGTGCTGGTCCGAGGTGTGGTTGATCACGAGCTCGGTGATCACCCGCAGGCCGCGCTCGTGCGCCGCCGCCACGAAGGCCTTGAAGTCCTCCATGGTCCCGTAGGACGGGTTGATGCCCTCGTAATCCGCGATGTCGTACCCGTCGTCGCGCAGCGGCGAGGGATAGAACGGCATCAGCCAGATCGCCGTGACGCCGAGATCGCGCACGTAATCGAGGCGCTGGGTCAGCCCCTCGAAATCGCCGATCCCGTCATTGTTCGAGTCGAAGAACGACTTGACGTGGATTTGGTAGATGATGGCATCACGGTACCATTGCGGGTCGCTGCGATCGATCATCGCGTCGCTGCCTCATCGGTCGGATCTGACGGGACCGGCGGGGGAACCAACCGGGGCGCAGGCGGTCTCTCACCGCGCGGATATCGTGGCCGGCGACGGGGAGGCCCCCCGCCGGCATCAACTGCCATGATCGAGTGCCACGGGTAGCCTCAACCCGCAACCCGCCGCGGCGCCCGGAGACGCCAGATCACGCAGGATCGCTCGGCCGGATCCAGCGCGATGCGGTGGGACTTGCCGCGCAATTCGAACGTGTAGCCCTGGAGCAGGTCCTCGACCTCCACGGCGCCATCGTCCGGCAGACCCAACAGCCAGAGCGGCACCTCGTAGGTGCATTCCTGGCGGTTCCGGGGATCGAGATTGACCATGGTGAAGACGCAATTGTCGCGCTCCGGCGTCGCCTTGGCGTAGGCGACGATCTGGTCGTTGAACGCGCCCGTGAAGACCACGTTGCGGAAATCCCAGAGGGCGGGGTTCTCGCGGCGGATGGTGTTCAGCTTGATGATGTGCTCGCGGATGTTGCCGGGCCGGTCGTAGTCCCAGGCTTTCAGCTCGTACTTTTCCGAGTTCAGGTACTCTTCCTTGCCGGGATACGGCGCGGCCTCGCACAGCTCGAAGCCGTTGTAGATGCCGTAGACCGACGACAGGGTCGCGGCGAGCGTGCCCCGGATCACGAAGCCGGCGCGCCCGCTGGTCTGGAGGAAGTGCGGGTTGATGTCGGGCGTATTGGCGAAGAAATTCGGGCGATAGTACTCACCCATCTCGCCGGCCAGCTCCAGGGCGTAGTCGGTGAGCTCCTGCTTGGTGTTGCGCCACGTGAAGTAGGTGTAGCTCTGCTGGTAGCCGGCCTTGGCGAGCTTCTTCATCATCTTCGGCCGGGTGAAGGCCTCGGCGAGGAAGAGCGCGTCCGGATACTGGCCGTTGACCTCGGCGATCACCCATTCCCAGAACGGAATCGGCTTGGTGTGCGGGTTGTCGACCCGGAAGATGCGCACGCCACGCGCGCACCAGCCGAGCAGGATGTCGCGCAATTCGATCCAGAGCGAGGGTAGCGCGCCGCCGTAGAAGTGGACGTTCGAGATGTCCTCGTACTTCTTCGGGGGGTTCTCGGCGAATTTGAGCGTGCCGTCGGGGCGCCACTCGAACCATTCCGGGTGGTTCTTGATCCAGGGATGGTCCGGCGAGCACTGGATCGCGAAATCGAGGGCGATCTCCATCCCGTAGGCGTGGCTCGCCGCGACCAGCCGCTCGAAATCGGCGAGCGTGCCGAGATCGGGATGCACGGCCTCGTGGCCGCCCTCTTCCGCGCCCACCGCGTAGACCGAGCCGACATCGCCGGGCAGGGCCTTCAGGGTGTTGTTCTTCCCCTTGCGGTTGGTCCGCCCCACGGGGTGGATCGGCGTGAAGTAGAGGACGTCGAAGCCGAGTTCGCGGATCTCCGGCAGGCGCCGGATCACGTCGTCGAAGGTGCCGTGGCGGTTCACGTCCATCGACTGGGAGCGCGGGAAGATCTCGTACCAGGCCGAGAACCGGGCCGCGAGGCGGTCGGCGATCACCGGCAGGGTCACGGGATAGCGGGTCAGGTTCACCCGCTCGGCATTGCGGCGCACGAGGCTCGCCGCGTCGGGCTGCAGGATCCGGTCGAGCTGTGCGGCCGAGCCGGTCTCCTCGGCGGCGAGCGCGGCCACCAGGGCGGCGAGCCGGTCGGCGTCGCGACCGCCCTGGGTCCGGGCCAGCGACGCGGCGGTGCCGACCAGGGCCACGCCCTCAATCGTCTCCAGGCGGACATCCACGCCGGCGGCGCGCTTCTTCAGGGTGTCGCGCACCCAGGACGAGAAGGCGTCGCGCCACGCGATCAGGGTGAACTCGTAGCGGGCGTTCTGCTCCAGGGGGAATTGCCCGGCCCAGCGGTCGTTGTCGACGAAGACCATCGGGTCCTCGCGCCAGATCTCGGTGCCAGCGACCCGCGACAGGATCGCGGCGTCGATGATCTCGTGGCCGTCGGAGAAGATGTCGGCCTCGACCCGCAGGGATTCGCCGACGATCCGCTTCACCGCAGAACGGCCGCCGTCGAGCTCAGGGCTGACCGCCTCGATCACCACCCGGCCCTCGCCATCCGGCGTGCCGCGCGTCGGCTGGCGGGCGACCTCCTGGGCGCTGGCCGCGAGGATGCGCAGCTCGCCCGGCATCAGGTCGATGGCGCTGCCGGGATGGAACGCGATCGGCTCGGCCTCCGGGGTCCGGTCGACGAAGGTCCCGAGCATCCCGCCCGTGCGGGCGATCAGCGCACCGGCCTCCACCGGGACCGGCTTGTCGGTCGGGTTGTAAAGCACGATCAGTCCGTGCCGGGCCGAGGCCGGATGGCCGGTGTCGAAGCGGGCGAGCGCCACCAGATTGCTGTCGGGGGCCGAGACCCGGATCTGCGCACCTTCGACATTGGCGGCCGGCAGCTCCGCCCGCAGGGCGTTGATCGCCCGAATCGAGGCGGAGATGTCGAGCCCGGTGTCGTCCTCGCGGTCGCGCGGGGTGGTGTCGACCACGTGCAGCGCCCGGCGGTAGCCCCACTCGTAGCCGATCGGCATCAGCACGCCGGCCGAGAAGAAGGCGGCCAGCGCGTAGCGGGTGCGCAGATGCGCCGCCACCGCTTCCGGGCCGCCCCCGATCTCGGCGGCAAGGCGCTTCATGTCGTGGTTCTCGGGGAACGCGATGGAGGGCGCCAGCACCCGCAGGCGCTCGTATTGCTCCAGCGCCCAGGGCTTCTTCAGGTCCCACCACGCGAAGGAATTGAACAGGTAGTCGAAGCCGGCGCCGGCCGTGGCCTTGGCCTCCTCGAAGGTGCAGCCCAGGGTCTCGGCGGCGAACAGGCAGGCGGGATCGCGGGACTTGGCCTCACCGATCAGGACGCGCCAGGTCTCCGGCGGGACCTTGTAGGCCGCGTCGCAGCGGAAGCCCGCCACGCCGAGGCCCTGGAGATGCGCCACGTAGGCGCCCCAGATCCGGGTCAGCTCATCCCGGGCGGCGGGGGTGTGGTAGTCGAGCTCGGCCAGATCGCCCCAGACGGTGCGGATCGACGGGTCGTCCGGATCGACGGCGGCCGGGTGCATGATCGAGCCGTCCGGCTCCTTCATGAACAGGTCGGGCCGCTCGGTCACGAGGCGCCCGTTATCGGCGGTGTGGTTGATCACGAGATCGGTCATCACCGACAGGCCCAGCGCCTCGGCCGCCGTGCAGAACCCGCGGATCTGCTCGTCGTCCGGCGTGCCGTCTTGGTCGCGGAAGCGCTCGTCCAGCCGCTCGGGATCGGCCACCGCGTAGAGGCTCCGCGAGCCGCCGGTCTGGTGAAACGGGTTCAGGTAGATCCAGTCGAAGCCTAGCGCCGCGATCCGCGGCAGCTCGGCGGTCCAATCCGATACGCGCCCGACCAGGAGCGGGAACAGATTGTAGATCCGCGGCCCTGCAGCGCGCGGCGCCAGCGACGCCGGCAGGACGGCTTCGGCCCCGGACGTCGCAGCGGCTTTGGTCGGTGCGTTCATGCTGGCTTCTGGCTCCCGTTCCTGTGTCGTAACGCCCGAACTACGCAGGCGTGCCTCGCGATCCGGTTCGACGTGTCTCAGCAGAGTTGCGTGACAGGGCTGCGGAGGGTCCTGCCAACCGCGCGTTTTCCCCTCCCCCCTATGCGGGGGAGGGTGGCCCCTGCGTCAGCAGGGGTCGGGCCGGGACGAAGTCCCGCATGGGGGGGGACCCGGCTTCCAGAAGAGGCGCCGACCGGCATGAAGGCCAAAGCCCTTTTCCGCACCGTCGCTCCCCTCTCCCGACCCCTGCGGGGGCCACCCTCCCCCGCACAGGGGGGCGGGAGAGAAGCGGGTCTGTCGCTTCCCTCACGGATCCCGCCGCAGCACCGCAAAGGGCAGATCCCGCAGAAGCGTACCGAGATCGGCCCCCTCCCCGTCACTCTCAACGATCCGCCCGGTGACGAGATCCCGCCAGCGGGTCCCGGCCCCGAGATCGACCCGGGTGCCGGCAAAGGCCTCGCCCGACCAGCCCGCCTCGCCCACAAATCCCGCGACCAGCCGCGGCACCGCCACGAACAGGTCGCCGCCCTCCTGGCCGGGATCGGTCCGCCGGTAGGCAACGACATGGTCGGCCCGCGCCCCCGTGGCGTCGACAGGCTCGTAGGCGGCGATCGCGTAGAAATCCGGGCGCTCGGCCCGCTCGGCCAGCAACCGCGTCAGCGTCGCCTGCTTGATCCGCCCATCCGGCCAATGCGCCAGCAGCGCCGCCGGTTCGCCGCCCTGTTCGAGCATCCGTTCCAGGGCGGGGTAATCCACCGGGCGCCGGTTGTCGGGATCGACGAAGGAGAAATCCCAGATCTCCGTGCCCTGGTAGGTGTCGGGCAGGCCCGGCAGGGTGCATTTCAGGACCGTGCGGCCGAGGCTCGCCAGCATGCCGAGATGGGCGAGCCGCCGGGCGAAGGGCCGGAGCTCCCGCAGGAAGTCCGAGCCCGGTGCGATCAACGCCGTGAACAGCTTCTTGACCGCGCCCTCGTAGACCTCGTCGACGTTGACCCAGCTCGACCGGCGCTTGCCCTCGCGCATGGCCTTCTCGCCGTAGGCGATCAGCCGGTTGCGGAAATCCTCGATCGCCGTGGGCTCGTCCTGCTCCAGCAGTTCCAGCGGCCACGCACCCAGAATCGCCTGGAAGAACATCCACTGGTCGTTGGCGTCGGGCGCGGGCTCACCATCGATCCGGGCGAGGTGCGGCCCGGCCGTCCGCTGCCACAGGTCCCAGGCCTTGGCCCATTCCTCCGGGATCTCCGACAGCGCGAGCAGCCGGGTCCGGGCATCCTCGCCGCGCTTGGTGTCGTGGGTCGCCGTGGTGATCATGGCGCTCGGCCAGTCCCGGGCGCGGGCGATCTGCAGGTCGTGGAAATGATCGGCGTCGATCCCGTACTCGCCCGGATCGCCGCCGACCTCGTTGAGGCCCAGCAAGCAGGCGTAACGGTAGAACAGCGTGTCCTCCAGGCTCTTGGCCATGACCGGGCCGGTGAGCTGCTGGAACCGGCGGCGGAAGCGCAGGACCACCCGCGGATCCGGCCGGCCCGGCCCCGTGGTCTCGATCCGCCCGAGCAGGACCTCGGCGGCGAAATCGTGGACCGAGCGGTCCGGCAGGCTCGACCAGCGCTTGGCCTTGGCGACCGCGCCCTCGATCAGGCGGACATCCTCGGGCTCGACCTCGCCCTCCTCCAATTCCGACGGCAGGTAGCTCCGGTAGGTCGGGAAGCGCGCGATGATCTCGATCAGCGCCCGGCGGAGCGCATTGACGGTGAAGTCGCGGGTGCGCCGGTCGGCATCGGCGGCCTCCTTGAGGTCGGAGGTCAGCACCTCCAACTCGCTGGCGAAGCTGATCTCGAGGATCTCGGCCTTGGCGGCGCGGAGCTGGAACCCGTAGGGCTCGTCGAAGCCCGTGGCCCAGGTGTAGAGCCGCTCGACCTTCCCGCGCTTTCCCTTGTCGACCAGGATGCCGTCGAGCTGGTTGAGCACGTCGTAGCCCGTCGTCCCGGCCACCGGCCAGGGTCGCAGCCGCTCCCCCGGCTCCAGGATTTTTTCGACCACCACGTAGAAGCCCGGCCCGACCGCCGCCTGAAGCGCCCGCGCATAGCCCAGCGGGTCGGCGAGCCCGTCGATGTGATCGATGCGCAAGCCGTCGATCCTGCCCTCGCGGACGTGCCGGAACACGGTCTCGTGCGAGCGGTGGAAGATGTCGGACAGCTCGACCCGCAGGCCGGCCAGGGAGTTCACGTCGAAGAAGCGGCGGTAGTTGATGTCGCTCGACGCCACCCGCCAATGGGCGAGCCGGTAGGCCTGCGCCTCCAGCAGACGGTGCAGCGGCCCGAAGCTGTCGGGGCGGCCCTTGAAGCCGTTGAGCAGCGCGAGCGTGCTGGCCGTGGCCTCCTGGATCAGTGGCGAGACGCCGTGGATCTCGGCGAGCCGGCGCTTCAGCCCCTCGGCCTCCTCGGGGAAGCTTTTGCGGCGGGTCTCGTCGGTGTCGATCGACATGGCGCGCAGCCGCTCGGAGATGGCGAGCAGCTCTGCGGTGGTGTCGTCGTCCACCGCCCCGATGGCGGCGATCACCCGGTTGAGGATGGTCGGGTAGCTGAGCGGCCGAATCGGGAGCTGGTGCTCGTAGTGCCAGACGCTGAAGGCGCCCTTCTCGGGGTCGAACTTCAGCTCCAGCGTGCCCTGCTCCAGGGCCTCGCCGTAGCGCTCGCCCAGGAACGGGATCACGAGGTTGCGCCCGGCCCCGAGCCGCTGCCAATCGATGTCGAACGCATCGGCGAAGGGCGACAGGGAGCCCCATTCCAGGACCGAGAGCCACCACGGATTGTCGGACCCGCCGACGCCCATGTGGTTCGGGACGATGTCGAGGAGGAGCTTGATCCCGTGGGCGTGGAGCGTCTCGGAGAGCTGGATGAAGCCCTCCTCGCCGCCGAGTTCCGGGTTGATCGCGCCGTGATCGACGATGTCGTAGCCGTGTGTCGAGCCGGGCCGGGCCTTCTGGAGCGGCGAGGCGTAGACGTGGCTGATCCCGAGCCGGTGCAGGTAAGGGACGATCCGACCGGCATCCGCGAAGGTGAAGGCCTTGTGGAACTGCAGCCGGTAGGTCGAGCGCGGCGGCGGCACCGCGAGCCGCGCGGCCCCCGAGCGCGGGCCTCGCGCCTCGGACGACAGGGCGGCTGCGAGCTTGGCCAACGGGCCGCCGGGGGCGGCGATCGCCGCGAGGTCCCGGTCGAGCTTGCGCCGCCAGTTCGGGTAGCCCTCGGTCGAGCCCGGCACGTTGGCCTGGGCGAGTTCCGAGACCACGTCCTCGTACTGGACGGCGGTGAGCATCGAGGGCGCGCGGGCGAGGTAGCGCGCCGCGGCCTCGAAGGGCGCGGCATCCGGCGGCTCGGCGGAGGGGAGCAGCTGCTCGCCCGCCAGCGCCTCGGTCAGGCGGCGACGCTCGATCACGCGCTCGGCCCGCTCGGCCTCGGCCCGGTCCTGATCGTAGAGGCCGAGCGACTGGCGGGTGTCGGTATCGACCCCGCGCCACCAGCCCACGAAGGTCGGCAGATCGTGGGTGGTGATGGCGGTGAGCGCGTCGCGCGGATAGGCCGAGGGCGCCTTGAACCGGCCGTCGGCCTCGCGCTCGAAGGCGAGGATCCGGTAGCTCAGCACCCCGGCCCGCATCAGCGCGTCGGAAAAACCTTCGGGCGCGGTGCCGAGGTCTTCCGCGATGACGAGGCACTTGTTGCGGTGGCTCTCCAGCCGCAGCACCGCCAGCATCGGCTCGAACGGCATCGCCACGTAGGCGCCGGCCTGGGCGCCCGCGCCGAGCGGGATCAGGAACAGGCGGGCGAGCTGGAAGGCGTGGTCGATCCGGATCGCGCCGGCATGGCGCATGTTGGCCTGGACCAGGGCGCGGAAGGCCGCGAGTCCGTCGCGCTCCATCGTCAGCGGGTCGAAGGCCGGCAGGCCCCAGTTCTGGCCCTTCGGTGCCAGCAGGTCCGGCGGCGCACCGATCGAGACCTTGTCGGCGAAGCGCTCGGGATGGGACCAGATCTCGGACCCGCCCCGGTCGGCGCCGACCGCGAGGTCGCGGTAGAGTCCGACCCGCATGCCCGAGCCGAGGGCCGCCGCCGAGGCCTCTTCGAGCTGCCGGTCGGCGAGGTGTTGCAGCCACGCGTGGTAGCCGACGAGTTCCGCGTTCTCCGCCGCGAAGGCCGTCACGGCCTCCGTGCCGGCCCGGCGATACGCCTCCGGCCAGTCGCCCAGCCAGTGCGCCCCCTGCCCCCGGAAATGCTCCGACAGGGCCTCGAAGATCGCGTGCGATTCCAGATCCGCGCCGCCCTCCTGGCGGAAGCGCTCGAACTCCGCGTCTGTCCCGGCCCGGGCCGGCGAATCCGCCCAGAGGGCCCGGAGCACGGGGTCGAGCACGTCGTGCACGCCCTGATGATCGACAAGCGCCGCCTCGCGCAAAGCCGTGATGGCATCTTCCCGCTTGGCGAGCAGCGCCTCGGCCCGGGATCCGGCGAGCCCCGGCAGGCTGCGCGGGGCGATGAACAGGGTCTCGAGGAACAGGCGTGAAGAGGGCGAGTAGGGCGAGATCTTGGTCCGGTCGGAGCCGAACAGGGCATGGACCGGGCTGAGCCCCAGGAACGCCGCCCCGCGCAAGGCGGCCTCGCGGGCGGCCTCGCCGGCATCCGCGTAGGTGCCGATGCCGATATTGGTGGCCGAGCGCAGGCCGTAGAGCTGCGCGGCCAGACCCCAGTCGGAGGCCCCCTCCTCCGTGTAGGGCCGCGGGCGCCAGCAACGCTGCGGCGCGGCGATCACCCAGGCTTCGGTGCGGCTCTGCCCGGCCTGCACGGTGAGGCGGTGATAGCCCGGGGTCAGCGGCGGCAGCTCGAAGCCGGGCTCCGCCCCTTGCGGATTCGCCCGGCCCTCGCGCGCCGTGCCGCGTTCATCCACGAGGCGCCAGACCAGGGTGTGGGGCGCACCGCTTTGGAGCCGCACCGGCACCCGGGCCGCCCGGCGGGCCTCCACGGGCAGGAGCGGCGGGATCAGGCCGCGGCGCAGGCGCTCGACCTGCTCCAGGCTCCCGGCGATCGCCGCCTCGTCCTCCACCGCGAAGCCCAGCGCCGCCAGCAGGCCCCGGCGCACCTCCAGGGAGGTCTCGACCGGCTTGCCGAAGGCATCGGTATAGCCCGCGGCCACGCCGACGAGATCGGCCAGCTGTTCCAAGGCACTCACGTTCAAGGCGCTCACGAGTGGGACTCCGTCAGGAACACGCCCGCCCAGGAGGGCAGGTCGCGTCCGGCCCCGTCCGGGGCGTTGGTCCAGACCACTTGGGCGCCGCCCGGATCCAGCGCGAAGGGGGTGTCGCCGACATTGGCGACGAACCGCAGGGTGCCGGCGCCGAAGCGCCACGTGCAATCGACCACGTCGGCCCGCGGCAGGCTGGCGGCGGCACCCGCGTAGCCGGACTTGGCGAGCGGCACGACCACGTCGCGGCGCAGGCCCAGGAGTCGCGTGGTCTCCGCCAGCACCTCGCGGTGCGGCGAGCGCTCCCGCTCGGACCAGTCGAGCTTCGAGGCCTCGAAGGTCTCGCGCTCGGTGGGATCCGGTATCTTCGAGGTATCGTCGGCGAACGCCGCGAAGCTCTTGAACTCCCGGCGGCGGCCGTCGCGCACCGCCGTGTTCAGCTCTTCGTCCGGCGCAAAGTCGACGAAGAACAGGAACGGCGCCGAGGCCGACCATTCCTCGCCCATCCAGAGCATCGGGATCTGCGGCGCCAGCAGGAGGCCGGCCCGGGCGAGATCGAGCTTCTTCGGGTCGGCCAGATGGTTGAGCCGCTCGCCGAGCGCCCGGTTGCCGACCTGGTCGTGGTTCTGGAGGAAGGTCACGAAGGCCGAGGGCGGCAGATGCCCGGAGGATTCGCCCCGCGGGTGGTTGTCGAGCGTCGGGAAGGGCTCGCCCTGATAGGCAAAGCCCTCCGCGAGGCAGCGCGCGAGATGGGCGACGGGTTTGTCGGCAAAGCTTTTATAGTAGCCGGCATCCTCGCCGGTGAGCAGGACGTGCCAGCAATGGTGCAGGTCGTCGGCCCATTGGGCGTCGTGCATCTTGGGGCGCCCGGCGGCGTCGCGCTCCAGCCACCGGGCCTGGTTGGCCTCGTTCTCCAGCATCAGGTGGATCTGGCGGTCCGGGAAGGTCTTGCGGACCGTCTCGCCGAGCTCGGCCAGGAAGTGGCGGGGCGAATCGTCGAGGATCGCGTGGACGGCGTCGAAGCGCAGGCCGTCGAAGCGGTATTCCTCCAGCCAGTACAGGGCGTTCTGGATGAAGTACTGCCGCACCGTGGCGCCGCTCTCCTTGCCGTCGAAGTTGATGCCCGCGCCCCACGGCGTCTGGTGGCGTTCGGTGAAGAAGGTCTTGGCGTAGGCGTGGAGGTAGTTCCCGGCCGGGCCGAAGTGGTTGTAGACCGCGTCGAGATAGACCATCAGGCCGAGCCCATGGGCGGTGTCGATCAGCCGCTTGAGGTCGTCCGGCCGGCCATAGGCGCCGTCGGGGGCGTAGGGCTGGACGCCGTCGTAGCCCCAGTTGCGCGAGCCCTTGAAGTCGGCGAGCGGCAGCAGCTCAATGGCGGTGACGCCGAGCGCCTTGAGGTCGGGCAGCCGGGCCTGCAGGCCGGCATAGGTGCCCTCCGGCGTCGCGGTGCCGACATGGCACTCGTAGATCACCGCCTCCTCGAACGGCCGCCCGGCCCAGGCCTCGTCCGACCATTCGAAGGCACGCGGGTCGATCACCTCGCTGAGGCCCGAAACGTCGTCCGGCTGGAACCGAGAGGCGGGATCGGGCGCCACGAGGTCGCCGTCGATGCGGAAGCCGTAGCGGGCGCCGGGCTTCACGCCGGGCAGGGCGGTGCGCCGCCAGCCGCCGCCGGATTCGGGCAGCGGGTGGTCGACGCCGTCGACGACGAGGTCGACGCTCTGCGCGGTGGGGGCCCAGAGGGCGAAGCGGACGCCGCCCCCGACCATCTCGGCCCCGAATTCCATGTTGTGGGCGCGCCGCATCGGGCCACATTCCTCGTCGTTGGCCGCACGCGCCGGGGCAAGCGCGGCAGGCTCACCTGTCGTGGGAGAAGGCCCCGGGCTCGATCCGGTTCCCGCAGCGCAGCTATGGCGGGCGTGGGGTGTGGCAATGGGGGAACGGGGGCCCGCACGTCTGCCTCCCCCGCAGAGGGGGGAGGGAGAGCTGTGGGGCCGTCACCGATCCTTTTCTCGCGTGATACAGGCCCTATGGCCCCGGCACCCACCCGGCATCCGCCCTCGGGGCGGTGAGAACCAGAGCCGTCCGCCCGGCCAGCGGCACCGCGGCGCCCGCCGCGTAAGGCGCGGCATCCGGCGAAAGTGCCCCCTCGGCCTCGCCCGTGTCGAACACGGGCCGCCATGGGCCGCCGATCACCGGGGCGAGGTGGAAGGTCAGAGTCCCCTCCCCGGCGTTGAACAGCACCAGCAGGCGCTCGCCCGGTGCGCCGTCATTGCCGATCTGCATCCCGAACGCCTGGAGTCCGTCGTCGGACCAGTGGCGGTCGCCCATCTCGGTGCCTTCGGCGCTGAGCCAATGCACGTCGCGCAGGGGCGCATCCGGATGGATCAGCGCGCCGGTGAAGAAGCGCCGTCGTCGCAGCGCCGGTTGAGCCCGTCGCAAGGCCAGCAGATTGGCGACGAAGCCCGTGAGTGCAGGGTCCGGATCGACGCTCCAGTCCATCCAGCTCGTTGGATTGTCCTGGGCATAGGCGTTGTTGTTGCCGCCCTGGCTGCGCGACCGCTCGTCGCCCATCAGCAGCATCGGCACGCCCTGGGCCAGCATCACGGTGGCCAGCATGTTGCGCTTCTGGCGGGTGCGAACCGCCAGGATGGCGGCATCGTCGGTGTCGCCCTCGACGCCGTAATTCCGGCTGACGTTGTGGCCGTGGCCGTCGCGGTTGTCCTCGCCGTTGGCTTCGTTGTGCTTCGCCTCGTACGCCACCGTGTCGGCCAGCGTGAAGCCGTCGTGGCTGGCGATGAAGTTGACGCTGGCGAGCGGCGAGCGGCGGGAGGGCGCGAACACCTCGCGCGAGCCGGTCAGCCCCTGCGTGACCTTGGCGAGCGTGCCGGAATCGCCCTTCCAGAACCCGCGGGTCGCGTCGCGGAACTTGTCGTTCCATTCGCTCCAGCCGCGCGGGTAGCTGCCGAGCTGATAGCCCCCCTCCCCGATGTCCCAGGGCTCGGCCACCATCTTGACCCGGGCGAGCACCGGATCCTGCGCCACCGCCTGGAAGAAGGCAGCCTGCGGGGTGAAGGCGAGCGGCGAACGCCCGAGGCTCGAAGCCAGGTCGAACCGGAAGCCCGCGATCCCGTAGGCGGTCACCCAGTGACGCAGGGAATCCAGCACCAGCTGCATCACCCGCGGGTGGCTCACATCGAAGGTGTTGCCGCAGCCGGTGCAGTCGAAGTTGCGGTGCCGGTCGGCGGGGTCGAGCTTGTAGTAGCTGGCATTGTCGATGCCGCGGAACGCCAAGGTCGGGCCGGTGTGGTCGCCCTCCGCGGTGTGGTTGTAGACCACGTCGAGCCAGGTCTCGATCCCGGCGGCGTTGAGTTCCCGGATCGCCGCCTTGAGGCTGCCGAGGCCGCCCTCCCCCAGGTAACGCGGGTCGGGGGCGAAGTAGCTCAGCGGCTGATACCCCCAGAAGTTGACGAGGCCCTTGTCCACCAGGAAGCGGTCATCCGCGAAGGCCTGGATCGGCAGGAGTTCCAGGGCGGTCACGCCGAGCTTCACGAGGTGCTCGATGATCGCCGGATGGGCCAAGGCCGCGTAGGTGCCGCGCTCGGATTCGGGGATCGCGGGATGGGTGCGGGTCAGCGCCTTGACGTGCGCCTCGTACACCACCGTGTCGGCGAGCGGCCGGCGCACCGGATCGAGGGCGAGGTCGGGCACCTCGGGGGCAGTGACCACGCAGCGCGGCATGTAGACCGCGCTGTCGCGCCGGTCGATCCGATCCTCGCGCCCACCGCGCCGGTGCCCGTAGAGCGCGTCGTGCCAGCGGATCTTCCCGCGGATTTCCCGCGCATAGGGGTCAAGCACCAGCTTTGAGGGGTTGAACCGGTGGCCGTTCGCCGGATCCCAGGGGCCATGCACCCGGTAGCCGTAGAGCTGGCCCGGCAGCACCCCGCGCAGGTAGCCGTGCCAGACGTCGTCGGTCCGGCAGGGCAGCCGCACCGTGCGGGTCTCGTGCCGCTCACCGGGCTCGAACAGGCAGATATCGACCGCGGTGGCGTGCTCGGAGAACAGGGCAAAATTGACCCCGCGCCCGTCGAAATGCGCGCCGAGCGGCGCCGGCACCCCGTCATCGACGGCGATCATGGGCGAGGTCCAGATATGAACGTGAGATCGGAGAGTTGCCGCGCAACATCATGGTTTCAAAAGGTCTTCGACCTTTTGTGGGTGCAGGGCGAAGCCCGAAGGCCCAAGGCTCCGCCCCGAGACCCCGCCAAAGGGATGATCCCTTTGGAAACCCGCGACATCGCTGGTTATTCGGCAGCAGCGGCTGCCGCGGATGGCGGCTCGCGCTCGATCGTGCGGAAATTCTCAAGTTCCGCCAGGAAGTTGCGCGCCCACCAATCGACATCCTCGCGGGTCATGCGCTCGACCATCGGCTTCCAGCGCGCCACCCGTTCGGCCTTCGGCATGTAAAGCGCCGCGCGGATCGCCTCCGCCACCTCGAACTTGTCGTAGGGGTTGATCAGCAGCGCCTCGGGCAGCTGCCGGGCGGCGCCGGCGAATTTCGACAGGACCAGAACGCCCGGATCGTCCTCGGCTTGAGCGACCACGTATTCCTTGGCGACGAGGTTCATGCCGTCGCGCATCGGCGTGACGATGCCGACCCGGGCCGCCCGGTAGAGACCGGCCAGCACCGGGCGCGGATAGGCCTTGGTGATGTACTGGATCGGCGTCCAGGCCGGGTCGCCGAGCGAGCCGTTGATCTCGCCGACCTTCTCGTTCACGTCCCGGGCGAGCTGCTCGTATTCCGGCACTTCGCTGCGGGATTTCGGCGTGATCTGGATGTAGGTGACGTTGCCGCGCTGGTCGGGATTCGAGGCGAAGAAGCTCTCCACCGCCTCCATCCGCTCGGACACGCCCTTGGAATAATCCAGCCGGTCGACGCCGATCAGCAGCTTGCGGGTGCGCAGGCCGGCGATGGTCTCGCGCACGACCTTGTTGGCGCTGGCCTTCTCGGCCGCCTCCTTGAAGCCGGCGACATCGATGCCGATCGGGAAGGCGCGGATCCGGGTGCGCCGCCCGTCGACCATCAGCGAGCCGCCGCCCAGGGGAATCGCCCGCTGGGTATCGATCAGGTTGCGCTGCAGGTTCTGAACGTCCGCCTCGGTCTGCAGGCCGATCAGGTCGTAATCCACGATGGCGCGCAGCAATTCGCCGCTGGCCGGCAGCGAGTTGAACACATCGGCGGCGGGCCAGGGGATGTGGTGGAAGTAGCCGATCGGGTTGTCGAGCCCGAGGCCGCGCAGCTCGGAGGCGAGCGGCAGCAGGTGGTAATCGTGCACCCAGATGATGTCGTCGGGCTCGACCAGCTTGGCCAGCGCCCGGGCGAAGGTGCGGTTCACGCGGCTGTAGCCGGCGTAATCCGAGCGCGAGAAGGCCCCGAGCCCCAGCCGGTAATGCATGATCGGCCACAGCGCCCGGTTCGCGAAGCCGGCATAATATTCGAGGTGGTCCTGGGGCGAGAGATCGACCACCGCGTACTGGACGCGGCCCCGGTCGATCAGGGTCGGCTCCTCGGACGGCTCGTCCGTGATGGTGCCGCTCCAGCCGAACCACAGCCCCTCATAGGCCGTGAAAGCCTCCTTGACGGCGACCGCCAGGCCGCCTGCCGCGACCGCCTTGCCGCCCTCCTCCGGGACGGCGACGCGGTTCGATACGATCACAAGGCGTGCCACGCGGGTCGGCTCCGGATCAGGGGCGCGGGTCGGGTCGAGGGTCTCGCCACGCCTGCATCGGGACATCAATTATATGCCAGAACGCGCGGGAACCCTGCGCGATCCTTTGTTGGTCTTGAGGCAACCCAAGCGTGAAGCCGGGCGCGGGTCAAGTCGAGGCCGTTCCGTTCCGGGACAGGGTGGCCGCTCCGTCCAGGCATCGCGCGGCGCCCCGTCCGAGCCGGCGCGGAGCGAGCGAAGGCCGTTGTCGAAGCGTGGCGGTTCTGACAGACCTTGGCTGAACGTGGACTGACCGCTGTGCCGAGTCGCGAAGGCCGGGGATCTATTCGGGCCGGGGATCTGTTCGGCTCGGATGGGGTTCGCTGCACGCGGCACCGGAACCGGTCACAGCTGAGTCGGTTACTCAGCCATCGCGGGGGCCGCAGTCGCCGCAAGCGGCGCCGACCCCGCGGCGCGAGGAGTGTTTTCGAGATGGCCGGCAACGAGTTACCGCAGGACGCCCTTGGAGGCCCGCTTCACGGGGCGGCGCATGAGGCGCCCCACGAGCCGCCCCATGCGGGGGCGGATGAGCGCGCCCAGTGGCGCGCCCTGCAGGGCGATGTCGAGGGGCTGGCCGACGTGGCGGCCGAGCGCGGACGCGGTCTGATCGACGCGGCGCGTCTCCAGGCGCAGAGCTACGTCGAGCAGCGCAAGAGCGATGCGGCGCAGTCGGTCCACGATCTCGCGCAGACGATCCGCAATTCAGGCCGCGATCTCGGCGACAAGCCGAACGTGCGCGCCTTCTTCGACAGCGCCGCCGACGGGCTGGAGCAGCTCGGCTCCTCGATCGAGCGCCGCAGCCTCGGCGATTTCTACAGCGAGGCCGAGTCCATCGCCCGCCGGGCACCGGTGGCGGTGGCGGTCGGCACCTTCGTGGCCGGCCTGATCGCGGCCCGCTTCATCAAGTCGTCGAGCCTGCCGCCGGAGGCGCCGGACGGCGACGCCCGCGACAGCTTCCGGGCCTGACGCCATGGCCCAGGGGACTGATCCGCGCCAGAACGGCGCCACCGGTGCTTCGAGCATCCAGAGCCTGATCGGAGACGCGCTGCGGGAGACGAACGAACTCGCCCGCAAGGAAATCGCCCTGTTCCGGGCCGAGATGGCGGGCAACATCCGCCAGCTCGTCGTCGGTCTCGCCTGCATGGTCGGCTCGGCGGTGTTCGCCGTGGTTGCCCTGCTGATCCTGATCGGCGCCCTGGTGAAATGGCTCGCCACGATCGTCGGGTCGGAATGGCTCTCGGCCCTGATCGTTGGCGGCGTGCTGCTGGTGATCGCCCTCGGGATGGCCCTGTGGGCGCGCAGCGTCCTTTCCCTCTCCACCCTGGCCCCGAAGCGCACCACGCGTCAGGTCCGCCAGGATGCCCAGGCCCTGTCGGAGCGCGTGTCCGGATGAGTTCGATGAACGACCTCGAGAAGGAGATCGAGGAGAGCCGCGCCCGGCTCGACGACACGATCGACCGCATTCAGGGGCGGCTCTCGGTGCCGAACCTTGTGGACGAGATGCTGGGCAATGCCCGGCGTGTCCCGGCCCTGAACACCACCTACGACTCGGCCCTGGAGGCGGTGCGCCGCAATCCCGTGCCGGTGCTGCTGATCGCGGCGGGCGTTGGGCTGCTGTTCAGCCGCATGGCGAAGGACGCGGGGCGTCGCCGCACCGAGGTCGCAGCCACACGCGTACCGACCCTGAACACCGGCGCGGCGCGCGGCTACGATCCCGATCTCCCGACCGTGCGCCCGGCGCGGGATCCCTTGGACAAGACCGAAATCTGACAACCGGCGTGAGCCGGACGCGAACGCACGCGAGCGCTTTCCGCCGAAGCGAGCGCTTTCCGCCGAAGCGAACATGGGTTCGGCGGAGAGCGCGTCACAACTAGAGCGTAGAGCCGCGCACGATTGCAATGCGATCGAGCATGGTTTTGAGGCCGGCCGGCAGGCCGGAGGGAACGGCGCCGCCCGATCAAGGCCGCGCAGCCGAGACGGATATCCGAGGACACCGCCATGACCGACAAGCCCGGTACCCCCACCACGCCGTCCCGCACCCCCGAGCAGATCGCCGCCGAGGCGGGTATGCCGCACGGGTCCGGCACCGGCCTGCGCCCCGATCCGGCCGGCCTCGGCGATCCGGGTGCGCCCGGCACGGCGGCGGGCGATTTCACCCTGCGGCCCGACCCGCGCGGCCTGCACGATCCGCTGCCGCACGGCTCCGCGCCGCTCTCGTCGGGCGGAACATCCGGCGTCGGTTCGCGCGCATCCGATCCGGCCTCCGCCGTGAAGGAGGGCGCCCGGGCTGTGGGCGACCGGGCGGCCGATCTCGCCGGACAGGCCAGCCAGACCGTTTCGAGCTTTGCCGACGACATCAGCAACCGCCTGGGCGGCGCGGCCGATCAGGCCCGCGATCGTGCCTCCGCGGCCTATGACGACGTCCGCGAGCGCGCCGAGGGGGTTCATCGCCGCAACCTGCGGGCGCTCGACGATCTGACCAGCCAGGGGATCGACGGCCTCCACCGGGGCCGCAATGCGGTCGAGCGTTTCGTGGACGACAACCCGCTCCTCGTCGGGGTGGTGGGCGTCGCCGCCGGCCTGTTGCTCGGCGCCCTGCTGCCGCGCACCCGTCAGGAGGACCGCAACATCGGTCCCTGGGCCGACGAGGTCCGAGACCAGGGCCTGCGCTACGCCCGCGAGGTGACCAATATCGGCCGGGAGTTCGTCCAGACGGCCCTCGACCCGGACAACCTCAACGCCGTCGCCCGCAAGGTGGTGGATCCCGACGACCGCACGCCGCCCGAGGGCGAGCGGAAAGAGCATAATCTTTGATTTGAGGCCGGCTCGCCCTTCGGGTTGCCGACACCGTCATCCCGTGTGGAGCGAAGTGGCCCGGGGTTGCGCGACGTCAGAAGACGCTGCGCTACTTTGGGCCGCTTCGCTTAGAACGACGGAGGAACTCTTTCGTCGGCTGCGGCGGGAACCCGACTGAGAGCCTGGATCAGCCCCGATACAGCCCCGCATGCGTCTCCCGGAGGAGGTTCTTCTGCACCTTGCCCATGGTGTTGCGGGGCAGCTCATCCACGAACAGGACGCGCTTGGGGCATTTGAACCGGGCGAGGCGGCCCTCCAGGGCGCCCTGCACGCCGGCTTCGTCCGGGCAGCCCGGGCCGCCGACCACCACGGCGGTGACCGCCTCGCCGAAATCCGGGTGGGCCAGGCCGATCACCGCGGATTCGACTACGCCGGGCAGCGCGTCAATCTCGGTCTCGACCTCCTTCGGGTAGACGTTGAAGCCGCCCGAGATGATCAGGTCCTTGCCGCGCCCGACGATGTGAACATAGCCCCGCCCGTCGATCTTGCCGAGGTCGCCCGTGATGAAGAAGCCGTCGACCCGGAATTCGGCGGCGGTCTTTTCCGGCATGCGCCAGTAGCCCTGGAACACGTTCGGGCCCTTCACCTCGATCATGCCAACCGAATCCGGGCCGAGCATGCGCCCGCCCTCCGGCTCGACCACCCGCAGGGACACGCCCGGCAGCGGGAACCCGACCGTGCCGGCGACCCGGTCGCCCTCATAGGGGTTCGAGGTGCTCATGTTGGTCTCGGTCATGCCGTAGCGCTCGAGGATGGCGTGGCCGGTGCGGGCCTGCCAGTCCCGGTGCGTCTCGGCGAGGAGCGGGGCCGAGCCCGACACGAACAGGCGCATGCCCCGGGCCGCCTCCGGCGTCAGGCCCGGCTCCTTCAGGAGGCGCGTGTAGAAGGTCGGCACGCCCATCAGCACGGTGGCCCGGGGCATCAGGCTCAGGATCAGCTTCGGGTCGAGCCGGGGCAGGAACAGCATGGAGCCGCCGCTCGCCAGCACCGTGTTGGTTGCCACGAACAGGCCGTGGGTATGGAACACCGGCAGGGCGTGGATCAGCACGTCGTCGGCGGTGAAGCGCCAATAATCGACCAGCGTCCGGGCGTTCGACGCGAGGTTGTCGTGGGTCAGCATGGCGCCCTTGGAGCGCCCGGTCGTACCCGAGGTGTAGAGGATCGCCGCCAGATCCTCCGGCCCCCGGGGCATGTCGGCGAAATCACCGTCCTGCCGGTCTGCCGCCTCGGCGGCGCTGCCGCTGCCCGCGGCGTCGAGCGTCCAGATCTGCCGGACGCTCGCTGCGGCCTCGGCGAGCGCGTCGCGCCGGCCCGGATCGCAGACGAACACGGTAGGCTCGGCGTCGCCCAGGAAATAGCCGATCTCGGCCGGGGTGTAGGCGGTGTTGAGCGGCAGGAACACCGCCCCGGCCCGGACGACGCCGAGATACAGAAAGATGACCTCCGGGCTCTTCTCGACCTGCACGGCCACCCGGTCGCCGGGCGCAACGCCCGCCGCCCGCAGGGCCGCCGCGTAGGCGCCGGAGCGGGCGATCAGCTCCGCGTAAGCGTAGCGGCGGCCCTCCGGCGTCTCGATCACGGTCTTGGCGGGATCGGGGACACCGTCCCGGATCAGGGAGAAGAGGTGATTGGTCATCGGGCGGCTTGGGCTGCTGGCGGCTTGGGCTGTTGCGGGCCTTCGTGTCTTCCGCACCCATAGCCGCCTCGGGGGCCTCCCGGCGAGCCCTTTCCGTTTCTCGGCCTGTTTGACCCCGACACCGGGTTTCCAAAGGGCCCTGCCCTTTGGTGGGTTGTCAGGGCAAAGCCCTGACGGACTCCAGCACTGCATCGCTCTGCTCGCGAGGCAGCGTGGTCCGCTCCTCACGCCTCGGCGAGCACCACGGCGCGCGGCGGCGGCAGCTTGGCGCGCAGCTCCCGGCTCACCGCGGGAGAGGCCACGACCGTGCCGAGATTGGCGTAGGTCTCGTGGTTCCGCTCGATGGCGGTGAGGTCGTAGAGGTAGTTCACCATCAGGCCGTGAGCCTGGGACAGGCCCTTCTTCGAGGTGTCGCCCAGGAAGTTGATCCGCTCGAGCCGCGCGCCGTTGCCGAGATGGAACCGGGCCACCGGGTCCAGGGGCCGACCGCGCGCGTTCTTGGCGCGCAGGAAATACGCGGCGGCGGCCGGGATCAGCGCCTTGCGCACCGCCTCGGCCTTCGCCTTGTCGGCGTGCCAGTCCGGATCGTCCAGCGCCCGCAGGGTCTCGACATCCTCGGGAAGCAGCCCCTGCGGACTGTCGGCCCGGCGCTCCCGGGCGAGCCACGCGGCGAAGCCCGGCACCGGCGAGAGAGTCACGAAGGTCTTGAGGGTCGGCACCTCGCGGGTCAGATCCTCGACCACCTGCTTGATCAGGAAGTTGCCGAAGGTGACGCCCGCGAGCCCCTTCTGGCAGTTCGAGATCGAGTAGAAGATCGCGGTCGTCGCCGCCTGCGGCTGCAGCGGCTTGCGCTCCCGTGACAGGATCGGCGCGATGGCGGGGGCGATCTCCCCGGTCAGCGCCACCTCGACGAAGATCAGCGGCTCGTCGGCGAGTGCCGGGTGGAAGAACGCGAAGCAGCGCCGGTCCGGCGGCTCGATCCGGGCGCGCAGGTCGTCCCAATCGGCGATGGCGTGCACCGCCTCGTAGCGGATGATTTTTTCCAGGATATGGGCCGGCGTGGTCCAGTCGATGTGGCGCAGCACCAGGAAGCCGCGGTTGAACCACGAGGCGAACAGGTGCTCGAAGTCGCAATCGAGGCTGTCGACCGCGTCCAGCAGGGCAGGATCCAGGGTCTCGCCGGCGCGCAGGGTCTGGCGCAGATCGAACAGGTCCTCACGCATCCGCACGAGGCTGAGCGTGCCGCCCCGGGCGAGGTTGAGACGGCGGATCAGCTCCTGGCTGCGCGGCTCCGCCGCATCGTGCAGGGTCCCGAGACGGGCGCGCGACGGGTCAGCCCGGTAGGCGGCGATCGCCTCGTCGACGGCGGCGTGATCCGCGTCGAAATCCAGCGCGATGGCCCGCAGGAAGGCGTGGCGTTCGGCCGGTCCGAAGCTGGCGTAGCGGTCGAGGATCAGGCGGGCCAGAGCCACCCCGGAGGCCTCGCCGCGCCGGGATATCAGATCCTCGCACAGCTTGACGAGGTCTGCGGCATTCGCCCGGGATCCGAGATCGCCGCGGCCGATGCCGATCAGGTCGCGGCCGCGCTCGCTGATGGTCTGAAGGAGGTCGCCGAAGAAGGAGATCGCCGCCATGACCTTCGCACTGACCCCCGTCGACCCGAACTCGAAACGCGCCCCGCCCGGCGGGCTCGCCGCTCGGATGCGTGCGCCGCCCGATCCGGCGCCGCCCACCCGCGCGCCGGGGAGGCCGGATCAGCCCCCGATCCCGTCCGGCATCTTACGGCGCCGCGCTCGCGGCGACCAGAGCTTGACCAGTAGCGAAGTGCGACGGGCGACCTTGCAAATGCTGTGCGAAGGTCGTGTGACGGGCCGGGGCCTTTGAGCTCAGGCGCGCTCGGCCACGGTGGCGAGGTCGGCCCGCTCCCGCCAGTCGCCGACGCCGTGCTGGCGGGCGAAGCGAAGCTCGGCCGCGCGACGGGCGCGCTCGGGATCGCGGGCCCGCGTGATCTCGACGGAGCCGATCGTGAACGGCACCCCGAGGATCTCCTTGGCGAAGTCGATGCGGTAGTTCGGCATTCCGTACTCCCTGTTCCGGCGGCTCCGGATGCGTCCGCACGGAACGAAACCGCCCTCTCGGTCGTAACCCGGATCTACAGCCTCTTGGACTCGGCGCCCGGATTCCGTGCTGCGCGACACCCGCCCGCAGGCCGGCAACGCACGCCGTGTCGATTTCATATGGTGCGGTGGCTTCACCCGTGAAGAGGCGCGCCCTCCCCCGGCAGGGATGCATCGCCGCAGCTTGCCGGCCGGCAAGCTCTGCCCGTAGAGCCTCGCGACCCGCACTTCTCGCTCCCTCCCCCTCGACGATACGGACCCGACCATGGCCCATCCGCGGCGGCAAACCAGCCTGCGCTCGAAACAGCCGTGACCACGTCCCTCGACGCGAAGGCCCGGTTCGGCCTGACGCTGATCGCCGGCGGCGCCGTGGCCAACATCTACTACAACCAGCCGCTGCTCGGCCTGATCGTCGCCGAGTTCGGCGACCGTGCCGCCCTCTGGGTGCCGACCACCGCGTTGGTCGGCTACGGGCTCGGCATCGTCGGGCTCGTGCCGCTCGGCGACGCGCTGCCGCGGCGCGCCCTGATCGTGGGGCAATGCCTCGCCCTCGCCGTGGCGCTGCTGGCGGTCGGCCTCGCCCCGAACCTCGCCAGCCTCGCGCTCGCCCATCTCGTCGTCGGCGTGCTGGCCAGCGCGGCCCAGCAGGCGGTGCCGTTCGCGGCCGAGCTCGCGCCGGATGCCAGCCGCGGACGGGTGGTCGGGCAGGTGATGACCGGGCTGTTGACCGGCATCCTGCTCGCGCGGACGGCGAGCGGGTTCCTCGGTGCGAATCTCGGCTGGCGGCCGGTCTTCCTCATCGCGTCCCTGCTGGCGCTCGCCATGGCGGGCATCGCCCAGGCGACCCTGCCTCAGACCGTGCAGACGCACCCGCTGCGCTACCGCGCCCTGATGCTGTCGATCCTGCACCTCGCCCGGAGCCAGCCGGTCTTACGCACCGCGAGCCTGTCGCAGGCGCTGCTGTTTGCCGCCTTCAACGCCTTCTGGGCGACGCTGGCGCTCCTGGTCGAGGGGCCGCCCTTCGGGCTCACAGCGGCCGGCGCCGGGCTGTTCGGGGTGATCGGCGTCTGCGGGGCCTTCGTGGCGCCGCTCTCGGGCCGGTTCACCGATCGCAAGGGCGCCAAGCCCGTGGTGCTCGGGGGCAGCCTGATGGTCGCCCTGTCCTTCGTGGTGCTCTGGGTCGGGGGCGCGTGGTCGCTGATCGCCGTGGCGCTCGGGGTTCTGCTGATCGATATCGGCATGAACGGCGCGCTGATCGCCAACCAGACCCGGGCCTATGCCCTGGTCCCGGGGGCGCGGGGGCGGATCAACACCGTGCTGTTCACGACGCTGTTCGTGTTCGGGGCGCTCGGCGCCTATGCCGGCTCGCAGGCCTTTTTGCTGGTCGGCTGGCCGGGTGTCTGCGCGGTGGGGCTGGTGTTCTCGGCGCTGGCCGTAATCGTGGCCGCGCGCGATCCGCACGGGCGCGGTCCGTAAAAGACAGGGGTTGCCAAAGGGCTCAGCCCTTTGGCGGGGGGTTCGGGGCAGAGCCCCGATGTCGGGGTCGCCCGAACCCAGCAGGGCGTTGCCCTGCACCCACGCAAGGTCCCGGACCTTGTGGATCCATGATCGTCGAATGCCGAACCGCCCGCATCTACTTCAGAACCCGCGACAGCCGGCACCAGCTCGTCTTGTCGCCCGGCAACCCGAAGCGCAGGCGCTCCGGCCGCTCGGCGAAGCGGCGCACGGCAATGCCCGCCGCCGCCAATCGCCGGTAAAGGTCAGGCCCCTCCGGAAAATCCGCGGTCCGGAACAGGCATGTGCCGCCGACGACCTGCCCCCCGCCCCGGGCGATCATCCGGTCAAGCCGGGCCGCATCCGCCGCCCGTGCCCGGGCGGCCTCCGCGCGCCAGTCCGCATCCGACAGGGCTGCGGTCCCGATCGCCAGGGCCGGGCCGGACACCGCCCAGGGCCCGAGCGCCCCTGCGATCCGCATCGCAGTGCCCGGCTCAGCGACCGCGAAGCCGAGGCGGAGGCCCGCGAGCCCGTAGGTCTTGCCGAAGGAGCGCAGCACCACGAGACCCGGCCCGACATGCGGGCACAGGCTCTCCACCGGCTCGAGATCCGCGAAGGCCTCGTCGGCGACCAGCAGGCCACCGCGGGCGCCGAAGGATTCGGCGAGCGCCCGGCGCTCGGCCAGCGGAAAAGTCCGCCCGTCCGGGTTGTTGGGATCGACGATCACCGCCACCCGGGTATCGCCGAGCGCGTCGATATCCTGGACCTCCGCCACCGCGTGCCCGGCCCGGGCCCAGGCGGCGGCGTGCTCCGCATAGGTCGGACCCAGGACCGCCACCCGGGTCGGCGCCAGGAGCCGGGGCAGCGTCTCGATCAGGATCTGGGTGCCGGGGGCGGGCACGATATGGGCGGCATCCGGCGCGCCGTAAGCCGAAGCGGCAGCCGTCCGCAGGGCCTGAACTTCGGCAGCCTCGGGAAGCCGCGTCCAGGCGCTGGCCTCCACGGGCGGCACGGGATACGGGATCGGGTTGATCCCCGTCGAGAGGTCGAGCCAGGGTTTCGGCGCGTCGGGGAAGGCTTGTCGGAGTCCTCCGAGATCGCCGCCATGGGCGATCGCGGCGCGCTCCCGCGCGGAAAAATTCCACCCCGAATGGTCCATCCGCCTGAAACGCTCGCCGTGCTGGCCCTCGCCCTCGGGATCGAGGCGGCGGCCGGCTATCCGCACGCGCTCTACAGGGCGGTCGGCCATCCTGTCACCTGGATCGGCCGGCTGATCGCCGCCCTGGAGCGGAACCTCAACCGCGGCTCCGCGCGGCGCCGCCGGATCGCGGGCTGCCTCGCTCTGGCGCTGCTGCTCGCCGCGGTGGGGCTGCCGGCTCTGGCCCTGACGGCGCTTGCGGGCCTCGCCGGTCCCCTCCCCGCCTTGGTCCTGCTCGGCCTCGCCTGCGCGAGCCTGCCGGCCCAGCGCAGCCTGCACGACCATGTCGCCGCGGTGGAGACGGCCCTGCGCGGTGGCGGCCTGGAGGCCGGGCGGCGGGCCGTGGCGATGATCGTGGGCCGCGATCCCGAGCGCCTCGACGAACCGGCGGTCTGCCGCGCTGCGATCGAGAGCCTGGCGGAGAACTTTTCCGACGGGATCGTGGCGCCGGCCTTCTGGATCGGCGCCCTCGGCCTGCCGGGCGGCGCGCTCTACAAGGCGATCAACACCGCCGACAGCATGATTGGCCACCGCACACCCCGCTACGAGGCCTTCGGCTGGGCGGCGGCCCGGCTCGACGACGGCGTGAACCTGCCGGCCTCCCGCCTCGCCGGCCTGCTGATCGCGGGGGCGGCGCTCCTGCGCGGCGCCGATGCGCGCGGTGCCGTCCGGGCGATGGCCCGCGATGCCCGCCTGCACCGCTCGCCCAATGCCGGCTGGCCGGAATCCGCGATGGCCGGGGCGCTCGGCCTGAAGCTCGCGGGGCCCCGCGTCTATGACGGCACCCTCGTGCCCGACGCCCATATGGGCGACGGCCGGGCCGCGGCCGCGGCCGACGACATCGCCCGGGCGCTGGTCCTCTACCGCACGGCCTGCTGGCTCCAGGGCGGGCTCGTGCTGGCGCTGCTCGGCATCTGGCTGGCGGCAACCAGCTGATCGTCGCCCAGCCTTCCGGGGGCAGACGTCATGGTTTCGAAAGGTCGAGACCTTCCGCGGGTCCAGGGCGTTGCCCTGGTAAAGCTCTCAGGGCTCCGCCCTGAGCACCCGCCAAAGGGTTGAGCCCTTTGGAAACCCGGTGTCGCCGTCAGGCGTCCTGCGGTTCCCGCTGCGTGGCCGCGCCCGGGTGGTGCGCGGCCCGCAGGGACGCCGCCATGGCGTTGAGCCGGCCCTGCGGATCCTCCGGCTGGATCACCCCGGCCGACATCACCAGCTTGGCGGCGTCATCGACACTGATATGAAGCTCCACCACCTCGGCCCGCGGCAGGTAGAAGAAGAACCCTGTGGTCGGGTTGGGCGCGCAGGGCAGGAACACCCCGACCATCTCGTCCGCAGCGGCGCCCTTGGCCCGGAGCGCGCCCTCGACCTCGGGGGCGGCCGGGGCCGACAGGAACACCACCGACCACGTGCCCTTCACGGGGAACTCCACCAGCCCGACCGTGCGGAACGAGGTGCCGTTGGCCGAGAACAGGGTCTCGAAGATCTGCCGCAGGCCCTTGTACAGGCCGGAGATCACCGGGGTCCGAGCCAGCAGCACCTCGCCGAACTCGATCACCGAGCGGCCCACGAGGTTGGCGGTGAGGAAGCCGAGCAGCGTCACCGCCAGGAACGCGATGACCAGCCCGAGCCCGGGAATCGAGAACGGCAGGTAATGGTCCGGCAGGTAGCTCGCTGGCACCAGCGGCTTCACGAAGGAATCGATCAGCGCGATGAACCACCACGTGATGTAGGTGGTGATCGCCAGGGGCCCGGCCACGATGATGCCGGTGAGGAAGTAGGTGCGCAACCGACCCCGGGCGCTGACCCGGGTCTTGGGGATTCCACCGGGCGCGGCGGCGTCGGGCTCGGGAACCTGGATCGGCGATGGACTCGGCGCCACGGCTGCCCTCTCGGCCGCACGAGGCGCGGCGATCCTGCTGCGGGGGTCGTCCCCCACTGGCACAGGTAGCGGCTGCGCTTGCCGGTCTCAAGGGCGGCCCGTTTCACGCACGGGCCGTCCTCCGCTGCGGTCAGGCGCGCGATCCGGGGAGATCGAGATCGGGCATCGCGTCCCGGGGAATCACGGCGCCGCGATGCCCGATCACGGTGCCGGCGAGGCGATGAGCCCCGGCCGCGGCCGCCTCCGGGTCCAGCCCGGCGAGGCGGGCGGCGAGATAGCCCGCCGCGAAGCTGTCGCCCGCAGCCGTCGTGTCGACCACCCGGGCGACCGGATTGGCTGGCACCACCGAGTCAGACGTCCCGTGCAGCACCCGGACGATGGGCGTGGAGCCGATCGAGGTCTTGAGCACGATCTCGGCCTGGCCGCGGTGGCGCAGCACCGCATCCTCGCCCTCCGCGCCGAACAGCCAGTCCAGATCCTCCACGGAGGCGAAGATCAGGTCGGCCTGCGCCAGGGCCTCCCGGAACGCGGCCTGGGCGACTTCCCAGACGGGCCAGCCGCGGGGCCGGTAATTGGTATCGAAGGCGACGCGCCCGCCCCGGGCGCGCAGGGCCGCCAGGGTCTCGAACAGGGCCGCGCGGCCGGTCTCGCCGTAGAGCGAGAGGCTGATGCCGGAGAGGTAGACAAGGTCGTAGGCTTCGAGCGCCGCCCGGGTCGCGGCCGCGCCCGGCTCGGTGAACAGGTCCCGAGCCGCCGCCTGATCGCGCCAGTAGTGGAAGCTGCGCTCGCCGGCCGCGTCGGTGCGGATGATGTAGAGGCCCGGCATCCGGCCGGGCAGACGCCGGACCTCGCCGAGGCCGATCCCCTCGCGGCCCCAGGCCGCCGCCATCTCGTCGCTCCAGACGTCGTCGCCCAGCGCCGTCACGTAGTCGACCGCGACGCCGAGGCGCGCGAGGTAGAGCGCGGTGTTCAATGTGTCGCCGCCGAAACCGCGGGCGAGGCTCCCGTCCGGCTGCTCCGACAATTCGACCATGCATTCGCCGATGCAGGCGACGCTCATACGGCTCCTCCCTGATGCTCCATTCGCTCCCCCACAACCCGGGGCCGCTTGTCAACCGCCGGCCACTCCTTGGCGAGAAGCTCGGATCATGCTCGATGGGATAATTTGTATCAATCTCAGAAAATTGATCACGAAAAATGCTATCACATTCGATGCAAAATGAAGCATGTGGCTTAGAAGAAAAGTAATATCGAAATCCAACGCATTGCTGCCATGTCGAGCCGCGTCAAAAAATATTGAATATATTTTGCATAAACGGATCGGAGATGCGACAGTCGCATTAGTATGAGTTATGAAGCGTCCTCGCCCTGCGGCTCGGTCCCGGGTCGACGCGCGCCTCAACCGGCGTCGGTTTCGGCATCCGCCCTCGGCGGGGAATGGGCGGGCGGGGGGTGTCTTCGTGTTCGGGGAGCCTGTGGGTTGTGCGCCGGCATGTTCGTTGTTGCGAGCCAAGAGGGGCTATGAAATGCTTTTCGCGGATCTCCTTCTGATCTCCGACGAGCATCAGGTCTTGTCGCGCAATCGTTTCGTCAGTGAGTCGACATACGCCTGTTGTGGCGGGCGCTCGAACGATCCAGGCACGCCGGTATGTTTCATTCTGCTTTAAGCGCCTTGACATTCTCAGCCGGGGAATTTCTGGCCATTACGGAAAGTCGAGGCGTCAGCGGCGCCTGGAGCTGGGTTTTCACGGGTGGTGAGCAGATCTGGTCGCCGGGTTTCTACCGTCTGCTCGGTCTCGTGCCCAATGCCACGAAGGCGAGCTACGAGCTGCTGCTCTCCCTGGTCCATCCGGAGGACCGGCACCGGTTGCCGTCCCTCGCCGATGTCCGGCAGGGCCACGTGCCGGGGGAAGCGATCGTTCGGGTCATCCGCCCGAACGGCACGCAGCGTACCCTGTCGCTGACCATGGAGGCGCGCTTCTCGGCCGAGGGGCGGCCGGTGGCGGTCAGCGGCACGGCGCTGGACGTGAGCGACCGCGAGCAGCGGGCCCATGCGCGGCATGACGAGCGGCGGCGACGGGCCGCGCTCTACCAGACCCAGCACATCGCGAGCTTCTGGGTGGGCGTCGACCGCGTCCGCGAAATGCCGTTCGAGATGGCGCAGGTCCACGGTCTGCCGTTCGAGGAGATCTGCAGCGATCCCTTCCTCATGATCGTGCCCGAGGAGCGCGGGGCCTTCCGGGCGATGGCCGAGGAGCATATCGAGCAGCGCACGCTCTATCAGGCGACCGCCCACGAGCGCCTTGCCAACGGGGATCTCGTGCACTTCCGGATCTTCACGATGCCGATCTGGGATCCCGACGGGACGTATCTTGGGCGATGCGGTCTCAAGTATCCGCTCGGCGTCGGCGTTCTCATGCCGGCGCCCCTGCGGGCGGGCTTCGAGCAGTCCGTGGCCGGCCGCCACCTGCGCGCCGCGCGGGCCATGCTGGACTGGTCGATGATGGATCTGGCCCAGGCGAGCAGCCTGTCGCATTCCACGGTCCGGCGCCTGGAAGAGGACAGCGAGCACCGCGGCAGCCGCTCGCGTCTCCAAGCAGTCGAGGCCCTGCGCCGCGCCGGCGTGCGTTTCCTCATCATGGATGATGGCACCCTGGCGGTCGCCAAGGCCTGACATGACGGCCGCCGGGGACCTCGGCCCCGGCGAGGTTCGCTCCGAGGCGGGCGGCCCCGACCGATCCCGGTCCGCACCCGACGATCTCCATCGGGCCTGTCGCTGATCGTGCGGCCCTGTCCTGTGGCTCCGGCATCGCGCGCCACGTGTTGGAGTGGCCGCCCTGGCGTGACCCGGCCCGGCCGCCTTGCCGAGCCCCCTCGACAAGGCGGAGTCCGGATCCCCCGGGGCATCGGATCCCGGTCGCGCGTCGCCCCAGCGCGACGCTCCGGCGGCCGGCTCGTGTCGGTGCCGGTGACGAAGCGACCGCGGGGTGAGGCTGGCCTCAGGCCGCCTTGTGGCCGAGCTGGATCGCCTTGGCGATTTCGGACCGCTTGGCGGCGTAGCCCGGGGCGACCATCGGGTAATCGGCCGGCAGGCCGTACTTGGCCCGGTACCGCTCGGGCGTCAGGCCATGGGCGGTGAGGTGACGCTTCAGCGTCTTGTAGGGCCGGCCGTCGATGAAGCTGATCAGGCCGTCATGCTGGATCGACGCTTCGATCTGAGCCGCGCTCGGTCCGGTCCAGGCGGAGCCCGACGTGCCGGTCTGCAGAACCGTGATGGCCGTGTGAACCTGATCGATCAGAGCCGGCAGTTCCCCCGCGCCCACAGCGTTCCGCGAGACGTAGGCCGCGACCAGAGAAGCCGTGCACTTGATCAGATCGGTATTGAGATCTGAAGACTTTTCATACAGGTCAATCGTGTTCATGAAGGTCCCCCAGGTACGCGACGAAGCAAAACAATCCGCAGAGAAGCCGAAAACCGATGATCGGATCGGAATTCCCCCGCCCGATCCCTGCCGGACTGCTTCTGATATGCCAACATTGGCACCTAATGATACAAAATCGGGACTAAATGTCTACCATTTCTCTAGAGATGTTCTTTGAACAGTTTCTAATCGTCTGCGTTAACATGAGGTTGTACGCAGAAAATCTGCAACAAATATTGTGCCCGTCCCACGATTGAATGGCATCGGGCCGACGATGACTTCAAACGGCGATCCAACGACCGACCGTGAACGCACGAATCAGTCACGAGATGGGCGGCGGCGCGACGTGTCGGGCCGGTGGGGGCATCGCGCGGGCGTCGGGACCGAGATCAATAGTCTGGAGGTCTAGGGCTGCTCGAAACTATTCGCGGGACGCCGTTCGCCCTCGGACAGGCGCCCGGCCCGGCTTAGGGGCATCGCCGACAGATCGGGAGGGGAACGAGGGGGTGTTTAACGGCGGGCGTGCGATGATGTCCGTCCGGGTCGGATCCGGCGCCGCACTTCTTCAGATGTCGTAAAGACTATCCCGTTGCGAATCGGGCGCGCTGCCCCCGGTCCGGGGTTCGTTAAGACATCCCTCAGCCCCATTGTGGAAGTTGCGTCCGAAGAACCGCGCAAAACTTCCGATTATCGACTGTCTCGCGTCCCGCCATTTCGGTCCGGCCGCGTCTGTGCGAGAGATCCTTCTCTGCGCATCCTTGAGGCCGACCGTTCATGTCCGGACCGCGTTCGACGTCCCTTCCGCGCTCCCCCGCGGTGCCGACCGTGTCCGGGATTGCGGATCCGGTGGGCGGCCGGATGGCGCCGCTCTGGCTGCTGCTCGTGGGACGCGCGGCGGTGGGCCGGCACTGGCGCTTCCTCCTGTCGGTCGGCCTCCTGTGGGCGTTCGCCGGCATCGTCGTGGTGGTCGATTCCCTCGACGGGGCGATCCACGTCCCGGACCGGTGGTTCGGCGTGATCCTCCTGATCGACGGCCTGATCTCGCTGGCGGTCAGCGCGCTCGTCACCGGCACCGCGCGCCGGATGCGCCTGTTCCAGTTCGTACTCCTGACCATCATGGCCGTCCTGATCCTGATGGCCACGCGGCACAGCAACTTCCTGCTCGCCATGATCTTCGGCATCGCCTTCACGGTCGACGGCCTGGTCCGGATCACGATCGCGAGCCTCCTGAAATTCGCCGGCTGGCGGGCCTCGGTGGCCTTGGGCGCGCTCAGCGTCGCGTTCGGCGTGTTTCACCTCCAGCCGTGGCCGACGTGGTATGCCGGCACGGTCGGCTACTGCATCGGGATGTTCCTGATCCTGAGCGGCACCAACCTGACGCTGATCGGCCTCCGGGCGCGGCACCTGCGCCGCGCCGCGCCGGAGCCGGATGCGGCCGAGCCCGGCAGCCTGACGGTCTATGTCTGGACCCCGACCGGGCAGGCGACCACCCCGGCCAGCCAGCGGCTGATCCGGCGCTACGTCGCCTCGGTCGATCAGGCCGGCCGGTTCTCCACAGGCCACGCGGCCTTGGGCCAGAGGGCTTTGGGCCAGGGGGCTTTGGGCCAGGGGGACGACCTCTATATCAGCCACTATCCCGCGGTGGAGATCGACCGTTCGCCCGCCAATCTGCGCTCGAGCCTGCGCGCCGGGCCCGAGAACGACGTGCCGGGGCGCTTCCTGCCCTCCCATGACGCGGAGGTGGCCGATTGGTGCCCGCCCACCGTCGCCGTCACCCTGAACGGCATCGATGCCGTGCGGCTCCGGGCGTTCTGGGCGGCGTACCGCCAGGACACCACCTACAATTTCATCAGCCGCAACTGCTCGACCACGGCGGCCCGGGCGCTCGACGTCGCGATCGAGGGGGCGTTCAGCCGCGGCGGCCATCCCTGGCGGCAGCTCGCCACGGCGCTGACCACCCCGGAATTCTGGGCGGCCGCCCTGCTGCGCACCGGCGCACGGTCGATGACCTGGACTCCGGGCCTCGTGCTCGACTACGCGCGGGCGCTCAGCGCGCTGATCGATCCGGCCTCGCCGGTGCCGTCCATCGCGTGGCGGCGCGTCGGCTGGCGGCTCCTCCGCAACTGGCGGGCGCGGTCCCTGGCCCGGCTGCACCAGATCACCGGGCGCCCCACCCTGCCGGATGCCGGGCCGACCGAGGCCTGAGCGCGGCCCCGCCCGCGTCCGGATCGGGCGTGTCCGCTCAGCGCGATGACGGTCCGGCGAGGTCGGCCGCGATCGCCTGCATCACCGCAAGCGTGTCGAGTTCGTCCTGCTCGGCCCCGTGATCGCTGAGCTTCACGATCACCGTGCCGGCCCGGCGGTTGACGTAGACGTACTGCCCGTAGACGCCGATCGCCGAGATGTCGTCGTCGTCGCCCCCCGGCGCGTGCCACCACTGGGCCGAGTAGGGCCAGCCGTCGACCGCACGCTTGGCCGGCGTCATGATCCGCTCGATCCAGCGCGCCGGGATGATGCGGTTCTCCCCGGCCCGGCCCTGGTCGGCCACGAGCAGCCCGAGGCGGGCGAAGTCGCGGGCGGTGGCGTTGATGCAGCAGAACGCCTTCTCGATCCCCCCGGGCCGGTCGAGGTTCCACGTGGCGTCGGCCTGGGCGCCCATCGGCTTCCAGATTCGCTCCGACAGGATGTCGGCCAGCGGCCGGCCCTCCGTCCGGGCGAGGATCAGGCCGAGGAGTTCGGTGTCGATGCTGCGGTAGCGGCCCTCGCTGCCGGGCTTGAACGCGAGGTGCGCATGGTCGCGCACGAAGCCCGCGATGTCCTGCGTCAGGTACATCCCGGCGGTGCCGGTCAGGGGGCGCGCGGGATCGTAGTTCTCCGGCACGGCGATCCCGCTCGCCATGTCGAGGAGGTTGCGCACGGTGATCTGGCCGAAGACCGCGCCGTTCTTCAGCTCCGGCAGCAGGGCGGAGACGCGATCCGTCTCCGAGAGCCGGCCCTTGGCCACCGCGGTGCCGACCAGGAGCGAGACGATCGATTTCGCCACCGACCAGGACGGGAACAGCGTCGCCGGCCCGGTGCCGGCCCGCTGCCACTCGTGGATCAGCGCCCCGTCCTGCACCACGAGGAACGCGTTGGTGTGGGTCGCGGCCAGCACGTCCCCGAGCGGTACGGTCCGCCCCTTCCAGGGGACGCGATCGAGGATCGGGCGCGGCCGGGACGGCAGGTCCCGGGCCTGATCGGGGGCCTTCACGACCCGGCTCGGGAACCATGGTCCCACCGAGGACGGCTCGATCACGGCGAGCGCCGCCAGGGTGACGGGGTTCGGAACATTCAGCAGCGCGCAGGCGGCCCAGGCGCAACCCGCGAGTGCGGCTGTGCCCGCCGCCGCGATCGTGGCCCAGCGGCGACCCGCGGGGCTGCCCCTGCGCCGTCGGGCCGGACTGTCCGGGAGCGCGGGGGACGCGGTCATGTCGGCTCTGATTCGCTCTGGATCGCCACGCTGGCGGGGCCGGGGTCGCAAGGGGCGGGGCCACCATGGGCAGGAGGGCTTAACGAAAGCGCCACGCCGGGGATGGGAGCGCGATTCACGAAGGTTCGCGCCCACGGCGCCGGCTTGGACAGGGTCATGGCTTCCAGGGATAGGTATCCGGTGTCGACCCGCGAAGTCCTGCCGGAGAAACGAAACAGACTTGCCGCGGCCGCCCGATCCTTCGGTTGCTGAGGCTGTCCGATTCGCGGCAGATCTGTACACCGGTCCCGCCTCGAATTCACGAAGCCCCGTGCGCAGGAAGCTCACCCCGTCATGAATCCGTTCCTGCTCCTCGGACTCGCCATCGGCGCGGAGGTCACCGCCACCCTGGCGTTGAAGGCCGCCGACGGCCTGACCCGGCCGATCCCGACGCTGATCGTGGCCCTGGGCTACGGGACCGCCCTGTGGCTGATGTCGACCAGCATGGACATGCTGCCGATCGGGGTCGTCTACGCGATCTGGTCCGGAATCGGCATGATCGGCGCCGCGATCGGCGGCGCGTGGCTCTACGGCGAATCGGTGAGCCCGACGATGCTGGTGGGTATCGCGGTGATCACCGTCGGCGTGACCATCCTGGCGGCCGGCCAGGGCCAGCACTGAGACCAATCGCCGGATTCCGACCTCAAAGGTCCCCGTCCCGGACGCCTGGACCGCGCGTGGCCACCGGGGCGTTTCATGGCCGTGGCTGCGGCGCGCCGCGCCATCGAGCGAGGCGCGATTCGGCGGGTTGACCTGCATCCCCATGCAAACAGCGGCCAGGCTTGGCTGTAGATGCAGATCTGGAAGCTCGGAAGTATAAGATTCTGCGCCTTTATCAGTCATCGGGAACTGAGTTGCCCGTAACGATTTATGTCCACCGCAGGTATGGTTAATCTTCGGTGAAGGCCATGATTGGGTCGGCTGGCCAAAAACGCTATCGGCTGGCGCATATGCTGCTTGCCGTCTCCGCAGCCCTCGTACCCAACCTTGGGGGCGGCATGGCTCAGGCGGCAGAGGCTCGGAGCCAGGACGCCGTCGACCGATCGGCCGGTGTGAAGCGCCCAGCGCCCGTCTTCACGTATCGTCAGTTCACGACGAAGCTACCGCCGCTTGCACCGACGCCCGACATGGCCGGTCACGTCGAAGCCACGGCGTTTGATCCGTCCGGAAGGCCGTCCGTGCCGCCACCGGATCCCGTACTCGGTCAAGACCGGGCGGACAGGCAAGAGCGGGCGGACAGGATCGGCAATACCGACCCAGCCACCGATACTGCCTCAGCGCGGACGGATCTGCCGGCCGTTCAACGCGGACAGGACGCGTCATCTGACGGGTCGAGATCAACAGCGGCAGGCACGGACCGTTCGCGTCAGCCCGGATCGGCCGACGAACAGCATGCCGATGCCGGCAAAGCCAAGTTGATCGGGAGCGGCCGGGCGAGTTGGTATCAGCACACAGGTAAGACGGCGAGCGGGGAGATCTACAATCCCGACAGGCTGACGGCCGCGCATCATACGTTGCCCTTCGGCACGTTGCTCAAGGTCGTCAACAAGGCCAATGGCCGATCGGTCACCGTGAAGATCACCGATCGTACCAACGAGCGCACCAAGATGAAGCGCAATTACGCCATCGACCTGTCCCGTGCGAGCGCCCGGAAGATCGGCCTCGACGGGATCGGGCAAGTTGCCCTGTACAAAGTCGATTGATGCGGCCCGATGGCTTGGGCCGGTTACCCGGCCGCCGCGCAGGTCGCTCGTCTCCGCCCGACCATCCTGCACCGCCGGCGCCGCGGTTCAGAACCGCCCGGCAAGGGTGAGCCGCACCGCCGTGGGCTCCACCGGGTGGAACACGCGGTCGATCAGCCCCTCGGCCGGCTCGCCGGGCAGGCGCGAGACCTACACGGAGGTGATCTGGTCGGACTTGCTGTTCGTCAGGTTGAGCGCGTCGAACGAGTAGCCTCGCCCGGGCCGGTTGTCCGCCCCTGTGGTCTTCCGGCGACGGTCCCACCGGGCGCATTGCGCCGGGCCCGCCTGCCACATCCTCGCCGCGAAGGTACGGTCACGCTTGCGGGACGCCCTGTCGCGGCGGGGCGCCGGCAATCGCCGGACGGCATGAAGCGGCTGAAACAGCACGGAGCACACCTGCATGCAGGGTAGCGAGCGGACGAGAATCGGTTTTGTCCTGATGGTGGCGGCCGCAGCCTGCGGCCTGGGCGCGTGCAACACGTCCGCCCCGGTGCTCACGACGGGCTCGATTTCCGGCCACGCAGTGCCGCTGGCGGTCAGCGATGCCGAACGGGACTGCCTGGGCCGCGCCATGTACTTCGAATCGAACCGGAGCGACGCGGGCGGGCTGATCGCGGTCGGCACCGTCGTGATGAACCGGCTGGAGAACGCGATCTTCCCCGGCGGCATCTGCGCGGTGGTCGGCCAGCCCGGACAGTTCGCCGCGGGGGTCCTGACCAAGCCGATGCAGGAGAAGGAGCTGCAGAAGGTCGCCGACGCCGCCGACGCCGTCCTGGCGGGCGAGCGCCACCCGCAGGTCGGCAAGGCGATGTATTTCCACACCGCCGGGCGGCACTACCCCTACGGCAACATGCATTACGTGGCCGTCGCCGGCGGCAACGCCTTCTACGAGAAGCGCAACACCCGTACGGCCAAGCCTGACACCAAGCCCGACACGGTGGCCTCCGTCTCCATCCCGACCTTCGCGGCCGCCCCGATGGCGCCAACGCCGTAGCGCTCCGCGGCGGATCCCGGTGCGGCCCGGGGCGCCGCTCGCGCCGCGTGGTTTCGCGTCCGTGGATATTGGTCCGCCCCTCTGTTTCTGCGGGATTATTGAAGCGGCGCATAAAGCTGAGGTTGTAGTTTGGCGATCGATCGGGGTATGGCATCGCAATGCCAGACGATGCCGGTTTTGACCGCATGGTGAGAGCCGCCATCCGCACGCACCAGCTGATGTGCTCTCATGGCACGCCTGCAATGCAGCTCCTGTCCCGCCTGCTTCTGATGGAAATCGGCTTCGCGATCGCGGCGCGGCCCGATGACGATCGTGCGGCCAACGACAATCCGGACGAGGCTGACGATTAGGGTGCTCTGAGCCGAACCGAACCGGGCGCTGCGTCGGAAAGCGTTTTTTTACAAGACGTTAGAGCCGAACCCCTTGTGCCGCGCTCTGTTGGCGCCAAGGCGCCGACCCGTGACATGCCCCGCCGTGGCTTGGTCGCCCGCACGGACGATCCGACGGGATGGGAGCAGACGGCACGGTTGGCCTCTGCCAGCCGGCTTCGACCGACGCATTTCGCCCGGAAACCCGGATCGACTGCCCGGCGCGGGGTCGATGACCGCGAATAGGCCGGTGAAACTGTTGATTGAACCTGTCGGCCGAACATGCGGCATTTACACCGGAGGACAACGGTCTAGCGTGTCGGTAGAAACGACTTACGCGTGACGAATGGTGGACCGATGATCGCCGACCGGGTCGCGCTCGCCGGTGCGCTGCTCCTGCTGAGCATCGCACCATCGGCGGCCCAGCTGCGGCGCCCCCTGACGTGCACCGAGGACTCGGCGATCGATTTCGCGACGCCCAGCCTACCGGAGGGCGCGAAGCCGCAACCGCGCAAGGCCCGCACCTTCTCGCTGGTCTCCAGCGGCGGCCTGCTCACCGTGATCTCGGCCGGGCGCTCCGATTATTACGAGTGCCAGCCCGCATCGCCGCGGCTGAACGAGCGCGCGCCGCGCAACGCGATCAAATGCCAGAACGGCGTCTACTTCTTCCTGATCGATCTCAACACGCTGAACTTCGTTGAGGCGCAGCTGAACCCCGAGGATCGCACGGAGGTCAAGGTCAGTACCGGAAGCTGTCGGGGTCTGTGAGCCGGGCTCATCGGCAGAACCGAGCCGCGGCCGGGGTCCATTGCCCGAAGCCCGTCGCGACCATGTTGGTCATCACCCGGCAGATATAGACCTTCTGGGCCGCGTTGTTGTTCGGCCCGGCGTGGTAGCGCGCCACGGCCAGGGTCCAGCTGCCCTCCCGCTGCTTCAGTTCCTTGAGGAACTGGGTCGCGTATTCGACATTCGCGTGCGGGTCGATCATGGCCTCGACCGAGCTGAACTTCCCGCCATGGAAATGGTGGTTGATCTGCATGCAGCCGAGATCGATCAGGCGCACGCCACTTCGACGTGAGGCCCCAACTCCACCGGCAAACTGTCCTGGTCCCCCGTCTGGAATGGCCCGCGCGCGACAGAGCCGACCGGGGGTTGTTCAAAGGAAATTCAAGGCGTCACAGGTGTGCAGATCGGATACTGCAACTTCCCCGTTAGTCGCATTCGTAAGGGGTGGACGCTATCGAGGGGCAGCGCTGTGGGCCGCTCGTGCGATGGCGTTGCCCATTGCGTATAGGAAGCTGTGAAGGCGAAGCGTTCCTTGGGCTCATTCACATGGAAGACGATTGCGATTTCGAGCACTCCCCGTTGTCGGGGAAATTCACCCGCGGTGACATCACCGTCGATGTCGAGATTTATCGCACCGCCGGCACGTGGGATGCATGGCGAATGGAAGTGGTCAGCATTTCGGGGGGCTGCACCCGCTGGCATGAGCGCTTCGATACCGAACAGGATGCCTATCGAGCTTTCTTGGCGATGGTGGACGCGGATGGCCTTGCATCGTTCGCCGGCGCTAAGCCGAAGCTGCGGCACTGACTAAGAGCTTATCCAGCTCAAACCGCGCTACCTCGCACTCGTTGGGCTCGATGCCTGTGCGATGCATCAGGAAATTGGTCAGGCGGTCGAACGCGAGTGACATGGCACCCTCGATGGCGCTGAAACCCACGCAGACCGGCGGCACGACCAAGCGCTCGGCCAGCACCTTGCCCACGTGAGGCATCTCCGAGCTGGCCGCGCCGCTGTTCGTCGTTTCAGAGACCTACGATATCGTTATCTCTACGCCCTTGCGTAGCTCCGAACGGCTGTGCCTCTTCCTGGCATGCGCTCGATCTTCGCCGTTGTCTTTCTCGTTCTCATTGTCACAGATGCCGCTGCTGAAGAGCCCGCCATCGGGGGGCCCGTCGTGGCCGGTGCGTTCGGCATGAGCGGAGCGGACTATTACGGTGACGTTCGCAGCCATATGCCGTTCACGCGAGAGTCGCCCCCGCAGCCGGTCGGTATGGTTGATATCGAGCGCGTCCGGGCTGCTCGCCGCCGCGCGGAGGTCGCCTCGCGACTTGCCAGGCATCGTCGACATCGGCCTCAGGGTTAACTAGAACTGCTTGCCCCTCGCGGGTCTATGCTAGCATACCAGAATGAAGCCTAGCCTCGCACGCACCTGATCGGCTGTTAAAACTCGCCGGCCTTAATCTTACCGCCCTCGAACAAGGCTGGCGTTCCCAACATTCTGCGCGCTTCAGCGAGCAGGACGATATGCTGAACAGCTGCTGAGCCCGTGGACGGGACCGATCGGCTCGCTTCGGCGATCAAATTCTGGAACTTCCTTCGGTTGAGACCCCGCCAGTTCGTGCTTCCCCGTATAGCCTCTAAGACGGTCTGCATGGCCTCAATCCGGGATTCTGCCTCAACGAGACGGGCGACTGTGTTCTCGGCGAATTGGAGCCTGTTCAAAGGACTGCCTATAATCTGCCGGGACTGTTCAGCCAGTTCGATAATGACGCGATCCATCAATTGCTTGCGCATAGCTTGAAGGTCGCTTTGCGGTAGCGTTTCTCGGCCCTTCCGGAGCCAAGCGTAGAACTCCGTAGCCTCAGCTTCAGCTGCCTCTTCGACACAAAGGTCGATGTAGCCCGCTGCCGCGAGTTCCAAAATCATAAGCTGGAAACTCGCTGGCACGAACACCCAGGCATGCGCGTCGGTATAGTCCGGTAGTCCCGCCGCAAGTCGCCAATTTGGCTCGTCTATAACTGAAGATACCGGAACCACTGGTCGGGTGTCCTCGCCGTGCCAAGCTCCTTCACCATTTGGCTTGTGCGCCATATTTAGTGCGTAGTCGATGTGGGTGCGGGCCGAGTGGCGATCTCGGCGCTGGTAGAAGGCTTCGATTGCATCAGCGGTTGAGGAGAGGTGTCTATAAAAGTCGAAGCACTTCCGCTTGTCAGGCACGGCCAAGATTATGATGCCGTTCGGCTTGATCAGCGTCTGCGCGGCCTGCAAAAACGTCACAATATCAGTGGTATGTTCGATGACGTGGCTGGCGATGAAGGCGTCGAAGGTGCCGTGCTGATCCGCTGGTAGGGCATCAGCGATCGATCCGCCCTTCCAGACACAGTCGACCTCTTCGATCTGAGCGATATCTTGATCAGCGTACTTGGCCAGTAGTTCCTCATGGGACGCATGATCAACCACGAGGGTGTTCCAACCGTCGCGCTTAGGTGCGAGTGGACTGAAGCTAGGCCCAATTTCGATAATGCGCGCGCTCTTCGTCAAAGATCGCAGAAGGCGTTGTGTCCGATCCATGCACACCTACTCCTGGTTGTGGCACGGATGTACTCGAGCAGAGGTCGTTGGTCACGATGCCGTGAGAATGTGCATAGCTGCTATGAGCTCTGGTTATCGGCCCGGTAGCCATATGATCAAGGTTCGCCCGGCCTCACCCACATTTCCGACCGCATCCACGGTTGCCAACTAGATCGATGCGGTTCGGCTCAGAGCCTGATGAGCTTTTCTTTAACTGGTAAGCCGCGTGTTGCCGCGTCATAAGTTTAAATCATGATATTTTAGGAGCCGGCACAATGATCGAACGCCGATCAGCCGCTGCAGCAGTGTGGGGGAGGTCGTGATCGATAAGACCCTGACGCGCGTGATGAACGACAATATAGAGATCAGCCAAAAGCTACCGGCGGAACTCTACTACATGGTGTCAAATTTTTTCGTCTATGTGATGATGCGTAAGCGCCGCTTGAAGAGCCCGGGGGCCGTCGCACCAGGACCTGTCAGATGCCATTTTAGACACGGGAATCTTATGTCGCTGACTACTATGCTGATTCCGACTTGTAAGCGGATCGTGTGAGCCTTCAGGCTTGGTACATAGGGCCTAAAGAGTAGCGGCCGGACGGTGATGGGGAGGGGCCGCTCTCCGCCGGCCGCAGCGCATGTATGGCCGCGGCCGGATTACATTGGTCAGCCCGCGCGGCCGTTAGCTTCTCGCTTGGCCTCCCGGCGGAAGTGATGCAGCACGAACTCCGTGTAGCCGTTCGGCTGGCTGGCGCCCTCGAAGATCAGGGCCTGCGCGGCCCGGAAGGCCGGCCCGTCGAAGCCCGGGGCCATCGGCCGGTAGGCCGGATCGCCGGTGTTCTGGCGATCGACCACGCCCGCCATCCGCCGGAGCGCTTCCTCGACCCGATCGCGGTCGACGATCCCGTGGCGCAGCCAATTGGCGATGTGCTGGCTGGAGATCCGCAGGGTGGCGCGGTCCTCCATCAGGCCGACCTCGTGGATGTCGGGCACCTTCGAGCAGCCGACACCCTGGTCGATCCAGCGGACCACGTAGCCCAGGATCCCCTGGCAGTTGTTGTCGAGTTCCTCCCGCACCGCCTCCGGCGTGAACGGACCCTCGGCCAGCGGCAGGGTCAGCATGGCGGCCCGGGTCGCGGGCACCCGGCCGGCAAGGTCCGCCTGACGGGCGCGGACATCGACCTGATGGTAGTGCAGCGCGTGCAGCGTCGCGGCGGTCGGCGATGGCACCCAGGCGGTGTTGGCGCCGGCCTCCGGATGGGCGCCCTTGGCATCGAGCATCGCGGCCATCCGGTCGGGGGCGGCCCACATGCCCTTGCCGATCTGGGCGTGGCCCGGCAGGCCGCAGGCGAGGCCGGCATCGACGTTGCCGTCTTCGTAGGCCTGGATCCAGGCGGTCGCCTTCATGGCATCCTTGCGGACCACCGGCCCGGCCTCCAGGGAGGTGTGGATCTCGTCGCCGGTCCGGTCGAGGAAGCCGGTGTTGATGAAGAACAGCCGGTCGGAGGCCGCCGCGATCGCCGCCTTGAGGTTGAGCGTCGTGCGCCGCTCCTCGTCCATCACGCCGATCTTGAGCGTCCGCGGCGCGAGCCCGACAAGCGCCTCGACCCGGCCGAACAGCTCCACCGCGAAGGCGACCTCCTCCGGCCCGTGCAGCTTCGGCTTGACCATGTAGGCCGAGCCGGTCCGGCTGTTGCGCCGGGCGCCATCGCGGTCGTGCCGGGCGATCAGCGCGGTCACCGCCGCGTCGAGGATCGTCTCGGGGATCTCGGCGCCGTCGAGGGTGACGGCGTCGGTATACATGTGGTGGCCGACATGCCGGACCAGCATCAGCGCGCGGCCCGGCAGGGTGAAGCTACCGCCCTCGGGAGCCGTGTAGGTCCGGTCTTCCGCGAGCCGGCGCTCGACGGTGCGGCCGCCCTTGGACAGGCTGGCGACGAGGTCGCCGCGCATCAGGCCGAGCCAGCTCCGGTAGACCGCGACCTTGTCGGCTGAATCCACCGCGGCGACCGAATCCTCCATGTCCATGATGGTCGAGAGGGCGGATTCCAGTACTACGTCGGCGATGCCGGCCGGGTCGGTGCGGCCGATCGGGCTCGTCCGGTCGATGACGATCTCGATATGCAGGCCGTTATGGCGCAGCAGCAGCGCGGTCGGCGCCGCGGCGTCGCCGGTGAAGCCCGCGAAGGCGGCCGAGCCGGTCAGGCCGGCACTGCGGCCCGCACCCAGGTCGACGGCCAGCCGCCCGCCCGTCACGGAGAAGCCGACGGCATCCGCCCAGGAGCCGACGCTGAGCGGCGCGGTCGCGTCGAGGAGCGCCTTGGTCTTGGCCACCACGGCGGCGCCGCGGCCCGGGTTGAAGCCTTGGCCGGAGGCGAGGTCGCCGTCCTGCGGGATCGCGTCGGTGCCGTAGAGGGCGTCGTAGAGGCTGCCCCAGCGGGCGTTGGCGGCGTTGAGCGCGTAGCGGGCGTTCGAGATCGGCACCACGAGCTGCGGGCCGGCGATCTCCGCGATCTCGGCGTCCACGTTCTCGGTGGTCACGCGGACGGCGCCGGGTTCCGGCTGGAGATAGCCGATCCGGGTCAGGTAGGCCGCGTAGGCGGCCGGGTCGTGCGGCTGGCCGCGATGGTCGCGGTGCCAGGAATCGATGTCGGCCTGAAGGCCGTCGCGCCGGTCGAGCAACGCGCGGTTGCGCGGCGCGAGATCGCGCACGATGGCCTCGAACCCCGACCAGAAGGCTTCGGCCGAGATCCCCGTTCCTGGCAGCGCCTCCTCGGCCAGGAAGGTGCGGAGGTCCTCAGCGACGACGAGCTTCGACATGGCTGTCTCCTGGGCTAGGGGCGAGCAAGGGGTGCCGGCCGTCAGAAAAAATCGAGCGGCGGCTAAAATTTTTTGAGGTTTTTGGGATAGACTTCTTGGAACCCGCGAAAAAGGCAGCAAAACGGATTTGATTCTTTCCGCAGCGTTGAGAATGCACGATCAGAGCGATTTAGAGATCTTCGCCCGGGTGGTCCGGACCGGCAGCCTGACCCAGGCAGGCTCGGAACTTGGCCTGTCGGTGGCGCTGGTGTCGAAGCGTCTGAAGCGGCTGGAGGAGCGGCTCGCCGTTCGCCTATTGCACCGCACCACCCGCCGCGTCGCCCCGACCGATGCCGGCGAGGCATTCTTCCAGCGTATCGCCCCGATCGTGGATGCCATTGCTGAAGCCGAGAGCCTCGTATCGCAGGACGCGACCCGAGCCCGGGGGACGCTGCGGGTGACGGCTCCGAGCTCCTTCGGGCGGCTGCACATCGTCCCGCACCTGCAGGCCTTCTTCGCCCTCCACCCCAACCTCGTGCTCAACCTCGAGCTGAGCGACGATTTCGAATCCATCGTAGAGCGCGGCTACGATCTCGCGATCCGGGTCGGCGCGCTGCAGAGTTCCGGGCTGACGGCGGTGCGCCTCGCCCCGGTGCGGCGGGTCCTGTGCGCGCGGCCGAGCTACCTCGACGCCGCCGGACGGCCCGAGACCCTCGACGACGTGCGCGGGCATGTCTGCCTCGCCACGGAGAACCAGAATCCCTGGCGGCTGGTCGGGCCCGAGGGGCCCTGCACGGTTGGCGCGTCCGGCCCCTTGCGGACCCATTCCAACGAGGTGGTGCGGGAGGCGGTGATCGGCGGCCTCGGAATCGCTCTGCGCTCCACCTGGGACGTCCACGCGGAGCTGCGCGATGGTTCATTGGAGGTGGTGCTGCCAGCCTACGCGGCCGCGGCCTCGGCGGGTATCTTCGCTGTCTATCCGAGCCGCGCCTTCGTTCCAGCCAAGACGCGGGCGTTCATCGCGTTTCTCAAACGGGTCTATCGGTCGAGCGAGGCTGGTGCGGCGGTGGGGGATAGCTCCGGAGGGCGCGCGCCCTGAGCCGCCGCCAGCGTCCCGTCGCTGATGGCCGCGCTGGCCGTAGTTCCTCATCGTGTCGCGTTTGATCCGAGCGGGAGTCCGCCCTTCGCCTCGAACCCGGCGTTGGTCGCCGCCCCATCAGCCTTCGCCTGCTCCATGCCGGCGATGACGGAGGGCAGGCTCCGGTGTGCGCAAACGGATCTGGCGGGCGATCTGAGGCCAGCAGCGCATCTGCCTTCATGGGCAGGAGAGCGGCTGAGTGAGTGCGCTCCTCCGAATCCCTGCACCAGGGAAAAATACAAGGAAGTTCGCGGGACCGAGGGGCAATCGCCTCACACAGAGCGGTGTCATGGTCGGTTGGCTTAAAAGGCCCGGCTGAACGAGTGGCTTGTGCCCAAAGTGGCTTTTGGAGCTGATAATCTCGCTGCAACGGAATCATTGGACTGGACTCGTTTCGAATTTGGAGCTTGTTTGTCGTGGCGCGAAGCAATCGTGACTTACGCGGACGAAACGCCGGCATCGCTACCAAATTGCAGCCATCTGAGTGATCGATATGACAGCTGTGAATATCCCTATCTTTGCATTAGTTGACAGATATCATTAAATAATACTATGGTAAAAATGTGGAAGTTCGAAACCATCAATTCTGAAATCAGTTGCGGACAGAAAGTGACGTTCTTTAGGAAATCGGGATTGATTAAGTTTCTCCGATCGACGCCCTCTGATTGAGGAGGGCGTTAGGCGCCTTTAGGTATAGCGAATGCGTCGTCCCGCAGGCTGATTAAGCCGGGTGCGGGGCCAGGGCAGTGGCGGGGCTGATCCCGCCGCGAGCTCAAGGCGCGCGCGCATGCACACCGATAGATCAGACCAGATCCGTACCCTCCCCTCGCCTCCTCGCGAGAGTTCACGCACGCCATCGGGGCGCGGGGCGTCAGCTGTGTGCTGTTCGCTGTCTCACTCTCTCGCAAAGTGAGAGCGGCGATGTCGAACCGCAGCATTTCCTGGGCTGCAGCCCTGCGCGAGCTTAAAGCTGATCGCGGCATCCGCAGCGCTGTGCGTGAGGAGCGCCTGCGCTCAAGCGCGGGCGTGCGCGGCGCACCGGCCCTCGCCATGAGCGTCTGGCGTGGGCATTCGAGTCGACGCTACGTCGTCGTGGTCCAACCGCTGGACACCCCAGATCTGGTCGCCGATATCGGAGCCGTCACGCTCGCTGTAGCCAGGGATGAGCGAGGTCAAGCCTCGATCATCGCTGCTCGCGCCTGCGAGGCGGGTGATCCAGGCTTCCTCGGCTGGCTCGCTGCCTGCGCCAAGCTTGGCGCGCACGAACTGCATGCCTACCGGTTGGCTGAGACCGCACCCGAGCGCTGCGCGGTCGCGGTCGACTTGGGCGGCGTGATGAACCAAACCGCTTCAGGAGCGGTATGATGGTCCGGCGGGAGTTCAGCAAGGCTGTGCAGCGGGCCGCCCTGGCCCGAGCGGACGGGCGCTGCGAAGGTCTGCTCACAGATGGCAGCCGTTGTCCGTGCATGCTTCAGGTTGGGCGGTTCCACTACGATCATATCGTCCCGGCAGCTCTGGCAGAGAATGTCGCCTTCGAGAACTGCCAGGTGCTGTGTCGGCCCTGTCACGCGGTAAAGACTGTGGTGGATGTGAGCGTGATCGCGCGAGTGCGGCGCGTCCGTGACCGACACGCGGGCATCGTCGACCGCTGCCAGGCGGTAAGGCCAGCCCATTCAAGCGACTGATCGGCGGGGGCGTGATCCGCCGCGACACGGGCGAGCGGTTGGATAGAGGCGGCGAGTAGGTAGCTGTGTGACTCAAATTTCGCGGCGCCCACCCCCTTGCTAGGAGTAGCTTCAACCGATCGCTGCTCCCAGCCTGCCAGAACGATCCACCCGACAGGCACGGCCTATGCGCCTCACATGTAAATACAGTCAGGCGTTATCTTCTGGGTTGCGTTTGTAGAAATGATGCGGCATGTAGACGCCGCTGTGGCGCTTGTCGCGTTAGACCCGCCATGGCTTACGGGACCGGTCCTCGGGTGGGCGACCGGCAGCCCGCAGCCATCATAGATGAAGCAGCATAGGGCGTTTCCGCCTTGAGCAGCGTCAGTTTGCCCTGATAGATCCCCTAGGATCAGTCGGTAACTGGTGATTGCGCATGCTGTCGGTCTCCATAGTCTCCCTATTTGGCTCCGGTCTCCATCGCTGTGTTAGCTTTGGAGGTTGTTATGGCTACGAAACACCGCGTTTCCCTTACCGGTACGACGGCAGATTTTTCCTCTTCCTCAAATTCTACCAACGCGATCAGCCTGGACGAGGCACCGCGCGTGGGCGTTGGGCCCGGGCTCGAAGGGCGATACGGGCTGGCTCTGCTGACAACCTTGGTCGAGAACCCGCACCGCGTGCAGATGCACTCGTTGCGGCAGGTCAAGAAGCTGAGCCGTGCCATTGAGGTCGCCGGGCAGCTGGCGCCGGCCATCATCGACGAGCGCTACGTCATCCTTGCAGGTCACGCCCGCTTCGTGGCGGCCAAGTCGCTCGGGCTCGCCAGCATGCCGGTGGTTCAGATCTTTAACCTATCGGAGGCTCAGAAGCGCTCCTTTCTGCTGAGCGACAACCGAATCGGCTTGGATGCCCGCCTCGATCGCAAGGCTTTGGCTGGCCAAATCCCAGAGCTGACCCTGCTCTTCGAGGAGGCTGGGATCACCCTCAGCGATACCGGCTTCGAGGTCGCCGAGATCGACGCGCTCGTGATCGACTACGAGGAGGAGGGCGGCGCGATCGACTACGCGATCGATCTGGCCCTCGCGGAGGCCGAGTCCTGCCTGCGGCGGGGCGACATCTTCGCCCTTGGCCCGCATCGACTCGCCATCGGCGATGCGCGCGATGCCGAGCTCCTCGACCAGCTCATGGCCGGAGAGAAAGCGGAGGTCGCGTTCACCGATCCTCCCTATAATGTGCCGATGCGGTCGACCGGCGGTCGCGGTCAAACCCGCCACCCTGAGTTCGCCTTCGCGTCAGGCGAGATGAACAGGGTCGAGTTCGTCGCCTTCTTGGAGGCGGCGCTCGGCAACGCTGCCCGGGTCTCAGAGCCTGGGGCGGTACACTTCGTCTGTATAGATTGGAAGCACGTGCGCGACCTTATCGAGGCTGGGGAGCGCGTCTACTGCGCTTATCTCAACTTGATCACCTGGGTGAAGACCAACGCGGGCCAGGGCGGCCTCTACCGCAACCAGCACGAGTTGATCGGCGTATTTCGGGTTGGGCAGGGCCCCCATCGCGACAACGTCCAGATGGGCCGGTTTGGACGCAACCGCTCGAACGTGTGGACCTATCCCGGCGGCAACGGCTTCCGGTCGGGCCGTATGGCGGATCTCAGCGCACACCCAACTATCAAGCCGGTTCAACTCGTGGCCGATGCGCTCAAAGACGTCAGCCGACGTGAGGGGCTGGTGCTCGACAGCTTCGCGGGGTCGGGTACGACGATCCTGGCTGGCGAGCAGGTCGGCCGGCGTGTGCGAGCGGTAGAGTATGAGCCGCGCTACGCGCAGATCGCGATGCGCCGCTACCAGGAGGTCTCGGCCCGAGAGGCGGTGCATGTCGAGACCGGATTGACCCTGACGCAGCTGACCGAGCGCCGCCTTGCCGAGGAACGGCAGGATGCACTGACGGGTCGTTCGCCCTCGCTCAGACCATCGGGCGCGGCCGCAGCCGTCCGCCCCCGGGTGAGGGAACGGTTGCGCCCCCCAGCCTCATAGTAACTCAACCGGCCATCACCTGACCGGCCGACCCCATTCGCCGCTGATGTAAATATGAGCTCTGACCCAGTGATGATCCGGGTAAGCGCGCGGTCTTATTCCGCCTAAATGCTTCTGAATGTGCGGCGGGATAGATGAAATTACTTATGAATTGAGTTGACGTGCGGATCAGATGTGCTAAATTGTTATGAAGCATATCCTTGTGATGTGTTTTAACAACTAAAAATTGGTCGGGAAAACAAGCCCGTAATCGTGCGGTGCTTACGCCCTCGTTTCGCGTGGGGCGGCATTCCGGCGTAACCCCGTGCCTTCCTCGAACCGGAAGGCATGGCGCTTCGCTGGAGCTTTCTATGCCTTATGACGATGATGAAGGGCAGGCTGGCGATTTTGGTCAGGCGAACCCCTCCTCGAATGCCGCCGGGGATAAAGAGCGGGTCGGCTACAAGCAGCCGCCAAAGCATAGCCGATACCGCAAAGGCCAGAGCGGCAATCCGGCGGGAAGACCGAAAGGCAGCCTTAACAAGTCGACGGTCCGCGCGCTGGTCGCAGCGCAGTGGCTGGAGGAAACCATCAAGATCGTCGAGGGTGGTCGCGAGCGGCGCGTCCCTCGCCTCGTCGCGCTCCTGAAAAAGCAAGCTGAGCTCGCCTTGAAGGGTGACCTCAGGGCCATGAAGGACGTCTTCGATCTCGTCCTACGCTTGGCCGTCGAGGAGGCCACGCTTCGCACGAGCGAGGAGACTACGACCGAGGACGAGGCAATCTTGCGCAACCATTGGCCCAGTGTGCTCGATGCCGACGAGCGCGATGCAAGTCCATGTGGTTAGGATAGGAGCGAAGGCGGTGAGTGACCAACAGCGCCTCCTTCGCGCGTTAATGCGTCAGCACCTCGCCGCCTTCGCGCAAAAGACCTTCCACGCGCTCGAGCCTGGGACGCCGTACTGCCATAGCTGGCATCTCGACCACCTCGCTTGGCAGTTGGGGCGGATCGCCGACGGCGAGGTGCGCCGGCTGATCATCAACGTGCCGCCGCGTTCGATGAAGTCGATCACCGTCTCGGTCGCCTTCACGGCTTGGCTCCTAGGCCGCGACCCGACGAAGCGGATACTGTGCGCATCTTATGCCTCCGATCTGGCGCGAAAGCACGCGATCGACACCCGCCATATCATGGAGAGCGACTGGTACCGCGAGCTGTTCCCACGCTGCGAGCTCGTCGCACGTCGTCAGCGTGATACCGAACTCGTGACGACGCTTAGGGGCGGTCGCTTGGCCTTCGGTCTCGGCGGTGCGCTGACCGGACGCGGCGCCGACGTCATTATCCTCGACGACCCGATGAAAGCCTCCAGCGCCACCTCAGAGGCTGATCGGCGCCGGGCGATCGAGTACTACGAGGGGACGCTGGTCTCTCGCCTGAACAATAAGCGTCGCGGGGCGATCGTACTCGTCATGCAGCGCTTGCACGAGGCCGACTTGTGCGGTCATCTGGTCGAGCGGGCCCGCGAGGACTGGGAGGTCGTACATTTGCCGGCCATCGCCGTCGAGGATGGTGTGTTTCCGCTTTCTAGCCGGCCGGACCACGTGCATCGCCGCCGCTGCGGCGAGGCCCTCCAGCCCGACCGCGAGCCTCGTGACCTGCTCGAAGGACTGCGGCGCGAACTCGGATCTCGAACCTTCGAGGCCCAGTACCAGCAGACGCCGGTGCCGGCCGGCGGCAACCTGATCCGGCGCGAATGGCTGAGGCATTATCGCGAGCGGCCGGTCACCTTCGATCGGGTCGTCGTATCCTGGGACACCGCCTCCACGCTCGGGGAGACGAGCGATTGGTCGGTAGGCTTAGTATGGGGCGTGCGCGATCAGGACTTCTACCTGCTCGACGCAGTCCGGCAGCGCGTCGAATTCCATCAATTGCGGCGTGCCGTGCTGAGACTGCATGAACGTTGGAACGCGGACGTCACGCTGATTGAAAGGACCGCACTGGGGCACGCGCTGCTGCAGGATCTCCGCCGCACGAGCCCATTGCGTCCGATCCTGTTGCCCGCGCGCCTCGACAAAGTGGCACGCTGCGAAGCGCAATCGGCGCGCTTTGAGGAAGGACGGGTGTACCTGCCCGCTGAAGCACCATGGCTTGGCGTTTATGAGGCTGAGCTCCTGGCTTTCCCAAACGGGCGTCATGATGATCAGGTCGACGCCACGAGCTACGCGCTGCACTACCTCACGAATTGGCTGCGACGCGTGCGTCCGCCGGCTCGGCGGAGCCGAGAGAGTATTCGGGGGGAGACGCGCACCCGGCAGGCACCAGACGTGCAAGCCGCCACGGCTGAGCTTGCCGCGTCGGTACCAGCTGGGGCTAAGGAGCGGATCGAGGATGGACGCCGCATCATCTACGTCCCGGCCTCCACTCCGATCCCGACGCCGTGGGAGCACGAGCCGCCTTCAGGTCGTACCATCCGTCGATCGGTGCGCAGGCGCGACGGCGCATAGATCGATGCGATCGCGTTGGTCGCGTAAGCATGGCGCAGGCTCGGCACGACCTGGAACCGAAGCTGAACTCTCAGGAAGCCACGACGTGGACCGGCGGATCGCCAGGCCTATTCCTTAATGGCGGCGGCGGCGGCTCCGAGCCCCCACCGGACGAGGTCCTGGGCCTCACGCGCCGATTTCGCCTCGGCGTAACAGCGCAACTCCGGGGCGTTCCCTGAGGCTCGGAAATGGATCGCGCGTCCGCCGTCGAGCCCGATCCGCACCCCGTCCTGCTGGTCGACGTCCTGCGGCACGCCGATCGGCTTCAGGAAGGCGGCGCGAAAGCCGGCGTCGCCGAGTCGTCCCAGGAAGGCCGCGCTCCGCTCCGAGGGCGTATTGGGGAGCCGGTCGCTCGCCATCTCACCGGCATCGAGCGACGTCACGAGGTCCGCCAGGGACGTGCCGGCTGCACGAGCCGCCGCGAGGGTGGCCAGGATCGGCAGCATCGCGTCCCGGGTCGGCAGGGCGGGCAGGGTTCGGCCGTCGCGGGTGATATCCGATCCCAGCAGGAAGCCGCCATTGGCCTCGAACCCGACCACGATCTCGGCCCCGGCGGCCTTCGCCTGCTCCATGCCGGCGATGACGAAGGGCGAGCCCACCCGGGTGCGCAGGACCTGCCGGAAGCCGCCAGCCTGTTCGAGGGCGGAGCCCGCCGTGACCGGAACCACCACCGTATCGGCCCCGAGGAACCGCGCCGTGATCAGCCCGAGCACGTCCCCACGCAGGATCCGCCCTGTCCCGTCGGCGATCAGGGGCCGGTCGGCGTCGCCATCGGTGGTCACGAGGGCGTCGTAGGTGCCCGACGCCATCACCTCGGCGATGAACGCGACATCCTCCGGGCGGTGGGCCTCGGTGTCGATCGGCACGAAGGTGTCGGACCGGCCGATCGGCGTCACCGCCGCACCGAACCCGGCGAGCAGGTCGGTCAGCAGGTCGCGGGCGACGGAGCTCTGCTGGTAGACCGCAACGCGCAGGCCCTGCAGGATGTCGGGCGCGAAGGCCGCGCCGTAGCGCTGGTGGTAGCGCCCGACAGCGTCGGGTTCGGGCGTGGCCGGCGGGGCATCCGGCACCGCACCGACCGCAGTGATACCCTCAAGCGCCGCCAGGATCGCAATCTCGTCGGCCTTGGTGATCTCGCCCTCGGGCCGGTAGAACTTAAGGCCGTTGCGGTCCTCCGGGATGTGGCTGCCCGTGACCATGACGGCGCAGGCGCCGCGCCGCATCGCCTCGAGGGCGAGCGCGGGCGTCGGCAGCGCGCCGCAATCGATCGCCGTGAACCCCGCCGCCGCCGCGGCGCTCGCAACCGTCGCGGCGATGCCCGCGCTGCTGTCGCGCAGGTCGCGCCCGATTACCACCGCGCGGCGGTCGTCGCCCGCGGGGACCGACCGGAAGAACGCGGAGGCGTAGGCATAGCTCGGCCCGCCGACGAGATCCGTCACGAGCCCGCGCAGGCCGCTGGTTCCGAATTTCAGGCTGCTCACGGCGATTCCAAAGGCTCGGATTGGGTCGGGCTCAAGCGACTGATGCCGTGAAATCCAGACGATCTCAATGCCCCGCTCCAACGCTGAGGTCTACGAAGCAGCAGAGTGCTGCCTCGTCGAGAGTGCGGATGCGGGGGTGGATTGCCTGTCTACGCGTTCCAATGCTTGTCGACGATATCCTTGACGGCATCGGAGATGGCGGCGTCGAACACCAGCATCTCTTCCACCGGGCGAAGGCTCCGCAGCTGCTGCGCGAGGTCGCGCACCGCGGCGGGTGGCTCCGGCAGCACCGGGAGCGGGGCATTGATGTAGAGCTGGTCGAACAGCGTGCGCGCAAAGGCCTGGAAGCGGGTCTTGTGCCCGACGATGCCGACCCGCGACAGGACCTCGATCGCCGCGATCGAATTGCCCGGGTGCAGCCGATCCTCCGGCATGCGGGTCCCCAACTGGCGGGTCAGGGGATTGTACAGCAGGCGGTAGGCCGATTCCGGCATCATGCGGAAGAAGCGCTTGAGGCTCTTCGTGTCGGTCAGATCGTAATCCTTGATGAAGGCTGCGGCTTCGGCCAGCGCGCCGAGGCGCCAGCTGCGCGCAGGATCGGCGGCATCGTCGGCCCGCGCCTGCAGCCAGTGCATGCGGGTCGCCATTTCGAGGTGCGGGTCCTGCACCAGGAGTGCCGTGACCATCAGGTCCGGGGTCAGGTAATTCTCGTAGCGCGGGATGACGAGGGAACCCGACAGGAGGAGGGAGCGCACCGGGTTCAGGAAGATGCTGGTCAGGATCTCGTCAGACATGCGGTGCATGCCGAAGTAGCTGCGCGCATAATGGGGGAACATGGCGCTCTGCAGGACCGACTCCGGTTCGATGCCGGTGTTGATTAGGCAGGTGCGGCACTGGATCTTTCCGTCGGCCGGAATGCGCCGATGCACCAGCACGTTGGTGTCCGCGTCATAGAGCTCGAGCTGTTCCAGCGCCGCGAGGCCCGGCACCTCGGCCTCGGTCACGATGAAGATGCACTGACCGGTCGCGTGCCAGCCGTTGTTCCGAAACGTCGCGTCGACATGGCTCGCTGCGACCTCCGCGACGCGCCGCCCCGCGACGGACACGACGACGCGACTGATTGCGAGCTGATTGTCCGGAACGATCCAGCCTCGGATCGAATGGCCGTCGTCGTGATCGATGAAGAAACGCACGGTGAGGCTCTAAATCGTTTCTGGGGCGCGATCCGTCTTGGCGCAATCCGTTCGAAGCGTCGGGGACGCTCCCGAGCGGAGCCGTCGTTCCTCGGCCCCCTCCAGGCTCTGCGGCCCTACCACTTCGCCAAGTCGAGCGCAAAAGGCACCCGTGCCGCCGCGGGATCTGCTGACCGGCCGCCACGCGGCTGCGCCGGGATGGATGCCGGCTCGGCGCAGGCGGGCGGGTCACCGCAAGGGTCCGAAACCGTTCCGATTGCAACGCGATCGGGAACGGTTCTAGAGGAGCGTGGAGCCGCGCCGACGCCTCGGCTCACGCGGTGGCCGATGGCGCTGTCGTTCGATGCGTGGTCACGGAGCCGGTCTCAAGGCGCCTGGACGACGAAGACGCCGTTCGGGTTGCGGGTCCCGGTTCGATCTTGAGCAAGCTTGGGTTCATGGCGACGTCCGTCGAGGTCCATATCGGAAAGCGGGATTGGCTTTTCCTGCTGCAGGGGACCAACAACGTCAGCTCGCAATATGTGCGGTCGCCGGAAGCGCAGTTTCTGCTGATCCACTGGCGGTTGGTCGTGGCCCAGCGCGAGCGACGCTTGCGGGCGCTCGGCATCCCCTACAAGCATATCCTGATGCCGGAGAAGATCACGATCTACGATCATCTGCTGGACGGTTTGCGCATCGACTGGCGGTTGTCGCCCGCCTTTCGGCTGCTGCATGAGGACGCCTACTACACACTGTTTCCGCTCCGGCGCCTGAACCTCGTCAACTATGTCCGTCGGAACCTGCGATGGCGGGCGACACTGATCGATCTGATCGCACCCATGCGACAGCAGCGGGACATTCAGAATCTCTTCTATCGGACAGACAGTCACCTGTCGTTTGCCGGCCGTCTGCTGGCGTATCGCGAGATCTGCCGGGCGATCGGCGCCGAGCCGGTGCGCGATTTCGAGGAGCGGCCCGCCACCTATCACGCGGGCTGGGCGGGCGATTTGGGGATGGCCTTCCACCCCCCGCGGTACGAGGGGACGATGCTGCACGATCTGCAGCGGGATGCGGTCCGTGTGTATGCGAGCCCGATCGTCGAACACAGGGAGCGGCGCGGCCTGTCGGGAACGCTCCATACGGGGGCGCACGTGATCTATCGGAACGGGCGGGCCACCGACCCCCGGCGCGTCATGCTGTTCGGCGACAGCTACGCCAACTTCGCTCCGATCGGCCTGACGATCATGCTGGCCGAGACGTTCCGCGAGGTGCACTTCATCTGGAGTACGCAGCTCGATTACGATCACATCGCGCAGGTGAAGCCCGACCTCGTGCTGACGGAGATGTCGGAGCGCTTCGTGTTCCGGCCTTCGAAGGACGATTGGAATCTCGCGCAGTATGTCAGCCAGCGTTACGACGCTGAGTTGGCGGGGGGGTCGGATAACGGGCCTTGCGCATGACGCCGCCCTGGCGGACCTAGGAGCGCGGGTGAGCGCCGCGTGGTGCCGGATAGGGCCGAGCGTCGCCGCGTGGTGCCGTCACTGCGCCCTCACCTGCTGCTCAAGGTGCGCACGGAGAATCGAATACTGGTGCACCACCTTTTCGAGCCTGGCCGCATCGGCGGGACGGATCGGTTCCGGACCCTCGTTCGGGCGATAATTCGTCACATAGAAGGCGGCCTGAGCCTTCAGGCGCACGGCGACGAAATCGAGGTCCGCGGACCAGTGGGCTTCCGCGCGAGCCTGCTGCAGGCGCTTGGAGATCGCCAGCCAATGCAGGTCGAGGGCAATGCCCCCGCCCATCTGCATGAAGATGTCGAAGAGAGAATCGAGAATTTCGATCGCGGCTTGCGCGGACATGGGGCCTCTACGAGTCCTGGGAGGCCACGAGATCGGGGCGCACGTACCAATCGTCGAACAATGAAAGCTGCTTGAAGCGCCGCCGATAGCCCAAATTCGTCACGAGGTCATAGATCTTCGACCGACTGTCCGCGAAATTGTGCTCGACGCTGATGAGGGCGACGTCGTGGGCCGCGAAATCGAAGCTCTGCAGGACGTCGAATTCGCCCCCTTCGACATCGAGGCTCAGGTAATCGATCCGCCTCGGCGCCCGCGCTTCCCGCAGAAGCCGATTCAGGGAGATTGTCGAGACGGGATATTGCTTCGCTTCCTGGCGAAAATCCGCGTGGAAATCGCCGGCAACGAAGTCGTCGACACCGGACAATTCACCGATATCGACCTCGTTGAACAGGACCTCGATCCCGTCAGTCTTGTAGACGCATTGATCGCTGATGTAGCAGTCACGGTTCTTGTACAGCGCCGCGTGCCAAGCCCTTGCCGGCTCCGCTAGAACGCCCTGCCAGCCGAAGGTTTTCTCGAGGAGAAGTGTATTGCTGAGGCTGATGCCGTCGCAGGCGCCGAACTCGACGAAGTAGCCGTTTCGCTTCTCCCGCAGCTCATGGAGAACCCAGAGATCCTGCAGGAGCTGCGCGTTGGAATAGGGCGCCATGCGGGTGGCGAAGGACAGAAAATCGAGTTCCGAGGTCAGAATATGCGGCCGGACATCGAGATTGTCTCTCAGGTTGATCACGGCGTTGAACACCGTCAGGAGTTCCACATCCATCGTACGCTGATCCACCTCGTAAACGGGATCGGTTGGGCGGGCGGTTCGATCGCGGTCGTCAAGTGTTGCCGGTTGGCGTAGCCCGTAAGGTCCCGCGGCCCAGGACACGGTTCGAGCCCTCGTGCAGGAGGGTGTGCTGGATCGACTCGGGACCCTGATTGGGGATCAGGCGTGCGGCCCTGCGGATCCTGGCCAGGAAGCGCTTTCGGCCGAACCCATAGGGCCTTAGGCTCTCGAGTATGGCATCCAGGAGCGTCGCCGCGGCGTTCGATCGTGCCCGGGCCATGTCGCGCTCCAGCAAAGCTGCATCGCGCTCGGCCCGGACAAGCGCCAGTTCGATCTGCTGGTGTTGAATCTGGCGGATGTATTTCGTGTCAACGGCGTGTGCCGCACGTGTCGTCATGGGAACGCTCTGACCCCGGGCGGAAGCAGTTCGGGCAGTGGCCAGTATCGATTGCCGACCGACCCCTTACGTCGTGCCCCGGCGGCTTGGCAACACGGTCCGGACTGGTTCCGCGAGCCAGGTCGGCGCGGGAGCGCGGGTCAGAACGAAGATCAGGAGCCGCATCCGATCGCGGTGCGAACCGATGCGGCTCCTGATGTCTGGGGTCGAGGATTCTGTCGCTGGATCAGGCCTGCATCTTGCTGACGACGTGCTTGATTAGGAACAGGCCGATGCTTACGGATGTCAGGCCGAACATAACGACGTACAGATAATCAACCTGTATTCCAGCATACGGATAATAAGCTGACCGCACCCACTCCGCCAATTGCATGGCTGGATTGAACTTCATCCAATAATAGAGCTGCTCGGGCATATAGCTCGGCAGGAACATTACTCCGCTTGAAATGTACAGAATGATGCTGAAGAGAGCATATCCGATCATCCATCCGGGGAAAAAGCCGATGATTGCGACGTTGATCGTTCCAACACCGATGCCGAGGATGATGGCTGCCAGATACCCAGTGACAGCCGTCAGCGGCTGGGACGGAATAAGATTAACGCCGATGGCCGTCAGCACGGAACTAACGACCAAAAGAGCAAGGAACCCGGTGACGATTTCGACGAGAATTCGCGAGAAAATCAAATCGAACATTTTGACCTGGGGGTAATAGGTCAACGGTCGATTGATCATAACAGACTTCATCACCTCACGGGAGATGTACTGGAAGACCAAGACCGGAACTGCGCCAGTGGCGAAGAACAGCGCTCGCTCGTCTCCCAGCGGTGCCGGCAATTTTTGGAACGTGTAGATCGCGATCAGCACGAAGACGTGCACGCACGGCCAGAGCACGATCACGCCGTAACCCCAGAGCGAGGCCCCAAAGCGCGTGCGGATGTCGCGCAGGATCAGCGCGTACAAGACATGGAGATAGGACTCGATTGGGCTTTTCTGCGTTTGAGCCGTCGGGACAGCGAACATCGGCGCGACCTCTGCGTTTCCGGGCCTGACTCCACCATAAAATAGGCCAAAGTAGGTTGGACGGGTGCGCCGGGCTTGATGGCAGCGTCAGGCCAAGGGACCGTAATAGTCGCGCATCAGATCGGCGTATGTGGTGGCCTCGATGATGGTGCGGACCCGGCCCGGGAGCGGGATGGCCAGCAGGCGATCGTTGCAGGTGGACGGGTCGTCGGCCAGGGCATAGGGCAGGAGATGGCCGTCCGGATCGGCGCGCAGCCGGTCGGCCGGGGCGCCGAGGTCGAAGGCCGCCACCGGCAGACCGGTGCGCAACGCCAGCGTCAGCGCGTAGGAATAGGTCTCCGGCCAGATCGCCGGGAGCAGGATCAGATCCGCCGAGACCTGCGTGACCAGGTCGAAGGTCTCGTCGTCCTCCCAATGTCGGCCGGTCTCGGCGATCTGAAGGGCCGCCCGCGCCTCCCGATCGAGGGTCGGATCGTCGGTGGCGTAGCGTCCGGTCTGCGTGACGCCGGCGCGCTCAAGGCCGCCTTCCAGCGCCGGGTCGCAGTAGCCCGCGATTGTGAACAGCAACGGCTGATCACGCTCGCGCGCATCTGCGGCCAGGGCCTGCAGCACCAGCCCGCCTTCGGGCATGCTGATGCCGCCTAGAACGGCGACACGCCGGACGCGCCCCGGCCGGTGCCGCGCGGTCGTGCGCACCGCCCGCTCCGGCTCCGCGTGCGGCCGCACCGTGATCGCCAGATCCCGGTACACGCGCCCGATCCGCCCCGCCGTGTCGGAGGACGGCGCGAACACCCGCGCGGCCCCGCTCAGGAACCGCCCGAACGTGGCCCGCCGCTCGCCCGGATCCGGCTCCTCGAACCCGTCCGCGTCGCGCGCCAGGCAGCCCCGGCATTCCGCCACCGCCGCCAGCCCGCAGTAGCGCCCGTCCGGCTGAACCAGGTGGTTGCGGTGGCACACCGGCGAGTAATCGTGCAGCGTCCAGGCGTAGGGGCGGCCCGAGCCCGCCACCACGTCCATTATCGCCCGCGCCGCCGCCCAGCGCAGGCCCGCCAGCGAGTGTACGTGGATCAGACGCGGTGCCAGCCTGGCCACGAACCCGGCGAGTTCGTCCGCGTCGCGCGGCAGGTACAGGCTGTCGAGGTTGGGCAGGTACAGGAACGCGGCGCCGCGATAGGCGACGTGCACCGCGAGGTTGCGGGTGCGGTCGATCTGCAGCAGCACCACGGGGGTGCCCTCGGCCCGGGCCTGGGCGATCAGGTCGTCGAGGTGGCGCTGGATGCCCCCGCCCCAGCTGTGGGTGACGAACAGCAGCGCCCGGCCGGCGACGTGCCGGGCCAGCCGCTCCAGGTCGAGCCGCGCCCGGCCCTGCCGTCCGGGATCGGCCTGGACGAACTGGCCGACGCGGGCCGGGTAGTCGGGGTGCTTAGCCAGCAGCGCGGCCTGGCCCTCGTCGTAGGCGCCGCCGGCCCCGCCGCCGCCCTCGGTGCCGAACGAGATCTGGCCGGCGTGGTAGACGTAGACGTCCTCGGCGAGAAGGTTGCGGAAGCCGGCCTTCTCGGCGCGCAGGCACCAGTCGTTCTCCTCGCCGTAGCCGCGGCCGAAGGCCTCGGCGTCGAGCTCGCCCACCGTGTCGAGGGCGTGGGCGGTCATGACCATGCAGAAGCCGACGCCGGTGGGCACGGGCAGGCTGCGGCCGGGGTTGGTCGCGGCGGCCAGGCGGTCGAGTTCGGGCGGGGCGATCTCGAGCGGCATGGTGTTGTTGGCGTTGAAGCGCGGGTAGGAGCAGATCGTGGCGTTGTTGGACAGCGGCGTGACGCTGCCCACGCGCGGGGCTGCCGGATCGGCGGGTTCTGCGTGTGCGACGAGGCGGTCGAGCCAGTCGCCGAACACCTGGGCGTCGGAGTTGAGCAGGACGACGGCGCGGCCCTGGCGCAGGGACAGCGCGCGGTTGACCGAGCGGACGAAGCCGAGGTTGGTCTCGTTCTCGACGAGGTGGAACAGGCCGCGGGCGGCGAGCGCCGCGAGGTCGCGGGTGAGTTCCGGCTCGGGGGATCGGTCGTTGACGGCGAGCAGGGTGAAGGGGGTGGCCTGGGGCTGGGACAGGCAGGCGTGGAGGGCGCGCAGGGTCTCGGCGCGTCCCTTGTAGACGGGCATGATGACCAGCACGTGGGCGTCCGCGATGGGCCGGGCCTGGGGCAGGCCGTCCCAGTCGTGCGGATCGGGGGCGGTCAGGGGCGGGAGCGTCCCGAGATCCTCGGGGCAGCCCATCAGGCCGGCGGCGCGGCCGACGCGCACGTAGTGCAGGAACGGCGACTCCCCCGGACCGA